>JAHKLY010000004.1 GCA_020854825.1 Microcaldota archaeon | reverse complement strand
TCCTACTAATGCCCATACTGCCCATCCTTGAGATTTTCCTCTCATCTCAGCATTTCCTACTTGTCCACCTGCATAAATAACTGCAGCTGCAACTACTAATAAAAATCCAATTGGGATTAATAAAGTTTTAATATCACAAGCCAAACCAAAGAATATATTTGATAAATTAGTTAAACCTGTTGTAGGAGGAGCTGAAAATACTAAACCTATCGATAAAAATACGCCAAGTCCTGCTAATATAAAAATTTTTTTCATTTTATTACCCCTCAATATTTATGGAGTTATTAATATAAAAATGAATATAAAGATGATTAAGGGGAGCTTCCTACGCTTATTTCTGCATCTATCAATGCTTCAGTACACATTCCTGTTTCTGAACAACTAATCGAAAGCCCAGGTCCTGCACTCATTTTTATCAAAGCGCCTAAGAAAGCTGGTACTATAATTAAGATAACAGCGCCGATTATTGCGCCGATTATACAGGAAATAGCCCATTGTTGCGCTCTTGCTCGTGTTTGCGCATCAAATAATTGCCCACCTGCATAAGCAACTGCTGCTACTGTTACTAATAAGAAAGCTAATGAAGGGATTATACCCATTATTTGATTACATAAAGCTAATAAAATACATTCTAATTCATCAGCTGCAAATACTAATCCCCATAATGAAATAAAAATAAACATACTTGCAAAAACTAGTTTAAAATCTAATTGTGCCATTAGTGAATATATAGGATTTATCTTAGTAATTTTACTCTTTTTATCTGATCTCTTCATTATTATCACTTAAGTTATTTATATGGAATATTTAAAAAGGCTACTTTTTATTTTATCAAAGAAATTGATATCTAAGAGTAAATGTAATCTATTATTTTTGTAAACATTATGTTTATAAACATTATGTTTGTAAACATAGTAGTGGAAGATATAATAAAAAGAAGAACAGAAGATGAAAAAATCAATAATGCAGGAAATTGGTTATTCATATATGGGAGAAGAAAAACAGGCAAAACATTTTATGTTAAAAAGTTTATGAAATGGGATGAATATTTTTTTGTTGCAAAAGATAGTTCAATTATATATAAAAATGAAAACATTACTTTTTCTGAATTTTTTATAATATTTAAATCTTTAATTAATGACAAAACAATAGTTGTGGATGAATTCCATAGACTACCCCCTATTTTTTTAGATTATCTTCATTCGATAGGAACAACCGGAAAATTAATTTTAATTTCTTCTACTTTATGGTTATCTCAAAAATTACTTAAATTGAAATATCCTCTAATTGGGCTTTTTTATGATGTTCCATTTACAATAATTGATGAGAGAGATATTCTTATTAATCTTAAAATAAAAGATAAGATTGAATTTATTGAAACAGCAGTGTATTTAAGAGAACCTATTTTAATTCAACATTATAATCCACCAATAAGAAAATTTCTTACAAAATATTTAATAGACAATAAAATGAGTATACAAGGATTAATTGGGGAGATATTTAGAGAGGAAGATAAACATCTTTCAAAAGTTTATGATGGGATTATGCGTGCTGTTGCTTCTGGAAAAGGAATAAGTTCTGAAATTTCATCATATCTATTTTCGCGTGGGTTAATCAAAAAAGACAATCCAGGATTAATTCAAGGATATCTTAATAATTTAGTTTCTATGGGTATTTTACAAAAAGAAAGTGTTTTTAATAAAAAAAAATTTGTATACTCTCATGTTTCTCCATTTATAGACTTGTTTTTTTATGTTGATGAAAAATATGGATTATTAGAAACACAAGTTTCAGAAAAGTTTATTTCAGATGTTATTGATAAAAAAATACCCTTTCATATAGAATATTTTGTAAAGTTACTTCTCTCTAAAATTTATGGTATGAAACCAGTTAAAATAGAAGAACCAGAAATTGATATCGCTTTAGTTTCTTTTAAAAAAATAAAAGTAGTTGGAGAAGTTAAATGGAAAAAAGTAACTATGGAGGATATCAAGAAGATAGAAGAGAAATTTAGTAAATTTAATGCTGAAAAATTACTTATTGTCAAAAATAAAAAAGGATTAAAATCAGATGTTTTAAAGATTTTTGAAATAAAGGATTTATTAAAAATAAACATACAAGAAGGAAAAAGTAATTAATATTATAGATTGCCAAGAATCTCATATCTGCGTTTCCACTCAGGATTAGTTTCAATTAAATGAAGAATTTCATTTAATTTTTTTTCCATTTCAGCTCTATCTTTAAATACCCAAATGCTTTTTTCTTTCTTTTCCATAATTTATATTCTCTTTATGTCTTTAAAAAACTTATTTGTATTAAAACAATAGTAACATTATTTATTTTTGAAAAAATAATATTCAGAAAAGTATTGGAAAATAATAAATTCAAAAAAGTTGATTGGGTATTTATGCACTTATTCTTTTTTTTGCTTCTTTTACTTTATCTGTTTTATTCATAGAGTCTAATCTATTTATAATATAAGTCCATAATTCTCTTTTTTGTTTGTCTGCATAAGGTTTTGCATATTCATCAGCAACTACAAAACCTCCCCATGCAGAGTGAACAAACATTGCTTTTGCATCCATAAGAAAGGTATTAGCATAATCCTCACTCATATTTGCTCCCATTTTATAAGTTGTTGATACATAATCAATATATCCGAATTGATATTCAAAAGTTTGATTAAGCTGTTCTTCTTTGAATATAATTATGTTTGTTAAAGTATCTCCTTTTTCATCATATTCATCTGATGTTTTTGGATTAAATCTCTTTTTATATCTAGATTCTAACGTATCAATTAAATCAAGAGTTTTTTCTTTATTTGTTAAAGCTCCTCCTATATATGCTTCCATTACGTATTCACAAGCTAATTTAATAAAAGTAGTATCATTTGTTGTTTGAGTTATTTTCATAATTTCATCTATATATTTTGCAAATTCTTTGTTAAGTAGGTTTTTATGTTCTTCTTTTGTTTCTTCAAGATATTCTTTATTTTTTTCTATTTTTTCTAATTCTGAGGTATATAATGTTATTGCTATGTCTAAATTTTTTGGATCTTTTAGTTTTTTTAATATGTTATTTAAATTTGTAATTGTTTCTGTAATACTTCCTGCATTGATTACTCCTTCTGTTCTTCTTCTTTCTGCTTCTAAATTTACCTCGTTTAGTCTTGGCATATATTTAACCTCAATTCATGAATTTTTCTATTGCTTTATTCATACATTCATTATATTTTTCTTCATAATCTAATTTAAAAGTTGTTGTTAATATTTTATAAGCTCTTGCTGCACTTTCATAAATTTCTCTTTTTTCACATTCTTGTGCAAAAAGTAAGTAAATTTCTGGAACTAGTGGGGAATCTGTTTCATGTATTTTATTTTCAAATAAAAATTCTAATAGATCGAATCCTAATTCTGTATTTATTAATAATTTTATAATTTCAAATGTTTTTTCATAATCTGCTTTTTCAAAATCTACTGCTAATAATCCTTGTATTTTTAATTCATATGCAGAGTATAATTCATTTTGGTATTCTACTGGTTCATATGTTACATCTTCTCTTTTATATAATTGTGATTGGAGAGATTTAGAAAGTAATGGAGATATTCCTAATGTTAAGAAAAAGATTGTATTTCTAAATGTTTTAGATCTTTGAATAGAACTAATGAAACCATATTTAATATTTTCTTTGTGTTTCATGTTATATTTTAGTGTTTTCTTGGTTTAAAAGGTTTTCTATTCTATATATTTAAGAAAATTGGTTAAATAAGACTATAATTCCTGTAAGTATAATGGGCATTATACTTTGATATATGAATAAGGTATGTTTATATACCTTTTCATCACACTAATGTCAGACGAAAAGCTTTTTTAAGAGGTTTTTTAGATGTAAAAACGTATACTATAGTATATGAACGTATGTTTTATTATACGATTTTTATGCACTTTTTTAAGAATATAACATTTGTTTGTGCTAATATAATACACAATAAAAGAGTAAATGTTGCTGGTTGTACTGGCAATAGACTAGTGAACGAATATAGTATCTATAATTACAATATTTGTATGTATTTTAGTATATTTTGATATTTTTTTATTTTTAAAATAACCGAAAAATTTTAATACTTGAAGAGTATTATATATATGGTGATATTATGGAAATAAGAAAAACTTATCTTATAAAAAATGGAGCATTAAAAATAGATAAATTAGTTGAAGTTATTGGCAAAGAATTAAACAAAGATTCATTCGACAAGGAAATAAAGAAATTTGATGATGAAATTAGGATACATAGTAATGAAGCGTTACATAAAATAAAAGGGAGATATACATTCTCAAAAGAAGATAAGGATTTAGAAGCACATATATCTATCAAAAGTAAACGGAGTGAGTTAGTAAATGTTGTTTTTGGTCTTATCTGTTTGAGTATGGTGTATTGTTTGTTTGTAAGGTATTATATTTCAATAATCTCTGGTTTATTTGGAATAGTGATATTTTGGCTCATACTGGAACATTTAGAAAAAACAGCTCAAAAGGAATTAGCTTCATCATTAAGAGACACATTAGAAAGAGCATGTAAAAAAGTAGAACTAAAAATAGATTAAAACCTATTTTTCTTTTTTAAATTGTAGCTAGAATATTGAAAATTTAAGTTTTAAAACAACCGAAAACTTTTAATGGTTGTATAGTTAAATAAAGTTAAGGTGATAGTTATGACTACTGTGTCAATAAGTATTGATTCAAATATTTATAAAAAAGTACAAGAATATAAATTAGATATTGAAGATATTTTAGAAGAAATTGTAAATTCTAAAGGATTACAATTACTTTCATTAAGAAAAGCAGAAAAGGAAGGCTGGGATAATGCAGAAGAGTTATTCAAACTTTAAACAGGAGATATAGTTATTGTTGAACTTTCTTTTCCATCTATTTCCGGATCAAAATTAAGACCTGCACTTATTATAAACTCCCAAAATTTAAGTTCAAGAGATGTTATTTTATTAAAAATTACATCTCATTATAAGAATACTGAAAAAAACTTATTTGTGCCTGTATGTATTGATGATACTGAGAATAGATCTTTACTTAAAGATAGTTATGTTCAAACTGATTTTATTTTAACTTTAGATAGTATCTTAATAAATAAAAAAATAGATAAAATAAAAGATGAAAAACTAGAAGAAGTTAAAAATAAATTAAAAATAATATTTAATTTATAAACTAAAGAATTAAGAACTTTCAAATAATACCGGAACTTTGACAATACTGACTAACCGAAAAATTTTAATACCCAGAAGTTTATAAATATTATATGCAAAAAGGATTTATGCCAGAACCAAAATACCAAAGTCTTACTGATACAAGATCATTTAATTTAGAGGCTTCTAAACCAGAAATAGATTTAGGCGCTATTCCTTCTAAAACAGAACCAAAGAAAATAGAAGAATCTAAAGGCATATTTTGTAGATTTTCAACTAATCTTAAACAAGCAGTTGTTTATGTATCAACAGCAATTATTATCGCATTTTCAATCCCAACTGCGCAAGCAGCTGAATTACCAAGGGATGAAATTCCCTCTCTTGTGGAAGATGAAAATTCAAAATCAAGAGAAAGACCTTTTGAAACAGCAACAGCAGAAGCAGATACTTATGAATGTTCATTAACAAATGTAAAACTTATTTATTATTCAATGGAAGAACCACCAGAAACTACTTATTATGAAGATATTCCTTTTGCTTATCAAGATTCTTCAGGAACTTTAATAGATCAATATGCTTTTGAAGATACAACAGGTTCTTACCCTTCATTTTTTGCAGACACAATTGCATCAGTAAATCCAGTAGGAACCCCTGGATTTTATGAGATATTATTTAGATATCGACATAAAAATTTATCTGAAATAGAAACAGAAATGGATTCAATCAATACTTCTCATGGAGGAGGCGTAACAATGGAAATCACAATAAATGATTCAACTTCTATTGAATGGTTAAGAGTAACAAATGTAAAATGGGATGATCAAGACACCATTACAGGAGAATTATTTTTTCCTAGGTGCAGAGGACCTCCAGAGTATTATTGGGTTGATATCACACCAGAAAATCCTTCAAGGACTTTTGATGATGACTTTTTGATTTTAGATGTTCCTTTTGCATGGGGAGGAGTTAATCCTACAGGGTCTAGATTTAGATTTTATGTTAACTTAAATTATACCAGGGACTTAGTAAGTTCTGTAGGAATATCAGAAAACCAAAACAAAGAAGAAATTAAAGGCGCTTTAAGGCCTTATCCAAATCCAACAAATAATAGTTTTTCATTAGCTTTAGATAATAAATATGAAAATGCAGATGTTAAAATTTATGATAATAATGGGAGATTAATAAAAGAAATAAATGGATTTTCACAAGGACAAAGTATAGATTTAAGAGAATATGTAAATCCAACAGGGATATATTTAATTTCTGTTTTTGATTCAAATACCGATGAATTAATTGGAAAAACAAAAGTAACTTATATGAAATAATTTTTTATTTTTTAAATTTTATTTTATTTATTAGCTAGTTGGAGTAACACAATAAATATCATCAATTGTTGTTATTTTAATATCACAAGGTTCAACAGTTCCATCAGCATTAACATATTTACAAATTAGGTTTACTAAACTATCTTCACTTGATGTACGTATTATTTCATAATCAATAAAATCTGATTCACCAAGATTTTTTGATTTTGCAGTTATTTTTAAGCATTTGCCTGCGTCTGCACCAGTTATTAAAACTGGATACTGTCTTATAAATATCTTACTATCTCCTTCTTCAACAGAACAATCTACTTCATTTAGAATTGTTAAATTTCCTCCAATATGGAATTGATCTTCGGGGGATATAGTTCTACCAACAAAATAACTTATATTCGAATTATCAAATATTGTTTTTGAATTACTAGCAGATGTTCTTATCTCTAATGGGGGATAACTGATATCTGATTCTTCAAAACCCAAATAACTATTTTCTATTTTTGTTTTTGTGTTATTACTGAGCCTAAGTGAATATAATTTTGAATTTAATATTTTTAAGTTATATTCTTCATCTGAATCAAGTGAATCTCTGCTTAAATAAGATTCAAATATCTGTCTTATTCCTGTTTGTTCTACATTTTTAAAAATAACTTGATATGAATCATCATTTGAAGTTATATTTGCACTTTCTACCCTGTCTGCTTCTGTGTCTATGTTATTAACATAAACATTTGGAATAGTATTTTTTGGTATATAAATAATTTGTATATTTTCTATATTTGTATTGTTAAATGTTGTTTGTGAATTATCTCTAATAGTTAATTCTCTTGTTGTTTCAGGATTAATTATACTATTTCTAAATTCTACTTTTGAATTTCTTAGAATATAAATACGTTCATCTGGAGCAATAAAACAATCTTCAAAAATTACTTTTCCTGAACAATTAACTTCAAATTCTCTTGTTTTAGAAGTTTTAATTCCAATTTCATTTGTTTCACCTTTGAATATACTTTTATTAATCAGATCAATATTTTTAATTAATATATTTTGTTTATTGTTTATACTTAATGCATATCCAAGTTCTGCTGGCCAAGTTTCATAATTGTCCTCCCCATTTACTCTATAATTGCACCCTTCAATCTCAATATTATTCGCGCCTATTTCCAAGCATGTTTCTGCGCTTGACAAGTTGGCAGTTATAACATATTTTTTAGGCGCACCTGTTGTTCCGTCTATCCAAGTAAATGGTAATGTAGAAGTAGTACAGTTTCCAATTGCTGTGTATGTTTCTCCATTAAAATCAAAAGTAGCGCCGTGTGCTAAAGGTGTTGATAAACTTTCAACATGTGCGCAGACATTTGCGCTAGTGCTTGGGCATTTGTTGGTACATCCTGTTGCGCCTGTATCATTCCAAACACTCCCTGAAGGCATAAGAGTACATGTATTATCTACTCCTGCGCTTGTAAGTTCAGCAGAAACAATATCATAGTCTGTATTATCACACATATAATTATTATTTATTTGAGTTCCATCAATGTTATAATCTAACCATATTCCTCCATAATTATTAATTAAAATATTATCTTCAACTAAACAATTTTGAGAATCTGCTATTTCAATACCTATTCCGGAATTGTCTATTAAAGTATTATTTAGTATTTTTCCTTCATCCGCACCATTAACGAAATCTATACCTACAGTTTCAAAGTTTTGAATTATACAATTTTTTACAGTTACATTTGTTCCACTTAAAACATCATTATAAATAGCAGTTAATGCACCTACTCCATTTAAAATACTCCCATTACAATCTAGAATAATATTTGGGGCGTTTATTCTTAATCCAATATCCCTCGAAATATCATAAGTACTTCTACATAAGGTTACATCTTGATTTACAAAATAATTTTCACCAGAGATTTCAATATTTTGTATTGAATCTCCATCTAGGTTAAATGTGCCTGGATCATTTAAGTTTACACAACCCGAAGCAAATAATAAGCATGAATTACTACAATCCGATATTGAACCTGAAATATATTTTCTACCAGTTCCGCAGTAATTGTCTGTTACTATACTACCAATAGGATTTAAACTTAGATAAATATCATAATCACCAGTATTTGAGCATAGGTCATTGTCGTATATATATTGATTTACAATAGGCATAATATTAGATGTGTAAATACCAAATTGGTTATTTATAATAGTATTTTTATAAATACTATTTTGACCAGATATTAAAAATAATAAATATATACCATTTGTATTTCTTTCAATTGTATTATCATAAATATCATAATTAGCTGCTGAAGATAAGTGTATTCCATTTATATTATTAGTAATTGTATTGTTATGAACTTTTACTATTGCACTTCCAGGCCAAATTAATTCCATCCCATTATTTGAATCAGTTATGAAATTATTTTTAATTTCAGATTCGCCTATCCCACTACCTGAATTTAATACTCTTAAACCAGTAAGTTGATTATTTGAGAATTTATTATTTTTTATAAGTATATTACGAGTAATTTGTGTATCTATCCCTCTATTATTTGATTCTAATTGATTATCTAAAACTTGTAAATTAAGTAGCGTCCCCCCTCCAGTTCCACTTGTTCCTATTCCAGTATCAAAATTTTTAATATGGCAATTTTTTATTATTGAATTATCATAGCCATTAATAAAAATTCCTGTTCCTTGTTTAGGAATGTCACTTATTAATAATGAAGAATTACAGTCTAGCGTAATGCTATTTGCAGTAAAATATAATCTAGAACTCAATATGTATTCATTTTCACAAAGTGTAATACTTTCTAAAATATCAAATCTGTTTGCGTCTGAATTAAATTCTATTCTTCCAGCATAAGTTGAAGGGTCATTTAAATTAACACATCCTGTGTATTCATCATTACAAGGAATATCACAAAAACCAATTATTGATGAATCACATGTAACTTCAGAATTTGTTAATGTACTCCAACACCCCGTATCTTCTATAATTACATTTTCATAAGAATTATCGCAAATTATATCTGAATTAAAAGTATTTGGTACACCCCCTGGATTATTACAAATATGTAAAACCAAACCATTTTGATTATTAATTATTTTATTATTTGAAAATGAGTTTCCATAGCCTCCGGGTGCCATCTCATCGTCACCTATAATTATGCCTGTTTGTGTATTCTCATAAATAATATTGTCAGATAGAATATTATTATTTGAATTTTGTATCCTAATACCAGTTCCCCCTTCAGATATTTTATTACCTATGATATTATGTGTTTTTCCTTCTTTTAGATATATTGCAGTATTCTGCATTTTATCAAAATGATTATTTAATATACTATTTTCCGTTCCTTTTTCAATAATTACTCCATTATCATATTCCTCAAATTTACAATTTTCTAATGTTATTCCAATCTTATCATTTATTTTAATAGCAGTGCCATAATATCCATTTCCATTAATTATAGTATCATCTTCGCATGTTATGGTAATATAATCATCAGTTACTTGAATATATCCAGAACCAGTGTCTCTTCCATTCCAATTTCCTGAACAAATAACTGTATCTCTGTCTATTAACCAAGGTCCAGAAATGGGAGGAACAGAACATTCTTCTAAATCTTCTTCTGTTATTTCAACAATTACAAATCCTTCGTCTGTTAATATACCTAATGAACCTGCAGCAATAGGTCCAGAAATGTCTCCATTTATTTCTAAAATAATTTCTCCTGTATCTGGATCTACGATATAAACTTCTCCTAATGCGCCTGCATATACGTATTTTCCATTAGAATCTAAACTAATCAATCCAGGTCTGTTTATAAAATCAACTTGTGCACCACCAACTTGTGTTTTTAAAATTCTATTATTTGCTAAGACAAATATAGAATTATCAAAATGTGTGAATTTTGATCCAAATCCCGAAGGACCAATATTTGTAGGTTCAGTATAAGTTAAAGTCCCTGAAGGAGAATCTATTATTGAAATTCCATTTACACATGGTGCACCAATATACAATTTACTATTAAAATAATAAGGAACTCCAGGACACCCCGGTCCTCCAGAATATGTTTGTCTATACCAAAAATCATAATCTGCATTAAATTTTAATGCATTCAGATCATCAAAACTTCCAGAGCTGGAAAATGGAGAATTATAACAAAAAACATTATGTGAGTAGATAGTTCCACCTTGTGGATAATTCCCAACTCCAAAACAAATTTTTCCATCTATAATATGTGCGTTATTAAAAATATAATAACTTCCTAGAGGAGCAACAAAAGAATAATGAGGTCCAGGATTATAAGGATCAATAGTTATAGATTTCAAACCTGAAACTATATTATTGCCTTTTATTAAAAATGCGCCAATTGGATGTATAGTTGTTAAAATATCTTCTTTTCCATCTCCATCGTAATCACCAATGTCAATACTTGTAAATTCATATGTTGTTCCAGAAGGAAAAATAAATTTAGCAGCATATTTTTTATTAATATCATTCCTGCTTTGGACAAAACTTCCGTCATTCTTAATATAATAAATTGCATTTTTAGACATTACAACATAATCTCCGTTTATATCTCCAATTTTTATATCTGTTAAATCTGAAACCCCATAAAAGGAAGTTATACTTATCATAGATGCTAAATCTCTTTCTGAATATGAAGGATCAAAAACAACTGTTTCTAAAGGATTTAAATGTATAATAGATTGAATTTCAATATGTGATGTAAGTTCATCATCTGTTTTTATAATAACTGCGTGTTCTGTATCTTTCATATCTGTCCAGTCAAAATGATACATCTCATTATCTGAGAAATAAGAAAATGAAAATGAAGGAGATGAAACTTCTAAATAGTCAAAATTCAATTCATAATTGTCTGTTTTAAAAACAACTGGTTTATCTGCAGTAATAGATATTTCTTTATTTAAACTATTTATGTTAGTTGTATTAATGTCAAAGGTCAAGGACAAAGTAATATTTTTTTCGATGTTTTCTTTATTTTCAACAATTATTGTTTGTTTAACTTTTTTACTTTCAAATGTGGGTGTATTACTTATAGTAAGAATATTAGAAGTTCTTTTTTCAAAAAAAGAGTTTATTGTTACTGAATTTAAGTCAATATTATTATGTGTTTCATTAGAATATATTGAATTTAGTTTTAGTGGTCTAGTCGATTTTATATCTAATGACATCCCAAGAAATCCTTTAGTTTCTTCTAAATCTGGAGTTAATTCAATTTTAGCTATTTTTTTATCATTAGATATGAAAACAGAATCCTGGCTTTCTTCACCAACAACCATTCCAACTAAATCAATATGTTCATAAGTCAAAGACTCTTGTAATTTGGGTATTTCACCAGTTTCTATACATCCTAAAAGTATAAATAGACAAAACGCAATAAATATTATTTTCTTCATATACATATTAAATAAAGAGAACTTTAAAAATATTGTTATTAAACATCAAGAAGAACCTGTATGGCCCATTTATCAAATTTAGGATTTTTAACTTCTAATAAATGGTATGTAACAGCTTTAACTGAAGTTTTTGGTCTTGTAGAATCCCCATAAATATTGGCTTTAACAATGTTTTCATCTAATTCTAATATTTTTATTTTTTTGAATGTCATTTCATTAATATCCATTTCAGTAAGAATTTCAGATAAAAATCGTACAACTAATTCTTCTCTATTTTTTGCCTGAACTTCTATTTCTATTTTATGAGTATGTGTTTTAGAAAATCCAACAGTTTCAAATAATGCTAAAGCTGCGTTTGATAATGCTTCTTCAAAAGAAGAGCCATAGGCCTTAAATAAAATATCTGCAGTATGTTCTAAAAATTCGTATTTTTCCATATTTATGCCTGAACATCTACATTTGTGCCTACTGCTTGTCCTGGTAATCCTTTGTTAAATTTAGCTAAAACTGCACCTTTATTTCCATGTGCTTTTGTTACTTTTCCAATTATTTCTTTTCCAGTGCTAGTTTTCCAAACTACTCTTTTACCAGTCAAAGTGGAAGCTTTTTCCTTTGATTCAATTCCATCTATTTCAATTACAAATTGATCTGTATATTCTGTTTTTCTTCCTCTTCTGTAATTTATTATTTTTCCTTTCATAAGTATCCCTCCTAAAAAGAGTATTACTTATTTAAAAGCGTTTATATTAAAAAGGTATTTATATGTTTATTCAAGATCCAATAACTGAAAAAATGAAGCCAATAATGGCTCAAATTGCTGATGAGATTAAAAAATCCTCAAAAATTATTATTAGATATCATAATGATGCAGATGGCATTACAGGAGCACTAGCTATTTATTTAGCATTAAAACCTAAACGGATTTTAAATTATCAAAATAGAGGAGTAACATATGAACCTAGTGATGCATTAAGTGATATACGAAATTTACAATATGAAGAAGCACCTTTAATTATTTTAACTGATTTTTCAACTAATTCTGAAAGTAGAGAAGCAAGACAATTAATCAAAAAATCAGGAATTCCTTTAATTATAATAGACCATCATCCAATAGAAGAACAGATTAAAAAAGAAGCTGATATTTATTTATCTCCCTGGGAAATAGGAGGAGACTCATTTTATACTGCTGGTTGGATGTGTTGTGAGATAGCAAAATTATTAGGATTAAACACTGAAAAAGCAGAAGAATTAAGTAAAATAGCATTAACAGGAGATAAAAGTATACATTATGATCCAGAAGAAAAGGATAAAGAAAAATCAATTGTTTTAGATTATATTGGGATTTATTCTAAATTTCCAAATACATTGGAATTTTATGAATCTGTTTTAAATGATAGAATATTATTTACTTCTATTTCTTCACAAGCAATGGAAAAATTAGAAGAAATAGCAAGAGTTGCTGATAAATTTTCAAGTATTAAAAAAATAAATTTTTCAAATAGAGAAATTAAAATTGTAATCTTACAATTAGATAAGATTGTTAAAACATTTAGTTTTCCATCTAAATCAAAAGCTACAGGAGCTGTTTTTGATAAATACAATGAAGACACTCCCTTTGTTTTAATCGGATATGGTCAAAAATTAATTACAATTAGATCAAATTTACAAGCACAGGAGATTGGTTTTGGTTCTGACATTATTGTAAAAAAAATAAAGGAAAATCTGTCTGATTTAATTTTAAGTGGGGGGGGACATCCAGGTGCTTCTGCAATGAAGATACAGTCAAATAGTGCTAAAATAATAGTCAATGAAATTTTAAAATTGAGTTGAAAAAATGTTGTTGTGAGAATTTAAAGCCAAAGCCAAAATCCTATGACTCTAGATTGCAACTAAAACCTATCTGCACGTTCAGCCACTTCCTTACAGATAGTCAAAGCAATCTGGCGAAATCTTCATCTCACGACATATATATTATGTATCTAAAAGTATATAATACTTTGTTCTTTTTATAAAATGGGGTTTTGTGTTTGTAAAAAATTGCGTCTATTTTATAAACATTTATACATTTAAAATATCTTTAAATGGGGCTATAGCGTAACTTGGTAGCGTAGCAGGCTCCAGGTTTTATCAAACTATCTATAGTTTGTTAAGAGTGAGCTACGTAAGAAACCTGCGGGTCGGGGTTCAATGACCTTTTTCTTTCTTTTAAGAAAAGAAAGAAAAACCTCAACGAAAAAGGAAGAAAATAGGTATCTTTCTCTTGAATAAGAAAGAGGAGTGAATAAATCCCCGTGGCCCCATTTTAACCTTTTTCTTTCTTTAAAAAGAAAAGAAAAACCTTGTAAAAAGAAAAACGTAATCAAAAAATAAGAAAAAGTTTAATCAAAAGAAAAAATTATACTTTTTTAAAACTAGTTTCTTCTGAGATTAAATCATCAATTATCTCAATTAATTTATCTATTTTTATACGTTTTTGTTCTTCAGTATTTCTATCTCTTATAGTTACTGTATTATCCTTTAAAGTATCAAAATCAACTGTAATACAAAAGGGTATTCCTTGTTCTGCAGCACGTAGATATCTTCTACCTATACTTCCAGATTCATCATAAACACATACAAAATGTTTTGATAATTTTTCATAAATGTTTTGTGCTAATTCAGGTAATCCTTCTTTTTTAACTAATGGATAAATCGCAGTTTTTATAGGTGCCATTAAATATGGGATTTTAAACATAGTTTTTCCATTTTCTTTATCTTCTTTTGAATAAAATAAATCTAATAATGCAAAAACAGGCCTATCAGTTCCAAATGCAATTTCTAAAATGTGGGGAATTTCTTTTTTTCCTGTTTTCTCATTTAATATTTCAAAAGATTTTCCAGATTTTTGCATATGTTGTTTTAAATCATAATTTGTTCTATCATGAATTCCGCAAACTTCTTCCCAATTAAATGATTTAAGGTTTATTTCAATATCCCATGCATCATCAGCATAAAATGCTTTTTCATCATTTCTATGTTGTCTTACTCTGATATTTTCTTTAGGAATTCCAAAAGATAAAAATAATTCATAAGCCGAATAAACTGTCCAAGCATATGCTTTGTTTTTAAACATTTTTTTTGTTATTGCGTCTGACATTTTGATTTCAAAAGGATCTTTTTTATTTAATTGATTTTCAGCAGACCATAAAAAGATATTATTATTTTTTATTTTATCAAATTTTTCAAATTCATTTTTGTCAAAAATAATTAATTGTGCTTCTGCTTGTGTAAATTCTCTCATTCTTAAAATATGTTGTCGTGGAGAAATTTCATTTCTAAATGCTTTTCCAATTTGAAAAACACCAAATGGAATTTTATTTCTAAAAAATGTTACATATCTATTAAATGGCAAATAAGTTGTTGTAGCTGTTTCAGGTCTATTATATGCTTCTAAATCTAAACCAACCGTAGTTTTCATCATTAGTTCATGAGATAATATTTCCATTTTAAAATTTCCTTTACATGATGAACATTTTAATTTTCCTTCTTTTATTAAAGGAAGTATATCATTAATAGTATGTCCTTGGTTAGGTAATTGTTCTTCTAAAAGTTTATCAGCTCTATAACTTGCGTTGCATTTTGAACAAAAAATAATTGAATCTGTAAACCCATCTAAATGCCCTGATGCCTCCCAAACTATTTTTGGCATTATAATTGGACACTCGACTTCCCAAAATTCATTTTTAATAAAAAATTCTCTTATTTTATTCTCAATATTATTTTTCAATAATTTGCCTAATGGTGCGTAAGTATAAAATCCAGATAACCCATTATATATCTCTGGTTCTGGTCCCCAAACATATCCTTTATCTTGTAAAAATGATATTAATTCTGTTAAATGTTTTGAATTTGCCATACTTTTCTTTTAAATGAAATATATTTAAATCATTCTGCAAGTTTAGGAATATTTAAAAAGGTTATTTGTTTGATTTAAGCATATTTTTGGGGGGTATGTTAATATGAATAAGATTTTTTTAGTATCATTAATAGTATGTTTATTTTTAGGAGGATTGAGTTTTGCCGATTGTTTTGAGGATGATGGAACCTGCGGAGGTATGTGTCCATATACTGATGGTGCTGATTGTTACGAAGACGATGCCTGTGGGATATGGTGTGATCCTTTCCCCCCACCACCATGCTGGTGGGATGAGGAGGGATCATTATGTCCCGAATCAGGCTGTGATTTTACTGATGGTGGAGGCTGTTATGCTGATGACTGGTGCAATTCTTGTGAAGAACCACCAGAACCAGACCCTTGTGAAGAATTATTCTGCGGAGATGCGTCTTGTGATACTATGTGTGCTGAATCTTGTGATTCTTGTCCTGAAGATTGTAGTGTATGTCCAACATGTGAAGGAGAATATATTGAGAATTGTGGTTCTCTAAGTGAAGGGTTGTGTGATTCATCCTATTTTCAATTTATCGGAATTGGGGCTTATGGAAATCTTTATGCTACTTGTACCTGGATTTTGGTAGAAGAAGAAGGAACTTGCGATTTTGATGATGAGATGAGTTATTGTTATGTTCCTGAAGAGTCATGTGTCAATTTAACTGATTCAGACACTTATGCTGGGAAAATAACAGGAAACATGACTGCTGGATTCACAGTGCTTGACTCAATCACGCTTTGTGAGGATACCTACGAATTTGGAAATGTAAACGCATTAACCATCGGCGCAAATGATGTGGTTATTGACTGTAATAACTCAATAATCAGCAGCAGTACTGGTGATTGCTGTTATAAAGGGATTTATAATAATGGATATACTGGCATGACTGTTAGTAATTGTAATATTATTGATTATTATTATGGTGCACAACTGAAAGCAGGGTCAGATAATTCTTCTTTGGTAAACAATACATTCACAAATAATCTGTTTCCGCTTTCCTTATACTCAAATAACACAGATGTTTTAAATAACACTTTTGGAGCGCCAGAATATTATACTAATATTGAGATTAGGGACAATATATCCGGAACATTTGTCGCATATAATGATTTTGTTAGCGGTACAGGCGGCATAATGTTTTACCGCGCTTTTGGAAACACAGTAATAAATAACACATTTTCAAACTTAACGGGAGCGCCTGTTTATTTGGCTGCTGAAAATGGCGAATACCAATGCAATAATATCATTGCAAACAACACTGGCGAAGGCGGCTTGCCTATTATTTTTTCCAACGAAACAATAATCCTTGAAGACCAAACAATCTCAGAATTATTCTTATGCAATGCAGATGATTCATTTATTAATAATGTAACAGTCATTGGCTCTCTTATTAATGGGTATTATATTAGCGCCATATACCTATTATGGACTGACAATGCCACAATAACAAACTGCAACAGTTCAAATAATGTTAATGGCATCTCATTTGAAACAAGCCATAATAATACAATTTACAATTCAACTTTCAATTATAACTTTTATTCAGGTATACAGTTGTATGAATCTAATGGTAATAATATAACCCAATCAATTGCAAATAATAATAGTGATGGAGAAGAGAATGGTTATGGATTATACATGTATGGCAGTCCAAATAACACCGTAACTTCATGCACTTTCAATTATAATCTTTATGAAGGCATTTATATTGATGAAGGGTCGGATGATAATGAATTTGAAGACAATAGTGTTTGTTTTAATAACGTGGCAGAAGAAGAGGGAGTATACGACATATCTGATTTGTTATATCCTAACAATAATTGGCTTTCAACAAATTACCAGACATCCGATCCTGCTAATTCAACATATTTTAATCAGACTGGGACTTGTGGAGGAGAAGAAGTTTCTTGCGGTGACACAATAACCGAAGATTTGACATTAACCGAAAACTTGGTTTCATGCGAAGGAACAGGATTAATAATCGGCGCGGACAACATTACACTTGACTGTGCCGGCGAGAAAATATCAGGGCAGAACAATGACAATGGAATTCTTATAGACGGGCGCAATAATATAACAATAAAGAATTGCACAATAGAATCATTTTCAACAGGAATTAATGTCACTGGAAATTCAGATTATGGTTTAATACAGAATAATATAATTAAAGACAATACAAATGACGGCATCACAATACGTATTGGTATCAATTATACTGTTTTTGATAATTCTCTTTTGTCAAACGGCGGCAGAGGAGTTTATGTGCGCGACAGCAGTTTCATTTCTTTAATGAATAATAATGCTTCATTCAATACTGGTGACGGCCTTGAAATTGAAGGTGGATTCGGAAATGATATGATAAACAATACAGCAATGAACAACACGGCCTATGGTATGCATACATGCAGCAATTCGGGCGGTCTTTTTGCAAATAATACTGCAATCGGAAACAATTACGGTTTTCATTTGTCTTCTGTTTCATCAACAACATTTGAAAATAATACTGCAATAGTGAATAATTATGGTTTCCACATAGTTGGAAGCACTGATTGTGAATTTATAAACAACACAGCAAGTTATAATACCAATAAAGGATTTTTATTATCATTGAACAGTAATGGAAATACTTTAATTGATAATACTGCCTGCGGCAATTTAGGCAAAGATATAGAGGATGAGGATTACCCTGAGAATAATTGGTCAAATACTAATTATACAACTTCCACCCCAGACAATTCAACATATTTTGACAGGTTTGCAACTTGCGGCGTATGCCTGCTTGAGCCTTCTTGTGATGATGTTTGCGGTGAGATACAAATT
This sequence comes from Microcaldota archaeon, assembly GCA_020854825.1. GTDB lineage: Archaea > Micrarchaeota > Micrarchaeia > Anstonellales > JAHKLY01 > JAHKLY01. Next base: position 11,899 of record JAHKLY010000004.1, on the reverse strand, counting down.
TCCGAATATTCAGTTTCGCATTCACCAATATTTATAGGTGAAAGAAATTGCAATAATTCAGTATATATGCTTCATGCAATGGTGGGTGATGGAAATCTGGAGCAGATTTTAATTGATGGACAATTAATTGAATATGCTAATTTTAACACATCTGAAAATTATTTTGTGTTCTGTATAAATTTTACCCTCCTGGGCGGCTCAGATAATGCTACATTTTATATTGCAGAATCAACAGAACTTACTTGTGATGCATTAGAAGGAATGGGATTAGCGTGTTATGTAGAACATCCAGTGCCTGTTTTTGAAGGGAATGGCGATGGAAATAATTTCGCAGTAAACGATATTTTCAATGATACATTTGGAATAATTGTCGGCCCAAACTATGCAGACCCGCCATACTTGAATCATCAATTTGGTTCAGAGCAGGTAACCGGCTACACATTAGGTGGCGATAGCTGTTATTCCAATGATGAATGTACGGACGTATGTGAAGAAGAACCTGAACCTTCTTTACCAATCAACGTCACTCTAACATACCCTGATAATGAAGCAATAATTGAAACAAACTCAACAACCCTAAATTATACTGTTAACATTGAAGCAAACTGCACTGTTTACCATAACAAAACAGGCTGGGGCGCTGACTGTGCAACAAATAATACAGAAGGCGCATCTTGTGAAATTGATGTATTGGAAAACGGGGTTTATGAATGGAATGTTTATTGTGTTGACTCTTCAAATGCATCAAACAATGCCTGGGGTGAAACAAACTGGACATTCACGGTTAATGTGACAGGTCCAGAAGAACCAGTAAACGTAACCTTAGTTTATCCAACAGATTCTGAAACACTGGACACAAACGCGACCACGCTAAATTACACCGTAAACATCGAAAGCAACTGCACTGTTTACCATAACATTTCCGGCAGCTGGACAGGCGACTGCGCTACGAATGAAACAACCGGCGATTCGTGCACTGTCGAGCCATTAGCTAATGGTGTTTATATCTGGAATGTCTATTGCATTGGCGCAGCAAACGCCTCAAACAATGCCTGGGGTGACGAAACGAACTGGACCTTCACCATCAATTACACTGCGCCCACGCCCTATTCCGGCTGCGTCGACTTGCTGAACGAGAGCACTTACCAGGGGTTAGTGGCAAATGTCAGTGGGCCGGACGGGATCTTGTACGTTAACGGCAATGTTACCTTATGTACTGACACCTATGAACTTAATGCTGGTTCCGGCCAAGCTGCGCTTTTCTTCAATTGCACCCACTGCTACCTGGAGTGTAATGGTTCTATCATTAATGGAACAGATGATGACGGGGATGGTATCACTATCAACAGCAAGGAGTTTGTCAACATCTCCAATTGCCAAGTGGTTGATTACGCGACTGGTATTTCCCTCGTCTCCAGCTCCAACAACACCCTCACTAACAACACCGCCAGCTCCAATGAAGACACAGGAATCTACCTCACCTCCAGCTCCAACACACTTACCAACAACACAGCCTCCTCCAACAACGGCTACGGCATCCTCCTCGACTCCAGCTCTAACAATACCCTCACCAACAACACCGTCACCTTTAACATCTGGGACGGCATCTACCTATGGTCCAGCTCTAACAATACCCTCTCCAACAACACAGCCTCCAACAACAATGTCGGCATCTACCTTTCCTCCAGCTCCAACAACACTCTCACCAGCAACACAGCCAGTTCTAACGATTTCGGCATCTACCTCTACTCCAGTTCCAACAACACTCTCACCAGCAACAACGCTTCCGAAAATACAGAAGGTATCTTCCTCGAACTCAGTTCCAATAACACCCTCACCAATAATACTGCACCCAACAACTGGGCAGGCATCTTTCTAGATTCTAACTCCAACAGCAATACCCTTACCAACAATACCGCATGTGAAAACTCAGATAGGGACATTTACCTATCTTCTAACTCCAATAATAATGAAGGCGACAACATCTGTAACATCCTGTTTGATGACGACAGTAACACCTTGCTTACCTGTAATCACGACTGCTCTTACGTCCCGTCCACCTGCGTTAACCTTTCAGACAATTCAACTTGGGGTAGCAGGGTTTACACTGTTGGCCCTGATGAGCTCGACATGTTTCTATTAGATGAAGGAGAACTGTATAGTATATATTATGTCATAAACGAAAGTGTATCTCTTTGTTTTGATGAATATGTTGATATGCCTTTAGTTGTGAATGTGTCAGATGTTTACATTGACTGTAATGGTTCAACATTACTCGGTAATGGAACTGGTATTGGAGTGTATCCATATAATGTTTCAAACTTTAGGTTAGAAAATTGTACTATAGAAAATTATGCTATGGGAGTTTTAGCATATTTTGTTGATGAATCAAATATTCATAATGTATCAATTTCATATGGGGAAATAGATGAATCTGAATTTATTATTGCAGGAATTTTGAATTACAATACAAGCGCCACAGTATTTTCAGAAATTAATTTAAATTATCTTTCAAATCAAAGTGTGCCTTTATTTTCATATATTTCAACAGATAATACTTTTACTAACATCTCCTCATATTCGGCTTCTGGGATTGGAGTTTTAGTATATTTTGGTTTAAACAACACGTTTGAAAATATTATTTCAATAACTGAAACTGATGCATTATTTGATTTTACAGCAGGCGCATTTTCATTGTTAGGTAGTTTTAATTCTACGTTTATTAATGTAACTGGTGAAAGTGATTTTGTAGGTTTAGTCCTAGAAGAGTCAACTGGCAATAACTTCACTGATTCTGTTTTTATAGGTAGAGGAGATATTGTAATGGGAGGAGAAGTATGTTCAAATAATTTTACAAATGTAAATGGAACAGATGACAGACCTATCTTATTTTACAATGGTGCACAGAATTTAGATAGTATTGAAGCTTCTGCAATAATCCTTTGCAATGCAGATTATTCAAATTTAACAGATTCTTATATTAACAATAGTGGAATCTGGCTGTTCAATACAAGTTATTCAAACATTAATAACAGCGATTCATTAGCGTGGTATGTTTCCATATTTGTTGATGAGAATTCTTCATATAATAATATTTCAAACATGACGCTATCTACCGAAATGTATGAGACTGTAGTTATTGAGGGTGCAAATAATAGACTTATTAATTCAAGTTTAACTAGTTTTGATGAGTGGGCAGTCATTTATAATCTAGGTATTAATTCATCGTTTTTACACAACAATATCACTGGTGCTTTGTGGGTTGAAGACTATTCTGACACAAGCGATTACAATGATTCAACCTCCGGAAACAGGTATTACTTTGCCAACGGCACAGGCTCATGGGAATTATTTGAAATATTTGATCTCAATGATGATAATTGGGCAGATGTAGGACGTGATTATCCTTTCCGTCATGAAACACTTGGAGATTATTGGATTGGAAATGGTACTGATTGGCATCCTTGGACAGATGTTGAACCCTCAGGGGTTTATTGTGGATATGAAGTTGATTCTGATATTAGTTTAGATGCAAATCTTTCTTGTTTTGCAGATTCAGGTTTAAATGTTATTGCAGATAATATTACAATTGATTGTCAAGGGTATTCAATCACAGGAGATAATGCAGGTATAGGTATCAATATCAGAGGTTTCAATAATACTGAAATAATAAACTGTGAAATAGAAAATTTTGTTTATGGAATATATGCGGATGATGCAAACAACACATTCATATCAGATTCTTATATTCACAACAATTCCTGTGATGGCATATATTTCTATTCACCGGATGTGGGCATCTATTTAGATCTTACAGTGGTTGATACAATTTTAGAGAATAATGATGGAGTATGCGATGATGATACCGGAATTATGAATTCTTTCTCAAATCTCGATTTATGGAACAGTCAATTTATTAATAATGGAGATTATGGGATAAACTACGATGGAGAAGAATCATTAACAATATGGACAATAGATGAATATGCATTGTGTAGAAATAATGCAATTTCGTTTAGGGGTGAACTTGTGTTTGACGGTGGTTATTTGGAGCTTGATAATTGCACTTTATCAATTGAAAATCCAGAAACAAATATAACTAGTGAATGGGACATAGATGGAAATTATACAGATATTATATTAGGAATAGAAGTTGAAGAAAATGAAACAGAAACTTTTGAATTACCAAATTCAGATTTAGAAATAGACTTAACAGCAAACGAAACATATAATTTCTCTATTTCTGTTAGATTATTAAATTCAACAGAAGTCAATGATACAAATCCCGATTTACCTATAGGCAAAGTTCCTTTCAAAGGTATAACTATTGAAGTAAAAGATACTGCATATCTTTCATGGGCAATCATAAGAGTATATTACAATCCAACTGAACTTAATGACTTGAATATTGATGAGGATTCACTAAGAATGTATTATTTCAATGAAACATCTGATGAATGGGAATTAGTTATTCAGCAAGGTATAATCAAGGTTAACCCAAGACATGTTTGGGGTAATGTAACTCATTTCAGTACTTATGCATTATTTGGTGAAGAAACTGAAGAAGATGGAGGCTCACCTGGAGGAAGCAGTTATACTGGTGGTGGTGCAAGACCAGTAGGACAGAGTCCAATAACAACTGAAGAAGAAGAATTACAAATAGATGAAGAAGAATTAGAAGAAGAAATAATAGTACCAGAAAAACCAAGTGAAGAAATACCAGATGAAAAACCAATAGATACAACTAAACCATATGTACCTCCAACAATTGAAGAAACACCAGAAGAAAAACCAGTTATTTCTTCCTTAATAATAGGGATTGTTCTATTTGTGATAATTGTATTTATTTTATTTATTGCATATAGAAAAAGACAAATTAAAAAAAATCCTTTAAAAGGTAAGAGGTTAGTATAATCTCTTCCTAAAGGAAGTATTAAAAAGGTTATTTGTTTTTATTTAGAAAGGTGATGATATGCCAACTTTAAAAAATAAAAAAACACAAAAAAAATCAACAAAAAGTAGACCAAAATCAAAAAGAAAAACTAAACCAAAAAGATTAGATAAAAAAGAAATATTAAAAGAGAAACCATTTTCAGATAATACATTATCTAAAAAACAAGAGGTAAATACATTAACAATAGTAGCACCAATAATATTCTTTGTTTTAACATTAGCAGCATTTGGATATAACATATTTATGCCAAATGAGATGTATATAGAATTAATAACTTCAGTGGGATTTGTATGTTTTGTATTGTTTATAATAACATTTGTTTATTCAATGATGAAATTAAATAAGTGTTAAATTTTAAATCACACAACTTTTTCTTTTTTTATTATTTTGATCTTTTTTAATCAATATATTTTTAATGTGTTTTAACTTAATTATGTTTATATGAAGAGACGCAGGTTTACTGACGGCCCCTTTTTTCTTTTAAAAAAGAAAAAAGCCGCACGTTGCGGGAAAAAAGAAAATAGGTAAAGAGTGATGATAACCTGGAGCGCTGAATGCCATACTTTTTCTTTTAGAAAAAGAAAAAGTCAGGCGTGTCAAAAAGAAAACTAAAAGTTTTATCAAAAAAGAGATAAGTATCTATATAGGATAAGATAACTATTTGATTATCTGATATATCTATTAGTATTTTTATCTAGAAAAGAAAATATTAGATAGGTATTTTTTTAAACTTCTTTTTAAAAACTTATCTTATTAAATTTAAAACATGTGGACAGAAGAAATTGAATGGGTAACGAAAAAAATAGACAAAATTTTAAATCAAAATTTCAAAACAGGTTTAGATATAGGTTCAGAAAGTTTAGAATACAGAACAAAAAAACAACCATGGAATCAAACTTTTTATGATTATTTAAATTCTAAAAATATTCAAATTAAAACAATGGATATAAAAAAATCAACAAAACCAGATTACTTACATAATATTATCAAACCTATTAAAATTAAAGATAAATTTGATATTGTATTAGCAACTCATTTATTAGAACACATTCCAATTTTAGAATTGGGAAAAACAGTTAAAAATATTGAAAAATTAATAAATAAAAATGGAATTCTTATAGTTTCAGTACCTAATAATTATCCATATCATGCATTTCCTATTGATAATGGGTGGAGACCTGTTCCCAAAGAGTTAGTTAAACTCTTTAAAGGAAAAGTTTTAGCAACTTCCATTATTGAAACTGAACATAAATTAGATAAATACAAAGGACAACCAAATAGCAGATCAAGTTGTGTGATTCTAAAATATTAAAACAAACATTTTTAAACACAAAAGAGTACTAAAAATAACATGAAAAATGAATTAAAGGAAAACGAGCAATCAACTAATTTTGGAGGCCTATACTCCCAAATAAATATAAGTTTAAACAAATTAATCCAAAAGTAGAACTTGTTAACTTTGATAGAGCAACAGACCTTGATGAAGTTTTAAGAATTGCGAACTCAAAAGGAGTTAAACAATTTTTATCCTCATTACAAAATGAAGATTTTAGTTTACCTAATAAAGTGATTGTCGCAAAAAAACAAGAAATAGTTATTGGGTGGATAACGTATGTTATAGATGAAGATAAAATGAAATATTTAACAATTGCAATTGATTCTGAAACTGAAGAAAAAGGAGTTAGCGATGCACTTTTACAAAAATGTGTTGAAATTGCAGAAAGATATAATTTAACTGAAATCTCAACTACTATCAGATTAGATAATTTATTTTCACAAGGATTATTTAGAAGAAATGGTTTTCAATTAATTAGGGGCATTACTGGGTATGAGGCAAAATTATATAATTCATTTTATTAATCATAAACAAAACTTATGCAATGTAATCCACCACTATTTGTATAAAATAAATAGTCATTAACTGAAGTAGGATATATATTTTTATCTATAAAAAAGTTTCTAACTTCTCTATTTTTATCAGATGCAATTGGATATTTAACTCCTCTTTCTGGAAATAAAGGAATAAGTATTCGCCTATCTTTTGAATTTTTATCTATAAATGGAATTGCACATAAATAATATTTACATTTTATTAAATCATCAATTTGCATGGGAAATGAATGAATAATATATCCTAAACTTTCAAACATATGCCGGGTGTTTTTAATTAATTCTGATACTTCATTTGGTACTGCTTTTTCATAAATTAGAGGGATTATTGGTTCATTTAATACAACTTCTCCTGGTCCTATAATAGTAAATAATAAGTCTAGATGATACATTTTTGTTTTATCTTGCGGACCAACAATTAAAACAGTATCTACATTAAATTCTTTTTTAAATACTGATATAATCTCTTCTCTTTTATAGTCTGGATCATATATCAAATTTAATTCAATGTCATTTTCACCTACAAATAATATATTTTTTTTATTAAATCTATCATATGTAATATTTCCGCCTGTGAAAGCAACTTCTGCTCTTCTTACTTCAAACCCATTTTTTACTAATGCTTTTTCTAAATTTTTATTCGGTCTCCCATAGTAATGTTTTGGTAAGAGTAATATTGGTTTTTCTTTTTGTTTTATTAATTCCATTTGGTCTTGAATAAATAATCCAAGAGGGGTTTCTATTTCATAGTCGATTATAGATATTTGTTTTGATTTAATTTCCCTTTCAAAACGGAGTTCTAATCTTTCTTTAAGTCTAGTATCAACTAAAAATATTATTTTTGAATATTCAGGTAATGAACTAATTAATGTTTTCTGTGTTTCAAACTCAGTATGTGCATAATGCAAAAATATAGTATTTAATTGTCGTTCATATTCTGGATTTATCTTAGGCTTAGATTCATATCCAATAGACCCTAGAATTAAAGTTGAAGTTAGGACAGCAATTGAAAGGAACCTATTTTTTCTATTTTTTTTAGGTTTATCTGTTTGTTTTTGTTCATGTTTCATTAGTTACTTATAAGTTCTCATATTTAAAAATGTTTTTGAGTGTTTAAATATGTTGTAATTCATTTATATGCCCATTTAATTAATTTCAAAAGTATGTTGAATATTTAAAAACATATGCTTGGTTAAAGTCGACCACTAAATATTTTACACAAATATTTAATAAAATTAAATTTAGTTTACACTAATAAAAAAGTAATTTTCTGCGCTCTTCCGACGTTAAAAGTTATTCTATTTTGTTTTTTATTTATGTTTTTTGGTTTTTTTAATTTTAATTTTTTAAAATCTTATTCTTGAAAATTATAAATTGTTTAAATATTTAGAACACTCAAAAAGTTTATATTTCAATAAATTTAAATGTGTTGCTAAGGGTTATAAATATTCTCTTTGTTTTTAATGTATTTAAAAAATGGAGTAGGATAATCATTAAAACAAATACGGGAAAAATTATTTTAATTCTCTTGCTATTAATTTCAATCAGCTTTGCCTGGTGGAATGTATCTTGGAGTGATAGAATAACCTTAATTGTTAATTCATCCTTGATTGATGAAGAACTAACTGATTTTCCAATCCTTGTTAAATTAGATACAAATAGAGTAGATTATCCCCTAGTTAAACCTAATGGTGAGGATATAAGATTTGTTAATGAATATGATAATCTTACTTTTTCACATGAAATAGAATTATGGAATTCAAGTGGAGATAGTTTTATTTGGGTTAAAATACCTGAAGTTTCAAACACTACTAATACATCGTTTTATATGTATTATGGAAATTCAGAAGCAGAAGATACACAGAATGCTACTAATGTTTGGAGTAATGAGTATTTAGCAGTTTGGCACTTGTCAGAAACAGGTAGTTCCACTAGAGAGGATTCAACTTCAACAAGCAATGATTTAACTAGATATGGAGGCACTACTGGAACACCAAGTGTTATTGATGGAGGTAATATTTTTGATGGAGTAAATGATTATTTGAAATCCACTAAAACCATTACATATTCCTCAGATTTTACATTGGAGATGTTTATTAAAGGGGACCCTTCAGAAAATAGTGATAAGAGATTATTTTTTCAATATGATCCTGCAACTAGAGATGGAGTTCAAGTTAGAATTGCTCCAATGTTGTCGTTTAGATACCTTGAAAACAATGCTCAAAGTATTTCTTTTGGAGAAAATATTACTAATGAATGGCAATATTTTGTAGGTAGAAGAATTGAAAATAGAGCATATTTACGTGTTAATTTAACGGATTATAGTCCTGGAGATGAAGTAGTGGGTAGTGTTAGTAGTACAGATAATATTTATATAGGTCAAGACAGAGATAATGGAAAACGTTTTTCTGGTTCTGTTGATGAAATACGGATTTCTAATGTTGCACGTTCTAATGCATGGATAACAGCTTCATATTATTCAGAGATAGATGAATTATTAATCCATATAAAGCCATATTTAGGAGATATTAATTTAACTCCTTTAGAACCAACAACAGACGAAGATTTAATCGTAAACGCAACCTGCCATAGCACAATTCCAGCATCTACACTTACTGTCTTTGTTCAGATGTATAAAAATGGTGTGTTGTATGGAGAGAATCAATCACAAGAAGTAGTTAGTGGGGAAAATACAATTGTTTATACTTTAAATTCTGGAAATACCACTCCAGGAGAATCATGGCTTGCAGAAGTTTGGTGTTCAAATGGGAATTACACAACACAAAAACAAAACACTACTTCTAGAACAATAGATAATACTCCTCCAACTTTAGATTATTATAATATTACTCCAGTTTTACCTTCTACTGAAGATGACCTTTTGATTAATGTTACTTGTTCAGATGTTGATATCGGTGGCACTTTGACTGCTTATGTTCAAATGTATGTAGATAATACAGTTTTCGGAAGTATTCGTAGTTTAGCAGTAATAAGCGGAGAAAACACATTAGTTTATGCCTTAGATAATTCAGAAACATCTTCTGGAGAAAACTGGTCTGCAGAAGTTTGGTGTTCTGATGGATATTTAAATTCATCAAAAGAAAATACATCTGAAGTTTTGGTTGTGGGATATGCAAAAATAAATATTATTTCTCCATTAGACGGAGATGAAATAGTGCGGGGAAAAAATGATGCAGGTGAAGACTCAAAAAGTTATGTTTCTAATACACAAACAATAATTGCAAAAGTTTTTGATGTTAATAATATCTCTAAACCTGTGTTAGCAAATTGCAGTTTTTATGTAAATGATGCATATCAAGGAGATAATTCAACAAACGAGAGTGGATATTGTGTATATATATTTGATAAAACTGTGTTTGATGCTGGTAAATTTGAATTAAAAGTCACTGCTGAAAATTTTACAAATTCATATACTACTCAAGGGTCAGATAATGAATCAATAATTAATACGACATTAATAAAATATATAACAACCCTTACTCCAGAAAATTATAGAACTCCAGGCCCGTATTATCTAGTGGGGGATGCAGCAGTTCTTAAAATTGATATTACAAAAGATGGCAGTCAAGAGGATGTTACTGAAATTGAGGTTAGTTTATATGCAAGCAATGATGATATAAATCCAGTTTCAACAGTTGCTTACCCAAGCAGAAATCTTTTTAGAGTAAGTGAAGGGATTTATCGTTCAGTCAATGTTATTCCATTAGATTTTAACCCATCAAATGATGTTAAATGGGTTGTTAAAGTCAATGATGAAATTTCTGGTGTTAGGCAACCAGCATCATCTGCAAGCCATGCAGATAGAGAAGTTGAACCTACTACTGCAACTTTAATTGTTAATTCAATTGATGGGACTGGATCAAATTTAACTAATTATAGTTTTCAATTATATGATGCAGCTGGATATGCTCTTGAAAATAGATCTCTAACTGGGGGATTGTCAAGAGGAGTGGGAGAAAATAGTAATTATTCGTTAAGTGTACAAATCCCAGATTCAGAAACAATAATTTTAAGAAATATTAATATATCAAATTCAGAGATACAAATAATTCCACAATTTGTTGAAAATTATACTGGTGATCTTCCATCTAATGTTGATAATGTATCTTCAATTATTGCTTTAAATGGAACTAATATTTCTTTTGAAAATGCAACTTTAATATTTGAAAAACAAGATTTGAATATTAATTACATTTTCAAATGTTCAGATTGGTCGTTTGCAACAGGCAATTGCAGTGGTACATGGGATTCAAACCCAGTTTCATATTATCCTTCATTTGGAGAAAATGAAACACACTTCTGGTTCACAGTGACTGAATTCAGTGGTTACGGGGGAGGAGATGGAGGATCAACAATTAATGAAGTTTCCTTAATTCCAGATTTAGATATTTCCAGATTTTTACCTTATAATATAACCGCAAACATCACCAACACAACCGAATTGTCCTCAGTTACTGTTAATGTTTCTGCAATTAATGGAGAAGGTATTGCATGCTGGGATTATTATATCAATGGAACTTGCGGAAGTGAAGAACTATCTTCCCCAATGGTGGATCAAGGAGAAGGAATTTGGTTAAAAGAGAATATTTATCTAGATCATATTTATCCAGAAATTTATTTCTCTGAATCAGATATCACCTGGTATAATGAACCAGATGAGAATAGAATGTGGAGGGGAAATTATCATTTATTTAATTTTACAAATTCTTTTGATATGGAAAATAACATGAGTTTTTGGATCGAATTTAATTCAATTGCAGCTGCAGGTAATTCAGTTGATTTATCTGTTTATATAATTGGTAATGGTTCAGACCAAATAGGATTAGATTATTTTACTGAAGATTGGCGTTCGAAAGACAACACAGAATTAGTTGCAACATTAGATAGAAATATTGCTTTTCACCACACACATACAGTTAATTCTACTCATCACTTGGTTGCATTGGGAACTAATGCTGATGGGACTATTGGAAGTAAAAATATTAATGTTTCAGAATATTTTTGGGTTATCTTATATCCTGATTCTCCAAATAC
>JAHKLY010000007.1 GCA_020854825.1 Microcaldota archaeon | reverse complement strand
ATTTTACAAGAAGGTTATGAAACAGAAGGTATTTGTGAAACAGGAACTTTATGTGATTTAGATGCAATTTATCCTGGTAATAATATTGAATGTACGATTATAACTTGTGAAGCAATTGCTTTTGATGGAGAATATTCTGATACTGGATTATCAAATTGGGAAAATGAATGTCCTGAATTTTGTGAAGATTCAGATGGGGGACCAATATTAACTATATTTGGAATTACAACAAATAGATTAGGAAGTTACGAGGATTATTGTGTTGATGAAACAAAAATTACAGAACACTATTGCGATGGAACTGAATTAATAACATTTGAAACCTCATGTCCATTTGGAACTTTTTGTAATAATGGAGTTTGTATAAATAATCCAAGTTCATTAACAATAGATTTAATTAGCCCTGAAAATGATATAACTATAAATGTAAATGAAGGTGGTGCAATACCTTTAATATGGAGAGGAGAAAGTGAATTTTCAGATACAATACAATATACAGTATATCTTTCATGTGAAACAAACATACATGGAGGAAAAAGTTATTCTCCTATATATTCTGGATATAGTACTCTATTCTTATTTAATGGATTTGAAGAATGCGAAGAATATATGTATTGGTATGTAGTAGCAAACGATGGATATAATACACAAGTTAGTGAGGAATGGAGATTTAAAGTAGATACAAATTATCCACCAACAATTGAATTAATTTCTCCAGAAAATGAATTAGGTGTTTGTGGAAATTCCATTGAATTTACTTGGGAAGGAAACGACTTAAATGAAGATACATTAATATATACACTTCATATTTTACAAGGAGGAGAAGAAATAACTACACATACAACTGAAGAAGAAAGTTATTCCATTGATTTAGAACAAGGAGAATACGAATGGTATGTTTCTGTAACTGATGGAGAATTTAATACTCATTCAGAACATTGGAATATTGGAGTGTATAGTACTCCAAATATAATTTTAATTTCGCCTCCAGAATATTCTTGGGTATCAAATGGAGATATAATTTATTTTGAAATTAATAATTTTGATTATAGAGATTGGGGTTGGGATGTAACTGAATTAACTAGAGATTCAAAAGATTCAAGATCTGAAGAATTTGAACCTATTGTTCCATACTGGTTGGATTATGGCGAACATAATATAACTATCAGATTAGATAATGGGATATGCGAATTACAAGAAACATTTATTTTTAATGTAGCAGAATGTTGGGAAGATATTGAATGTGAACATTTAGATTATACATATTGTTCTGGAGATTTAATAATAACACGAGAAGGAGTTTGTAATTCAGAACATAAATGTATTTCACAAAATGCAGGATTAGAAGATTGTAATAGATTAAATAATTATTTCTGCGATGGTTCATTAATAATGTATGAAGATTATACCTGTAGTGAAGAAATTGAAACGCAATGTGTGATAAACAGAGTATATGAAGAAGATAATTGTGATGATGGATTATTCTGTAATGGAAATGAAATGTGCTCTATATTAACAGGCGGAGAACCATCATGTTTAAGTGGAACACCTGTAGATTGTTCTGGAAATAATTTACTAAGTATTGAAACATGTAATAATAATCCAGATGCAAATCCATTTACATGGGATTTCTTTGCTGGATTTACATCAACATGTAATGAAGAAACAGAATCATGTACTTTAGGAACTGTTGATTTAACACATGAATGTTCAGTAACTGATTGTGATGCAGAATGTGATGCAGAAAATGATTGTGAAGATACAGATTGTGAAGATTTAAGTGGATGCTATGCGGGAAAATATAGAACTTATTCAAATGTACCAAACACTTGTTTGGATGATTGTGTATGTACTGAAAATGAATGTTCAATGGATTTCGAATATACATTAACAGGCACAGATGCTGATGGAGATGGATGGGATTTAGAATGTGGAGATTGTGATGATTCAAATCCTAATGTTCATCCTGACGCAGAAGAAATATGTAATGGAATAGATGATAATTGTAATGGAGAAATTGATGAAGATTTACCTATATATACATACTATAGAGATTCAGATGGAGATGGATATGGAGATCCAACAAATACATTTGAAACTTGTACAGATTATCCAGCAGAAGGATATGTTGAAGATAATACAGATTGCAATGATTTAAATTATTTCGTTAATCCAGAAATGGAAGAAATATGTAATGGAATAGACGATAATTGTGATATGATTGTAGATGAAATCACTGAAGAATGTGGAGAAGGAATTTGTGCTGGTGAAAAATTATGTATTGTGGGACATTGGAGTGATTGCTCAAGTGATGGACAAGATGCAGGAATTTGTGCATTATGTGATGCAGATGGATATGTAATATATGATGAAACTCAAAATACAGATTGTAATGAAGGAGTTGAATGTGCAATAGGTAACTGTTATGCAATCTTTGAATGTACTTATGAACCAGATCATTCATATTGTGATAATGGTATTTATTGTGATGGAACTGAATATTGTAATTTAGATTTTGGTTGTCAAGAAGGTGTTCCTGTAGATTGTTCAGGAAATAATTTAGCAGGTATTGCAACATGTACAAATGATCCAGATGCAAATCCATTTACATGGGATTTCTTTGGTGGATTTACATCAACATGTAATGAAGATGTAAGGGCATGTACAATTGGAACAATTGAATTAACACATGAATGTTCAGTAGAATCTTGTGATGCAGAATGTGATGCAGAAAATGATTGTGAAGATACAGATTGTTCTGCATTAAGTGGATGTGTAGGATTAGATTATTATGAATATTCTAATGTACCAAACACTTGTTTGGATGACTGTTTATGTACTGATAATGAATGTTCAATATATGAAATTTATGAAAACGATTATAGATGTACAAACTGTCACGAATGTGAACATCTCCAATTATATATCCCAAATGGAATTGAAAGAGAAGAATATCATTTTGGTGGATATACAATTATTGTTGATGAAATAACAGAAGAAAAAATATACTTCCATTATTCTTATTTAGGAGAATATTTATACAGAGGAAGTGTATCAATTGGTAAACAAATAGTAGATACTCCGCATAATCCTGTTGCACCATCATTATTAACAAAAGTATGTGATGTAAGAGAAGTTGAAACAGAAAATGAATGGGGATGTTTTGGATTTAATTTAATAGGAGAAACCACTTGCGAAAGTGATTCAGATTGTTCTTCATTAAATACTATTTATTGCACTGGAGATTTAATAATGCAAACCGAAGGTATTTGTGAAGAAAATATTTGTGTAGCAGAAACAATAGAATTAGAAAACTGTAATACATATAATACAGAATCTTGTGATGGAACAAATAGAATATACTCTGATTATTCTTGTTCTGCAGGAGAATGTATTGCATATGATTCAACAATTATCGAAGAATGTGATAATGAAATATATTGCGATGGACAAGAAACATGTACTGAATTATTAGATGGAATAACTGAATGCCAAGCAGGTACACCTGTAGATTGTTCTGGAAATAATTTACTAAGTATTGAAACATGTAATAATAATCCAGATGCAAATCCATTTACATGGGATTTCTTTGGTGGATTTACATCAACATGTAATGAAGAAACAGAATCATGTACTTTAGGAACTGTTGATTTAACACATGAATGTTCAGTAACTGATTGCGATGCAGAATGTGATGCAGAAAATGATTGTGAAGATACAGATTGTTCTGCATTAAGTGGATGTGTAGGATTAGATTATTATGAATATTCTAATGTACCAAATGATTGTTTAGGAGATTGTACATGTACTGATAATGAATGTTCAGTTTATGAAGTGTTTGGAGATGATCTAAGATGCGAATTAAGAGAATGTGTTGAACCTTATGCAGGAATGATAATTATGGAAGATACAATTTTCTGCGAAGGAGAATACGAAGTTTTTGGAAATATAACTATTGGTGCAGATAATATAGTTATTGAAGGTAATAATACAGTAATTATAGGCAATATATGGTATGAAGAAGATACAAGAAATTCAGAAGAACAACAAGAAACATACTCAATAAAAAAAACAGAATATAGAGATGAAGGAAATTACTTAAATGGAATTACAATAAAAAATATTAAATTTATAAATTACGGAATTGGAACTTCATTCTTTAATAATTCAAAAATACAAAATAATACGTTTGAAGGATTTTCATCAATATACGGAACATATACACTAAATTCTGAAATTATTGATAACACTATACGAACTGAAGGAATTTATTTCCTTATCGCTCCATTAGACTTCATGAATTCCGATAATTTGACAATTGAAAGAAATATAATTGAAAATGATGAAGAAACACTTTTAAGTATGGGGTCACTTCTTTTATTAAATACACATAATAGTAAAATTACTGATAATACAATAGTATGTGAAGAAACAATGGGAGATGGAATTTATATATTGGGAAATAACAATGAAATAATATCTAATAGTGTTACTACCTGTTATCGTGGATTATTCTCTAATGGAGCATATTATAATATAATTGAAGATAACTATTTGTGCAGAAATGAAATAGATATCTTATTAGATACATCTACAGGTAACAATATAGGAGACAATATATGTGATGAAGTAATTGATTTATCTATATACCCAAGTAATTCAGTAACCTGCTCTATTGATTGTGTATTGAACTTATTAACCGGAGAATGTATTGATTCAGATGAAGGATATAATATATTCAACTATGGAGAAACAACATATTTAGGAGAAAGTAAGAAAGACAATTGCAGAGATGAATTAAGTTTATATGAATACTTCTGCGATATAAATGGGGTGATGAGATCTTCTATAGAATACTGTCCATTTGGATATGTATGTCTTGACGGAGAATGTAAATCTTTACTAACAATTGATAAATATATACAAACAAAAGATGGAATTGAAAAAATATACGAAGGATATAATAAACCAGATACTAATTCAATAAAACCACCAACAACAAGTGTTAATAAAGAAAGTTCAAGTAAAGATTTCAAACCTTAATTTCTTTTTTTTTTATTTTTACGTTTAATTTAAAAACTTAAATGGTATATATCAATAGAGTATAATGAAAAATTCTAAAATAAATAGATTTTGGGAGATAGATTCTCTTAGAGGAATTGCCATAATTTTAATGATCATATATCATCTCTTATTTGATTTATCATATTTTGGAAACTATGCATTTGATATTCATTCTGCCTTATTTTTATTAATAGGTAGAAGTGCAGCTATTCTTTTTCTTTTATTAGTAGGAATTTCTTTAACATTAAGTTATTCAAAAAACCAGATTGATAAATCAAACAGATATATAAAATTATTTTTAAGAGGTTTAAAAATATTTTCTCTTGGGTTAATAATAAGTAGTATCACTTGGCTAATTTTTCCCAATAATTTTATCAGATTTGGAATACTACATTTAATTGGAATTTCAATAATTCTTTCTATTCCATTTCTTAAATTTAATTTAATAAAAGAAAAAAATATTTATAATTTAATTATTGGTATTCTTATTATCATTACTGGTTTTTATTTACAAACCCTGCAGTTCAATGTTAATGAATTATTCTGGTTGGGATTTATACCACATCATTTTAATACATTTGATTATTTTCCAATTTTACCTTGGTTTGGCATTGTATTAATAGGGCTATCTTTAGGGAATATGTTTTATAAAAATTATAAAAGACAATTTAGATTTATTAAAGATCCAAATAATAAATTAGTAGATGCTTTAAATTATATTGGCAGACATTCGTTAATTATTTATTTTTTACATCAACCCGTAATTATTTTTATTTTATACTTATTTGGCATAATTAGTATATAAAAATAAAAAGCCCCGGGAGGGAATTGTTCTTATCTACTTCTTCCTTTTTTTAAGAAACCTCATTTTCTTTCTTTTTCGTTGAGGTTTTTCTTTCTTTTCTCAAAAGAAAGAAAAAGGCCAATTGAACCCCCGACCTATCGCTTTCCTATCAAAAGAGAATTAAAATTTCTTTTGGTGCAACTTTTCTTTCCAAAGAAAAGGTGCTTACAAGGCGATCGCTCTACCTCTGAGCTACCGAGGCATTTGAATATTATATATTCAAATATTTGACATCAAAAATGTCAAAGGCATTTGAATATTATATATTCAAATATTTGACATCAATGTCACACTTTATTTGACAACTGCCCATTAAAGATAGATGTCAAAAGCGTTTTGATTTACAAAACGACGAAGACTGTAAGATTCATACTTACTTAAACTAGGTATATAAACAACATACCTTATTTTATACATATAACTGACTAAAATACATTATTTTTATAAAACATAATGTTTAAATATGGTTCTTTACACAATTAATATATAAATTTACTTATAAAATTATGTTTAGGTGATATTATGGGAAAATTTCCAGAAGCAGATGCACAAATAATAAAAATATGGATATGCAAAAAATGCAAAGCTAGAAATAAAAAAGGAGCTAAAAAATGCAGAAAATGCGGATACACATACCTGAGACCAAAGAAAAAAGACCTTAAAACAGTCAAGTAATCACTTGCATCTTGTTTTTTATCTTTTTCGATTATTATTTATACACTTAGTGTTCGCAGGGGTTGAATAAAACTTTGTTTTATGACTCCCACTCACATTTAATTGCAGGGGTGCCGGAGTGGTCAATAGCCTTTCTTTTCTTGAAAGAAAAGAAAACCTAGAAAAAAAAGAACTAGGAAATTGGTTGGCTAAACGGGCAGGGCTTAGGACCCTGTGGCTTAGTGCCTTCGCGTGTTCAAACACTTTTTTCTTTTTTAAGAAAAAAGAAAAACCTGTACTAAAAAGAAAAAACAGGAAGAATAAATCACGTCCCCTGCATTTTTTATATTTTAAATTATCTAGAAATTAATAAAAATAAAGAGAGATTGGATATTTAAAATATCCAAATTAGTTGTTTATCTTTTCTTTCTTGTTTTTTTCTTAGTATTTTTTGTTT
Source organism: Microcaldota archaeon (assembly GCA_020854825.1). Classification (GTDB taxonomy): domain Archaea; phylum Micrarchaeota; class Micrarchaeia; order Anstonellales; family JAHKLY01; genus JAHKLY01. Next base: position 4,915 of record JAHKLY010000007.1, on the reverse strand, counting down.
TTATATGATTTGCTGCTTTTGTTTTATTGTGCCAAACCATCATTGAAATTAATAATACAATTATCAATAATGCTAAATACACAATTCTTGTATCTTTATCTTCACCCTCTACTTGGAATTTTGCTTTTTGTATTGTTAATTCTGCGTTTTCAAAATCTCCTTGTAATACATAAGCTCTTGCTTGTTCTAATAATTCTTGCATTTCATCTATATTTTGTCCGGTAATTTTTGCTTCCTCAATTAATATATATAATTCTCCTAATTTTGATTTTATATTCAATAGTTTTTTCTCAAATCTCTCAATTGCTGAATCTTCTTTTGATCCTTCTGTTTGTTCTATTATATCATCACTTACTGGGGTACAAACATTATTAACACATAATTCTATAGGCACTTTGCAATCTATATCAGAACAACATTCATATTCATTACATTGATGATCTGCTATATATCCGCAATCACATTCAACTATTTCACAATACCCTTCATCTGAACAATATTGATCATGCTTACAATTACTGTCTGTTTGACATTCTTTAGGAGCAACACATGAATGTCCTGATACTGTAAATCCAGGTAAACATTCTAATTCAACACACTGCGTTCCATCACAATAATATCCTGTTAAACAGTCATTATTGCTAGTACAATAACCTGTACAATCAGATACTGAAATATATTGATATGCAGGATTATATCTTGATTTATATACATCTATCCTGTAATTTCCTGTGTTTTCAAATATATATCTAAATTCTCCAATTGAATTTGTGTATCCTAATGTTCCTAATTTTACTTTTGATTCCTCTATTTTTGCTGTTGATATTAAATCACTATACTCATCAGTTATTATAAAAGTTATTTCTTCACCAACACAATATTCCCCAATTGTATCAATTTCTAAATTAGGATTTGAAGGAGTAGGTGAAGGTCTTGATGGAGATGTAGGAGATATACATTCATAATTAATACATACTTTTCCAATATCACAAGTTTCATTATCACAATCTGGGTCTTCACAGTCTACTAAACCATCCCCATCATTATCAATGCCATCATCGCAGATTTCATCTGGTAATTCACCCATATGAATTGTTACTGTATCTGATTCTTCACTTGAATATTCTTCGCCATCAAAAGCAATTACTGTACAGGTCCATACTTGGTCTGAATATGTTTCATCTGAAGAAAGTGTATCAGTGCATTCTTCTCCAGATTCACAAGAAATTGTATTTTCAGATATTGAGAAAGGCGCACCTTCTTCTGTCCAAGTAAACGTTACGTTTAATTCGTCTACTTCATCACTCACAGCTATGGCTGTGCAAACTAAATCATCGTCTTTTGTCGGCTCTTGCGGTGTTATTTCAATACTTATAATCTCCGGAACTCCCTCTTGTGCGACTGTATATGAACTCCATTGGCCGTTCATTACTTCAAAAACAATATATCCATTAATTATATCATTTCCTTGAGGATCAAACAATACAGGATCAACACAAGAAGTTACTGTGATATAATCAACTGTTGATTGGCCATTTCTTATTACTGCTTCTTTATTTATGTCTGTTAATATAGCTTCTCTATTCTCAACATGTGATGAGGATTTATAGACTATGGCCTTTGAACATTCCATATCTGAAGTTAATTCTAATGTTACTTCAATAGTTTTCTCTTCAATATATTCTAGAATCTCCTGTGAATCAAGAGAAATAAATTTATTATCAAAATTAACTGCGTTCATTGGCAAGTTTTTACTTATGTTTATCAAATCTGATTTCCATGCAATACCATATACTCCTGTTTCTTTTTCTTTGATTGATAATGAATTGCCTGAATCCCCTCTAATGAAATCTACTGGCTCTTCAAATTTTAAAATTTTTCCTTGTTCGTATTGGGCTTTTTGAGCAGGATCAATTTTTATATTCACAGAATTATATTGTAAATTGCCTTCAATCCCTACATTTTCATCCTTTCGTTTTGTAGTCATTAATGCATCATTTCCATTTAATACTTCTAATGAGTCTTTAGCTATTAAAATTACATTTCTTACATCTGCATTAAATCCTGTATAAGGCTGGTTGCATTCCATCTCACAATTTTCAATTGTCCCTTTTGTTAAACCAAATAACTCATTATTGAAGCTTGCTTGTTCAAATTTAATTCCAGTACCACAGGTTCCGTCTATATTAACATTTTGTATATTGCCGTATGTCACCTGGCTTTGTTGCATAAGTAAAAGATTTGGCCTTATATGAATTCCTTTAGCAACATCATTTATTATTAAATTCTTAATATTATATTCAAAAGGATTACTTATTATTGATTCTGCCAATATTGCAGTTGAATAATCTTGTATTATTAGATTATTATTCCCATCAATAATATTGTTTGAACCATGCATCCAAATACCAACCCCTGTATTATTTCCTCTCATTACTGCTGGTCCGGATTGAGGCCCATATAATATCACATCTTCTGCAGACATTATAATCGCAAAACCTTCCCCATTTGGTGGGGTGGGTTGGCCGTATGAATTATAATACCAATCATCATGAGCTGGCAAGTAAAAGTCGCCTTCACATAATCTAACAGATTGTATTAAGTATAATATATTATTTACTACTGACACCCTATTATAGAAGGTTGAATTATCAGTTGGGTCAAAACAACATTCCAATTTATCAATATTTGCAGGATCACTGCAGTCTACTGAGCAATCACATGCAGTCATTGTTGCAGATAAAGGAACTGGCGATGTTGTTGCACCCATCAATGCACAATCTTGTTGGAATTGACTTTCATCTGCACCAGAACCTTCATAATTTGCTATCATACAATTTCCATCACTATAATAGGGGTATGCTGTCATTACATTTGGGTTTAATACAGCTTCTGCACATTCTTCTAAAGAATCAACAAATAATTGACAATATGAGTTTACTTCATATTCTATTCCTCCACAAGTTCCTGAACCGCAGAATTGTTCATTTGGCCCTTGGCCAGCATTACAAATTCTATAGCCATCACAAACAAGTTCTTCAGTTTCACAATCACATATTGTTGCTGTTAATGATTCACCTTCTTTTGGAATCTCACGTTCGCCCCCAATAAAATCACAATAATTTAAAAATTCATTGCTATTCATCCCTACTTGGTTATGATATAATAAAACACATACTCCATCACCATGTGCGTATATCAAATTATTTATTGCATACTCACTGCATTGGAGTCTGTTTGTATTAACTCCGCAATACATAGTAATATCATATTCTTCATCGCTACAAGTTCCATTTCCACAAGCATCTTCAAATATAAACTCATCACAATTTTCTCCAGAGTCACAAGCAACTATTTTACACACACTATTATCTTCGCATACAACTTCTTCTTCAACTTCACAAGAAACTGAACACTCATTATCAGAATAACATGTTACTGATTCGTCATCTGTATATCCACCTACTAAACAGCCAAGAATACACTCTTCTTTGGCTCTGTCTTCGCATGCAACAGGTGTTCCACTACAAACTGGAGAACCTAATGTCCATAAACAGCATGGATTTCCAGAGCATTGCTGTCCATTTTGATAAATACTACAATCAAAATTTTGTGTACATTGCCATTGTCCTTTAACATCCACCCAATCACAACATCCTCCTTTTGTACATGCACTCTCTTCTCCATAAGAACCGCAATCTACACCTAATATGCAAACGCTTTCCTGGACTAGTTCACATCCTAATTGTACATTACATTCTTCTGGTGTGGCTCCAAATTTATCACAACCCATTGGTTCACCTGCACATACTTCACAATCTGGACACAATGCAGTAAATGCACATTCTAAAGGCGCTTTATCTTCATCACAATCGCTGTCATCACAATCCACTAATCTATCTTCATCATTATCACAACCATCATCACAAATTGCTTCGGATTGTGAAGACCAATCAACATAACATCCCAATACTTCTAATACTGCTTTAATACTTAGTTGAACAGCTGACGCAGGACATTCTGGATTTATTGAAATCTGATTAGATCCTAAGTAAAGTTTAGTTAAGTTTGAGAGGCCGGAGAGTGCGCTTATGTCTGAGATTTTGTTGCCGCCTAGTTCAAGAGTATTTAAGTTTGTGAGGGTGGAGAGTGCGCTTATGTCTGAGATTTGGTTGTCCCATAGGGAAAGACCTTGTAAGTTTGTGAGGGTGGAGAGTGCGCTTATGTCTGAGATTTGGTTGCTGTATAGGTAAAGAAAATTTAAGTTTGAGAGGGTGGAGAGTGCGCTAATGTTTGAGATTTGGTTGTTGCCTAGGATAAGAGTATTTAAGTTTGTGAAATATTCTATTCCTGTTAAATCTGAGATTTCTCTATCCTTCGCCCATAGTTCAGTTAATGTTAATGCATCGCAGTCTGTAACTGTGCATCCCGGGTCTTCTCCTAATGCAGAACAAACTGCATTTAATAAGCCTGAGTCAGGGATTGAGATTGGAGTGCATTCTTCTTCACACGCCTCATCTTCATCACAATCGCTGTCATCACAATCCACTAATCCATCTTCATCATTATCACAAGCGTCATCACAAATTGCTTCGGATTGTGAATCCCAATTGATTGAACATCCATAACCTTCTAATGTTTCGTAAGTTGCATTTTGCTCAGCAGATGCAGGACATAAGGGATTTGTTGAGATTTGGTTGTCCCGTAGGTAAAGCCAATTTAAGTTTGAGAGGGTGGAGAGTGTGCTAATGTTTGAGATTTGGTTGTTGTTTAGGTCAAGATAATTTAAGTTTGTGAGGGTGGAGAGTGCGCTTATGTCTGAGATTTGGTTGTTGTTTAGGTAAAGTTGTTGTAAGTTTGTGAGGGTGGAGAGTGCGCTAATGTCTGAGATTTGGTTGTTGCCTAGGATAAGAGT
>JAHKLY010000006.1 GCA_020854825.1 Microcaldota archaeon | reverse complement strand
GAATGGTCAGATGAAGAATGTATAAACACAACTCACAGAAACCAATCAAGATTCTTAACAGAATATGATTCTAATGTGTGTGGAACATATGAAAACGTAACATACACAGAATACCAATCAGTAGAAGATGAAACATGTGAAACACCATGTGAAGAAGACCTTCAATTTACAGAATGGTCCTCCTGGTCAGATCAAGAATGTATCAACACAACACATAGAAATCAATCCAGATCTAGAATCGAATATGATTCTAATAATTGCGGATTATTTGAAAACCAAACCTATTTTGAGTATCAAGCGATAGAAGATATAACTTGTGAAGAACCATGTGTAGAAAACATAATAAACACAACCTGGTCAGAATGGTATAATATTACTGAATGCAGGATTAATGATACAATATCACAAGAAAGAAATAAAACAGAATATGATTCTAATAATTGCGGATTTAAAAATGTAACATATATAGAAAATCAAGAAGTTGAATGTGATTATTGTACAGAACATATAACTGGACCATTTAATACAATATGTAATTCATCTAATATATTAATCCAATATTATATTGATTCAAATTATGAAATTTGTTGTGCAATAACAGGTCGTGAAAGCGATTGCAATATTGATATCAATGAAACATATGCAAATCAAACATTTAGTTGTGTTTTTGTTCCTCCTCGTAGATATCCATCTAGTGGGGGTGGAGCTGCACCTGTAAAACAACCTATTTTACAAGAAGAGGATTTAATAGATTCAGAAGTTGAAGAAGAATTAATAGAAGAACAAGTAGAAGAGGAAATTATAATAAAACCAGAACCTATAATAAAAGAAGAAATAAAATTAAGTATAAAATGTAAACAAACAGAAGAGAGAATGCTTTGCTTTGTGACAGACGAAGAGGGAAATCCAGTACCAAATGAAGAAATAACTTTAATAAATCCAGATGTATCTTTAAGTACATATACAACAGATCAAAATGGATCATTTTGGTTTTTAGCTTCGCAAGAAGGTAGATACACTTATTCTTCTCAAAAATATGAAGTAATTGGTTCTTTGTTAATTGGAGAAATTCCTGAAATAAAAGAAGAAATAGAAGTTCAACAGGATTCAAAGGTATTATTAACAGCAACTGTATTACTAGTTTTTGGATTTATGATATATATTATAAGAAAAGAAAGGAAGAAAAGAAGACGTGGGCTATTAAGATACAAATAAGTTTTTATTTTTGTTCTTCTTATATTTTTTATGGATAAACGAAAAGAAATACAAAAAGTTAAAGATTGGTGTAAAAAGATAAAAAAAGAACGTAATAGGATTTATATTATTGAAAGAAATCCATTTAAGGAAGAGATATCTTGGTTAAGAAATAAAGTTTTTGTAGAAATTGATAGACCGACAGAAATTGCAAATAAACATTCAGTAGTTTATGATTCTACTACAGATTCTTTATGGGAATATATAAATGGCTCATGGAGAAAAATAACTTAAAATAATACACAAAATAGAAGTCAAATAATAAGATAAATATTTATTTAATTAAACAACTGCATATTTTATATCTACTAATTTTATGGGTTTTCCTTTTGGTGCATCATAAACCATTAAAATAGTTTTATCTTTTTCATGGATAAATGAAACTATTTCTTTTTTAGTTGCATCATAACCAGAAATAATATTATCCTTTATTTTCATTTCAATTGGATCATATTCAACTTTAAATAATGCGCAAGTCATTCTAAGATTATCTCTGACTTTTTCAAATAATGGATGTCCTTTAACAATATCTGATTTAAATTTTTTGAAATCTGGATTTTCTAATATGTCTGTATATATTTTTGCCATGATTAAAATATTGTGTTTTGTCTATAAAAAGCTTTTGGTACATTTATAAATTGTTAAAAATGCTTATTTAATTCAAGTAAAAACTCATTGATTTTATTATTAGGGATAGTACAGCCTGCTGCATATTTGTGTCCCCCTCCGATACCACCTACTTGAATTGAAACTTCTTTTAAAATTTTACCTAAATTAAGTTCACTTTCTTTATCAAGAAGGCGCGATGAAAATTTTATATTTCCATTTTCATCTAATGAAGCAGCTATTAACGGTTTGTCTCTTTTTGATAATAACATACCCGCGACAACACCAATAATAGATTCATCAATTATTCCACGTGCATCTATAAAATAAAATTTTCCAAAATCTTCTATATGGTTTTTAGCATATTGGACTCCTTCTCTCAAATTTTTTCTATGTACCAACAAAAGATTTTTTGCATCTTCATAATATTTATCGTGTTCTAAACAAACACCCAATCCAATATCAGTTCGATTATTTCTTCCACATGCATTTAATATTGTTGAAAATTCAACTGCATCATACATTTCACAATTTTTAGGTCTATTTTTTAAAAGATACACTTCTCCAATCAATTTTTTTGAATAGTCAACTAGATTTTTATCACATAAATAAGAAATTAAAGAGGTTATTAAAATCTTTTTTTCATCTGCGTTTAAATCATAATATGTTTTCCATTTTTCAGAAGTTTCATTTTTTAATATTAAGCCAGTACTCTCCAAAAAAGATTTTGTTCCATTTTCATTATTTGAAATCCCAGGTAAGTATGGGTCATCAGAATATAATAAAAACTGAATTAAGGGTCTTGCTCCTCTACCATATAGAGTTATATCTTGTGTTTTTTCAATTTCTTTCCTTTGAATTGATTCATCTAAGAGTTTTAAATTCAATTCCTTAAATGGATATTGAACGTCTCCTAATGCTCCAACTATTGCTAAATCAGAACTTGTTTTAAAAGTAAAATAAGCCGCACCAGAAGCTGATAATCCTAAACATCCATCATAACCAAATAATTCAGGATTTATTTGTAAATGGTTAATATTTTTAGTTTGATGGTGGTCTATAATGACTATTTCTTCTTTTAATTCATTAACTAATTCAGTTCCCCCTCCTAAATCTACAAAAATTATCTCTTTTTCAGTTTTAAGTTCTTCAATTGCAGTTTCATCTAGTTTCCTATATACTTTATTTCTATAAGGTTTATTCATATTTTGCAATGCCTTAATTGTAATTGCACCAGAAGTAATTCCATCACAGTCATAATGATGTACTACTAAGGGGTTCTTGAATTTTTCAACTGTTCTTCTAACTTCTTCAGCTTTTTCTAAAAAGTCGTTAAAACCCATGAAAAAATTATAACTATAACATTTTTATACTTTACTATATATTAAATAGTTATGGGAGGTTATAAATTATTGGTTATTCTGTTTATTGCTCTATTTATAACTATGTTGAATGCTGATTCTTTTAGGACTATTAATAATAGGTTTGAACCTTATTTTTGGGAAGATATAACTTGGGCATCAAACAATTTAATATCTAGAGATATATTAGATCTGTTATCTTTAAAATTATCAAAACCAGATTATGCCCAATCTTTAGCATCAAGTAAATTAGATGAAGTGTTTTTAATTTCAGATTTATCTCTATTGAATGATTTTCCAGACGCAAAAGAAGAAATAATTAATGCAGAACAGGAACTTATTGTGGGAAAATCCAATTTAGAGTATTTTAAAAGACCGATATGTTCTGAATGGGGGCCAAATTATATTATAAATATAATACATGACTGTGGTAGAAGAGGAGGTACATTATCCTCTTCAGGTTGTAGAGTTAGAGAAGAAAATGAAACAGTTACATATCCATATAGAATAGAAGCAACATGTGTTTTAGACTATTTGTCGTCTTTAGGTAAATATCAAAGAGTTTTAACTAGTTATATGAATGTATTAAAACATTCAGTAAATGCAGTTAATGATATATATTTAGATATTGACAAGGAATTTATAGTACTTGAAAATTTAGGTGCAGGTTATGAGAATTATTATGGTGGAGCAAGACAAACGTATATTGAAATAGACCAGATTTATGAAGTTATGAGTTTTCAAGAGGTAACGGGTTTTAATCCAAATGTAAATAGTATATCAAATCAGTATTCAACAACATATCAAGAAGTTTTAGAGATTAGAGAAGAAATATTATCTATGCCCATAGGTCCGAATTTTCAGTTTTTAAACACACTTCCAGTCTCTATTAATTCATTAGCAGGAAAAGAGAATAGTTTAGTATTAAAAGGATTAATATTACATAACAGAATTAAAATTGCACAAGAAATAATAATCACAGAATTTGAATTAATGAAAGCGGAAACTGAACAAAATAAAGAATTAGCAGATTCATATTTAATAACATTGACTAATGAGAGAATAGATTTAATAACTGCAATTCCTGCAGAATATCTTATTACTGAAATTGACACTCCCGAGGATATAAATCCAGGGGACTATTTAGAATGGGAATTACAGAATATTTTTCATAATCTAATTGTTTATAATTCTCAAGCAGATGATTATTATAATAGAGTTAAAAGTTATAAAACAAATGGAGATAACAATTTAGGAGAAGGGATTGAAAAATTAATTATAGCAAATGATATGTATTTAATAACACAAATTTCTTCAGATCAATTATTATCTGAATTTGATGATTTAGCTTTTTGGATGGAAACAAATGCAAGACAAAAAATATTGGAGTGCAATTCAAAAATACCCACTGCATCCCAAACTTCACGTGCTTTTGCATTAGCATATAAATTAGAAGCTGAAGAGTTATTGAATTCTAACCCTCAAACTATTGGAGAGAGATATGATATATATTTATCTGCATATTTGAATTCAAAGGAATGTATTGATATTTGTGAAGGTAAAGAAGTTTATTTAGGGTTTGATAATGTATTATCAGAATTTGATAAAATAATTAAAGCTGCTGAGAAAGACGGAATTGATGTTTTAGAGTATAAAGCATGGTATGGATTTTATACTACTTATGAGTATGGACCAGATATTTTTCCTTCAATTAAATTAGATATTGAGGGATTTATTAAGGATATTTATTCTCTTGCGTATGAAAAGTATGAAACAGAATTAACCGCTAAAAGAAATGAAATTAAAAATAAATTATATAAGATGTATTTATATGATAGCTCTTTAAGAAACGAAAAATTAATTTTTGAAAAATGGGAATATTGTTTTAATCAAGATGGAAATGTTAAGTATGAAAAAGCACTCGGTAATATTAAAGATATATTAACAGATTATAATAGAATATTAAATGTATTAAATTCTAAATCCCCAGAGGTTCTTAAAAATAGATTTGAAAAAGAATATACTCTCCAAGTATTATGGGGAAAAACACCCGTATTAGATGAATCAGTTGATTTAGATATTATAGTAAAATTCACAAACCCAACGGATTTATCATATGACTCTATGTTAAGTTTTGAAATACCTTTTATATATGAAGTATATAATTCAGATATAGTTTTAAAATCTCAAGATATTTCTTATATATCAAAAAATGGAGGTAATCTGATAATAGAATTGTCTAAAGTATCTCCTAGACAAGTTTATGAGATTAAATTTCATCTTGAAGATAAATTTTTTAGAAAAGTATCACATTCAGAAACAATTATAGAGTCAACAATGGAGTATCAAAGAATTAGAAGAATAGTCACTTTTGATGCAGATATATCTGTTAGTATGCTTTTTTCATTTGAGGACATACCTGAAAACACAATCTCCACTTTAACTGAAATAAATGGAATTCCAAAACAAACGTATTTATTAGATACAACATCAAAAATTGAACTTCCAGATATTTTAAAAGCAAGGCATGTCTATCACTTTTATTATGTTTTAGAGAACAGAAGTGCATCTCAAGAATTATCTCAAGGTAGTTACCAAGAAGAATATGAAGATATAATACAAGAAGTGCATTCTTTACAAGAAACTGTGGATTTATTAAATGAAAATAATTTAACAAATACATCTACTAATTTATTAGGGAATCTAAGTTTAATAAATTCCATTTTAGAAGATTCACAATTAGATTTTAGTTTAGGAAAATATGCGGATGCATTTGATAAACTAAAAAAAGCAAGAAATATAACCCAAAGTTTTGATTTATTTTCATCATTAAAAACCATAAGAGAAGGGTTAATGAATGATTTTAATCAATTAAGTGCAGTATGGATAAGAAGTGGAATTGATGATCCAGAAGCTTCAAATTTAATGGCTTTAATAGAGGAAAACTTGGTTAAGCTTAGGGCATTAACTCTTTCAAAAGAAGATATTCCCTTATTAGGCCAAACTCAAAAATTATTAGATTCATTAAGTGTAAAAATAGGTTCTGCTGGAAAATCTACTCTAACAGAAGTATCTACTGAAATAAAATATGCCAAGGAAAGTACAAGTAATTTTGAAAATATTATATATCCTAAATACAGGATGTATTATAATGGATTAAAAACATATAAAGTAGAAGGAAATTCAATTTTATCTTTTTCTTATACATTGACAGATATTGACGCAAAACTTAAAATAATGAAAAAATCAATATCAGAAATAGAGACTAAATTAGAAAAAGAACAGACATTAATATTATCAGATTGGGCATATATAAGTAGTTTTAGAGAATCGATTAGAGAATTTAATATTACTAGAAGCGGGGTAGAAATTATTGTAAATAATGTTGAAGAAAAAACAAAAGAGTATATAGAAAAAACAAGCACTGCAATTGGGATATTAGAAAATAGAAATTTAGGAGCAGATGCAAATTATAAATTAGCTACAATTAAAGAAGAATATAAAAAAGCAAATGAGTATTTAAACAAAGAAGATTTTGTTGAAGCATTTAAAATAAGTTCAAAGATATATTATGATACATTAAGGATTTTATCTAGTTCAAACCAATTAGATTTAGAAGTTGGGGAAAGTCCAATATTATTAATTGTATCTTCTTCAATTTTATTAGTTCTCCTCATAGGAGGACTTTTCTTTTATAAAGGAAAAAAACCCAAACAAGAAGAAGAGATTGTATTCACAAAATTAAAGCGAGAAGAGTGAGTTTGTACCTATAGATACAAAAATATCTCATATTTTTTACTTCTTTTTTATTCGTTATACCAAAAGGTTTATAAATCTACTAAGAAAATTCATTTTGGAGATGCATTATGGCAAAGAAGATAGTAAAAAAACCTTTAAAAAAAATAACAAAACCAAAAGCAAAACCTTCAAAAAAAGAACTTAAAAACATTTTAAAACCAGTATCAAGTCCAAAAAGTAAGAAGGTTAAGCCAAATGTTAGGAAGAGCTTGGATTCTCTTAAAGATGATATATATGGAATAAAAGCAATGTCCGAAGAGGATACACCAGAAAAAAGAAAAATACAATTACAGACGATTACTTATGAATTAGCAGCAATTAAAAATTTAATGAGTAGAGTTTCTACACAATTGAAAATTATTGAAGATCACATTGAAGAGATAAAAAGTCAATAGGTGAATTAATGGTTTATTCCCATCAATATGCAACTTTGTTAGATTCCCAAATGGAGATTGGGTTAGAACAAAGTAGGGGAGATGTATTATATTTATCTCATGCTCATTCTGATCATTTAAGAAGTCCAAGAAAAAAGAAAGGAGTCATTGTTTCTAAAGAAAGTTATGAATTAGCAAATTGGAAAGAAAAATATGATCCAATTATTATTAATCCAAAGGGTATTAAATTACTAAATGCAGGGCATATATTAGGTTCAACTCAATTAATGGCAGATACAAACGAAGGGCGATTGATATATACTGGTGATTTTAAATTAAGAGATGGATTAACAACAAAAAAAGCAGAAGTTAAAGAGTGTGATACATTAATTATTGAAAGTACATATGCCCAACCAGGAATTTCTTTTCCAGAATATGAATCTGTTTATTATGAAATTTATAATTGGGTAAGAAAAAATAAACAGAGCATATTATTATTTGGGGGATATTCTTTAGGAAAAAGTCAAGAAATAATAAAAATTTTGAATACTTATTGTAATATAACTCCTATTGTCGATAAAAAAGTTGATCAGTATTGTAGAATCTATGAAAAGTATGGTATTAAATTAGATAGGTTATTAATAGGGACAAATGAAGCAAATGAAGTAATGCGTGATTCTTTTGTAGCTGTTATGCCACAGAGAATTGTCAATAGAAGATTTGCATATAAATTAAGTTTTGCATATAACAGAGAAGTATTATGTGCTGTTGCTTCTGGTCAGATTCTCATGAGGCCGATGAGTGTAGATAAAGGTTTTTTACTTAGTGATCATGCTGATTTCAATGATATATTAACATATATAGAACAAGCTAAACCTAAACAGATATTTTGTGCCCATGGAAATGAATACTTATTATCTAATGAGTTAAGAAAAAGAGGGCATAATGCAAAGCCTTATTCTTATTTAGATTCTTCCCAGCGTCTTTTAAGTACATTATAGATTTGATCTGGAATTGAGATTTCATATTCATTATTTATGCCCAACATATCAAAAACACTAATTTTCGCTTTAATTTTTCCTAATGCTCCTTCACCTGTTTTTGTCATATTTTGTATATAATCATATGGCGCTTTTGATTGTCTTCCTTCAAATTCAATTTTAAACCCATTTTCATACAATAAAATTTCTCCTTGTTTATCAAAGGTATTGGAGAGTAAATCTGCTTTTGTTATTAATTTACCTAATATTTCATCTTCATTCATACTAGTTTAAGAAGGACAAAACTATTTAAATATATATATTCAAATTTTAATTGTTGATTTTATGCAAAATAAAAAAGGACAAGCAGCTATGGAATATTTGATGACCTATGGCTGGGTTTTAATTACAATACTCATCATAATTGCAGTTTTACTTTCTTCGGGGATATTAGATAGTGGAAAATTTAATAATCAAGAATGTAAAATAACTCCTGATTTTCCTTGTTTAACACCCGGGGGAGAGCAGGATGCAAGTTTATATAAAATACGTTTTAATATAACAAATGGATTAGGTTATCCTATACAATTACAAGAAATAACATTAAGGGATTTAACTACTGGTGCAAAAATTTCAAATTCTGGCCATACTACGGAAGGACTTCTTAATGTAATCGGTAGTTTAAGATTGGATCCGGGTAAATCTATTGTTTTAGCTGGTGAATTTAATGGTCAAGCACAGGGAGATATTAGAACTTTTTATTTAACTTTTGATTATCAAAGAATTACAGAAAGTGGAATTCTTACTAATACTAGATATGTTTCAGGCAGAATAAAAACAAAAATAGAATAAGTTTTAGTGAAATAAAGGTAATATATTTAAATTCTACGTTAGTAAATACTACCAATGGCGACTAAAGATAATGTTGAGTTTACTAGTAAAACCTTTATTAACAGGATTAAGATAAGAGGTTTTAAATCATTTAAAAGTGTAGATTTAGATTTACCTCCTGGATTTATAGCAGTTGCAGGCCCAAATGGGTCAGGAAAAAGTAACCTATCAGACGCAGTAAGATTTAGTCTAGGTGAATTAAGTTTGAAATCATTGAGAGCTAAAAAAACCTCTGAACTTGTTTTTATGGATTCAAAAGAAGCAGCAGTTACTTTATTCACAGGCAATGGAATTGGAAATCATCTTGAAGTTAAAAGAGCCATAAATAAAGATGGAAAAACAATATATAAATTAAATGGAAAAATGACAACTAGAACTAATGTTATTGAAGCAATACGACCAATAGGTTTAGAATTAGGAAATCATAATGTTATTGCGCAAGGGCAAGTTCAAAAAATAGTTGAAATGGGCCCTAAAGAAAGAAGAGGAATAATAGATGGAGTAGCAGGGATATCTGAATTTGAAGAGAAGAAAAAAGAATCAATAAAAGAATTAGATAAAGTACAACAAAAAATAAATGATGCTTCAATTGTATTAAGTGAAAGAGAAGGATTTGTTAATGAGTTAGAAAAAGAAAAAGACGCAGCAATTGAATATAAAAGATCTAAAGAATTATATAAAAGAGGAAGAGCATCATTAGTATATATAGAATTAGATAAATTTCAAAAAGAATATGATAATTCTATTAAAAATTTAAAGGAAAAAGAAAATACACTTAAAAAATTACAAGAAGACATTAATGTTTTAGAGAAAAACCTTAGAGAATTAGAAACAAAAAAGAATGAATTAACAGATAAAATTAATAAAGACGGCAAAAAAGAAGGATTATTAAGACAATTGGAAGAATTGCGAATAAATATTAATGTAGGTAAAAATTCATTAGTTGAAAAAGATAGAGAAATTAAAAAATTAGAACAAGAAAAACAGAAAATAATTGGAGACCAATCCAAAGTCTCAAATAAAATATCTACATTAGAAAAAGAGATAACAGAAATTGATAAAGAATTAAAAAAGTTACAAAAAGAAGTTCCAGAAGAAGTTTTTGATTCAAATATAAACAATTTAGATTTACAAGAGGAAATAACTTCAATAAGCGATTTATTAATTTCTAAAAAAGAGAGTTTAGCTAAATTAAATGCTGATTTTGAAGGTATTATAAATATGATTAATATTAGAAAAGAAGGGTTAGAAGATGAAGATATAGATCTAACAAAATTAGAAAATGAAAAAGAAAATTTAGAAGATGAAATAAAAACAGTACAGAAAGAAGTGGATAAAATATTTGAAAATGAAAAACAGAAAAACAAGAGTATTGCAGAAGCAGACAGAGAGCTGATTAATTTAAGAGGGAAAATTGCAGAATTAAGACCACATGTTAAAGGATTAACAAAAAACCCAACTCTAATGTTTGTAGATGAAATAAAGCCAAAAATACCCGGATTATATGGAACTGTTGCAGAATTAATTTTATTTGATCAAAAATATTCAGATGCGATTCAAGGAGCTGCTGCAGGAAGATTAGAGTATGTAGTAGTTGAAGATATAGATACTGCTGCAAAAATAATTGAGCTTTTGAAAAAACAAAAGATGGGTAGATGTACCTTTATTCCTTTGGATAGACCTGGAAAAGGAGAGTCTATTCCACAGAAGGTAAAATCTTCAAAAGGGTTTGTAGATTCTTTAATTAATGTAATTAAATTTGAACCAAAATATTATAATGCAATTGAATATGCTTTTGGATCTACGGCAATTATTGATTCTTTAGATACTGCAAAAAAATTAAAAGGAACATGCAAGCTTGTTACGTTAGGAGGAGAAGTATTTTATACTTCAGGAATACTTACAGGGGGGAGTTCAAAAGGAAATTTATCGGCCAAAATGAAATTAGATAAATTGGAAAAAGAATTAGAAGAATTAAAAATAGAAAAAACTCAATTACATTCAGATTTAGAAAGTCTTAGGGAAGAAATGAATAGCAAAAGAAAAGAAAGGACTGCATTAGAATTAAAATATAGGGAAATAATGATTGAAATAGGAGGGATAACAAGAAGTACAGAAAAAGTAAAAACAAAAGCAGAAGATATTAAAAAAGTATTAATTGAGTTAGAACAAAGACAGAAAGAGTTAATTAAACAGAAATCAAAATTAGAAGAGGAGATATTGAGTTTAGAAAATAAAAAAATAGATATTAATAAAAAATTAAAAGAACACCAGGAAAAACAAAAAGAAAAACAATCCGAAATGCAGAAAAAATATTCAAATCTTTTGTCTAAATTATCAGATAAGCGAGCAGATTACCAGTCCAAACAAAAAGAAAAAGAATTATTAGAAGAATCATTAAAACAACACAAAGAAAAAGAAAAACAAATATCTGTTGATTTAAAAGAAGTATTAAAGATTAGATCAGAATTAAATAATACTTTAAAAAATAATGAGAAAGAACTTGATAAAGTAGAACAAGAAATGACAAAAATAAGTAAAAAATTAGAAGGTGTTTGGGAAGAAATCAAGCATTTAGATAAAGAATTAGATCTGGTTTCTCAACAAAAAGGAAAACTTCTTTATTCTTATGAAAGAACTAAGGATTCATTGAAAGATTATGAGATAAGTAAAGCAAAAGCTGAGACTAGATTAATAGATTTAAAATCAGAATATGAAGATTATAAAGATACAGTTTTAATTGATGCAAGTAAAGAAAAATTGTTGGAAATTATAAGAGACAACGAAAATAAACTCAATTCATTGGGTGAAGTCAATCTTAAAGCGCCTGAGTTATATGAAGAAAAGAAAAAAGAAATTGAGGAGATTAAAGATAAAGTTGAAAAATTAAAGGATGAAAGATCAGCGGTATTAACAATGATTGAAGAGATAGATTCAAAGAAGAATAAGATATTTATGGAAACCTTCCATAAAATTAATGATAAATTTAAAGATTTGTTTGGTTATGTTTTTGATGGAGAAGGATTATTGGTTTTAGATAAACCTAATGAACCTTTTGAATCTGGACTGCAAATAAGAGTTAAAAAAGGGAATAAGAATAAATATTTGGATTCAATGTCAGGAGGAGAAAAATCATTATTAGCACTTATTTTTATATTTTCAATACAAATGACTAAACCATCCCCATTTTATCTTTTAGATGAAGCAGAAGCAGCATTAGATAAAGAAAATTCAAGAAAAATGGCAGAATTAATTAAAAAATTATCAGTAAATACTCAGTTTTTTGTTATAACACATAACGATGAAGTATTAAAAAGTGCAGATGTTGCGCTTGGTGTAACAATGACTGACAAAGGGTCACAAGTTTTAGGGATAGAATTACAAGATAAAAAGTAGAGTATAAGAATCTAAAAAATAATAGAAAACCGAATACGAATTAAAAATTTATTTTTTGTTTTGTGAATTGGAGGAGAGTATTTCATATTCATAACCGTCTGTTATTATGCTTATTGTCCCATTTAAATCTGTTCTTAATGTTTTTGCTCCCCTTAATCTAAATGCTTCTAAAACAGTTGGATTTGGAATTTCTAATTCCGTTTGTCCAACCGAGATAATTGCATATTCCGGTTTAACTTTATCTATCAGATGAAACAATTCTACTCTTGCATCTCCTCCCACAGATACTGTGCTTGCACCATGGTTAGGGACTTTCATAATATTTGATTTAATATTTGGATAATTTGATAAAATTGTATTTTGAACGCCTGCTTCAACGTCACTTAAATATAATGAGAAATTTCTATCTACAATATACAATGTTATTGAGTTCAAAGTAGGGTTTGTTTCTAAATATCTTTTTTCTTGGGGATTTAAAACACTAATAGATATACCATTCAAAACAATTCTTTCTCCAGATATGGGGTGTTTTACCGGGATATTCTTAGATTCTAATATTTCATAAATTTCATCATAATAAATGTTTTCTTTATCTATTAATCCATTATCCCAATACTGTTCTACTTTATATTTTTGTAATACTCTACGCATATCTGAAACACTAGTTTGAGTATATTTAGTGGCAATAACTAACTCCAAATCATCTACTTTCTTTTCTTCTAAAAAATTAATAACTTTTTCTCCTTGTCCACCTGCATCTATGAGTACATCAAAATTACCTTTTTTAAGAAGGATACTATCTCCCATACCAACATTAATAAAATAAATTTCTAATTCTGCTGAGGGTTGCTCATCATATCGTATGGTATTATTCATAACATTTTCATAAACTGGTTTAGGAGGCTGATAAATATTTTCATTTATATCTTCAATACTTTGATTAGGATCTGGTATTGTTGATTGTTTTTCTTCTCTTTCAAATACTGTACATCCAAAAGCAAGTATTACAATTAAAAACAAAACTCCAATTATTTTTTGCATTTTATCACCTTTTTGAATATAAAATCTCGCTTCTTGCCTGTTCAATTTGTCTTCTAGCTACATCTTGTTTTCTTCTAAACCCAGGAACTATTGAATTAGAAAACTGAACTGGTTCAACAGATTCAAAAATTTTTTCCATAGCATCAAACATCCTTTCAGCTTCTTTATAATTATCTTTTCTTAATAAATCCAACATTTCTCTTCTTAATTCCCCAATTACATCCATGAGGCCATTTAGATAAGAAATATCTGAAACTTTTAATTTAGTAGGAGGAGAACAGTTTTTAGTTTCAACAATCTCTAAAAGAACAATTGCTTCAGTATATTCTTGTTCAATATGTTCTAAGTGAACGGCAAAATCCTTTTCGTATTTTTTAAGTTTTTTTAATCCTTCTTCTACGTTTGTTATGAGTTTTTTGGCAGGTTCTAATTTTCTTCTATGAATTTCTTTTATTGCATTGGAGCAGTCTCTTACTAATGCTCTTTTTTGTTCTAATACTTCTGTTTGTTCCTTTTCTTTTTTTTCAAATTCTTTTATCATCTTATTTAAATTCATATCAATCATTTTTTCACCTAATAGGATTAGAAAAGTAAGGTTTAAAATATATACCTACTTTGTTTTATTATGAAAACAGTAATAATTTCATTAGGGGGAAGCGTAGTAAATTCTGGAAAATTAAATAGTAAATTAATTAAAGCATTCGGAGATCTTTTGATTAATTTAAATAAAAAACATAAGATTAGATTTGGAGTTGTTGTTGGAGGAGGAAAACTATTTAGAAATTTGCTTCCCGAACTTAGAGAATATACAAAAAATAAAACATCTTTAGATTGGGTAGGTATTTATTGTACGCGTGTTAATGCACAATGTGTTGCTTCTTATTTTATAGAAAAAACAAATAAAACATATGAAACAATTGGTCAAGATTATAAAGAAAGTGCTAAATTATTGGATAAATACCAATTTGTTTTTCAAGGCGGAGATGTACCGGGGCATACATCAGATATGGATACAATTGAATTAGCAATAGCTAAAAACAAAGCAAAAGTTATTAATATAAGTAATGTTGATGGTGTTTATGATAAAGATCCTAATAAATATAAAAGCGCTAAAAAAATACCAGAAATGACACATAAAGAATTAAGTGCGCTAATTTTAAAAACTTCAAAAATTTATAAAGCAGGACAAAATTTAGTGTTTGATCAAAAAGCAACAAAACTAGCGCAAAAATATAATATTGAATTACATTTCATAAGCGCTAACAACTTAAAAGACGTTGAAAAGATAATACAAGGCAAAGCGCATAAAGGAACTATTGTGAAAGATTAGATATTATTACTATTTTTATTTCTATTTTATTAAAATATATAAATGCAAACCCGTTTAAACTCAAGAACACATATATTAATTATTAAACACATAACGGAGGTTGAAGAATATGGGAAAATTAAATTATAATGGGGATATATTTTATTCAAACAGACGAAAAAGGACAACACCTACAAAAAGAAGTGCTTTAAGCGCAGTTAAAGAGTTTGGTAGAAATTTTGCTGAGAATGTAAAATTAGTTTATGATTTAGTTGTAAATCATCCAACAGAAGCATTTTTAGCAGGATGGTTAGCAGCAACCCCAGTTTTAGCAATAACTAATGACGCAGATCTAATGGGATATTTAAGATGTGCAAATACACATGCAGTTGTAGGTGTTGATAATTATTCTGGAGATATAACAAGTAAAGTAGGTTTGAAGTTGATAATGCCTCTATCAAACACAACATCCACTTCAACCCATTTAATTTTAAATAGGAACGACCAAGATATACTTCTGGAAGGAGGATTTGCAATAGATGCAACGGAACAACAGATAACTACTGGTGCACAGATATTTGTGGATCATAAGAAACTAAGTGGAGAAACAGATGTTGGTGCACGAATAGGTGTAGAATACTTTGTATTCCCTCTCTGTGAGTCGGATATTAATATCAGTTTAGGTGCTGTTTTTGGTATGGAGGATATTCCAGAGTATAGGAGAGGTGTTACTGCTTCAGGTTTATTATCTTGTTATGGGGTTTTTTCAGTATATGGAAATTCACCAGTATCAGAGTTTGACCCCACAATTGGAATGACAATTAATTTTATTGGCCTTACAGGTACAAATACTTTATTACAAGCGGCTGTAGATTCAGAAGGAGCAACAATTGCAGGTGCCCAAACCCTTCTAATAATTTTGAGTGGTACATCCTCAAAGTATCAGGAAGTGATTATGGAAGCAAAAGTTAAAATAGTTAAAGAAGATAAATCCACAGTTGGTGTATCAGCTTATTATTGGTTTTGGTAATTCTTATTCCTTTTCTTTAATTTAAAATTTAATATTTTAAATCTGGATCTTTGCATTCTTTTTGTCTTTTTTTAAGATATTGAATATGTTCACTTTTTTCTTTCGTAAATTCTTTAGTACTAAATTTATATTTTTCAATCATTGAAGAAACTTTTGTTCCTCCTAGGAAATATGGCATAATTACATAATCTGCGCCAGATTTATAAAGTTCTAATGCATCTTCAAACTGTGTGGCTACAGATAAAAACATAGGTCTTTTTTTCTTCAATTTAATTTGTCTTAACAAAATTATATTTGTTTCGAGGTCTGGTATTGTAGATATTACCATTTTTGAATTATGAAGATTAAGTTCTTGTATTAATTCTACATCATTTGCATCTCCATATCTACTATCAATCCCTTCATTATATAATTGGAGTATTATATTTGGGTCATAATCAACTACGAGCACTTTATCATTTATTTTTTTCAATGCCTTAAGGACGTCAAAACCTATTCTATTGTACCCAAACAATACAATTGTATATGAATTTTCTTTTTGATACTTATGTTCATCAATTTTTTTTCCTTTTCTTTCAAATAGTGACAGAAATCCAGATAAGTAAGGATATATTTTATCAGAATATAAAATTAAATATGTTGATCCAGTTATGGTAATTATTCCTACAATTGTAACCAAAGAAAGTATTTCAATAGTAAGGTGTTCAAGTTTAATACCTACTGTAATTAAAATGAGGGAGAACTCACTAATTTGTGCTACGGTTAATCCTGCTTTAAACCCATTTCTTTTTGTATACCCAAACCAGCCCATCAGTATAATAACAATTAATGGATTACCTACTAATATCAAAACAGACAGAATAATAATTATTGGAATTTGATTAAATATATCTCCAAAAACCATTTGTGAACCCAATAAAATAAAAAATAATACAATTAAAAAATCACGTAGAGGTCTTACACGTGAACTTATTTCATAATGATATGGTGAAAAAGATAGCATCATACCTGCTATAAGAGCACCTGCTTCAATTGAAAAGTTAAACATATGGAAAATACTAGATATTATTAAACACCAACCAATTGAAAATAAGAGTAAATATTCTTGTGATTTAGCAATAAAATTTGTAATTTTAGGTATTATCCACCATGCGATAGCTCCCAATACAAAGAAAATACCTATCCCTTTTGCTATTGAGTATAATATGGTTTCACCTATATTTCCGCCCTCTAGGTTTTGAGTTAAAAACATAAGGATGAATATAACAATAAAATCTTGTACTATTAAAAATCCAATAGAGATTTTTCCATATAATGTTTCTAAATCTTTTTTATCTGATAAGAGTTTCATAATGATAATAGTACTGCTAAAAGTAAGTGCAATACTTATGTATACAGATTCAATTATCGAAAAACCAAGCAATTGACATATTATAAATCCCAGTATAGAAGTAAATAATACTTGTCCTACTCCAGTAATAATTGATATTTTTCCAATTTCTTTAATTGTTTTAGGATTTAAATTTAAACCAACTAGGAATAAAAGAAAAGCAATTCCCATACTTGCAAAAATAGATAAAGTATCAATAGAATTTGTTAAACTTAAAAAAAATGGGCCTGCAATAATCCCAGAAATAATATATCCAATAATTAAGGGTTGTTTTAACATTTTGATTATTCCACAAATTAATATAGTTAATGCAAATATTAATGTTATCTCAAAAAATACATCTGGAATCATATGCTCTCCTCAATGAAAATATTTACAAAGAAAACATTTAAATACTTGGCAGTTATTTTTTGCAATATGCATAGTATTTAGAAAACATAGACCAGTTACTAAATTTATTTGTAAACGGAACACCCATATGAGAATTTAATTCTGAAAAAGTATTTTTTAATAAATCATCTAATCCTCCGTAATCTTCTGATTTGGTGTTAAAAATATTATGGTCTGCAGATATATAAAATTCCCCACCATATTTAAGTAATTTGTAAATTTTTTTTATTAATTTAGGATATTTATTTTCTTCATCAAAACCATTTTTTATAGTTATCATATGACAATGAATTATATCAAAAATATTCTCTTCAAAAGGTGGATACGGAGCTAATATATCAGCACACACAAATGAAAAATTAGGGAATTTATCGGGATTATCCAATAAAATTCTAGCTCTTTTTAAAATTTGAGGATCTATGTCAATACCAACATAAAATGAATTAGATATTTGTTTGGTTTCTATTAAACACTCGTAGACAGGAAATCTTAAACCAGTACCTATTTCTAATATTTTCTTCAATTTTTGCATAATATACTTTAAGTTTTTGTGTTTAAAAATGTATCTTCATACCTTAAATTCTTCGTTTAATTTTGGTGCAACTGCTTTAAACCCATGTTCTTTTGTAAGTTCATCTGCAAATTCATTACATTTTTCTCCATGTACACAAAATATTTTTTCTGGATTTAAATCTTTAGCAAATTGTATTAATTCTTTTTTACCTGCGTGTGCTGAAAAATCAAAATATTGATAAGGAGTTTCGATTTTCACTTCTTTTTTATCAATCATCATAGTTCCTTTATTTTGTAAAGTCCAACCATTTGTTCCTTCAACACAATAGCCTGTAAATAATATCACAGAATTTTTATTTAAATTAGGTATATAATACATTGCAGGTCCACCTGTTAACATTCCAGCAGTTGTAACAACTACACAAGGTTCATTTAAAACGCTTTTTCTTTGCCTAAATCCATAAACTCTTTCTATGGAATCCATAAATTTTCTAAATTGTTTTGGATCTCTTAAGAAGTTTTTATGCTTAAACATAATATCTGTTGCATCATTACACATTCCGTCTAGATAGATTGGGATATGTTTATCAAATTTTCTTATAACATTTATTATTTCTTGAGCTCTATCTACTGCAAATGCAGGTACTAATATATGTCCATTGTCTTCATAAACTTCTTTTATTTTGTTATAAAATTCTTGTTCTGTTTGTTTTCTATTTGGATGATCTCTTTCAGAATATGTACTTTCTAAAATTAAAGCAGAATAATCGTTTGTTTTTGGTGCACTAGTTCCGTTGTGAAGCATAGTATCTGTAGTGTTGAAATCACTAGTATACAACAGCCTCTTTTTTTCATGTCGTATATCTATCATTGCAGAACCGGTTATATGACCTGCATCGAGTAGTTTTATTGAAGTTTTTCCAGAAAAATAAGGTTTTTCATAATCTAGTGTAACAAAATTTTTCATCAATTGTTTATAACTTGTTAATCTATAGGGTATTTCTTCCATTAGTTTCATTGAATCTTCGAGTAATAATTCAATTAAATCTTTTGTTGGTCTTGTTCCTAAAACCGTTGGGGAACAGATATCAAATACTCCTGGTAAAAAACCAGAATGATCAATATGACAGTGACCAACAGCTAATACATCTAGAAAATTCCCAAAGGGTTCTGGAAATCTGCTACTTTCTTCAGTTTGTCTAATTTTTAAACCATATTCTAAAAGGGTTTTAATATCAGTTTCAACTAATGTTGCACTTTTACCAACTTCCTGAACTCCCCCTAAAAACTTTAATTTCATAAAGCAATTTAGAAGGTATGTATTAAAAATCTTATTGAAATATATATTTCTTATGAATGAGCTAACATTTTTAGATATTGCAATTTTACATAGAATAGATGAGGATACATATATTGAAAAATTTGGCAGTAGAATTAATACTTCTTTTTTTGAAACCGCTAATCTATTGGGAACTATGAAAATTAAAGGATTAATAGATTTTGAACAGTCTATAGGAGGGAATAGTAAAGTATCCTTGGCATCAAAAGGAAAGTACATTCTTGAAGTTGCTGAAAAAAAATCTAAAGAGCAATTAGATAATTTAGATAGTACTATTTTAACAGCAATAGCTAAAGGAACATCAAAATTAACTGAATTAAATGAAAAAATTAATATAAGAAGTGAAGATTTAGCATTCCATTTAGAAAAATTATATGTCCAGTCATATATAGATTATTATATTCGATCTACTGAACTGTTTGTTTCTTTAACAGAAAATGGATTTAATGTAATAGGGGCAGTCGATTTTACAGATTTGGAAAATAAAGAAGAACAAAGAAAAGAGAATAGACAAGAAAAATTTGAAAAAGAAGAAGTTCAAACAAAAATTACAGAAGTCATAGAGCCAGAAGAAGATTTGATGAAAAAACGAGCGCGAACAAAAAGGGAATTTTATTTTAAAAAATATGGTTTATATTATGTGTTGGGAATAATTTTAATCTTAATAATTTTAGGATTAATTTATTTCTTTTATTTTATGGGAGGATAAAATGAAAAAAGAATATATTATTGGAATTATAATTTTAATCTTAGTTGCAGTATTTTTCTTAATATTAAGTTATTTAAATACTGAAAAAGGAGAGTTGATTTATCAAAAAGCTTGTTTTGGTTGTCCAGAAACATATGTGTCTAGTGAATGGGAATTTATTAATGTTTATACAACAGGTTCAAATTATAATAATTATTTTGATCCTTATATAGATGAGTATGATAATATAAATGTTTTTTTATCTTCTAATAATTGTTGTGGATATTTTAATGAAATTAGAATTTTAAGAGAAAACGAAAAGAGTATTATAACTGCAAACAGAGGAACAGTTTCTGGTTGTACTGGTTGTGCTGCTCCAGATATTTTTATTATAAAAGGACCTGCAAAAGGAGTAAAGCACATTGAAATTAATAATAAATAGTAGTAGTTAATCCTCTTGGGATTTTATCCTTTCTATTATCTGTTCAGGTTTATCTGTGAGCTCATCTAAAACAGCGCCTGGGTTGTTTAATTCTATTCCGGCATTTTTTAGTTTTTCACCGAATATTAAAGCGCCAAAATCTTTAATTGATTTTTTTTCTTCTCTTATTTCTCTTATTTTGTCTATTTTTTGTTTTAAACTTTCAGAATTTAATTCATTTGAAATGAATAAAAAGCATTTATCTTTGTATTCCTTTTGAAAAGATAAATCCAAATCTTTTGTTTCTAATCCTTTTTTCAAATTTCCTTTTAAATTGATTTTAATAATTGGTTTTTCTTTGTATTGCTGTATTGCTTCTTCTATTGTTTTTCTACATTTGTTCTCTATATCTGTTATATTCGCTTCTTCAAAAGTTAATTCTTTAAATTTAAAATTTCTAGTTTTTATAGGGATAAATTCATGTGTTTTTGTATTTGTATCATAAATTACATATCCTTTATCTCCTTGTTCGTTTGGCTTTAATTGAGTAACTACTGTACTCCCGGGGATAATAAATTTACCTTCTAATCCAGTTTTATAATCATGAATATGGCCATTTATATATAAATCAAAACCTTGGGGTAGATCATTTAAAGATATCAAAGAAGAGGTTTTTTCGCCTATATACATGAATTCTTTTATAGATTGATGTAAAACCAATATATTAAACATTCCTTCTTTAGGTTTTAATTCTAAGGCCCTTAAAGTGTTTTTAGCGAATTCATCAGGTACTCCTCCCATTCCTTGTATACATACTTTTTCTTCGTTTAAATCAAAGATAGAGCAGTTATTATCTACATCTATTAAATAGTTCATCTTAGCAAGTAGTTGGATTGGATTTAAGCTTCCTTTTGTTCTTCTTTCATGTGTTCCATGGATAGCAGCAATAGGGATTTTAGATATATCATTTGAATATTTAACTTCCCAATCTTTATTTTTTAAAATTTCAAAAATAGTGACTGTTTCTCCTATAGTTTCCATAGTTGGAATTTTTGTATCAAATATATCTCCTGCTAAAATTATCATCTCTGCTTTTTCATATGCAGATAAAATAGATTCTGCACCTTGAGAAAAACTATCTTCTTGAAATCGTTTATATCCAAAATGTGTATCTCCTATAATAGCTATTTTCATATTTATCTCCATATCTATATTGATTAGTTGTTTTTTTAAACTTAGGGAATTACCAAAACATAAACAATCTATACCATTTTAAAGAAAAAATTTCTGGTGGGTTTACTACAGGGGGAATGTGTATATATGGTTCCCTTTCGGGGGGAATATAAGGAGTAACTAAACAGTTTCTTAATAAAATTTCAGTAAATTCATATCTTGGATAATTTTCCTTTAATACATTTATTCCATATATATTTGCACTTGGAAATTTATATGTTATGTATCCTTGTGAATTTGTTGTATCAGAATTTATTATATATCCAAAGTGTTTTATTAAAACAGTTGCGTTTTCATATGGTTTCCACTGAATAATTTCATCTTTGTCTAAGTAAGATTCTTCTAGTTTTATTAAAGTATTACTTCCATAGCAATAAGGAAGTATTTCTAATTTAATTTCTGGTTCAAACTCAACCGAAACGATGAAATTGAGGGATATTAGTAATATTAAAAATAACATTTTTTCCATAGATTCACTATTTAATTAATAAAACTAAGATTTAAATATGTTTTTCATATTTTATAAATCGAATTTCTTTTTAATTTCTGTTAATACTTTTTCATTTTGTTCTTCTATTGATAAGTGTGTACCATCCAAAACATAATCAAAGTTAGATATATCTCTTATATCAATGTCATAATATTTTTTATATCTA
This sequence comes from Microcaldota archaeon, assembly GCA_020854825.1. Taxonomy (GTDB): domain Archaea; phylum Micrarchaeota; class Micrarchaeia; order Anstonellales; family JAHKLY01; genus JAHKLY01. The sequence goes on along the minus strand of JAHKLY010000006.1, from coordinate 57,416 downwards.
TCAATATTATTCCAATCCTTTTCTTTCAGATATCTTTTAGCTTCTTCTTTTGTTTGTCTGTCTCCTCGTTTTAATACTCTTTTTATTCTTTCTTCTTCTGTTGCATATAAGTAAATCTTAAAATCTACATTTTTTATCATCCAAGGTGCAATCCAAGTGGAAACTACACACCCTCCTTTTTCTCTTTTTAATCTCTGTGCTTCTTCAACCTGTTTTTTGTCAAATTCTTTATCTATTTCCCCATCATCCTGAGATGCTATCTTTTGTAATTCTATTAAATCAATTCCCCTTTCTTTAGCCATATCTTTGAATGTATAATTAACTCTAGGTAAATTTAGTTTTTTAGCAATATAATCTGCAGTTGTGTCTTTTCCAGTTGCTGTAAAACCGGTTATACATATTATCATATATATAATAAAAAGAGAAAATAATAAAAACAAGATGTTTTTTAAGTTATTTATAACAAATCTATTTAATTATGTTTTTTAATTTTGTTTTTTCAAATGTTTAAAAATGCTGTTTTTGTTTTTTCAAAAAGACAAAATAGCCAAAAAACATAGATTTTTACAAGTTTGTTTTTTCAAATGTTTAAAAATACGGTTTTTGTTTTTTCAAAAAGTTTATAAATTTTGCTAACTATAGATATGTATGGAAGAAATAATAAAAGTATTACAAAATGAAAAATTGAAATTCGAAAAAACTAGTCAATACTATAAAAATTATCAAAAGAGATTCATATATCCAGAATTATCCAGTAGATTAAATGTATTGTATGGTATAAGAGGTTCAGGAAAAACTACTCTTTTATTTCAAAAATATCTAGAAAGCAATAAAGATAAACGAATTTATTTGAATGCTGAAGATTTAAAATTAATAGATTTAAATTTAAAAAAAGTTATAGATGGGGTAGAGTATTTATTTGGAAAAGATGCAATAGTATTTATCGATGAAATAAATGTGATTGAAGAGTGGGAAAAAATTATTAAAATTTCTTATGATTCTTATCCTAAGATGAAATTTTATATTACTGGTTCCTCTTCTTTAAACCTTATTAAATCAAAAGAGATACTGGCAAGAAGAGCAAAATATATCCATATCCTACCTTTAAGTTTTAGAGAATATGTGATGATTAAATATAATAAAAAACTTAAACAATTTAGGATAGAAAAAAATGATTTATTGAAGAGTGCATTTAATTATGATTTATATTTCAAAGAGATATTGGGAGAGATAAAAATATTAGATATTGTTAATGAATATATCCGCAATAATTTAGTATATCTTTTAGAAGGTGAAAAATCATCTTTACCAGATTTAGTAGATAAAGCAATATTTTTAGATATCTCTAAAATAGAGAATATAGAAACTTCTAACTTGTCTAAATTTGAAAGATTAATTCTTATTTTATCTGCTTCAACTGAAACTAATTATGAAAATTTGTCAAAGGATTTAGAAGTATCAAAGAGTACTATTGGTAATATGCTGTCTTTATTAGAAAAGACTGAATTAATAAAAAAGGTTTATCCATATAAAAAAGGAAAGACTATTGGGAGAAAACAATGGAAATATTATTTTACAGTTCCTGCAATTAGAGAGTATTATGCTAAAAAATCATTAGTTTCAGAAGAGACATATTCCGGATATTTAATGGAAGATATTTTTGCATCAAATTTTGAAGATATTTATTATGGACAAATAGATTTTATTTGGAAAAATTATTTAATAGAAATTGGATCTAAGAATAAAGACTTTAAACAATTTAAAAAAGAAAACAATAAGTTTCATAAAGTTGTAGTGTACAATGGATTAGATATTTCTTCATATGATGAAATAATAAAACTTCCATTTTATATTTGGTATTCTAGGCTATAAAAAATATGGAAAAGAAGATATGAATAAATTATATCTTTATTTTATCTAAATGTTCTATGAGTTTTCTCATATCATCAGATTTTCCTTCTAACTCATCATAATATTTCTTATCCATTTCAAAGAAATAATTACTAATTTTTCCTATTGTTTCTTTGTAATCTGATTCAATATTATCAACACCTTTCATTCTCATGATTAGATAAAAACTCATTGCATATTTTACTAATCCTTCAGCAAGTATTCTTTTTTCAGTATCATCTATTCTATTTATTTCTTGTAATAAACGTGTCATATCAGATAATTCTCTTTTTACAGCCTGATCTAAAGTTTCCCCATTCTTCTTAGACCTATACAAAAGGCCGTGTTCTACCAGACCTTCATTAAACGCAGTTAAACCTTTTAACATTTTTTCATTAAATCCGCAAAGTGCCATATCAATTACCTCCTACATCAGTTTAGTAAGGTTTAGTAATTAAACTAACCTCCTGATATTAATAGGTATTTTTAAATATATAAAAGTTATTGTCTAAAATTTTACATAACTGAAACATTTATATACTTTTATATTAATAAATGTAAAATATGGATAAAAAAGACGAGAAAATACTAAAAGAATTATTATTAAATTCAAGAGAATCTACGAATAAGTTAGCAAAAAAAGTAAACATAAGTAGAGAGGTTGCAAATTATAGAATTAATAAATTAAAATATACATTTATTAAAGATTTTACTACTTTAATTGATTTCAAAAAACTAGGCTATAAAAAATATGGGTGTTTTATACAATTTAAAGGAATATCGTTAGAGCAAGAAGAAATAATCATTAAATATTTAATAAATCATAATTCCATAATGTATTTATCTCCAATTATTGGGAAATGGAATGTTGCATTTGATATTTTAGCAAAAAATGAAAAAGAATTAAAAGATATAACTAATGACATAACAGAAAAGTGTAAGAAATATTTGGATAAATTTATATTAACTGGAACTGGTATGCACGAAGAAAACTTTCCTACTAAATTTGTTGGTGAAGAGTATAAACTAACAAAATTAAAAAAACAAAAAAAACAAAAAGAATATACTATAGATGAAATGGATAAAAAAATTATTAAAATACTTTCAAATGATTCAAGAATAAGTTATGTAGAACTAGCTAAAAAACTTAATTTAACTCCAAATTCCATTAAATATAGAATCAAAAATCTTGAAAAATCAAAAATTATTTTAGGATATACAATATCTATTGATTTTAAGAAATTAGGATACGAAGTGTATAATTTACAATTAAAATTAGATATTCTTGAAAATAAAAAATTATATTCGTTTTTAAGACAACATCCAAAAGTTATTTATTATTACAATTATTTAGGTCATGAAAATTGGGATTTAGATATTGGATTAATAATATCAAATTCATTGGAATTAAGAAAATTCATTATAGATATACGGAAAAATTTTGGAGAAATCATTAAACTTTATGATATTTATATTTTAACTGAAATATTCAAAAATTACTATCCTAAGAATATATTTAAATAAAAAAAGAAAAAAAATAAAAGTTAGTTGCTTAGTTTTTTTACGTATGGTCTAAAACGTATTTCTATATCATCAATAGCAACAATTCCTTCATTTAATCTTGTACTTTGAGTTATTACTTTATCTAAACATTTGTGGCATAGGTGGCCTCCAAATTTCCTTTCTGGTCTTTTTTCTGATTTACTCATTTTTTTATCTGAATGTGTAGCTTGAAGAACAGATTTACAAATAGCACATCTTTGTTTATCTTGATGTATTTTCTTTTTTGCAATTATTTTTGTTTTCCCCCCTGGGACTTTTACTGCTACTTTTCTTTTTGATCTTGATCTATCTTTTGGTTTTGGCACTATAACCACCTCATTTTAACATAATTTCATAAATAATATGATTGAACGTATTTTTAATTATTTTGATTCTCATTTGCCATGCTTTTTTTATCAAAATGATTTACAATCATACCTAATGGTATTCCTATTATAACTGTCACTAATACAAAAAATCCTCTTGTTCCATAAACTGTTCCTGGATGGAACATAGGAATACCAAATCCTAAATCAATTGAAAAGGAAGGCACTATTGATGTAACAAGCCAAATTATTATGAAAAATGCAGGAAGGATTACAATCATTGGTTTTAAACTATTAAACATAACTTTTGTCATCAAAGGCATGATTTCTCTTTGTTGTTTTTCTAATTCTTTTATTTTAGAATCATTTTTTTCTTTTATTGCTTGTCTTAGTTCTTTATTAATTGTATTCATTTTAGCTTGTATTTCCATAGTTTCTTTTCTTTTTCCGATTTTTCTGTTGATAAATAAAGAAAAACAGGAATAAAATACTGCGATTACAACAATGATCAATGCATTTATTATTAATTCATCCATTTTTACACCTATTCTAATATTTTTTTCATTTCAGGAACTGCTGATCCAACAGGACCTGAGTTATTAATTAAAGCTATTTTTGCACTACATTCAGCTGCATAAGTTGCTATAAATAATTTAGATATTTCAATTAATTCATCTACTTTTTGTTTATTAATAAATTCATCTCTTTTTCTTGAATTATCTTCTTGAATTCTTTCTACTAATTCTTCAAATGGAACATATACAAATACTATTGTATCTGGATTTAAGATTTGTAATGCTTCTTTACTTAATCCAGGATAGTATCCAGTAGGTGTTGAAATTGATGCGTGAGTATCTAAAATTACATTACTTGTTTTTCCAACTAATGCTATTTTTTTTGCTGCTTTTTTTTGTAATTCTAGTTGTTTTTTGAAAGGTATTTTTCTTAACTCATCTCGATCGTCTACTATCCCTTCTTCCATTGCTATTTCAAACATAATAGTTCCATAATTGAGAATTGTATATTTATCTTTAAATGAATTAATTAATGTCGTTTTTCCTGATCCTGGAGTCCCAGTTACTATTATCATTTATTTCACCAATTAAATACCAAACATTCTTCCAAATCCAGGATGTAAACCAAAAGCATTCATGGATTTTAATTCTTCATAAAATCTGTGTAAAATACCTACAGTTAATAAGATACCTGTTCCTGTACCTAATGCACCTGTTAAATCTGCTAATACTGCAATTATGCCTACAAATGCGCTTCCTAATATAACTATGACTGGAATATATCTGTTTACAACATTTTCAATTGCTCTTGGATCTCTTCTAAACCCTGGGATTTGGAATCCTGAAGATTGTAATTGTGATGCAACATCTTTTGGTCCCATGCCTGCTGTTTCAACCCAAAACATACCAAATAAAATACATAATCCAGTAAATACAATCGCATATATAAGTAAATGCATGATTTCAGGTATTTTGAATATTGGAGTACTTGAAGATAAAATTAATCCCCAATGATCAAATACACTTCTTCCAGTAAGTAAAGGATTTGGCGACAACCCCCGTTGAGTTATTAAATATAAAAATCCATCTTGTAAATCTGGGTAAAATTCTTCTTCTCCATTAATCATTGTTCCTTTTGGTACATTCACTACCCACCCAATTGAACCTACTAAATCAAATCCATCTGGCATTACTCCCTGGTCCTTTGCAGGTAATACTGCCGCTAAGAATTGTATATTTAGAAGTAATGCTGCTGTTAAAATCACAGGTATATTTGAAACGTAAAGGAATTTTATGGGAAATCTTCCCCCCACTCCTTTTGCTAAACCAAATGATAAAGGAAGTTCTACTTTCATTCCTTCAGCATATACAATAATTAAAAATACAATAATAGTGAAGTAAAATGGAGTCATATATAAAATAGCATTTGGTATTGCATCTGCACCTCCTGCTTGAAGTATTTGTAATACTCCATTAGGATTATTAAAACCTAATAAACTTAATGCCCCAGAAATTATAGTGAAGGACACATTTGCAGCAATAAATAGACTAATTCCTGAACCAACCCCATATTTTGATACTATTTCATCTAAATATAATAATATAATAGAACTAAGAGCAATTTGTGATACAACTATTGTTTGCATAAAAAATGTGTTTGATATCAGATCTAATCTTCCCAAAAATACGAACATTATACCTTCAAAAATAGCTAATATTATGGCTAACAATTTTTGAACTCCAAAAAATGTTTTTTTATCTTCTGGGTCTTGCATATCAAAATGGAGTATTCCAGCTCCGTTAAATAATTGTAAAAATATACTTGCCAATACAATAGGCCCAATACCTGCTGTTAATAAGGTTCCTATGCTTGATGCAGTTACAACTTGTAAGAATTCTAATCCTTGCATATTACTTGTATCAACACCAAATGCAGTAATATTAGACATAATAAAAAACAAAGCTAAAGCAATTCCTACCCAAATTAATTTTTCTTTTAATCCTAAAGGTCTATCTGGGTTTTTTATTTCAGGTAATAAATGTATTATTGGTTTTAAAAAATCAAGACTTGACATCTGGCTTCTCCTCCGCATTTAATACATTAGCAACCTTTTTATCTTTTACTATTAATTCTACTGAACCCCCAGCTGCTTTTATTTTTTCCTTTGCCTTTTCAGTAAAAGATAATGCTTTAATTTTTATTGGGAAGATTATTTCACCAGATCCTAAAATTTTACCTTTAAATTCATAAGAATCTTTTATTTTTCCTTTTTCAATCATATCTGAGATTTTAAAAACGTTAATAGTATCTAATGATTTATCAACAGGAGTTGTAAATCCTTTTGATTCATGCATCCATTGTTTTTTGTTTTTTGCACATTTAGTCCATTTGTGTTTATTCCAACCACTGTTTCCTATTCCTCCTTTATTTCCTTTACCTCTACCTCTTTTTGTATCTCCTCTTCCGTGAGTTCTGTTTCCTAAGTATTTTGTGTTCTTTTTATTTTTTCTTATGGGCATAATATCACCAATTAAATCATTTTATTTAGTAATTCATCTATATTAGGCCATTTACCTAATGCTCCCCTTGGGTATGCTTGTTTTATACTTTTGTATCCTTTTTTTGGAGGGGTTAATCTGAAAACTGGTTTAATACCTAAATGTTTAATATCTGCTTTTCCTTGTATAAATTTTTCTACAAATCCAGATATATCTTCGATATCTACTTTTTTGTTTCCTGGTTTTCTTCCTCTTTTAGTAATAACTTTTTCAATCATAGTGTCACTAATGGGACCATATGCTACATAATCTTTGCAAATTTTTAACATTCCCAAATATGTTGGAGAGTCGTCTACAATAACACAATGATTTACTTTTGTTAAGTTTAATTTTTCCATAGTATTTTTTATTTTAGGTTTTATTCCCCATAATCCTCTTACTCTAATTATTGCTAATTTCATAAATATACCCCTTATACTTTCATATGATTAATATTGTCTAATGCAATTATTGTAGCTGATGCAGCATTAAATAAGTTAGTAGTACTACCTCTTGCTGCACTTGATGCATCATTTATCCCAGCTAGTTCTAATACTTTTTTAATAACTGTGTTTGCTACTAATCCTAAACCTTTTGGTGCAGGATATAATTCTACACTAACACTTCCTAATTTTCCTTTTGTTTTGAATGGTAGTGAATGGGGTTTTCCACATCCACATTCCCAAGATCCACATCCTTTTTTAACAGAAATTATCTTTTTCTTTGCATCTTTTAATGCAGATTCAATTGCAGGTTTTACTTCTTCACTTTTTCCTGCTCCTAATCCAATATGGCCGTTTTTATCGCCAACTAATACAACAACTCTAAATGTCATTTTCCTTCCACAATCAGTCATTCTTGTTGTGTTTCTTATCTCTAAAACTTCATATTCTAAATTTGGAAGTAAATAATCAACTATTTCAGTTTCTAAAATGGGTTTTCCTTGATCAAAAATTTCTTCGATGGTATTTATTTGTCCTGCTTTAACTTTTTCTCCTATTCTTGTTTTTGGTGTCCATGCGCCTATATCGATAACAGCAGATGCTCTTCTACCATTTATTCTTCTTCTCATTCATTACCACCTTTTTTGAGCTTTTCTCTTATTTCCTCAAATGTTTTTGAAATTTCTTCAGGGTTAATACCCATTTTAATATAAGATGAGAATATGTTTTTGTATTTATTTTCATCTTCTTGTTTTAGTTTTTTAGCATATTCTCCAATATGAGCACCATTTATTCTTTCTTTAATTAATTTTTCTTCTCCAAATGGAGTTATTAATCCTGCGTCTAATGCTCCTTTTGCTCCAATAAAAATTATTGCCCCCTTTGAAGGAGTTTTCATACCAATATCTAAAACAAAATCTGTTATTCCTTTTTTCTTTGCTTGTGTTGCGCATAAGAAAGAAGTTAAATATGCAGTTGGGGAGTTTCTTTTAGGATTCCAGCCATATTTTTTAAGTGTGTTAGAATTAACTGAATGAACTATTTTATCTCCATTTTCAACATATTGTACAAATTGAACTTCAATTGTTTTATTTGAACTTCTAATTACCATTCTTGGGAGTCCACTTTTTATTAATCCTAATCTTTTTTTGTAATTAGTTATTCTGCTTCTTCTCCTTTTGAAAGGAACTACATATGTTGGTCCTGTTGCTTTTGCCATAAATATTCACCTATTTTTTATTTTTCTCCACTACTTTTGGTTTTGTCTCTGTTATTTTTTTAGATTTTTTTTGTTCTTTTGTTTGTTTAGGTGTTTTGATTATCTTTTTTCTTTTCTTTTTCATTTCTGTAATTATTTCCTCTAAAATTAATGTATTTTTTGAAAGTTTATTATCATTTATGTATGTTATTAAACTTCTTTTATTTTTAAAAAATCCACCCTTGATTTTATAATAAATATTTTTTCTATCCCCAGATTCAATTAATTTACTATTAGTTAAATATGTTAAAATTTCTCTTTGAATTCTACATCTTAATATCCATTGTTTTTTTGGTAATTTTTTTATTCTGCCTTTTCTTTTTCCTGCACCTTTTTGTCTTCCTTTCTTTCTCTGTTTTTGTCTTTCTTTTGCACCTGCTCTTGATACTCCTTGTTTTTTTGTTTTATAAACTATTCCATCTTTAATTAATGATCTAACGTCATCCCTAGTTAATGCTTCTTTTACTTTAGTAGTTTCATCAGGTTTTATTTTTATTTTATTTTCCCCGATGTTTAATATATCTGATGCAATTCTTCTTATTGTTTTTATTGACATTTATTTCACCTAATTTAAAATTTTTAAACCTTTTTCTTTTGCTTTTTCAATTATTTTTATTTTTTTCCTTTTTCCTACTGTTGCACCGATTCTAATTGCAACATTTTCTAAATTTGTTAATTCTTTTATAGTATGAACTATTACTTCTTTAAATCCACAAGGATGTACATTTTTTATTAAATCTGAATTTCCATAACCAATAGTTGGCCATTTACCTGCTTTGTTTAGTTTTTTTCTTTGTTTGTTACCTTGACCTCTTGGTCTTTTCCATTTGTCATCTAACCTAGATCTTTTTGTTCTTCCAACATTAGGTCTTTTGAATCTTGGATGGTCTTTTTTCTTTTTTCTAATTTCTTCTGTCATAAAAATCACTCAATTTTTGGATATATCCCATCTTGGAATACTCTTGGGTCTAATTTTTTAATTTTTGTTGCAGTCATTAAATTTGCTGCAGTTTGTCCAACTGATTCTTTGTCAACTCCTTTTATTGTAATATCTTGTCCATTTATTTGAACTTCTGAATTTTTAACTATTTTAGCAAATCTTGGGTTTTTTTCACCTATAAAATTTTTGATTTCTAATTTATTATTTTTAACAGTTAATGAAATTGGGAAATGTGAAAATACAACTTTCATATGTTTTTCATATCCTTCTTTTACTCCAATAAACATATTGTTTATATGTGATTTTATAGTTCTAGTAATTGAAAGTTTTTTACCTTGTAATACTACAAAATTATCTTGTTTGTTTATCTGTAATTCATGAACTTTAAAGATTCTTGTTATTTCTCCTTTTGGACCTTTAACTGTTATTTGTAAACCATTTATATCCATGGTAATTCCTTGTGGTATTTCTAATCTTTCTTCTACCATAAAACACACCTAATAAATATAAGCTATTATTCTGCCCCCTACTTTATGTTCTTTTGCTTCTTTATTTGTCATAATTCCTTTTGGTGTTGAAACTATTAACATTCCAAAACCAATTGCGGGTATATACTGTTGTTCCCATTTAGTCCATTCATCTTTTTTAACTGGAAATCTAGGTTTTATTGCAGAACATTTATTTATTCTCCCTACTAATTCAATTCTAAATAATTTTGCATGGCCTTCTTCAATTAATTCATATGTTCCAATATACTTATTTGATTGTAATATCTTTAATATTTCTTTCATTAACTTTGATGCTTGAATAATGCACTCTTTTTTTCCTACTTGTTCATGAGTTTTCATTCTGTTTAATGAATCTGCCACTGTGTCATTAACCATTTTACCACCTAATATTTTCTAAAGCCAATATCTTCGGCCATTTCCCTAAAACATTTTCTACATATTTGTAAACTATACGAGTATATCACACTTCTAGTTGAACCACATATTTTACATTTTCCATCAATCTTACCTTTAAACTTTTTTTCGTATGGAACACCTTTCATTTTTTTCTTCTTTTTTTCTGCCATTTAAACACCAATTATTCTATATTAATATTATATTTTTCTTTAATAAAATTTATTGATTCTTCTTTTTTTATTTTATGTTTTTTACCGATTTTAGTTTGTTTAATTCTTCTTTTTTCAATTCTTGTTCCTTTTCTTTTTAAAGTAACACATACATCAAATCCAATAATACCGATAGTTGGATCGTATTTTATTCCTGGATAATCAATGTATTCTTTCACACCGAACGAAAAATTTCCAAACTTATCAATTGATTTTTTAGATATTTTATTTTCTGCTGCTTTTAATGATTTTTTAAGAATATCCTCAGCTAATTTTCCTCTTAAGGTTACTTTAACTCCTATTGGATCTCCTTTTTTAATATGAAATACAGGATTCCTTGTTTTTGACAAAGTTTTTATTGCTTTTCTACCGCTTAATCTTTCCAGTAATAGTTTTGCATTCTCTAATTTTTGGCCTCCTTCGCCAGCACCAATATTTAGAGTGACTTTTTCTACTAGTATTTCTTGCATATTCATTATTCATTCCCCCATTCTGGATTAACTATAAATAAATATTCTAAAACTGTTATAATTTCTTTTCCTTTTGCATCAATTTTTGCAATTTTCTGTTTTGAATTTTCTGTTTTTATTATTTCTTTTAATATTCCTATATGTCCCACATGTTTTCCATCCATGATATAACAATTAGCTCCAATTTCTAATTTTAAGAGATTATTTATTTTTTTATCTTTTAAAGATAGTAAAATTGTATCACCTATTTTAACATTGTTGTCTGAAATTATTGTTTTTCCATCATGTAAGGTAATTGTAATTTTATCTTTTTTTATTTTTGTTTTTTTAACAACTTTTCCTAGTTTTGTGTTATTTTCTTTTATTTCCTTTCCTATTAATTTACCATGTTTATTTAATGTCATCATATATGTTATTTTTTCTTCCGGGAAAGAAATTAAATCCATTAATCCTATGGGTAATTTATGGTCTTTTATTTTTTTATTATCAATTAAAATTTTTCCATCTCTAATTAATTTTTTTGCTTCTTTTGCTGTTTTTACAGTTTTAAATAGATCTCTTAATACTACTGTTATTGGAACACTTAATTCTTTATTATGGGGTCCTGGTTTTGTTCCAACTATCCATTTATGGCCTTTTCTTTTTTCCAATACTGTTATTGTTGAAGCGTTTAATCTTTTTTTATGGATTGATCCTCCTTTTTTACTCATCTAAATTCACCTTTTAAATATTTTTGTTCTGTCTTTATCCATTACTAATTCAATTATTTCTATATTTGAAGGTCTAACAGCTATAAATTTTTCTTCACTTTTTGAATTTAATCTTGTTATTCCTTCTATATATATCATTGATCGTTTATAATTTACTTTTAGTATTTTCCCAGATTTTCCTTTTTTGTTGCCTACTTTTATTTGTACTTTATCTCCTTTTTTAATTGCAATTGTTCGTTTTTTTGTTCCTAACTGAGTTTTTAATGGTTTTGAAATATGTGCATTAAGGAATTTTTTTCGTATATGAAAGGGTGCTTCCCTAATGAATTTCCTTTGTTTTCTTGGTTTTGATGATTTTATCATTTTAATTCACCTTATATTACAATGGATGCAATAGCAGCAACTTTTGGATATCTTTCAACAATCTCCCTACCAATTGCACCCTTTATTTCTGTTCCGATTGGAATTTTTTTCTCAGGATCTAATTCTACTCCTGCATTATCTTCAAATTGAACTCTTGTTCCATCTGCTCTTCTGTATTCTTTTTTTTGTCTTACTATGAGTACTTTTACTACTTTTTTTCTTTTTTGTGGATTTCCTTTTTTAACTGAACAAATAACTGTATCTCCTACTCCTGCTTTAGGATATCTTCCCCTAACTCCATGATATTTCAAAACTCCAATTATCTCATATATTTTTGCTCCGCTATTGTCAGCGCAAGTCATTCTTGTTCCGGTTGTTAAACCTTTTGTTATTCTTGAAGTTAAGGGTTTCATATTTTATTCACCTGTTTTTAATATTTCAATTATTGTCCATGCTTTTGTTTTACTAATCTTTCTGCATTCTGCGATTTTTACTTTATCCCCTACTTTTGCATTTATGCATAAGGGGTTATGAGCGTGAATTTTTGAATGTGTTCTAGCATATCTTTTATATTTTGTTATTTTTTTTGCTGTATGTCTTTGTATTACTGCTGTTTTATCTGCTTTATTGCTGATAACTTCTCCAGTTAAAGTGCCTCCTCTAACTTTTATGTCCCCATGTATAAAACAGTGTTTATCATTACATTCAACATTTTCTTTCTTTTTTGTTGTCATTTTTTCACCTTTTTTAATCTGTCCTCAGGAGCATAACAAATTTCATCTCCTTTGACTTTAATACTTTCTTTTCCAACTTTAAATTGGAAAACATTCCCTTTTTTTGGGATTATTTTTTCTTTTATATTGTCTTCAATTATCAATACATTCTTTTGTTCATTGATAACCTTTCCTTTGATTCCTTTATATGGGGCGGAAACACTTTCAATAATTTCCACTTCCAAACCAATTAATTCATGCATTTGAATATTATTTTTTGTTATCATGGGATTATCTCCTTTCTTCAACAGAAATTATTTCTTCTGGATATCCCATTTCTACTAAAAGTTTTTTCACTTTGTTTTTGTGATCTCCTTGTAAAACAATAATTCCATCTTTTGCTGTGCCTCCACAAGCAAGATCTTGTTTTAAGTGTTTTACTGTTTTATTTAACTTATCTTTGTCAATCCCTTCAACAACAGTTACAAACTTATTGAATCTTTTTTTAGTTGTATAAACTTTTAGTTGTTGTGTTTCCTCTTTTTCCAAGATATCGCAAACGCAAATATCTTTAGGTAATCCACATTTTGCACATATCTCAGGCATCCTTTTTTTCCACCTCATTTTTTGTTTCTTTTTTAACAGTTTCTTCTTTTGGTTTTACGACTGTTTTTTTAACTTCACGTTTAATATTTAATTTTCTTTCATGAATAATTGTTCTAACAACAGCAATTGCTTTTTTTATTGTTTTGATTTTACCTGGATTGGGTGCCCTACCTCCTGCTTTTACTTGTGTGGTTTCGATCATTAGTTCTTTTTCTAAGTCTACTAGTTTTTTTTGTAAGGATAATTCATCCAAGAGTCTTAATTCATTTGCTTTTATAGCCATTATTTTCTACCTCGTTTTATAGGTGCTTTTCTTCTTGGAGGGGCACTTCTTTTTTTAGTTTCATCTGTTTCTTCATCCCCTCTTTTTTTAACTTGTTCTATTTCTTCGGCTTTTGAAATTATTTTTGGAATTTCAATTTTTTGTCCAATTTCTTTATCTGGGAATTTTGTTCCAGGTGGAACAATTCTAACATAAATACCAATTGCTCCTGCTTTGGGATAAGCAGCATAGTGAGCTTTTCTTACTAATCTTGTTGGTTCTCCTGATTTTGGAATATAACCTGCAAGAACTCTAAAGGATCTTGCTCTTCCTCCCTTTCCTGCTAATTTTCCAGATGCAACTATTTCTGCACCCATTGCACCTGAACTCATAATTTCTTTTAATAAACCATTTAATATAGGTTTGACTTTTTTACCCATCTCAATATATCTACATGCTCTTTTTGCAACTAATATTGGATTCAAAATTGGATATGGAGTTTCAATAACTGCAATTTGAGGATTATCCATTCCAAATTCTTCCTTTATTGTTTCTGTTATTTTACTAATATTCTTACCTTTCTTTCCAATAACTTTACCTGGTCTTGTTACTTCAACTTCAATTCTTGTAACTATTGGAGTTCTTTGTATATTTACTCCAGAAAATCCAGATTTATCTAATTCTTTTTCTAAGAATTTAGAAACTTTATATTTTGCAATTGAATCTTGAATAAATTTTCTTTCTATAGTCATTTAATAACCTCATACTTTTTCTTCTAAAATAACTTCAACAAATGAAGTTTCATAATTTGCCATCATAGTTTTTCCTCTTGGTGCAACTCTTGGATATTTTTTTTGTTTGTTTGCGGCAATATGTGAAACAAATGGATTTAATAATCCTTTTGTGTCTGCGTTTGCCTTTGCATTTTTTAATACTTGTAATACAATTTTTGATGCTTTTTTAGGCCATCTTCCTTTTTGACCTCCTAGTTCTTTTCTGTGTGCCATCCTTTTATTATGTTTTCTAAATCTTACTACTTGTTGTCCAATGGCTGCAGATTCTAAGAAATTTAATGCATCTTCTATTTCCATTCCTTTTACATTATCACAAACTGCTGAAAGCTGTTTGTACGATGCATTAACGCCTTCAATTCTTGCCTTAGCGCTTTTTTCTGTTCCGTTTGTCATATATTTTTTCATATTTATCACTTATTTGAGTGGTACGAATTTAGAACCTCTTGTAGCTCCGACTCCAGGTCCAGAGTGTGCGACTTTCCCAGTTGTATGAGCAAAATCCCCTAATCTATGTCCTAATTTATCAATTGTAATTTCAACTTTTTTGAATTCTTTACCATTATGTATTCCAAAGGTTAATCCTAACCATTCAGGTAAAATAACTGCTGAACGAATGTGAGTTTTTATTACTTTTTTATCTTTTCCTTGTTTTTTATATTCTTTAACTTTTTTAATTAATTCTTTATATTTTAAGAATTTTGAATTCATTCTTTTTATTGTTCTTCTATCTCTTGATGTAAGTAAATTTGAGAATTCATCAATACTCATGTTTTGTAATTCTTCCTCTGTTTTACCCTTAAATGTTATTATTTTTGCCAATCATATCACCATTTAACCTTTTTTCTTTCTTCCTGTTCTTCTTGATGCAATATGTCCAACCTTTTGTCCAGGTGATGCATGTCTTGAAACTGATGTTGATGTACCTGCATGGTGTTGTTTACCACCATGGGGATGTGCTACTGCATTCATTGCTACTCCTCTAACTTTTGGCCACCTTGTGTTTCTTGCTTTTGACTTAAAGTGTCCATGTCCTGCGGTTATCATAGGTTTTTCTAATCTTCCCCCTCCTGCTATAACTCCAATTTGAGCTCTACAATCTGAGGAAAGTTTTATCATTCTTTTACTTGGTAATTTAATTATAATATTTTCTCCTTCTTTTGCAACTAAAACTGCATATGATCCAGGAGATCTTACAAACTTTCCCTTATCTCCCATTCTTAATTCTAAATTATAAACATAACTTCCTTCTGGTATTTTTCCAATAGGCAATATATTACCTGGTTTTGGTTTTGCAGTTATTCCACAGTCAATATGATCTCCAATTTTTAATCCTTCTGTTGCAGGTAATACTGAAATATCTCCATTTTCAAATAAGATTTCCATTAATAAAGATTGATGGCCGGGATCATCTAAGAATCCAATTATTTCTCCTTTTATAGAAGATTCTCTTTCAAGAATATCATAATTTCTAAATCCAGTTCTTGCTTTAAATCTATGATTAGGAGTTTTGTAAGCTGGGCTTCCTTTTCCTCTTTTTTGTTGTGTTAATCTTTTACCCATAGTTTCACCAAAGTTAAATCATTTTTAATTTTGCAGCAATATCATCTGCTCTGAATTGTTCATTTAATTTTACAAATGCCTTTTTCTCTCCCTTTATTGAATTTAATATATTTATTTTATCTATTTTAACTCCATATGTTTCTTCAATATCTTTTTTTATTTGTTTTTTTGTTGCATCTTTTTTAACTACAAATATCAATGTATTTTGTATTTCCATTAATCCGACGGCTTTTTCTGTTGAAATTAAATATTTTAATGATTCCATAAATATCACATTTTTTCTAATTCTTTTAATGCACTTTCAGTATAACAAGTTAATCGTCCAGCACTTGCACCAGGTGCTAATAATTCAACTGTTAAATCTTTTGTTAAGACTACATCAAGTCCAGAAATATTTTTTGATGATTTTAAAAGATCTGAATTTTCTGTTACTACTATTAAAGCAGTTTTAGGAGTTCTCTTTCCTGCTTTTCTTGTTGTCCTCTTTTTTGTTTCTTTTCCTCTTTTTAAGTCTTCTCTAAATAGAGTAGATAAAATTTTATTAATTTCTTTTGTTTTATTTATTTTATTAAATGTATCTTCTAATATAATAGGAACAATTTCTGTTTTGTGTCCTCTTTTTTGTACAATTTCTAAATTTGCTGTTGCTGCTATTGCACTTTTTAATGCTTTTTCATATTCTTTTTTATTTATTTTTTCTATTATCACTTTTTCAACTTTTGGGGGATGTGCCCTTCTTCCACCTTTTGAAAATGGAACTACCTTAACATCTCCCCATCTTCCTTTAGGTCTTATTTCTCTTGGAAGCATAGCTTGCCCTTTATTTTTTAATGAACCATATGCTTCTTTTCTACCTCTGTATCTTGCAGATGTTTCTAATCCTGCCCAAATGTAATTTCCTTTTGGTTGATATTTTTTAGATTGATCAGATAGAACCGCTCGTTTTATTAAGTCTTCTCTAATTTTTTCTTTGAAAACTTTAGGTAATTCTACTTGTTTTGTTTTTTTACCGTCAATTCCAAATACATCTGCTTTCATTTAATTCCACCTATTGTTGTGATCTTTGAGAAATATATGAGATATTTGGTGCAATCATAGGCGCATCTCTTTTTCTCATAGATTTTCTAAATCTAATTAACCTTTTTTTAGGTCCTGCTGTTGAACCTTTTAGTATAATAAAATCATTATTAATAATACCATAGTTAACAAAACCTCCTTTTGGTATTATTTTATCAATTTCTTCCTGTTTTCCTATTTTCATTATTCTTTTATTTATTTCAGTTCTTTTATGATATCCTACTTGTCCTGCTCTTGGTATTGTGTATGCAACAAAACCCATACCCATAGTACCTAATGGACCACCATGTCTTCTTTTTGCAGTTTGTTTTCTATTTCTTAGGTTTACCCCAAATCTTTTTACTACTCCTTGCCATCCTTTACCTTTTGTTATTGCAACAATATCAATAATCTCTCCGTCTTTAAATATTTCATTTGCTTTTAATTGTTTTCCTAAAATAGATTTAGCATATTCTAATTTGCTTTCTTTATCTTTTCCACCTAATCCGATTTCCATTTTTTCAATTTTCTTTTTTCCTATGGAAATAACAGATTTAGGATCTACAAATACTAAAACTGATATATCATCAAATTCAGAAGGAAGCTCTTGTTTTTTCTTTTCTTTTAATAACTTATTAAATTTCAAGTTTTTCAAAACATTTTCATTTTCAGTTAAAAAATCTAAAACAACATTTTTATTTTTATAAAATCTTATTCCAAAAACAGTTATTGGAGGAGTTTCAATAATTGTCACAGGGGTAAAAACTTCTTTACCTTTTTTATGTGATTTAGTATCGTCAACATATAGGATGTGGGTCATACCTGCTTTATATCCTGCAAAACCCAATAATCGTGAGTCTTCTACTTTTGGCCAAGCACCAACACTAGGCATTTGTGTTTCTGAACGTTTTCTTGGCCTGAAGGCCATAGATCCCCTTCTTGGTCTGTTATGTTTAGCCATCAATAAACCCTCTAAAGAATTGAATAATTTCAATTTTTGGAAATGATTCAACTGCTTTAAAACTTCTTTTTTCAGAAGTAATACTCAGAGTTGAGTGTCACTCCCTGTCTTTAAAACAAGGAGAAGTGCAAAATATATATACCCAACCATTTAAATATCTTTCTGTTATGCAAACTATTTTTTGTTTGGTGTATTTAAAATGTAGGCAAAGGTATTTAAATATTAATCAAAAAAGATTTTTTATGGTAACAAGAAAAAAAAGAAAAACAACAAAAACAACAAAGAAAGTAGTTCCCCAAAGGAATTATTTTAAAGGAAATGAATTGCTTAAAAAAGATGTAATTTTGGGCGGATTCTTTACAATCGCCGTTGGTTTAATATGGCTTTTTAGCTCAATGGGTTATTTTAATATAACTGGATTTGAGATTGCAGGGCCATTTATAATAATAGTAATTGGATTTTTGATTGCGATCGGCGGAGCAAAAGAATAACCTGCTAGGTGGTTTCAATGAAAAAAGTTTTGATATGCGATAATGCAAAGAAAGCGGAGCTTAAGGCAATTTTAGAAGATGATCCATATGGAGTAATTAATTTTTCTAAATTAGGATTTACTCTCAAAGATGGTTCAGAATTTGATTTGGAAAAAAAGACAGTTGTGTTAATTAATTATTTTGATGATAAAGAAGAAAAATTTATTCTTGAAAAATTAAAAGATGTTTGCGAAGAAGCTAAAGAAGATAAAGCGCAAGAGATTATAAAGAAAGTAGAAGAAGCTGAAAGCGCAGCACAATCTGGTTTTGGATCTCTCTTTGGCTAATGACCTTTTTCTTTTTCTTTAAAAAAGAAAAATAAAAAGCTCAACCAAAAAGAAAAAGATGTTCAAAATTAAAAATTTTGGACAGATTTTTACCGAAGGTAAAAAATGAAAGAAAAAACTAACTTTTAGGGTGAATAATATAAATAGAGATAATCAAGAAGATGTAAATTTACGATATTTTGTATTTAGTATTCAAAAACAAAAGATGCGAGAACTTTGGGACAATGATAAAGATAAAATTTGGGAGTTTGTTTAACTTTTATTTTTTCATAATTACTCTAATGGGTTTTGTTGCTATTCCTTTTTTTAGTTTTTTAATTGTTTCAGAATCTTCAAGCGCTTCAGCAATCTCAATTAGTTTATTGTTTTCAGTGAAAAGCGCTACTGCTTCTCCTTTTTTGAATGCGCCTTCTATTTTTATTATTCCTGGAATGTACAAAACATGTCCAGTCATTAAAGGAGTAACTGCATTTTTATCAACAATAATTATTGGCATTTCTTTTTTTACATAATACTCAACAGGTTTAATTATTTTGCGCAAAGGTTTTTCATTTCCTTTTTTCTTATATTCATCAAAATATGCTTCTTTTAATTCATCTAATGTAAATGCTTTGTTTTCTTTTATATTTCCAACAGCTGTTCTTCTTAATGTCATTAATCTGCATGTAGAATGTTTATCTGAAATATCTCTAGCAATTGATCTGATATATGTTCCTGCTTCACATTTTATTTTAAAATAAATATCTGCTTTATCAGTTTCTGTTTTTATTTTTTTAACAGCTTTAAATGAATAAATATATTTTTTTCTTGTTTGTCTTTTTACAGCACATTTTCTAGGGGGCATTTGTTCTATCTCACCTAAAAAGTTATTGAAAATTTCTTGTGCCTTTTTCTTTGAAATATTTTCAGAAAAACGTAAATATCCTTCATAAACTTTATCTTTTTTAATTAAATAATTTAACAAAGGGGTTGCATTATTTAATGCAATTACTAAAACTCCTGTGACACAAGGATCTAATGTTCCTGAATGTCCTGCTTTTTCAGCACCTAGTCCTGCAAGTATGTTTTTAACTTTTTCAGAAGTATCATGTGATGAAATTTGTTTAGGTTTATCTATTATGATAATGCCATTATTTATTAGTTCTTTAATTTTAGACATATATAAGAGTATAAAGAAAAAGAATATAAGGAATTGCTTATGAAATTAAGCTTTTCGTGGTAAAGGCTCTAAATGTTTTATGGCGCATTTTCTTGCTTTTTTTCTTGATTTATTTTCTATTTCAACGTAATTGTCATCAATAACTTTAGTAATAACACATTCTTCGCCTGCATCGCGCCCTCTTTTTTTAACGCATACTCTGCCTTTTTCAATTGCTGCCATAGTTCTCACACTCCGAGTTATAAATATTTAAATATATTAAATAAGTATTATGTTTTCATTAAATAATCTTTTTAAGGGTTTGCTTATTTTTTTTCAATTAAATCTTTTGCTTTTATTAAATCTACACCTACTCTGTTTCTAATGTTATTTTTTAATCTTTTGAATAATATATCCCCTGCAAATTCTCTTACTTCTTTTAGTTTCGCTTTTTGTTGAAGTCTTTTAAATACAGAATCATCTACTTGTAATTTTTCTAATTCTTTTAACGCAGATATTGCTTCAGATTTTTTTCCAAACTGTGCCCAACTTTCTAATACTATCATCCTGCTTTCTCTTGATGCACCTTTAAATATAGTTGTCATATACATATTTTAACTGTTTTACCTTTAAAAAACTATGTATATAGTTTAATTAGATTTATAAATTTTAAGTTCTAAAAATTAGTATATGTTTGATAAAATACTAGTTGGGATTATACTTATTGGCATAATAATTCTTGGTATCTACTTTTTAACACGCTAAAATAATTTTAAATATTGGAATTGTTAAATGGTATAAATTATGTAAAAGAGTTTTATTAAATAAATGTAAAGCGATGGTCTTATTGCAGATAATACATTAAATTCTGCTAGAGAAATGACTGGAATTAACTTAACTTCTTCTGAAAGAGGATAGGAATCAATAGTTGGAAGTATGAAAAACGAAGCTTCACATGAAGTTCATTAAAATTCAAATAACCCTTTTTGTTTAGCTTTTGTTTCAATGTTTTTAGATAATTTTGCTAATGCGTTTTCTATTCTATCTTCTTCAAAATCATGTTTTTCATTTAAAATTTCAATTAATTTTTCTTTATTTGGGGATTTAAATTTTATTTCATATTCTTTTGTCAAAGGAGGATTAATAAAAAAATCATAAATTTTATATGGATCTTCTTCAAAAACATAATCATATTTCTCTTCAACTAATTTAACTATTTTATCTAAATCTGTATAATCTTTAACAATTTTTAAAGCGGTTTTTGGTCCTACTCCTTTTATTCCATTGTTAAAATCAGTTCCAATTAAAATTCCCATTAAAATTAATTGTTCTCTAGTTATTTCTAATTCTTTTAACATTTGTTTTAATTCAATTATTTCTGGTGAAATTGGGACATAAATATTTTTTCCAGGTATTTTTCTTTTTCCGGTTACTGATAAATTTCTAATTAAATTTGGCGCTCCAAATAATAAACAATCTGCATCTTGAGATACAACTCCATAAACAATATTTTCTTTTGCTAAGTATGATGCTTGAGCTTCACCTTCTGAAGGAGCTTGAATAACTGGTATTCCCATAGCTTCTAATAATTCTTTTCCTTCTTCTACCATTTCTTTTGTTAATCTTGATACTTGTTGTGCATATTTTCTTGCATCTTCAAATGAACCATGTTTTAATGCATTTTCCATTTTTTCTTTTGCAATTACTTTTCTTTCTTTTCTTTCATCTAAAGTTGTTACTTTAAATTCTGGTGGTTTACCATCAAAAACAAAAATAGGTTTTATACCTGCTTCTAATAAATTTATATTCCTATAAAATAATCCTGATAAATGCGAAGTTATATTTCCATCTGAATCCATTAAAGGTGTACCATCATATTGTCTTATTGATGATAAAAATTGATACATAATATTATATGCATCAACAGCAACTTTTTTGCCTTCTAAGTAGTTCATATCTATTTCTTTTTTAATCATTAAATCTTTTAATTGAATACCCAAAAAGTTTCACCTATTTCTTCTTTCTTTCTATTTCAATAACATCTCCTAATGTCATTTCTTTGTGTTCTTTTTGAAAAACAGTTCCACCTATTGGTGCGCTTGATTCTTCAAATAATTCAATATTCAGTTCTTTTTCTATTTTATGTGCTGTTTTTTCTTCAGGTCTGGTTTTACCTTGTACAATTCTTTCAATATATGATTCTTTTTCATTTAATCTCTCTGCTAGAACATGATATGAAATTCCTATTTCTCTTAAACGATTCTGTATTTTTTTATGAAAAGTTTCTATTAGTTCTTTATCAGTAGTTAAAATACTTTTTGATTGTCTTTCAGCTCTTTGTTCTCTTATTTCTTCTTTTCTTTGTTCATCGTATAAACTACTAATGATTGTTCCCATTCTTGCGCATTTTCCGCATACGTTTAGTTTAGCGCCTTCAATAGAAGCAATATACTCTGCTTCATGTTTTCCACATACTTCGCATTCTTCCATATTATAGATATTATAAGACACCTTTTTAATATTTGTTATCTTAAAAATTTCTATGAATTTTTCTATTAAAAATAAAAAGGTTAAGAATACACTAGCTTTCTTGGTAATAGCAGTATCAATTGTTTTATTTTTATTTTTATTAAATTTTGAAATGGAAGGCCCAATAGTTTTAAAATTCGGGATAATAGTTTTACAATTAGGAATAACTGGATTTATTTTACAAAACCTATACAAATTAGATGGAGGTTATGGAATTTTATTAATTAGGACAAAAAAAGGTTTGGAATTAATAGATAAGATTGCAAATAAATTTCCTAATTTTTGGAAAATGTTTGCAGATATTGGTTTAATTTGGGGATTTGGATTATTAGGTTTTTATTTTCTTATTAAAAATTCAAAAGAAAGTTTAAAACATTGTGTAACTGCATTACTTTTAGGTTTTTGTTTAATGTTAGTAACATTACTTTTTATTATTCCATTAATAGCACCATTAGCAGTTTCAATAATTTCTAATATAGATATGGCCGGTGCATCACAAAGTTTAGCAGGAGTTCAAAGTTTTGAATTTACACAAATAATATTAATGGCTATTTTAGTTTTAGGGGGGTTTTCATTTTTCTTAGTAGCTTCATTAGTTTTATATGCAGGAATTGTAATAATAAATTTAATTTCAATAATATTAGGTATAAATGAAGTAGTTCCAATTGAACCAAGTGGTACTTTGTTATTACCCGGTATAAATCTTCCTTTATTTGAAGGAATTTTAGCATTAATTATTTTATTATTAGTTCACGAAGCTTCACATGGATTTTTATCAAGATTATGTAAACCCGCAGTTAAATTAGACTCTGGAGGAATTGCATTATTTGGATTTATTCCTATGGGTGCATTTATTGATCCAGATGAAAAAGATTTAAATAAAAGAAAAGATATTGAGCAAACAAGAGTTATGGTTGCAGGTTCAACAGCAAATATATTTACTATGTTTATAACTTTTCTTATTTTGATTTTATTTTTATTTGTAACTGCAAATGTAAGAGAAGAAGGATATTTTGTAGTAGGAGGAGACGCATTACCTATTAATGCAGAAATAATTTCAGTAAATGGAGAAACAGATATTTCAAATTTAAATTTAACAAAAGGAGAAACAGCACATATCATAACTGATCAAGGAGAATTTACAAAAATTGCAAATGAAGAAGGTAAGATAGGTTTCTTATATTCATATGCATCAAAACAAGGTTTTTCAGCTTTATTAAAATTCAAACAAGGGTTTGAATGGTTATCATTTGTTTATACAACATTAGCTTTAATTTTAATATTGAATTTCTTTGTTGGCGTAATAAATTTAATTCCATTACCAATTTTAGATGGATATCATATTTTAAGAATTAATCTTAAACATAAAGTATTAGTTAAATGTATAATGTATATAACAATAATTGGATTTATTTCCAATTTTGTACCTTGGATATTTAAGTAGGTGATTTAAATGACAGAACTTTATGATGTAGCAATAATAGGTGGGGGACCAGCAGGAGCTTCAGCAGCTATTTATACTTCAAGACAAGATTTAAAAACAATTATTTTAGAAAAAGGTTTAATTGGAGGATTAATAAATAATGCTCCTTTTTTAGAAAATTATCCTGGGTTTGATCCAGCGCCAGGAATTCAGTTAGGAATTAAATTACAAGAACAATTAGATAAGTTAAATGTAAAACTTGAAATGCAGGAGATAACAGACATTGATAAAATAGAAGAAGGATTTTTATTAAGGAATAATGATTTTTCAATAAAAGCAAAATCAGTTATTATAACAACCGGAAGTGTTTATAGGCATTTAAATGTTCCTGGTGAAGAAGAATTATTAGGAAAAGGAGTTGCATATTGTGCTACGTGTGATGCGCCATTATTTAAAGATAAAACAGTTGCAATAATCGGCGGGGGAGATTCAGCTTTTAGATCTGCACAAGTTTTAACAGACATATGTAAAAAAGTATATTTATTTGATTTTGCAGAAGAATTTATTGCAACAAATACAATAATTGATGATGTAAAAACAAAAGACAATATTGAATTACATAATAATACATCAGTTTTAGAAATTTTAGGAAAAGATAAAGTTGAAAAAATAAAGATCAAAAATAGAAAAAATGATGAAATTAAAGAAATAGAAATAGATGGAATCTTCATTAATATTGGAACTGTTCCATCATCTCAATTAGCTGAAGGTTTAGGAATTGAGTTGGATAAAAATAATTTTATTAAAGTAGATGAAGATCAAATGACAAACATTTCTGGTATTTTTGCAGCAGGAGATATAACTGGTACTTGGTCTCAGGCAATTTATGCTGCTGGAAAAGGCGCATTAACTGGTTTTAAAGTTTTTGAATATTTAAAAGATAATAAAAAGATCTAGTTTAAACTTAGGGATAAACATTCATAAAATTAAAAATTAGAGAATGCAAAAATCAAAAAAAGAAATTAAAAAATAATAAATATCAAAGTTTTAAAAATTAAACAGCTGATTGTGACATAATAGTTAAAACATATACAACTATTATGAATATAATTGCTGCAATTAATACAAATTTAGGAGACATTTTAATTCCTCCTGATGAACCTGAACCTACTCCCAATATTCCTGCAGTACTTGAGGGTGTTGAAAAACTTTTTCTACTTATTGCCATATTAAAAACCTCCGGTTTTTGATAATTTTGGATTTATTCAAATGTTAAAATCATTTAATTATTAAAATATTAAAGGCGCATATATTTTTAATACTACTTTTTATTTTGTACTGGATTTAAAAAAATGTGAGTTATAACTTCCATTTTATTTATTAATTTAGTTTTTCTGAAGTCTGTACATTTCTTTTATTTCTTTAGTAGTAGTTGCATCTTTAGGATCTTTATCTTCTCGTATGTGGAGCATTCTTGGAAAGCGTAGTGCAAAACCTTTGCTGTTTGGGTTTGAATCTTTAGCGCATGTATGCATAGGAGACAATGAAATTTCATCAGCGCTTACAGTTATCACATATTTTAATGAAACCCAAAAATCAGGTTTTATTTCAGAATCTAATTCTTTTGGTTTTTCTTTTAATTTTATTTTAGAAAGTTCTTTTTCAAATGTTCGCATTTCCTCTTCGCTAAAACCGCTTCCTATACGTGCAATTGTTTCATATTTATCTTTTTCTTTATTATAAACAGCTGTTAGTAAACCGCCGAAATTAAATTGCGCTCTATGTCCTTTACCTAAATAATAGCCTACTATAACTACGTCAAATGTATCTGCTACTTTACCATATGATTTTTTTAATTTAATCCATGAGAATTTTCTTGCACCTGCAATATATGGTGCATTTAAATCTTTAGCAATGATTCCTTCTAATCCTTTTCCAATGCATTTTTCATAAAATTCATGAATTTCTTTTGGAGATTCAACAGTAGTTATATTAGAAGGTTTAATCATTTTATTCTTTTTAGGTATTATTTTTTCTAATGTTTTTCTTCTTTTAATATATGGTTCTTGAGTATAATTTTTACCATTTAAAAATAATAAATCAAATAAAAATACTTGAATTGGTAATTCTTCTTTTATTTGTTTAATATCATATTTTCTTTTTCTTCTTATTGTTTCTTGAAATGAAAAATATTTTTCATTTTTTTCATCATATGCGAGTGCTTCTCCTTCAAAAATAAGTTCTTTTTCTTTTAATTTTTTTATTTCTTCAACTATATCTGGAAACATTTTAGTTAATACTTCTTGGTTTCTTGAATAGATTTCTATTTCATTTTCTTTTTTGTGAATCTGCATTCTTAGTCCATCGTATTTTGAGTCTATCACACATTTTCCTAATTTTTTGAAAATATCTTCTGCAGAAGACATTCTTTCTGCTAATGAAGGTCTAATAGGTGAAAAAGGAATGGGCGTTATTTTAGAAAGTTGTTTAGGATTTTCAAATAGTTTTTTTGCAATTAAACCTAAATCCGAAGTTAAATTAAATGCTCTTTCTAATTCTTCTCTCATTTCTTTTGATCCTTTTTCATAAACAGATAACGCATCTAAAATTGTTGGATCACCAACCCCCAATCTTAATTTTCCTGTAGGGAATCTCGCAATATATTTTGCTTCTACAGGAGAAGCAGAACTTAATAATTCTGCTATTAATTTTATTTTAGAATCTTGACTTCCCTCTCCTCCTACATTCGCTAATTTTATAAAGTTTTCAAAAACTTTTATTACACTTAATTCTGAAAAAGATAATGAACTTTGTTTTTTATTTTTTAATAATTCTTGCGCAATATCTCCTAAATCCCCAGATTTTTTAAATTTAGAATTAATTTCTTTTGGTTCATGTCCAGTAGCTAATGCAATTGCTTTTATAACAAATTTTTCGCCTACTCCTAAATCAATTCCTTTAAATCTAGGTGCAATAGAACCTTGACATAAATAAATAATTTTATCAATTTCATCTTTATTTGATTTGTCAAATAATTCTGCTAGTAGCTCAGTCATTTTTAATCTAGACGAAGCACTTTCAATTGTATCAAAGTATTCTGCCAGAGTTTTGAATTTCATATTTTAATCACTTTAATATAATTAGTATAAGAAATATAAATAATTGCTTTATTCTAAATATACAAACATTTTAAAACCAAAAAAGCTTTAATTAAGTTATGAAATCACTTAATAATTTTAGGGATAAAATAAAAAATAAAACTTATCCAAAATTTAATACTGATAAATTTAATAGATGCAAACCAATAATTGAAAAATATCAGAAAGAGTTTAATATACCGGAAGAATCTGCAAAAGATTTATTTCAAGTTTTAGATTCAACTACAATTTATTCTTTAATTTTAAATAATGTAAAAAAACAACTAATATTTATTGGGGCGCTTCATGTTCGAAGACAACCTCGTTCAAAATGGTTTTTAGATATTTTAGATGATGTTGTTTTAAAGTATGATCCAGATTCAATTCTTATTGAATCTTCTTCAGATAGAACAAAATTTATTGCACAAGAACCAGAAAAAGATGAGGGAAGTAGAGCAATATATTTAGCAAATAAATTAAAAATTCCAGTTAAAGGAATGGATGCTAAAAAAGAAAGAATGTTTGGAATTTTTGTTGATTATAATTTAATTGATGCAGGAATTTTTATTTGGTTAAACAATTCTTATATTTATGAGATAACAGATAAACCTAGAGAAGAAGCACTTAAGAGATCTGTAGATATTTTATATGAGGATTTAACAAAAGGATGGTTTTCAAATTATTTAACTGATATTAAAAAATTAATGAAACCGGACGAAGAATTAAAAGGCGCAATTTTACGTTTAGCACAAGAAGCAATTGAAAAATATATTGATTCAAATTTAAATCTTATTTCTGCACTTGAAAATAAAGATGCATATCCACCATTTCCTCATACTGATAAGTATTTAATAAATTTGATTAAAGCCTTATGGGGAGAGGAAAGAGACAATTCAATGATTAATATATGTGTTAATGAACTTAATACATATAATAACGTTTTTGCAATTGCAGGTATGGGACACATCCAAGTTATAAGACAAGAGATATTTAATAAATTAAAAGAAGAATTTCCAGAGTATGTTATAGAATATCAAAGATATATTGATATTTTAAATATTTGAAAAAGTCTTAGTAAGATTTAAAAAGACTTGGGTTTATTAAAAGTACACTTATTTTTACCCGAGCGTACTGCTGGTAGCAGGAGGGAATATAATATGGATAAAAAACAAATAAAAGAAGCATTAGAAACTTGTTTACAAGACAAAGGCAAGAAAAAATTCAAACAAACTGTAGAACTTATTATAAATTATAGGGGAATCGATTTTAAAAAACCGGAAAATAGATTAAACTTAGATATTATATTGCCTAAAGGAAGAGGTAAAGAACCAAAGATCATAGTTTTTGCAGATGGTCAACCTGCTCTAGAAGCAAAACAAGCAGGAGCAGAAGTAATAGCAGGAGATCAAATTCCAGAATTAGCAAAAAATAAAAATAAAGTGAAGACTATGGCAAATCATTCTGAATTTTTAGCAGAACCAAAATTAATGGCAGTTGTAGGTAAACATTTAGGTCAAGTTTTAGGTACAAGAAAAAAACTACCAACTCCTTTAGTTGGAAATGTAAAATCTGCAATTGATCAAGCAAAAAGAAGAACAAGAGTAACAACTAAAGGTAGATATTTACCAGTAACACAATGTCCAGTTGGTTCAGAGGATATGGAAATTAATGATTTAGTTGATAATATTGAAACTGTTCATGATAAATTAAAAGGAAAAATTAGTGATCATAATATTAAATCAGTTTATGTAAAATTAACTATGGGTAAAGCCATAAAATTGAGTGATTAAAATGACAGAAAGACCAGCAATTATTAAGAAAAAAGAACAAGTAGAAAAATTTTCAAGAGAATTGTCAGATGTTAAATTAATTGCTTTAATTAGGTTAAGAAATTTACCAGATAATATATTTCAGGGAATGAAAAGAAGATTAAGAGGCAAAGCAAAATTTTTAGTAGGAAAATCAACAGTGATCAAAAGAGCATTAGAAAATACAAACCAAAGTTCAGAAATTTTAAATTCTTTAAATGAACCTGTGGCAGTTATATATTCAAATAATATGAGTTCTTATGAATTGTATCAATTTTTCAAACAAAATAAAGAAAAAGTACCTGCAAAACCAGGCCAAATAGCACCTTTTGATATAATAGTGCCTGCAGGTGAAACAGATTTACTTCCTGGTCCAGCATTATCCGAATTAAAAACAGGAAAGATAAATGCACAAGTAAAAGCAGGAAAAATTGTCGTTGCTAAAGATTCAGTAGTTGCAAAAGAAGGAGAAAAAATATCAGATCCAGTTGCAAAAGCTTTGAGAAAAGTAAATGTTCTACCTTTTGAAGTAGGAATACAATTATTATTAAGTCAAGAAGAAGGGTTGATTTACAAACCAGAGATATTAGAAATAACTTCAGAACAATTAACATTAAATTTCAAGCAAGAATTACAAAACGCATTTGCACTTTCAGTAAACACAAACATACCTACTTCACAAAATGCAGAATATTTATTACAACATTCATTTATGGATGCAGTTAATTTTGCAATAAATCAAAAGATTTATAGTGAATCTATAATGGATAGATTAATATCCGAAGTATATTCACAAGCTTTAGGTTTGAGTAAAAATGTAAAACCAGAAGAAAAGCCAAAAGATGAAAAAACAGAATAATATTTGGAGGGATACATATGACAAAAATAGACCCATATCTACATGCAGCACTTTTATTGAAAGGAGCTGAAAAAGATATAACTGATGCCAATATTTTGGCAGTTTTGAAAGCAGCAGGTACAGATGCAGACGCAGCAAAAGCAAAAGTTTTAGCTGATGCAGTAAAAGACGTAAATTGGGATGATGCATTAAAAGCACCAGCAATGGCAGTCGCAGCAGCACCAGCAGCACCAGTAGCAGCCGCAGTCGCAGCAGCACCAGTTGAAGATGACGGTAAAAAAGAAGAAGAAGCAGCTGCAGGATTAGCAGGGTTATTCGGATAAATTATTTTTTTCTTTTTAATTTTCCAACCTGTTAATCTATTCAAAACACATGGTGAGAATTTGATAAGAGCAAGTCACATATTAGTAAAAACAAAAAAAGAAGCAGAAAAAATCCTAGAGCGCATAAATAGCGGTGAGCCTTTTGAAGCAATTGCAAGAAGAGAATCATTATGTCCAAGTGGAGAAAACGGAGGAGATTTAGGATTTTTTGATAAAGGTCAAATGGTTAAAGAATTTGAAGATGCATGCTTTAGTGTAAAAACAGGAGAAGTAGTTGGTCCTGTTAAAACTGATTTTGGTTATCACGTTATAAAAATCACAGATAAAAACTAGATTTAATTATATTTTTTAACTTTGAATATAAT
This sequence comes from Microcaldota archaeon, assembly GCA_020854825.1. Classification (GTDB taxonomy): domain Archaea; phylum Micrarchaeota; class Micrarchaeia; order Anstonellales; family JAHKLY01; genus JAHKLY01. The sequence goes on along the minus strand of JAHKLY010000006.1, from coordinate 26,956 downwards.
ATATCTATTAAAAAAATAAGTATATTTTATTTATTTTATTATTTTTTACTTATTAAAAATTGTGTCATGATTATTGTGTTTAATCATCATGATTGCATCATGATAGTGTCGTCGTTCTTTACGACAACTTTAAAAACCTTACTTTTGTAATACATGTGCAATGGATGAAACAAAGTTAAAGGCCCTGGGTCTTTCAGATCCAGAAGTAAAGATTTACGTGGCCTTGCTTAAAAGTGGTCCTTTGTCCGCATCACAGTTATCCAAGAAAACAGGCATGTACAGACCGTATGTTTATGACACACTTGAAAATTTGATTGGCAAGGATTTAGTGACCTATACAATTAGGAAGAGCAAAAAAGAGTTTGAGTGTGCGCCTCCCAGCGCACTCAAAAAACTCTTAAAAAAAGAACAGGACCAGTTAAAACAAAAGCAGGGCGTAGTAGATTCTTTAGTGCCAAAATTAGAAAAGATATATAATAAACCTTTTACTGAATTTATAATAGAGAATTTTGAAGGAGAAAATGCACACAAAGATCTAAATGAGTATATATTAAAAATTCAAAAAAAGAAAAACATCACAGAAGTAAAATATTTTGGGCCTGATTTTATTTTTGATAAAAAAATAAAAGCAACAATAAATAAAAAAATAAACCCTCTAAAAACAGGAATTTTGATTTTCAATGATTATACTGCATTCTATGAAAAAGATAAAATTTTCCTTATAAAAAATAAGAATATCTATAATCTTCTTAATGTTATGTTTAATCAGATTTAAGTAAGAAATAAATACCTTTCTTATTAAATACTATTATGTGGGAGAATGAAAAAAGTACTTATTATTGGAGCAGGACCAGCAGGATTATTTGCTGCTTATGAATTATGTACTAATTCAAATTTAGAAATAACTATTTTTGATAAAGGAAAAAGAGTAAAAAACAGAAAATGTCCTAAAAAACAAACCAACTATTGTACTAATTGTAACCCTTGTAATATATTATGTGGTATTGGAGGTGCAGGAACATTTTCAGATGGTAAAATAAATTTTCATTATGAAGTAGGAGGGGATTTATTAAGATTCAAATCCCTTGAAGAAACAGAACAATTATTAGATAAGATAAGAAAGATATTCATTCATTTCGGTGCAAAACCAGAAGATTATTTTGAGCCAGATGGAAATGCAGATATTCTTTCAAGAGAAGCAAAAAAGAACGGAGTTAGATTTTTACCCTTAAAGCAATTACATATAGGTTCAGATAAATTGCCGGATGTTATCGAGAATATGACAAATTTTTTACAAAGCAAAGGAGTTATTTTTAAAACAGAAGAAGAAGTTAAAGATATAGTAGTTGAATTAAATAAGATTAAAGGAGTTAAAACAACTGAGGAAATTATAGGAGATTATGTTATAATTTCACCTGGGAGGTCTGGAACTGATTGGCTTAAAGATATAGCAAAAAAACAAAAACTTAAAATTGAATTTCAATCTGTAGATGTTGGAGTTAGAGTTGAAGTTCCAGACGAAGTTATGGATGAAATCACTAAAATTAATTATGATCCTAAATTTTATATAATGACTCAACGGGATGATTTAGTAAGGACATTTTGTACAAATCCCCATGGTTTTGTTTCATTGGAAAATTATGGTAAATTTGTATGTGTTAATGGGCATGCAATGAAAGACAAAAAATCAAAAAACACTAATTTTGCATTTTTAGTAAGGATTAGTTTAACTGAACCAGTTGAGGATACAATTTCATATGGTGAAAAAATTGCAGAATTAGCTACCCAAATAGGAGGAGGAAAACCAATTGTCCAAAGATTAAAAGATTTAAAAAGAGGCAGAAGGTCAAATTGGGAAAGAATAAATAAAAGTTATGTTAAACCTACTTTGGGTGATGTAACCCCTGGAGATATTTCTATGGCTTTACCTTCTCGTGTAGTTGAAGATATTAAAGAAGGCCTAGAAAAATTATCAAGTGTAATACCGGGTGTTGATTCTGATTCTACTTTACTTTATGCGCCAGAAATAAAATTTTATTCTTTAAAATTATCAGTAGATAAAAATATGGAAACTGAGGTAAAAGATTTATTTGTATGTGGGGATGGGGCTGGAGTTTCAAGGGGGATAAATGGTGCTGCATTTACAGGTTTGATAGCTGCTCAAGAAATAAATAAAAGAGAAAAAGAAATAAAAGGAAAACAGGAAAAACTTTAATTTAAAAGAGTTAAATTAAGTTAATCCTCCTGTTACTTGTGGACTTGAATGATATCTACATAACAACTGATCATCATTACTGTTTAATTTATTGCAAATATTTACATCATGTAATATATGTGAAACTGTTTTAATACAAGTATTTCTTTGGTCAGTTGGGATTATTTGATTACAGACATTTATATTTTTAGTTTCCTCTGCTTTTTTAATCAAACATACCCATTTATCTGTTTCATCCATATCATCACAGTCAATTGATATTATTGTTTTTGATTCTGCTAATTCTTCTTCACAATCTTCAAGACTTTCAAATGTTCTTAAACCATAATACATATACATTCCACAGAATTCTTTATATCTACATTCAGTTGAATCTTCATCAAACCAATATTTCATTTCACATTCTAATATTGGTTCTTCAACTTCTGGTGTTATTTCTTTTTCTGTTTGTGATGCGGTTTTTGCTTTTTCTTCTAAATCTGTTGTCGCATTTTCCAGTGCAGTACAACCTAATAGCATCAAAGAAGCTATTATTAATAGTCCTAATATCATTTTCATACATTTCACCATAACATTAATGAAAAAAAGGTTTTTAATACCTTTTTTCAGAATAAATTGCAAAACGAAACCTTTTAAAACGCATAAACACATAAAATTACACATGGGAGAGAGATCGCAAAAGCCAAAATTTGAAATTGAACCAGAACTAGTTAGGCAAGCCAAGGCATTATTTTTAGAATTTAATAAATGCAGGTCAAAATTTATAGATATTACAAATACAATATCTGATTTACAAGGAAGATCAGATGAAGAGAAAATGAATGCTTTTATAAATATTATAAATAGACATTCTATTTTAGAATATAAAAAAAATTCAAATGCACCTTGTTATGAGGAATATAGAGTTTTTTTTAAAAAATATGTTTATCAAAGTAATGAAGACTTGTTTCTATATGGGAGTAAAATTAATGATTTTAATACTGCAATTGGTTATTTAGGATCAGGATTAAAGTATTTAAACGATTTATTGGATAAATTAAAACAAAACCCAAGAGTATTAATAGAACACCCAGAGATATTCAATATTGAAGAAACAAAAAAACTTGATCAAATAACTAAACAATTGCTTAGTTCTAATTCTTTTGGAAATCCAGTATCTTCTGAAAAAATAGGTTCAACAGAAATTCAAGACGAGAATATATTAAAAAAATATTCCCAATTATTAAATATCTTTAAATATATGTATAAACTTTGTTTAAAATATAATTCAGATGGATTTAAATCTTATGAATGTTTTATAAATAGTTTTTGTACTGAAAAACAATCTTTAATATCAAAAAACATATTCAAATCTATAAAAGATGATGTATTAAATGATACTTTTGAATGGTATAAAACCCAAGAAGCTAGAACGATTGATTCCAAAAAATTAGAGGAGATGATTAGTTTTTTCAATAACAGTATCATTTTATTTGAAAAAAAGATCCAAAAACAAAAAAACGATATGCAAAAACCAGATTCAAAAAATCCAATCAGAATACAACCACAAATCCAGACTCCTGAAAATAAAGTATGGAAAGATTTACTTGCTGCTATAACATATAGAATTCTTCCTAAAATGGGAGAATTTTCAAATTTATCAAATCATGAAGTTAGAGTCGTTTTAATTAATGAATTAGGGGACCCAAAGATTATTAATGAAAATGATATATTATTAATGCTTGAATTAAAGAATGATAATTATAATTGGGACACATTAAAGGATAAAGGCAGTTATTTTAATAGAGAAGATTGTTTATTTTTCAATTCAACTAAACAATTACCAGTAATTTTGATATCTGTTGATAGTTTAATGCATAGAATTACAAATTACAATTCACGTAAAAATAATGCAGATAAAACAAGTAGTGGTTCTTATGAGTGAAATGCATCAAAGTAATAGACCTACTCTTGTATGGTATTCCTGGTTTGCTGAAGATAAAGTTTTTTTTAAAGGAATTAAATCAGTATCACAAAGATACGCAGCTCTTTGGAGAAATTATTCATTTTTCATCAAAAAATCAAATTTACAATATTCAAACCAACAGATACAAACTATATTTTCTAATTTTGTAGATTCATTAGCAATTGAAGCATATGAAGATGAAAAGTATCAATGTTCCTTTAAAGATTTTATCTCTATTTATTGTTTATCTAAAGAAATACAATCTGGAAAAACAAATCCTCCTTGGGATAGTAATCTTTGGATTAAAGATAAGTCTAAAATTAAAGAGTTTCTTATAAATTCTATTAAAAAATTAGAAACAGAAATTAATGAATTTATGAATAATAAACAAAAGTTAGCCGGAAAAGAAATTGATTTTTATTTAACTAAAGATCTTAATCTTAAATATGAAATTAGGTTAGGAGAATTGATGAGAAAAAATAGAATGAATCTTCCCTTACTATCTTCGGATGTAAAAGAAATGAGGTTTATGGAAATTAGATTAAATACTATATTAGAATTGTTTGCAGAAATAATAAAATTAGATGTATTTAATGATACTACTTATTGTAATACTTATGATTCATTTAATGAACGATTTTGTAATAACTCGCGGATTTTTATTGGTCCTTATGATTTTGAATTAATAAAAAATATTTTTAGAACAAGAGAAAACCAAGTAATCTTTGATGAAAAGTCTATTCTATTTAATAAAACAGCCAATGAGAAATATATAGAGTATGTAATTTTTAGATTAGAAAAAATATTATCTGAGTTAAAAAATACAATTGAACCTTTAGAATTTAGTATTGGATCTGATGAGTTGCCTTATTTTGGCGGAGAACCATTAAACGAAAATACTCCTTTAGATACTTCTGAAAAAGAGCTAAAACTAAGAAGGGATACAGATATTAAAACTTCACAAAACGTAGTTGAGACAGTAGAACTTATTGAGGAAATAAAACAGAAATTAATACAAAACAATTGGGGGAACAAGACTATTATTGAAAAAAATAGAATTACAAATAATCTTAGCCTAGGTGCTAATTTTGCAACAGTAGAAGATTTGGAGTTGATATTTTCTATATCTACAACTGCATCTACATTATTAAAACAATTGGATGAATCTAAATTTGTATATATGCTGAGAGGATATAAAGCGTTGATTACAAAAGAGAAGTTTCCAAATTTTAATATTTTTAAAGAAGAGTCTGTATTTTCAATATTATCTAATTTAAAAAGATTTAAATTAAACTTATCAAAACATTATAACAGCAGTATAACAAGCGAGTTGTACGATCGTTAGGTAATCTTTTAAGAAAGTAATTAAAACCTTTATATATGTAAATTTATTAATGAGTATATATAAATTAAAATCTAAAAATTAAGGTAATTTAATATGTTAGATGATAGATATTCGAAAGAAATAGAAGAAAAATGGCAAAAAGAATGGCAAAAATATAATGTTTACAAATTTGATATTTCTAGAGATTGTAAAAAGCCAATATATTCAATAGATACTCCTCCGCCATTCACAAGTGGAAAATTACATATGGGACATGTTTTAAGTTATTCGTATTTTGATTTTATTGCTAGATATAAACGTATGAAAGGATTTAATGTATATTATCCACAAGGGTGGGATTGTCAAGGATTTCCTACAGAAGTTAAAATAGAAAAAAAATATGGAATGCGAGATAGGAAAGAATTTTTGAAACACGCACATGAATGGACAAATGAAATGATTGAAAAAATGAAATTACAGATGATAATGATGGGATATTCTCCAGATTGGAAATATGAATATAAAACAATATCTCCAGAATATCATAAGAAAGTTCAATTGTCTTTATTAAAAATGTATGAAACCGATGAATTATATAATGCAGAACATCCAATTCACTGGTGTACTAGATGTGGATCTGCAATAGCTAAAGCAGAAACAAATGATTTGAATAGAAAAACTGATTTTAATTATTTAAAATTTAAATGTAAAGGAGACATAATAATAGTTGCAACCACAAGACCAGAAATGCTTCATGCATGTGTTGCAGTATTGTTTCATCCAGAAGATAAAAGATATGCTAAGTATACAAATGAAGAAATTGAAACTCCGTTAGGAAAAAAAGTAAAATTAATTCCTGATAAAGAAGTAGATAAAGATTTTGGAACAGGAGTTGTAATGGTTTGTACTTTTGGAGACAAACAAGATATAGTTTGGACATACAGATATAAACTTCCAATTATAGACGCATTTGATAAATACGGAAAATTAATTAATGCGGGAAAATATGATGGATTAAAAACTCAGGATGCAAAAAAAATAATAATTGATGATTTAACTGCAGAAAATAAAATTGAAAAAATTGAACAGATTGATCAAGTAGTAAAAGTTCATGATAGATGTGAACATCCAATTGAATTATTAAGGTCTAAACAATGGTTTATTAAAGTAAAGGATTTTTCAGCTCAAATAAGTGAAGACGCAACAAAAATAAATTGGTTTCCAGAATTTGCTGTTACTTATTTAACAGATTGGGCAAACTTTGTTGAATGGGATTGGGTTATTTCAAGAGAAAGAATTTTAGGAACTCCTATTCCTTTTTGGTATTGTGAAAAATGTGGAGTTTGGGTTCCACCAAAAGAAGACGAGTTGCCGGTTGATCCTAGATTAGAAGATAGAAATTGTCCAAATTGTGGAGAAAAAATGATTGGCGAAAATTCAGTTTGCGATTGCTGGGTGGACTCATCTATTAGTCCATTAATAGTTTCTAAATGGGAAGAAGACAAAGAATTTTTTAAGAAAATTTATCCATGTGATTTAAGACCTCAAGGAGTTGAAATTATTAGAACTTGGGCATATTATACACTACATAGATGCAAACGATTAACTGGTGAAATTGCATTTAAAAATATTTTGTTAAATGGAAATGTTTTAGCACCAGATGGTAAAAAAATGAGTAAAAGTTTAAACAATGAAATCCAACCAGATGAAGTTTTGAAAGAATATTCAGCAGATGCATTAAGACAATGGGCAGCATTGTCTGGTGCAATGGCAAAGGACAGGCCGTTTTCATATAAGGATATAAAATATGGAAAATCATTTTTGACTAAATTATGGAATACAGCAAAGTTTATCGAATTACATATCAAAGATTATGATTATGATGATCAAGATTTTGATAATTTGAGAGTAGTTGATAAATGGATATTAAATAGACTTCACTCTTTAATCATTGATACCACAAATCATTTTGAAAAATATGAATATCATCACGCAATAAAAGGATTACAAGAATTTATGTGGCATGAAGTTTGCGATTATTATTTAGAATATGTCAAATACAGGTTATATGATGAAAATCCTGAAAACGAAAAAAGTAGGAGAGCAGCAAAATACACTTTGTTTAATGTTTTATTAAATATGATTAAAATGTTAAGTCCATTTATACCACATATAACTGAAGAAATGTATCAAATATATTATCCAGATCCAGCTAAATTTATTGTTAACTCTTCTTGGCCAGAACCGTATACTCAATGGAGGAACTTAAAAGCACAAGAAAAAGTTGTTGTTTTAAATGAAATAATATCCCAAATAAGACAATATAGGGCGCAAAAACAAATGTCGATGAAAGATAAAATAGAAAAAATAATAATTTCAACATATGCACCAGAAGAAATAGGAGAGATGGTGGGAGAATTAACAAATACTGGAAATATAAAGGCAATAGAAATAGTACAAGGAGATTTTGATATTCAATTTGAGTAAAAATTTAAGTGCCGCGTAGAAAACCTTTATAAACAGTTGTATGGATAATATTCAATAGCTATTTGGGAAATGTAGTTGTTTCGACAAGACATTCTCCGGCTGTAAAATAAAAAAAGGTGAATAAAATATGGCTAAATTACACTCAAAAAAGAGAGGTAAGTCTGGCTCAAGAAGATTAATAGGTAAAGAATTACCTAGCGATGTTATTAAACCAGATGAGATTGAAAAATTAATTAATACCTTAGCAAAAGAAGGTAACAATGCAACAACAATAGGACTTATTCTAAAAAAAGAGCATAATGTTCCAAGTGTTAGAGCAGTTTGTAATAAGACAGTATCAAAAATTCTTGAAGAAAATAATATTAAAGTTGAATATCCAGACGATATTTTAACCTTGATAAAAAAAGCAGTAGGAATGAGAAAACATTTGAATAGTAACACAAGAGATACACACAATAAAACAAAATTAATACATGTTGAATCAAAAATTAGAAGATTAGCAAGATATTATACAAAGAATGGCAGATTGCCAGCAGATTGGAAATATGATCCAGAAACTGCAGTATTAATTGTAAAGTAAGGTGATATTTATGGCTAAAAAAAGAACAACCAAAAAAACAGTAGATAAATGGAAATCAAAGATTTGGTATAAAGTTGTTGCACCAGAAGAATATGAAAATAAAGAGATTGGAGAGGTTCCCGCTTCAGATCCAAAAATTCTTTTGAATAAAATTATAAAAGTACCTCTGTTTTTAATAGGGGGAAAACCAGGCGCAGCATCAATAAATACTAAACTTAACTTTAGAATAGTAGATATAAAAGGAACAACAGCATTCACCAAACTAATAGGGCACGAAGTTGACCAATCTTTTATAAAAACATTAGCAAGAAGAAGAAGGTCAGTTATAGATCATGTAGTTGATGTTGAAACAAAAGATGGAAATAAGATAAGAATAAAAGGAGTCATAATAACAGCTAATAGAATTACACAAAAACCAAAAACAGCATTAAGGAATATATTTAATGAACATATACATACAGTTGTAAAGGATTTAACCATAAATGAATTAATGCACGCAGTTTTATTTGGTAAATTTGCAGAACAAATTCAACAAAATTTAAAGAAAGTAGTGCCTGTACGTAAAGTTCAGATAAATAAAACAGAAATTAAAAATACAATCATTAGAATTGAAAGAAAATAGGTGAATCTATGTTAGGCGGAGGAATGGACCCAAGACAAATGAAAAGAATGATGCAACAAATGGGGATTAATTCTACAGATATTTCAGCAAAACGAGTTATAATCGAATCTGAAGAATCAAATATAATTCTTGAAAACCCAAGTGTAACAAAGATATCTGCGCAAGGGCAAATTTCCTATCAAATATCTGGAGATGAAAAAGTAGAAGAAAAAATAAGTAAAGAAGATATCCAAATAGTTATGGAGCAAACAAATGTTGATCATGAAAAAGCAGAAAAAGCATTAAAAGAAAAAAATGGAGATATAGCTGAAGCAATTTTATACCTACAAGAAGACAAGTCTAAGGATTAGTTTGCAGGTGAGAACATGAACTTTTTTAGAAATTTTTTTCCTCCCAATAACAACCGAATTCGGAAACAGCCAGTTTTTGATACAAGGAAAGCAACAGAACCCTTAAATGAAAAAATACCAAAAAAAGCAGTCAAGAATTTTAATAAAGGAATTAAAAAATTAAACTTAAATGAATTTGACGACGCAATATTTTATTTTAATTGTGCAATTGAATATGAACCTAATTATGCAGAAGCATATCTCATGAGGGGGATCACACAGCAAAAATTAAGAAAAATTGAAGAATCACTTACAGATTTTAACACAGCAATTAGTTTAGACTCAAAATTACCTGATCCATATTTTTTTAGGGGTAAGATAAAATTTGAAAATAAGGATAATATCGGAGCGCTTGAAGATTTTAATATACTCTTAAATATGGATTTATCAAATAGTTTATTTGTAAAGGTAAATGAAACGTATTATATTAGAGGGAATATAAATTTTGAATTGGCTAAATACGCAGAAGCAATAGAAGATTTTGAAAAAATTTCAAAGGTTAAAAAAGAAGATTCAATTTTTTTATTTAAATTAGGAGTTGCTTATTTTAATATTAAAAAATATGAAAATGCAATTAAATATTTTATTAAAACCGTTGAGATAAATCCAAATGACTTCAGAGTATATGAGTATATGGCAGACACTAAAAAAATTATGGGAGACTTAACAGGAGCAGAAGCAGATTACAGAAAATCAATAGAAGTACGACCTGGCCAAATAGCCACCGACAATTATTCACAAGCAATTTTAAAAGAAGAAATATATTATGATATGGAGGGGGCCATAGAAGAATATACAAAAGCAATAAATGTCTTTCCTAGATTTACAGTTGCTCATTTTAATAGAGGTTTTATTTATAAAAAATTAGGAAAATATGAATTAGCATTAGAAGATTTTACAAAAGCAATAGAATTAGAACCAAATTATTACAGAGCATGGTATTTAAGAGCGAATACTTTTTTTGAATTAAGACAATATGAAAAAGCGATACAAGATTATACACAAGCAATAAATATAAAACCCGATTATTCAGAAGCATATGGAAATAGAGCAGTGGCTTATTTAAATTTAGGGGATAAAGAAAAGGGCACTGAAGATTTAAAAATGATGCAAAAAATAGATCCAGATGTAGGATTAAATATTTCAATAATATGAGTTCTAAACTTAAAAAATTTTTCATCCATATATTCTTTCCATTGGGGGATGGTATTTATTTTTAATAAGTAATACTAGGGGCGCAGGGTGTTTTTTTGTCTTTTTTTAAGTATTTTGTTTTATATTATCAACCACAAGCTTTATAAACATCCTAAGATATAAAATATAACATTATTTAATGCATTTTAAAGCATTAAATTGTGTTTTTGTTGTGTGGAGGCTGATAACATGAGTGGGTGGTTAGTAAAACATAATAACCCAAACGTAAGGGGTTTAGTTCCTAATGAGTTTAATAAAATTAAAGAATTAATTTCTAATTCAATTATTAAAGTAGTTGGCTCTTTTTTAATATTCTCCCTTCCTTTTTTAGCTTGTGAAGTAACAAAAGAGAATCCATTACATCCGATTGATCCAAGGGAACCAGATATTTTATTTACTTCTATTCCAGGTGCGTTATATGTTGGAACTGCAGATTCAGCAAAATTTGTTATTCACCCAAATGCAGCTCAAGTTTATTCAGTTGAGTTTACAGTTAGAGATAGAACCCCTAATTTTTATCAATGTGTTTGTGAATTAGATAATAATATTACAGGAATTGCAAAGTGGAATGTCCAACCAATAGATACTGGTTTAACAGTTTTAAGAATAATCGCAGATACAGATATTGGAACCTTTGAAGAAGAGCGTACAGTTCAATCAACATGGAGTTTAGAAACTGTACAGTTGGGAGTAACTTCTTCTTTGGATACGGTAAGAATTAGAATAACAGACACAGAAAGTTTTTATATTAATTTAAAACCAGACACAAGTGAGATTGGAAAAGCAGAAATTTTAATTATGGATCCTTTAACTGCGGAAGTTTCAAGTTTAAAAATTCAAGAAGGAGAATCAAGGATAATTTATAGAGTTTTCTTAGGAGATGAAACAAAAAGATTTGCATTAAAAATTAATGAAGTAGGTTTAGATTATGTTAATTGGAGTTTAGATGTAATTAATGAGTAAGGTGAGATATTATGAAAGATAAATATGAATTAATAAAATATGTGACAATATTAGGGATTTTCTTTCTGTTATTTATAGCAGGATTAAATATAGCAGAAGTTTATGCAGGGGATTTAATTGGATTAGGAACAAAAGATAAATCTCCTAGTGAAACAAATATAAACCCTGTAATAATTAGATCAAATTCGGGTCCTTCTTCAAGTACTATGGATTATTTATCTATAACGCCTAGGGAGAGACCAGATGAAGCATGTCAAAGAAGAGCCCCAAAAATAACTATAAATTATTTAGTTGAACAAATTGGATTATATAATAGTGCATCAATTGATATTATAGTTCAAAATAGAGATTCAGATTCATGTTTAGCATCAGAATTTAATATCTCAGTAGAATCTAACGAATTAGAAACTCCAAGACCTCAAGTTCATAATTTAATGCCTGGAGAAGCAGTAAGAATAAGAACTCAAATTTCTTCAGGAAATTTAGCAGGAAATTTCATAGTTAATGCATGGGCAAGAAGAACAGATTTACCTTCTGGTCATTTATTATCTAACTTTAAAGTAGTTCCTAATACACCAGCAACAATAATATTAACTCCATTTTATACGGAATTAGAATATGAAGAATCAATAACTTTTGATGTTTTTGGCTATGATGAATATAATAATTATATTTCTTTTGAAGAAGGTGAATTAGAGTGGTCTTCAACAGTAGGTTATATTTATCAAAATGGAACTTTTTATGCAAATGAAACAGGTGAAGGGTATGTATTTGCAAAGTATGGGAATACAACTGGAAATTCAACAATAAGAATTTTAGATGATCCATGTACTCATTTTACACCCACTATTAATTTATATCCAGAAATAATAATTGCATTACCTAATGAACAAATCCAAGTAACTGCAGAAATAACAAATAATGATGATTTAGATTGTGTTCAAGCATTATTTAGGATTACTCCAGAAGTAAATAATTGGGAAATAGGAAATGAATATCAAGATATTTTATTATTATCTGGTGAAACAAAAAATATTACCTTAAATTTAACTTCACCAAAATATGAATGTGAAGAAGTATTAACAGTTATTGTAAACCATTTTGTTGATGAAACATTAAACATATCAGCAGAAAAAACATTAACAACTACAAGAGCATTACCTTTAGTTTTAGAATTAACTCCAAACAATATTTGGATGCCAGCAGGAGTTTCGGTTCAATATGAAGTTTTAATAAAAGATGAATTTGGAAATTATTATCATCCTGAAACTGAAGGAAGGTTAACCTGGGAAACAAATGCAGGAGAAATTAATGATGGATTATTAATTCCGTTTTATACAGGGAATAAATATGTTAAAGCAATTTATGAGTATGAAGAGGTTACTTTAGAAGCAACTTCATATATTGAAGTTAGACACACAAAATTAGATAGGATAGAAATCACACCAACTGATGAAACAATTCAAATAGGGACAACAATTGAGTTCAATGCAATAGGATATGATGAATATAATAATACAATTGAAATAACTCCAGTTTGGAATACAACAGCAGGAGAAATTAATGAATCTGGAACAGTTAATGCAACAGTTTTAGGATTACATGAAGTTACAGCAGAATTTACTTATAGGGCATTAGTTCCAGGTAGGGCAAGACCTTCACCAGGGAGTGGGCCAAGAGATACAACTTTACCCCCAGATGGTTTTCATTTTGAAAATATAACTATACAAGGAAATACTCGATTAAATGTAACAGAAGGACCAGCAGTTAGATTTGAATTATCAACAGAAAGTTTAACATTAATAATTGGACAAGAAGAATTAATACAAGCACAAGGTTATGATGCATTTGATAATTTAGTTTATATTTCAGTAAATTGGGAATCTTTAAATAATTCTATTGCAACAGTTAGTAATACTGAGGGTTCATTTACTACAATTACAGCTATTAATGAGGGAACTGCTCATATTAATGTAAGTTTTGCAGAATATATACAGCAGATAGAAATTAATGTGATAGCATCTCCCCCTGTAATTGAATTATTAAACCCCGAAAATATTCTTATAGATATAACTGAAGATGTAATTTTGAGAATCACAAGTCATACAGATTTAAACTTTGCAACCTTAAGTATTAATGGAGGGTTACCATTTTATATTAATCCAATTGAATTACCAGTTTATATTTTTTCAGGGGATCTGTTAAGTAATGGAAGAAGTGTATTACAAGTTTATGCACAAGATATATATGGAACAAATACATTAGTAAATTTTAATGTATTGAAAACTGAATTACCAATAATAAACTTAATTTCACATGAAGATGGAGATTCAGTTTTTGTAGGAGAAGTTTTAGTTTTTGAAATGAGTGATGAATATTTTAATTTTGTATATCAATGGGATGATGGATCTTATCAAACATTTACTGATGAATATAATATTACAATACCTGAATCAACAGGAATTTATACATTAGTAGTTTATGCAGTAGATACTGAAGGATTAGGAATATCACTAAATGAAACATATGACTTTACTATTCAACAAACCCCAGTAATAACTTTAATTTCACCTGATGAAGGTTCAAGAGTTTTAAACGGAGATTTAATTAATTTTACAATTGAAGATGATGGGCTAATCGTAAATGCATATTATTCATGGAATGATGGATATCATATTTCATTTACTGATTCATATAATATAATAGTTGATTCAATTTTCTTAAACCCAGATGTAAATATATTAACAGTTTATGCAAGAGATAATGAGGGATTAGAAACAGAAGTAGATTATACATTCTTTGGTGAAAACACATTACCAATTGTAACTGTAGATCCAGAAACAGAATCTGTAATAACTGAGGGAGAGGATGTAACTGTATATATGATAGATAATACTGGATTACAGACATTAACTTATGATTGTCCTATTGAAGGATTACAAACAATTGATTTAGAAGGAAATTTAACAGCAGTACACAAGTTAAATTGTACATGGGAAAATGGAGAAAATACATTAGATATTATTGTATATGATATTGATGGAGATAATGTAACAATTGAATATATAATTTATTATGATGTTTTAGGACCAGTAATAACTTTAATTTCACCAATTGAAGGGTCAGTAATAAATGAAGGAGATATTTTAGTATTTAATATAACTGATTTAACTGGAATTGATTATACAAATTATACTTGGGATGAAACAGGAATTGAAAATATATTTATAATTGAATATAATGTAACAGTTCCAGATTTATCATATGGTGAACATAACATAACTATTTACGCAAATGATAGTTTAGGTTATGAAACAATAGCAACATTTACTTTTGAAAGAGTAATAGGAGTAGGAAATATATCTGGAAGAGTTTGGAGTTATACAAGTGGTGCACCATTAGAAGATGCATTTATTCAACTTGAAGGATATCCTGAATTAAATGCAACAACAAATGCAACAGGACATTATGTAATTGAAAATGTTGATCCTGATGTTTATAATGTACAAGCAACAAAAACTGGATATACAACTCAAACAGTTTATGGAATTGGCGTAACAGCAGGTTCAGAAACAAGTGGAATTAATTTTTATTTATCTCAATATGGAGGAATAAGGGGTTTTGCAATTGATTGGTTTGGAAATCCAGTAGAAAATACAAATGTAAGTATTTATGAAGCAGGTTCAACAGAAGTAGTCGAATGGACTTTAACTGATGCAATAGGATATTATGAGATTGATAATTTATCCGAAGGATGGTATGATGTTGAAGCAACAGCAGAGGGATATTTATCTTCAAGAATTACAAACAGACCTGTAATAGCAGGCGAACTAACATTGGTTAATTTATTATTAGATTAAAAAGGTGGGCAAAATGGATATGAAAAATAAAATTAAAAATATATATCAAAACATTCAAATGAAAAATATAGTTTTTCTTTTTTCGTTTATCTTAATGTTAGGAGTATTAAGTGCAGGAAGTATTACAGGGACTGTTTATGATGCAGAAACAGATTTGGAATTAGAGGATGTTCAAATATCAACAACAGGGTTAATGGATACTTGTATGATAAATATTTATATTAATGAGATATTAGATCAAAGTACGGGTTCACTTTCAGTAGGAACATACAATATAATGTTATTAGATGGTTCTACTTTTAGAAGTGTTAATGCGATTGTGATAGGAGCAGCATTAGGAATTTTTCAAATAGAGCATCCAATAGATGGAATTGTTACATATGGTGTCCCTTTAGGTTCTAATGGAACACATATTTTTTCTGACGGGACAGTAATACGAATTGAATTAATTGAGATAAGTATTCAACAAGCTACGGCGAATATACTTTCAGATGCATCTGGTCAATTTGTAATTACAGGGTTATCTGATGATAGTTTTAATTTACAATTTACAAAAACTGGATATAATACTTTTACGTTTGGTCCTATTAGAATTGATAATTCAAATCCAGCAAGAACTGACAGGATAATTCCAGATGGAATTTTATTTATGTATCCAGATGGATCAGTACCAACACAACCAATAGGTTCAATAGCAGGTTATGTATATAATACTGATATTGCACCGATTAACAATGCAAATGTTGAAGTTTATTTTGACGGAAATTTAATACAAACTATTCAAACAGATGCAACAGGATTTTTTAATGCAACAAATTTAGAATTTTCAGGACAATATGTTTTAGGTTTTTCAGCAAATAATTACTTGCCTGAAACAAGAACAATAAATTTGGATTTATCAACAAATCCTAATTTAGAAATACCAGTTCCAATAGAATTAGTATTCATAGGAAACACAGCTTCATTAAGAGGATATATCAAAGATTCAGCAACTGGTAATCCAATACCCAATGCATTAATACAAATACCTTTTTTTGGTTTAGAAGATTTAACAGATAATAATGGATATTATAATATTCAAAATATACCAATTAATTTTCCAATAGCAGTTAATGTTTATGCATTCTCTTATTTTGATGGTGGAATTAATCCAATAACTATTCCAGCAGTAGGAAGAGAACATAATTTTACTTTAACATTTAATCCTTCTTATGTTAAGATAAATGGAACACTAGAAGGATATATTTTTGATAATAATGACAATCCATTAAGATCTGCAAGAATTGTCATAGGAGGGATAACAGAGACTACAGATGAAACTGGTTATTATATAATTAACAATATTCCAGAAGGATATAATCAAAGAACAAGTGCGACAAGATCTGGATATATTGAACAAATAAGATATGTAAATATATTAGGAAATGAAATCACCAGACAAAATTTTACACTTCAGAGAGATGACTCTGATAGTGGTGGAGGAAGTAGTGGATCAAGTTCTTCTAGTGGTAGCCCACCAAGTTCTTCAGCCCAATCCATAACTCCTCCTCACTCTTCTTTTGAAAGAGCGTATATAGATGGATGCCCAATAAAAATAACTAGAGATATCGAAAGATCTGAGGATAAAACAACAGTTACAATAGAATTAATAAATGAATGTAAAGAAGATATTAAAAGAATTGAATTAAGGGAGTATCCCCCAAACGAAGTTTTATCTTCAAAGATAATATATTCGGTAAACCCAAAACAGGTATATCTAAATCCATTAGTTATAATTTGGGAGATAGATGATTTAAAAGCAGAAGAAACAATTTCATTTGTTTATTATATAGATAAACAAATTAAATCAAATGAATTTAAAGCAAAAATATTTTCAATTGATGATGAACAAAGTGACCCAATTCAAAAAGTAGAATTATTAGCTCCAAAATTAGTATTTTTGGGAGATAATATAACTTTAACAGTTAAAAGTGAAAAAGGATTTCCAATATTTAATGCTAAGATAATAGTAATTTCTCCTTTTGGTAAGGAGATTGAATTAATAACAGATGAAGATGGAAAAGCGTATTTTATACCAGAAGTTATAGGAAAGCATGAGTATAAAATAGAAGACTTTGAAATTTTAAATTTAATCACAACACAAGTTAATGAAGTTAATCTTCCAACCGCACAAATATCTCAAGAAATAGAAGAAACAAAAGAAGAAGAGAATTTAGGACTAGCAGCATTATTTGGAGATATAGGTAATTCCTGGCCAATATTTCTAGGATTGGGAATGTTCATATTAATTATATTAACTGTATTATTCTATTTTATGAATAAGTTAAATTCTGAAGAGGAATTTGCTAGCGAAGGAGTTAAACCAGAAGTATTTATAGAGGAAGAACAAAAACCTATTTTTGATGAAATAAATCAGAGACAAATACAAGGAGATGAAAAAACAATATTAGAAGAAATAAAAAGAAGAGAGATTAAACCTAAAAAAAGCATCAAAACACAAAAAAAGAGTATTAAACCGCAAGAAAAACCCAAAACCAACTTAAAAAAAAATAAGAGAAAGTAATTTAAATGGTTTTGATGTTAATTTATATATTCCAGAAGATATAAAATAGAATATAGATATTAAAATAGAGGTGTTATTTATGGGATTAAGACCAGCAAGAACATGTAGGGATGTAAATAAGCCATCATGGACAAGACATTCTAAAAGAAGACCAAGAAAATCGTATATAAAAGCATTACCAAACAATACATTAATCCATTATAATATGGGTAAAGAAAAAATTGAATTTGATGTTGAAATTAGATTAATAACTTTAAAACCAGTTCAGTTAAGAGATAATGCGTTAGAAAGTACAAGATTAACAGTACATAAATATATGCAAAAAGCAGCACCAGAAGATTATAAATTTAGAATTCATGTTTTTCCTCATCAGGTAATAAGAGAAAATAAAATGCTTACTGGTGCAGGAGCAGATAGGATCCAAGGAGGGATGAAAGCTCCTTTTGGTAAACCTATTGATAGAGCGGCAAGATTAAGAAAAGAACAAACTGTGTTTAGTATTAAAACAAGAAAAAAGAATGTCAAACATGTAAAAGCAGCATATAAACGTGCACAAGCGAAATTATCTGGAGATTATAAAATCGAAGTTAAAGAATTGGGCGGATAAAATGGCTGATGATTTTATTAGCACAGATATAGATAAAATAATAAATATTCTTAAAACCAGAGGTAAAGTTTCTTTAAATGATCTAGCAAAAGAATCGAATATTTCTGCCTCTTTATTAGAACGATGGCTACCTATTTTGGAAGAAGAAGGATTAATAGACATATCATACCATTTAACAAGAGTATATATTTCTTGGACTGGTGAAAAAGAAATAATTCAATCTGGAAAAATACCTATTGATCAAACCACATATCCAGTAGATATATCTCCAGAACAATACGAATATCCAGTACATAGAGATATAGAATTACCTGATGATGAATTATCTGTTAAAACAGAGAAAAAAAAAGAAGATAGATTAAGAAAAATGCCTTCTTCTGTTAGTATTAAAAGAAAAGAGTTACCAAGTTCTAAAGAAGAAGAAACAATAGGGCAGTTTGAACTTCCTAAAGATATTAAATCAGAATTTGAAATTAATTCTAGACAAATCACAACAAGGGCTGAAGCACTTAAAAAATTAAATCCAGATATTAATTTGCCTGGAGAAGTTTCTACTATTTCTGTAGATAAAACAAAAAATAAAGAAATACAAATAAAACCATTGATTTTTAATGTTGAAGAACCACGAAAAACTAAATTAGATGCAAGAGCACAAAAAATAAAACAATATATGGAAGATGTAAATAAAGCTAGAGATGAATTAGAGAAATTAAAGGTAGAAAAAAGAAAATTATTTAGAGAAACATATGAACCAATTGAGAAAAAATTTACATCTGAATTAGAAACAATATCAGACAAAATTTCTGAAAAAGAAGAAAGGATTTTACAATTACAACAAAAAGTTTTAATGCTTCCAGGAGTTATAGAAGAAGTAGATAGACAACAGTTAAAATTAAAAGAAATTGAAGAGGAAGCAAGAAAAACATTTGATGACGCATCTATTGCAATTAATGAATCTTTAGGTGATTTATCTGTATTAGAACAACAGGCACTTGAACAAATGAAAATTGCAAGAGAAAATATCAATTTAGGTGTTGATGAATCTGAAGAAATAAATTCTATTTTAACAAAAATAGGAAACTTAGAACTGGAAGTAAGGGAAAAATTAAATTCTGCTAAAAAAAGATTAGAAGAAGAGCAGGTTAGAGTAAATTCTTTAGAAACCTCTTTAGAAAAATTAGAGAATATCAGAACAACAGCAGCACACAAAGTAGAAGATGTAGTTTCTTCTGTTGAAACACAAAAACAAAGAATAATGGATCTTCAAAAAGAAATTACAAAGATTGGTGAAATTCAAAACTGGGTTAGAAAACATAAAGAAGAATATGGACATTTGATTGATGAATTTGGAGAGCAGATAAAAGAGAATGAAGTAGAGTATAATAAATTAAGAGAAGCAATTGAAACTAATTTTGTTAGAAGATATGTTGAAGATTTAGATGAAGTCTCTAAAGGATATGAATTTGAATTGAATAAAGCACAAGAAGCAGAAGAGAATATTGATACAAAAATAGAATTAACAAAACAAAGAATATCAGATTTATTAAGAAAAAGTAGAGAAATTGTAGAAGTATTTGAATCAAGTGAAAAAGAAGCACCAATTGAAATTAATATTGAAACATTACAGAATAATGAGAGTCAATTATTAAAAAAAGTACAGAATAGAGAAGAAGAGAGAGAGCAAATTTTAGAAGTATTAAAAGGAATAAGTTCAAATGAACCAAAATATACTAAATTAGAATTAAAAGAAAAACCAAAAGAGAAAAAACCAAAAATTAAAACATACTCTGAATTTTTATCTGAAAAAAGAAGTGAAGGATTAGACATGAAACAAATAAGTCGCGCATGGAAAAAGTACAAAAAAGAACACGGAATTTAAAAAATAAATTCCATTAATTTTAGTATATTATTTTCTGAATATTTTTAAATTGATAATTTTATTTAAATATTTAATTTATTCATCAAAGATATCATCTTAAAATTTTATGAAGTATCATAAATTATTTAAAAACATCACTTTTGTAACGTAATAGTATGTAAGTTTAAAATTCAAAAGTTCCTATGAATCTTGGTGTCTTGTCTAATTGATATATAAATCCTTTGACGCCTTTTTTGTAAATAAAGGGTTTTTCAGAATAAATAGTTAATATATTGTTTTCAGTTTTTTCAACTTTTGCATTTATTTCGCAGAGCAGGTATGATAAATAAATAACCTGCGGAATTTCTGTTTTAATCAAATCCTGATTAAATTTAATTTCTATTTTATCTTTTTTTAATTCCCATCCATTATTATCTTTTAAAATTATTAATTCATCCCCTTTTATTTTTTCAACATCCACATTTTTTAATGCCAACCCAACTCTGTCACCTGTTTCTGCTTGCTTAACATCAGTATCATGAACTTGTATAGATCTTACTTCTGCAATTGTATTTGAAGGAAATAATTTTATTGTATCATGAACTTTAATCTCGCCGTTTAAAACATTTCCTAAAATAACTGCGCCTATGCCTTTAACAGGAAAAGCCTGGTCAATACTTATCTCAGTTTCTTGTTTAGCATTTTTTTCTTCTTGTGTTAGTTCTTTTACCAGATTTTCTATTTTAGAGATATCTATCTCATTTACTAATTCCCAATTTTTTAAATTTGTTTTTTCAATAAAACTTTGTATATCTTCTTTTGAAAATATGTTAGAAAACAATATTCCTTTTTTATTTGAAGAATGTGCAGCTAAAATTAATTCGCCTAAATGTTTATCTATTTCATCTATATTAATTAGTATTATATTACTAATATTAAGTGCTTTGTAAACTCCTTTTATTTTTTCAGGATACTGAATAGGATCAATAAAGGTGTACCAAACATCTTCAATTTTTTTATGCGTCATTAGTAAATCTGTCTGTGTTCCTTTTTTTCCAAGTTCATTTGCTAATGTATGTGTTTTATCTAATACACAAATTGTTATGTTTTTCATGTTATTCACCTATAAATAAACGTTGATAATAATTTTTTATTCTTTTTCTCTTTTTTTCTTATTATACCTAGCGTCTTCAACTACTGCTAACCAAGAATCTGCTATTTTTGTTAAATAATTTCCAAAAGTTTTGCTTAATGAAATAATCATAGGTCTGTATTTTCTTTTTGTTTCTTTATTTGTTATGCTTTCTCTTTCTACTTTTACTAAACCAGATTTTTTTAATTTTGGTAAAACTCTATTATAAAAAGTTGCTTTTGATAAATTATTTTCTGAAATGAAAGTTCCAGTCATTTCCCCATTCATTTCTACTTTTTTTATTAATTCTTTTAAAAACAAAACAGCAGTTTCATTATATCTATCTTGAACCTCTTTTGGAAATAAAAAATTTATTACTTCTTCCAAGGTCCATAAATTTCTTGTTAAATTTTCATTATCATCTTGAAAATTTCTTAATTCTCTGCTATTATATGCAGGTAAATATAATGCTTTAGAAGAAGGAATTCCTCTTGAAGCTATTGTTTTTTTGTTTTTTTCTGAATTATCCTCATCATTTTCCATATTTAGCTTTCTGAAGTAAGGTTTTTAAATATCTCTTATGTAGTATATTTTAATATTAAGTAAATATGCGGTAGATATTATGAATAGAAATAATTTAAAAAATATGTTTGCAGTATTATGTGCTGCCTTGATTTTGTTTGGATGCATAGAATTACCATCAGATAAAGGATTAACTTTTGGAGCAATTAATATCCCAGAAAGTCCTAGTGATTTAGGCGAAACTTGTAAATTACAAGCAGGTCAAGAAGAGCCATGGGTGATTAGTGATAACCAGGTTTGTACTGGCGGGTATATTGAAATGAATGGGCAAACTATCCGAATTACTGAAACAGGTTCATTAACATTAAATGGCGTTTCAATTGATATGGATGGCGGAGCAATTGAAATTTTTGGTGATTTAAATATTTCCCAAACAAGTATGATATCTGGGGGGTCTTATATTTTTTATGTGCATGATGGTTCAAATGTATTTATAGATAATAGTCAAATATTAAATGCAGGTTCAACACAAACAGGATATTTACCACATCAAGGAATTTATGTTGAAGGTTCATCTACCACATTAGAAATTACCAACAGCATAATAAATTCTGGAAATGCAAATTATGGTTTAATAATAAAAGAAGTTCAAGATATTTATATTTATAACACAGATTTTTCTAATTTTAATGAAGCAGCCATATACACTATTTCTACATCTGGGACTATTCAAAATAATCAAATTACTGGCGGGAAATATGGGATTTTTGCTGTTTATTTTAAGAATTTTGAAAATTATTATGATTTGATAATAACAGAAAATAACATTTATGGTTCAGCAACAGCAATTTATATTGATCCTCCTCAATGTGGAGATGGAAAATGTGATACCTCTATGTGTGAAGGAGATCAGCAATTAGATTGTTCTGTGTTAAATGAAACAGAATGTAATGAAAATGTTAATTTTGGATGTAGGTTAGAAGAAGTAGGGACATGTTCTGTTGGACAATTTAAAACAAAACAAGATTGTGAAAAAAATAATGCAATCTGGACAACTGAAGGAATTGAATGTGCCGGTGGAATGATAGAATGTTCCTATTTTAGTAATGCACAAGAAAGTTGTGAATCTTTTGGATGTATTTTTTATGAAAAAGAAACATCGGACAATTGCCCTGCAGATTGTGCATCTTCTTGTACTTTAGATACTCAAGCATGTCCTTATGAAGGATGTCAATACACAGACGGAAAAGGAAAATGTTTTTCTACAGTAAATTGTGAGATTTGTAATGAAAGAATTTGTAATGATGTAATTGATAATGATGGAGATGGATTAGTAGACTGTGAAGACCCAGATTGTTCAAAAGATCCAGAATGTATATCTGATTGTACAGAATATTTTGAATGCCCAGAAAGCTGTTATCCTTGTTGGACAAATGATAATGGAGCAACATTATTTACAGACCAAAATTGTAATGCAGTTTGTCCTTCTCCAGTTGTATGTGGTGATGGAAGAATAGAGGGCAATGAACAATGTGAACAAAACGTAGATTGTATTAATCTAGGTGAAACTTATATTTGTGAAAATTGTATATGTGTGGAACCACAGCTACAATTACCAACATGTTCTGGAACTCCTGTAGACTTATGTATAGATATTAAAGGTTTAAATGACCCTTCAAAAGAATGTGATGGGCATTATGAAATATCAAATGGATATCATAAATGTGTTTTTAATGGACAAATTGGGTGTATGGTAGGAGAACAATGTACTTATGAACAACCTCAGGAGCCAGTAGAATATGAATGTGTAGGGAACGCAATTTTATGTCAACAAATAAAGGATGAACAACTATGTGAAATGCAAAAAGACTGTTTATGGGATAAAGATAAAAATATATGTTATGGACAAACAATTAATTGTCCACAACTAACTGATGAACAAGCATGCCAAATGCAAAAACACTGTGTATGGCAAGAAGTAGTTATTGAAGAACCACAAGAACCAGAAGAGATTTGTAATGATGGAATAGATAACAATGAAGATGGGTTAACAGATTGTGCAGATTCTTTATGTGGTAATTTTCAAGAATGTCTAGTTTTAAGAGAATCACAAAATTCAATTCCTGGTTTGTTATCTTTAAATATAGAAATATCTTCAAATACAATTTCAAATGCTAACACAGGGATTTCATTTGTGAGATTTCAAGGAGTAAATGCACAAGTAGATATAATTAGTAATACTATTTGTGATGGGGTAGGAAAAGCATTTGAACAAGCACAACAATATAATTTTGAATCAAATATTTGCGATTATGGAGAACTTTATTGTTCTGAAACATGTCCTGTTGAAGAAATAATATGCGGAGATGGAAAATGTGAAGGAGATGAAAATCAAGATAATTGTCCACAGGATTGTGGTGAGCCAGAACAACCAAAAACCTGGGAATTGACAGAGCAATGTATAAATACAATTTATGAAAGTAGTAAATTTAATTTAAATGAGTGTGGAAATGATCAGCAATGTATTCAATTAATTAAAGACAATATGGAAACAGAGATAATAAATTGTAAAGGACAATACGCTACTGAAAATATATATAAACCAGAAAATCAAATAATGTGTGGGGATGGAATTTGTAATTATCCACAAGAAAATTCAAAAGTATGTCCACAAGATTGTAAAGAAAAAGTTACAACTACTGTTGCACTTGTAGATCAAAATGGATTACGAAAATATGAGCAACAAGAAATTAATTATGATACAGCAATTGAAGAAAAATCACAAACTGGTCAAATAACTTTAACTATATCTGAAGAAAACAAAGTTTGTACTCCTAATGAGTTATGTGAAATCGCATTCATTATTGGAAATCAAAGAGAGGTTGCTACACATACTAAATTAAGATTAGAAGTAGATGCAAATGATGCAAATATAATTAATTCGTTAGATATGAAAACATATGGTCTTAATAGTGGAGGAAGTGCTACAAAACAAGACATAAATACAAAAGAAGTTGATTCAACAAATACACTTGGTAAGATTTATTATGATTTTGGAGGAACAGACGCAGTTACTGGTATTTTAGTTCCAGCAAGAAGTTCAATTCTTGTTAATTTTGAAGTATTGCCTAAAAATGGTGTATTTAAATATTCAGTTTATTTAGATTCAGAACAAGGAGACCAAATATATATTGATCCGTGGGTTATTTCACCCCCAATATATGTAAATGAAAATTATATACTTGAAACTGATTTAGATGTTAATGGGACTTTATTTATAATAAATGCGAGTGATGTTACATTAGATTGTGCAGGCCACACAATAACAGGAAATGGAACTGGTTATGGAGTTTATAATGAAGGTTTTGATAATGTAACTGTAGAAAACTGCGTAATTAATAATTTTAACAGGGGCATTTATTTTGCCAATTCAGCGGATTATGGATTAATCCAAAACAATACTGCCACATTAAATAGTTATGGCTTCCGGTTTTACCAGAGTTCTTTTAATACCTTAACAAACAATACAGCCACATTAAATAACTTTGGTTTCTGGATTGTAACCAATTCAAATAACAACAGTTTTAGAAATAATATTGTAAATGAAAACGATGGTAATGGTATTTTCCTCTTCTCCAGCTCCTTCAACACATTCACAAACAACACTGTCTGCTCAAACGGAATTATTGACATTGAGATTCTAGATTCTTCAGGAAACTCTGGTGACAATACTTGTGACATTTTAGAAAATAATTCAAATCCTGTAACATGCACTGAGGTTTGTTCAGTATGCACTCCAATCTCAATCCCTGACTCAGGCTTATTAAATGCAGTTTGTTCTGCATTAGGAGAAGACCCGGGATGCACAGTTACAGACTGCGATGCATTAACATTAACTGAACTATGGGCAGGTTCAAGAGAAATCTCAGATTTAACAGGTTTAGAATATTTCACAAACTTAAATACTCTTATCCTAGGCAACAACCAAATCTCAGACATTAGCGCACTCTCCACCCTCACAAACTTACAACAACTTTACCTAAACAACAACCAAATCTCAGACATTAGCGCACTCTCCACCCTCACAAACTTAAATTCTCTTAATCTAGGCGACAACAAAATCTCAGACATAAGCGCACTCTCCACCCTCACAAACTTACAAGGTCTTTACCTAGGCGCCAACCAAATCTCAGACATAAGCGCACTCTCCACCCTCACAAACTTACAACAACTTATCTTACGCAACAACCAAATCTCAGACATAAGCGCACTCTCCACTCTCACAAACTTAACTTATCTTGAACTAGGCTCCAACCAAATCTCAGACATTAGCGCACTCTCCACCCTCACAAACTTACAAACTCTTTCCCTATGGGGCAACCAAATCTCAGACATTAGCGCACTCTCCGACCTCACAAACTTAAATTGGCTTTACCTAAACAACAACCAAATCTCAGACATTAGCGCACTCTCCCCCCTCTCAAACTTAACTTATCTTTCCCTATCCGGCAACAAAATCTCAGACATAAGCGCACTCTCCACCCTCACAAACTTACAACAACTTTACCTATACAACAACCAAATCTCAGACATAAGCGCACTCTCCACTCTCACAAACTTACAACAACTTTACCTATACAACAACCAAATCTCAGACATAAGCGCACTCTCCACCCTCACAAACTTAAATTATCT
>JAHKLY010000003.1 GCA_020854825.1 Microcaldota archaeon | reverse complement strand
TTGAGTCCATTAAATATAACATACAATAAAACAACTATAGATTTGAATTATACTCTTATTGGGGAAGGTAATTGTTCTTATTCGCTTGATGGAGGAGTAAATCAAACTCTTAATGATTGTGAAAATATAACTCTTGTAAACGTAACAGAAGGCATACATGAATTAAGTGTATACTTTAATGATTCAAATGAACATATTAGAACAGATAATATTTTTTTCACAGTTGATTTAACTGCCCCAGAGATAGAATTAATTGCACCTTTAAATAGAAGTACATCAACAAGCAAACAAATAACATTTTCATTTATTGTACAAGATAACCTTGTTAATGAAATAGAATGTGAATTAAATATAAATGGGGATATAAACATAATACAGGTTGAAAATAATACACAAAAAGAGTATCAAGAAACATTCTCAAATGGAGTATATGTATGGAATATTACTTGTAATGATGGTTTAAATTTAGGTTTTAGTGAAACATGGGAATTTAATGTAAATTACCAAACTAGAGGAGGAGGTTCTGGAGGAGGTTCTGGAGGGGGTGCACCAGTAGCAAAGACACAAGAAGATTCAGAAGAAATTTCAAATGTGGATAATACATCAATAGATTCAGATTATCAATATGGAGAAAAGGAAATAGAGTTTAAATATAACCACACAACTGAAGTTAATGAAACAGTAAAACTTTTTGTAGGTTTACCTGATGGAACTCCAGCTGCAGGTATACAAGTAGAAGTTATAGATCCCTTTGGTAAGATTATTATTTTAGTTTCAGATGAATATGGGTTTATTGATTTTATTCCAGAGAATGAAGGGATTTATAAAATAAAACTTGAAGGAGAAACAGTATATGTGGGTTCAATTCAAGTTTTTTCAATGGATGAAGAAACACCAATTGAATCGTTTGTTCAGCTAAATGAGATTTTAATGAATGAAGTTCAAGAAGAAGAAAATAAATTTGGAGTATATATTATCATGGGGATTATAGTAATTTTAGTAAGCGCAGGCATAATGTATATATATTCCCTTAAAAAAAGATAATTAATTATCTTTTAAATTTCCAAAATCATTTTAAAGTATGCTGAAATAAGAAAAGATATGGTTAATAAAGATGTTAAAATTATAGCAACCTTAGGTCCGGCAAGTACAAAGCCGCAAGTATTTTATGAAATGTTAAGAGCAGGTATGGATATTGCGCGGTTAAACATGAAATATGCTAAACAAAAAGAAGTATCAGATCTAATAGAATCTATAAAAACAGCAAAAGAAAAAACAAATTTAAAATGTGAAATTTTAATTGATATAAAAGATGAATCAGTAATATCTTTTATTAAAGATTTAGAGTTTGATTATATTGCATTAGCATTTACAGAAACTCCTGAACAAATAGCAAGAGTTAGAAAAAAGTTTTTACCAAAAAAAATAAATTTAATTGCAAAAGTAGAAACAAAAAAAGGGATTGATAATATAGATAAAATTATAGATACATGTGATGGAGTTATGGTTGCGAGAGGAGATTTAGGCAAAAATACCTCCTTTGAAAGTCTTCCTGTTTTTCAAAAATGGATAATAAAAAAATGTAATAAAAAAAATAAATTTGTAATAACTGCAACTGAAATGCTATTGTCTATGGTTGAATCGAGAATTCCAAGAAGATCTGAAAGCAGTGATGTTGCAAATGCAGTATTAGATGGATCTGATGCGCTTATGCTTTCAGAAGAAACTGCGATTGGAAAACACCCCATTTTAGTTGTGAAAACAATGCAAAAAATAATAGATGAAACACAAAAATGGAGAAAATTAATTGATTGTTAAGGTTTGTATCTAGTCATTGTTCTTGGGAAAGGAATTGCATCTTTAATTGTATCCAATCCACAAATCCAAGCTATAATTCTTTCAACTCCTAAACCAAATCCTCCGTGGGGAACAGAACCATACTTTCTAGTATCTAAATAAAATTCATATTGTTTAGGATCTTCTTTTTGATCAATAAGTCGTTGTTTTATTTTTTCAATATCTGATTCTCTTTCACTTCCTCCGATAAGTTCTCCATATCCTTCAGGAGCTATAAAATCAACTCCGTGTACCGTTCTTGGATCTTCTTCATCTTGAGTCATATAAAATGCTTTAACTTCTAAGGGATAATGAGTAATTATAATAGGAGTATCATATAATTTAGAAAGTTTATCTTCTTCTATTGTTCTTAGATCTTTTCCCCATTCAATCTTCATTTTGTACTTATCTTTAAGTATTTTTAAAGATTCAGAATACGTCATTCTAACAAATGGTTTTTCAATACAAGGTTTTAATTTTTCAATATCTCTGTCTAAAATTTTTAATTCTTCTTGTCTTTCTTCAATTACTTTTTTTACAATATATTTAATTAATTGTTCTCCATGTAAAATTACATCTTCAAATGTGAACCAAGCACCTTCCATTTCTGCATGCCAATATTCTGTTAAATGTCTTGATGTTTTAGATTTTTCAGCTCTAAATGATGGAGAGATAGTATAAATTTTTTCTAATGCGAAAATAGCAGGTTCTGCGTATAACTGCCAAGTTTGTGCTAAAAATACTCCTTTTTCTTCAAAATAATCCACTGAAAATAAACTTGATCCTCCTTCACATTGTACTGCTTGAAATATTGGAGAATGATATTCATAGAATTTTTGACTTCTAAAATATTCATGAATAGCATCAAAAACAGTGCTTCTAATTTTTAATATTGAAGACATTTTTTGACTTCTTAACCATAAATGTCTTTGATCTGCAAGAAATTCAGGAGATAAATCTTTTGCAATTGGAAATGGTTCTCCAATACAAATTGGTTCTAATTCTTTAACAGTTAATTCATAACCACCAGGTGCTCTATCATCTTTTCTCACTATTCCTTTAACAGTAAAAGAGCTTTCAACATATAATTCTTCTGCGCTTTTCCATGTTTTTTCATCAACTTCTTTTTGAATAGTAGTACATTGTATAATCCCACTAACGTCTCTTAAGACTATAAATTGCATTTTACTGCTTCCTCTAGTTCTGTAAACCCAACCGCGCAAACTAACTTCTTTTCCTTCCATCTCAGGTTTTTGAACATCTTTTATATGTAAATAGTCTGTCATCTAAAACACCTTGTTTTTATTCTGTATAATGGAGTTTATAAATATTTCTGAAATATTTATAAAAAAATAAATTTTGTTTTTTTGGAACATAACGTTTTTATTTTCTAAGGATCTAATAAAACTATGAAAGTAATTATTATCTCTGGAAACGGTAATACTAATATTAATGAAAATTGGTTTCAAGATGTTAAAAATGAACTTTAGAAATTAGGATTAATCGTAATTGCAGAAAATATGCCTGATCCTGACTTAGCAAGAAAAGAATACTGGCGTCCTTTTATCAAAGAAAAATTACAAACAGAAGATGCTATTTTAATTGGTCATTCTTCTGGTGCAGTTTCTATTTTGAGATATCTCGAAGAGAGTAAATGTAAACTCGTTATTTTAGTTGGTGTTTATTATACAGATTTGGGTGATGAACACGAGAAAAAAAGGGGATACTTTAACAAACCTTGGCAATGGAACAAAATTAAAAGCAATGCAGAGAGGATAGTATTATTTGCTTCAAGAGATGATCCCCATATCCCAATTTCAGAACCTTTATTTATCAAAGAAAAAATTAAACCAGAATATCATGAATATATTGATGAGAGGCACTTTGGAGCAGATGTAAATAAAACAAAATTTCCTGAAATAATTACAATTGTTAAAAAATTTATTGAAAAATAACTATACTTCTCTTCTTAAACATCCGGAAATCTACTCTTTGAAATGCTTTATAAAGAAATCGCAACATAATAATATTTAGCGGAGCATCCTTGAAGGATGCGTGCGGAGGAAGATAAATATGAAAAAGAATAATATATCTGATTTTGAGTCAGACGACTCACAAAAAAAGGGTTCAAAACCAGATTTTAGAATAGTACAAACAGATAGAGACCAAGAAGGCGAAACTAAATTTAAAAACGTTGGTGCAATGTGGAAAAATACTTCAAAAACCGGCAATGAATTTTATACCTTAAAAATAGGTGAATTAAGACTTTTAGTTTTTAAGAATGAATAGGTGATTTTAATGACTGAAGATGTAGTAGTAACTAAAAAATTAAAAGACCTACCTGGAGTAGGTCCTGCTACTGCTAAGAAATTAGAAGAAGCAGGTTATGATATTCAAAAAATTGCAGTTGCCTCTCCACACGAATTAGGAGAAGTAGCAGGTTTAGGAGTTGAAACAGCAAAAAAAACGATTGCAGGCGCAAGAGATTCATTAGAAATGGGTTTTGAAACAGCGGACAGAATTTTAGAAAAAAGAAAAGAGATAGGAAAAATCACGACTAGTTCTACTGAATTAGATAATTTATTAGGAGGAGGAATAGAAACAATGGCAATAACAGAATTTTATGCTAAATTCGGTTCTGGTAAAACTCAAATAGGTTTTCAATTATGTGTGAATGTACAAAAACCAAAAAAAGAGGGAGGGTTTGATGGAAATGTATTATTTATAGATTCTGAAGGTACATTCAGACCGGAGAGAATAGCACAAATAGCAGAAGCTCAAGGTATGGATCCTGATGAAGTTTTGAAAAATATTCATGTAGCTAAAGCAGTTAATTCAGATCATCAAATGATTTTGGCTGAAAAAGCAGATGACTTAATCAAGGACAACAATATAAAATTAGTAATTGTTGATTCATTAACTTCACATTTTAGGTCTGATTATATAGGAAGAGGTTCTCTAAGTGAAAGACAACAGAAATTAAATACACATATACATACTTTATTGAAATTGGCAGATAAATATAATTTAGCAGTTATAATAATGAACCAAGTAATGGATAATCCAGGTATTTTATTTGGTGATCCAACAACACCTATTGGAGGACATGTTTTAGCGCATGCTTCTACTTATAGAGTATATTTGAGAAAAAGCAAAGGAGATAAAAGAGTAGCAAGATTAGTTGATTCTCCTTGTTTACCGGATGCAGAATGTGTTTTCACAGTTTCAGAACAAGGGATTACTGATTAAATTCATACAAACCTTTAAATAGGTACTTTAAGATAATTTAAAGTGGTGATTTAATGGAAATAAGAGAGATGCATGCTAACGGATTAGTAGTTATTCCTGCATTTATAAGAAAGATGTTTGGTCTATCAAAAGGTTCAAAAGTAGTTTTCAAAGTAGAAGATAATAAGGTATATATTGAAAAAGAGACAGATGTAGTAAAAGAAATGGAAAAATTTGCTAAAGAAGCGAATGTTTCAGAAAAAGAAATAAATAAATTGATAAAAACTGCACGAGAAGAAGGAACTGCTGAAAAAATGAAGAGGTGTGAGATAGATGTATCTTGATTCAAATGTTTTTATCCATGCTATTTTAAATAATCAAGAAAAAGGCAAGAGAGCACGCAAAATAATTTCAGAGTTAAATGATAATAGAATTTCTGCGAGTACAAGTATTCTAGCTTTTGATGAAGCAATTTTGGTAATAATGAAAAACAGAGGAGGGAAAAAATTAAAAGAATACTGGGAAGCATTTCTTAAAATACCAAATCTTAGAATATTAGACATGAATAGAAATGTTGCTTTAAAAGTAGGTAATTATTTAGAACTTGGTTTTAAACCTGCAGATTCTATTCATCTTGCTATTATGTTTGAAAATGGGATAGATACCATTATTTCAGATGACAAGCATTTTGATAATATAAAAGGAATAACAAGAAAATGCATTTAATACTCTGTTTTTTATTTCTTTTTATCTTTATTTTGTATATGAAAATGATTTTTATTTATGGGTCTCCAGCAGTTGGGAAATTAACTGTTGCAAAAGAAATAGCTAAATTAACGGATTTTAAATTATTTCACAATCATCTAACAGTTGATTTAGTAAAATCGTTATTTCCTTTTAGATCTAAAAATTTTATGAAACTTCTTGAAAAATTAAGATTGGATATAATAGAGCATATCGCTAAAGAGGATATCGCAAATATCATTTTTACTTTTTGTTATGCTCCTTGTGAAGATAAGGAATTTGTAAACAAGATACATAATATAATTAAAAACTATGACGGACAGATATATTTTGTACATCTATATAGTAATAAAGATGAATTAATCAAAAGAGTTAATTCTGAATCTAGAAAAGAATACAAAAAAATACTTGATGAAACAACTTTATTAAAAGATTTACAAACATATGATTATTATACCAAAATAGATTTTGTTGAAAGTTTAGAAATTGATAATTCTCATATTTCTGCAATAGAAACAGCAACGAAAATAATAAAACATTTTAATTTAAAAGAGGTTAAAAAATGAAATTAACGGTTTTAGGTTCAGGCACAGCTATTTTAGATTTAAAGAGAAACGCGCCCGCTTTTTTATTAGAATTTGATAATGGTAAAAACGCATTATTAGATATTGGCCCAGGATCATTAAAGCGCTTATTAGAATTAGGAAAAACAATCAATGATATTGATTATATATTTTTATCTCATTTTCATCCTGATCATTGTTTGGATTTAATCCATTTATTATTTGTTTTAAAAAATAATAAATATTTAAATGATGACAAAGAAGGTAATATTACAATAATATCTTCAAAAGAATTTGAAATTTTTTATAATAATTTAATAACAACTTTTTATGGGGAAACAGATGCCAGAAATAAAATAATTTTTAAAAACATAGATGAAGGAAATATAGAATTAGATAATATTACAATTTCAGCAATAAAAGTAAAACACAATGATGAAAGCAGAGCATTTAAGATAGAACATAATAACAAAACCGTAGTTTATTCAGGAGATACTGGTTATGATGAAGAATTAAAAGATAAATTAGGAGAATTTGCTAAAAATTCAGATGTGTTCTTATTAGAATGTGCTTTTTCAGATGAATATCCCGCAAGTGTTCATTTAAACCCAACTGCAGTTGGAAAGATAGCTCAAAAAGTAACCCCTAAAAAATTAGTGTTATTTCATTTTTATCCAAAAGTTCAAAAAACAGATATAAAAGGAATAGTTAATAAATATTACAATGGAGATATAATATTATCTAAAGGTAAAATGAAAATTGAAATATAAGTTTTACAATTAAAAAAATAATATAAATTAATATGCAGGTGTAAAAAATGAAATGGGTACTTTTTGCAGCAGCGGCAATGTTTTTATTCACATTTGCTAATGTAATTCTTAAAAAAATAGTTAATGAAATAGGGCAAATAACAGTAACAAATATACAAAACATGTTACCTAATCTTACTCTTTCTTTTATTTTACTTTTAATTTTATTAATTATTTTTACATTAGCTGGTTTTGTCTCAATGCTTAAAGCGTTAGAAGAAGGAAAAGTAGCACTTGTGATGGCAGTTGTAAGTTTAAGTACAATTTTACTTGCTTTTTTATCAATTTTCATATTTGGGGATACTTTTTCAGTAAAAGAAATTTTAGCAATGGCTTTAGCAATAATATCAATTTTAATTTTACTTTTTTAAATAAGTGTGAGGTGTTTTAATGTCTGAGTGTTTAAATATCAATGAAAATTTAAAAAAATGTAACTGTACTTATCGTGGGTGCCCTAGAAAAGGAAAATGCTGTGAATGTATGGAATATCATTTAAGTAGAAATGAGTTGCCTGCTTGTTGTTTTTCAAGAGAAGCAGAAAAAACGTATGACAGATCCTTTAAAAACTTTATCAAAGATAAAAATAAATAATAAATTATAGGAGGCAAGTAAATGAATAGGTATTTTATTTTATTAACTTTAGTATTATTGATTTCTTTGACATTTTCACAAGTTTTAGAAATATATTATTTTTATGGTGAAACTTGTCCACATTGTTCAAAAGTAAAACCAACCTTAGATATACTAGAACAGAAATATGAAGGAGAAATAGCCATACATAGATATGAAGTATACAAAAATAGTGATAATCAAGCATTGTTTAAAGAATTTTTAAAAACTCAAAACAAAACTAGTTCGGGAGTACCTGCATTATTTGTTTTAGATAAATTCTTAGTTGGAAGCAAACAAATTCCAGATTCTCTTGAAGATATAATCATTGCAAATATTGATTCTGATAAAAATACAGTAGTTCCAAGTGAAGAAAATATTATTGTAAATGAAATAAAAGAAAGCGATGATACTATAGTTGAGATTTGGGGAGTTTTACAAAATCCGTTTGTACTTTTAGTAATGGTATTAATATTGATAGTGATTAGTTATTTTATATATAATAAATCAAAGAAATGAGTTATTAAAGTTCAATTTCAAGTGCAACAACTGGACACTCAAGTCCAAAATTTAATATAATTTTTGGATATATCTCACCAAACACCCCAACTTTTTTTCCGTTTTTCCATATCCCAGCACTTCTACCAGTTATAAATATTTTATCATCAGATGGTTTTATTTCATATTCTTTTCCCAATATTTTAAGAATGGCTTGAACTACTGATCTTATTTCTGTAAATCCTATTTTAGAATTGGTCATTGTACATGCTAATTTAGTTTTTAAATTTGGGTCTGCAACAATTCCCATTTCATATATTTTTTGAGGCATTTTTTCTTTTTTACTTTCTGCAAAAACATCTAATAAATTAGGTAAAATACTAGGGCGAACAATAGTAAAATCTTTAGTTAATGGGTTTTCTATTTCAACAAAGTATACATATTCTAAATTAGCTTTTTTTACTTTTTCTTCATTAGTTAATGTCCATGTAAATACTTCATTAAATCCTAAACCAGTTAAAACAGAATTAATTATGTGGTCTTCTTTTTTATTTCCAATACTAAAGAAATTAGGCAATTCTGGTTCAAAAGAATTATAATTCATAGAAATTGCTATATCTTCAATTAAGTCTATCTTTCCTAGAATATCTGTTCTATATGGAGGAATATAAACCCAGTCAGTTTTAACAAAAAATCCCATTTTCTCTAAATTTTCTTTAATTTCGTTTTTTGTTAATTTAATTCCTAGTACTTTTTCTACTTCTTTGTTTGGTAATTTTATTTTTTTCATATTTAATTTTGGAAAAATAGAATTATCTACTTTGAATTCAAATAAAGTCCCGCCTCTATCTATTAAATTACATACCATAAGATTTAATACTTCATTTACTGCTCCTTGGTGTGTTCCGGTGACATCTATTAAAAGATCAGTAGTATTTTGTGTTACTTTTGTCATTTCAGAATTAATTATAGGGGGGAAGGATAAAACTTTATTTTTAGCATCTGTTATTAAAACACATTTTTTATTAATTAAATGAGCATATGCAATCCCTTTTTCATGATATTTTAATATTTGGTGTGCATTCATTTCAGTATCTTTCTCTAATGGTATAAATCTAGGAGATTTCTCAAAGTCATAAGCAGAATAGGTTAATGGAAAAGTTATATTTTTTAAATCATGTATTCCCACTGCAACTTTTTTTCTTTTTCTTCCTATTGTTGAATGTAATTTTTCTTGTAATTGCATTAATGAAATTAAAGTTTTTTCATCAATGTTTAATCCCTTGATTACTGCTAACCCAATATAAGGTCTAAGGTTTTCAATATTTTTACTTGTTTTAAGATAATATAATTTTTCTTTTTTATTAATTTTATATTCAATATTTTTTTTATAAAAATAATTATTAAGTAATCTGCCTACTCCTTCCACACTTAATAAATCTGGCCTATTTGGTGTTATTTCTAATGTTAATTGATCTTCGTTTTCTTTATTTATTTCTGTGGGTACTCCCAATAGCGGTAAAGTAGTTGTTGCTTGTTTTTTTGTTATTTTAACGAATTTAGTCAGTTCTTCAAATGAGATTGTTATTACTGCCATATTTAATCCTCCAATTATAATTTTTTATTCTTATTTTTTAAAATACTTTGTATCTCTTCTGGTTCTATGTTTAGTCTATATTTTTTCATTATTTCTCCAATATTTCCATGATTGTTTTCAATTATTTTTTCCAGATTCTTTCCAGTTATTTTATTTAATTCGTATGTTTTGAGAATAGTATCTATATCCTCTGTTTCAGTAGTATACCTAAGTATTTCACCAATTGCTTTTTTAGTAAATCTTCCTTTTTTATACTCTGTAAATATTTTTATGATTTGATTATCGGTTATTTTTTCAATATTAACTCCCTCTCTTCTTAGTTCTGTTAATGTTTGTTCCAATGTATTCGCAACTAATAGTGGGTCATAACCTTCTTCTGTTAATTTAATAAATAGTTGTAAGTATTTAGATTTTAACATTTTTTTAGCTAAATCCATATTTAACATTTTTTCTAAACTAGCTTGTGTGTCTTCTAATCCTTTCCCTTTTTTATTTTTTATTTTGTTTAGTCTATCTGTATCTATTATTTGGGGAGGAATATCTGTTTCTGGATACATTCTTGCTTTTCCTGCAATTGGTCTCATAAAATAACTGAGATCTTTATCTGCCCTTCTTGTTTCTAATGGGATAAAATGCATATTTACTCTTTCAAGTACTTTATATAATGCATTTATAGCAATCTGTTCTGGAGCAGCAACTAATACAAAAGCATCTTCTTTTTTGCTGTCTAATGAGAGCTTTATTTGAAAAATTTCTTCATCATTTATTTTATATTTTTCTAAATTTTCATCTGAATGAATTATTCCTTTTACTCCTGCTGTTTTAGCATATTGAGATAATTCGGTTCCATATCGTATGTTTGGAAGCAATTCGATTCCTAATATTCCATTATGTTTTTCTAATTTTAATGCAAATATCTTTTCTCCATTGTTTATTGCAGTTTTAATAAATTTAGATTCAGTTTCTTCAAAAATCTCAGTTACATCTGCAGTACAAAAACCTAGCTGCTCATTAAGTTGTATATTTTTGAGCTTATCTAATAATTTTTTCAAATTTTCTTGTCGTTTTATTTCATTTTCTATTAATTTAGGAATCAAATCTAATTCTTGTGCTCCTTTGATCTCGACTCTTGCACCTTCAGGTATAGAAACATTTACATCCTGTCGTATTGTACCTAACCCTCTTTGTACTTTACCAGTTACTCTAAGTATCATACCTATTTTTTTTGCAATTTCTTGTGCGTGTTCTGGGTCTATAATATCAGGCCCAGTTGAAATTTCTATTAATGGTATTCCTAATCTATCTAATCTAAATGTGGATTGTCCTATCTCTTTTTTTATAATTCCTGAACTTTCTTCTTCTAAACATATAGTTTCAATTGATACCTTGCCCTTTGAACTTTCAATATAACCCCCAGTTGCAATAATTGCAGTTCTTTGAAAACCAGAGGTGTTTGAACCATCTATAACTTGTTTTCTCATAAAATGTACTTCATCTACAATATTTGAATTTAAATTTAATGCAATTTCTAAAACTATATCCAATGCTTCTTGATTTAATTTTAAGGGAGGGCATTCATCAATTTCTAATTCGCAGCATACTTCTGGATAAAATTCATAAATATAATCTGTATTTTTTTGTTTTTCAAATTGTGCTGTTTTATCCACTTCAGAAATTTCACTTTTAACTACATTTAATTTTCGTTTATATTTTTTATTTACTTCATTCCCTTCAATAGATGGGCAATTACAGAATAATTTATGAGTATCTAATCTTTGATGAATTTCAAGACCACATTTTAAGTTTGATTCTTTTTTCATAAAACAACACTCCTATCTGTTATTTCGCCTACAAAATTAGTTTCCATTTCTTGTTTTATTTTTTCCATTTTCTTTTCATGCCCAAGCACCCAACATAATTTGGTAAAAGCAGTTTCGGGTGTCCAATCACATAAGTGACCTATAACTCCTATTTGTTTTAATTGTCTCCCATACGTATAGGTATTTAGATTTAATCTTCCATATAGGGTTTGAGGACTCATAACAACTGGTATATTTGATTTTATTAGTCCTTGTATTTCCTTTAAAATTGATTTTGAATTTTTATCATTAAATGCATTTGTTGGAACATGTCCTAATCCAGTACCAGCAAGAACTATTCCATCATAATCAGATAATTTTTCAATAAATTTAGGGTTTATTCCAGGATGTATGTAGATCAATCCTATATTTTCATTTAGTTTTAAATTTATTTTTGGTTTTCTATTTTTATCTTTTTTAATATATTTATTTACTGAGTCAACTGTTTTATTATAGTAATCAATTCTTAATATGGGTAATTGATTTATTGATTTAAACGCGTCTCTTCTTGAAGTATGCATTTTTCTAACTCTTGTTCCTTTATGGACATAACATAGATTATCATTTAAGTTCGAATGCATACATACCCCTATTTCTGAAAAATCTGATTTTGCAGCCATTAATGAAGATAGCAAATTTAATTTAGAATCACTTGAGCCCCTATCTGA
Source organism: Microcaldota archaeon (assembly GCA_020854825.1). GTDB lineage: Archaea > Micrarchaeota > Micrarchaeia > Anstonellales > JAHKLY01 > JAHKLY01. The sequence goes on along the minus strand of JAHKLY010000003.1, from coordinate 126,483 downwards.
ACTTCTTTGTGCACCTGTTAGTATTATAGGGACTGGTGATTCTTGAATCATAAATGATAATGCTGCACTTGTATAGTGCATTGTATCAGTTCCATGAGATATAACTATTCCTTCAATATCTTTTTTTAGTTCTTTTTCTATTTCTTCTCCTATTATTTTCCAATGTTTTTGATTTAAATCACCAGACAATAATGAAAATATTGAACGGGTATTAATTGTAGTTATATCTTTTATTTCTGGAAAATTAGATAGTAATTCTTTTTGTGAAATAGCAGGATATACTGCACCTGTTTTATATTCTACCTTGGAAGAAATTGTTCCCCCACAACCTAATATGGTTATATCTCCTTTTTCTAATTTTTCTTTTTCTACTGTTTTTTTAATTGGTTTTAATTTTTCTAGTATTTTTATTTTAAAATTATCAGTTGTTTTGATTCCAATATTATATCCATTATCTAATTTTATAACAAGGCAATTCTCATCACCTAATTCAGGTCTTGGCATTAATACTCCTGAATATTCTTTATTATTTTGTTTTAGAAGTATTTTATCTCCTATTTCTATCTTTTCTTTAATAAGCATTTTCTGAATTTCTTTAGAATACATAGTTTAAATTAGAAGGAAAAGAATTAAAACAATATTTATTGTTTTTCTTCTTAAAAATAGTTATTAAGCTAAAAGTTACCAGAAAAGTTTAATCTAAATTCCCAAACTGGATAAGACCCTTCTGAAGTTTTAATTGTATTTTGATTAAAAGTACCAGTTATTCCAAATCCATTTTCATTTCTCCATGTTGCACTTATATCAAATTCTGATCTTTTTGCCCAATTATTCTCCATATTTCCAGGAGTTTCAGCAAAAGTATACATTCCTTCCATCATAAATTTATCTAATATGTAATATCTTACTCCAAATGCTTTTGTTTCCATATTATTAATTTTCCCATAGTCAAATAATAGTCCTCTGCTTTTATCTCCTACTCTTCCTTCTAATATCCATCCATTTTCTTCCATAACATTTAATCTTAAACCTAAACTTGTTCCTGGATCTAATTTAGTACCTGTCATGTCATATTCTAATCCAGATCCCCATGCACGTTCTACGTTTTCAATATCTGTTTTACCAACATTAGTTCCCCATAAATTGAAAGTTAATTTGAGATTGCTGAATTTTGCACCAACAATATTTGTTAGTTCATTTTTTGTTAAGGAATCAACATTAGTTTTAGTCACATTTGTACCTGCTAATAAGGTAAATTCTTTTCCATTTTCCCAATTTTTAGTGAAAATACCAGTCGTGTATATAACTTGATCTACTTCTCCAGTATTTGGATCTATATGGTCGATACCATTAAGAGTTAATTTCATACTCATTCCTTTTTTTAAATCAGTCAAAACAATTCCAAAATTAATTGGATTATCTCCTAAGATATTTGGCTGCCATCTTCTAAATGAAGACATTATTTGCCAAATTTGAGTATTCCATTGTTTTAATTTAGTGTTTTTGAATGCTTCATCATTTTGTATTCCTACTAAATTATTTTGAATATCTTGTGCAATAACATCTATTGCTTGAGATATGTCTCCAAATTGTTTTACCATTGCAGGGTTATTACCGAAAAATATAGTTTCACCTTTTATTTTTGCAAATGCACTCAAAGTTAAATTTTCATTTATTGTCCATTGAGATATTGCACCTGCTTCTGGTTCTTGTCCTATTAGGTGTTTGTAATACCCTAATCCTTGAATATTTTTATGATAATATCCTAATGAAGTAAATATATTTGCTTCTCTTCTTGAATCATCATATTGATATAAAATAGAACTGTTTAAGTTTTTAGTATAAATTGCTGCTCCCCCATCTATTGATCCGCTTTGTCCTTTAGTTAAATATAATAATGTTCTAACTTTATCTACTACTAATAATTCAAATGAACCTACTTGTTCTCCAGGAGACATATCTGCAAGTTTTTGACCTCTCTCTGAATTATAATAAGTTAAATCTGAATTTGAATATGTGAAAAAACCTAGGGATATTAATACTGTATCTCCTTTAAATAATTTATTTAATAAGTTATTTTTTCCAGTAGATTCCAATGCTATTGCTCCTCCTAGATCTTCACTTACAGTTCTTGCAACTAAAGTTCCTGTTTTTAATGTTTCTTCATTGTTCATAGGAATAGTTCCAACTAAAAAGCCCCCATATCTTCCATCTGTTATATTTCTTTCTGCTCCTGTTTTTATTTCTTCAACTCCTAAATTTAAATCAACAGTTCCTAGATTTTTCATCATTTCAATAAACATATGTTGTTTATATCCAGTAGAAGTCATAGTTTCAATAAATTGTTTTTCTTGTTCTCTATTAAATACAATTTTATACCAATTTCCCCCACTAGAATATAATATATCAAAATTATAATTATCTGCAATTCTTTGTGCGTCTAATTCGTCCATAGTTCCATTAATTAGATCTCTTTTTGTATTTGACATTATGATTAAGTTTCCTCCTCCTGCAATTCCATTTAAATCTAAATTACTTACATTGTTGTATCTTTGTAATTGTAAAGGATTTCCTTCATTATATTGATTTTCAGAAAATTCTAAAATTCCATTTAACCAATATGCTCCAAGAGCACGCATATTTCCTAAATTCATTGATAAGTTATTATTAATATTTTCATTTAATACTCCTTCTGAACCAAATCCTCTTCCTAAATACCTTTTAATTATAGTTTCAAATTTCTCTCTATTTTGTCCTGTCATTCCAAGAGCAGCTTCTATATCTACATATTCAGCTTCATGATGTCCAAATAAATTTCCTGCATATCTATTAAAATTTGTTTTTCTTGTTTTTGACATTATTTCTGTATATTTTTCTGTTAATGAAGATATAATTCTATCTTTGCCTGCTGAATATTGAAGATTTCTTTCTCTCCAATAAGGATCTGGAAAATAAATTGTTAATGATGAAGATAAGAATTTTTGTGCTTGGTTAAAATTATGGATATATCCTTGAGGAATATCATAATCTGCTAATAATTGATTAATTCCAGATATTTGACTATATAAATCTGGAATTGTTTCTATTCCTAATCTTTCTTGTGGTTTTCTCACTTGTATTGTATTTCCAGTAGTAATATATTTTGATTTTAATTCATCTAACATTTTTGCGATTTTATTTAAATCTGCTTCTAAATAATCTTTCATATTTTCAATTCTATCTTTTTTGTCACTTGAAGTATATATTGAATTTAAATGTCCAAACATTGTTTGGAATACTCTATTTTGATCATTTTCATCATTTAAGTTCGTAATTATTTGTTCTAAAAGAGTGGGGTTTTCAAATAAAATTATTTCATAATGTATAGGTAAATTTCTTGAATATGAAATAATCATTTGTAATTCTTCTGCTTTACAATTTTGAAATATTTCACTATTATCAAATAATTTTGAAAATTCCAACATTCCAAAAACATTAAACCGATTTCTTCTTATCACATCTCCTGTATCAAATTCAATATCATTAGAATAGAATAACATTAAATTTGCTTCATATGGTCTTGCACCATAAAAATTGTTCCAAAGTTTTTGATTTTCTTCTTTATTTTGAATTAACTTAGTAATTGCAGATGCATAAGTATCTATATTACTGCTTTTTGGATTAGAGTATTCGGATAATAATTCACAGTTTGGCCCATAATATCCTTCTAATATTAGATTAAGTGATGCTTCATCAATTTTAAGAGTTGAAAACATTTCTAATACTTCTTCTTCAGTATATTCTTCAAGTAATGTTAAATTTGATTGGATTGTTGAATATGTATTATAATTATTAAGATAAGTTTGTGTTTCATTAATTGAGTCAAATAAAAAACTAGTTCTGTTTTGAAAAGTATCATCATCTACTTGTTGGTTGTATAAATCAACAATAAAACTTTCCCATTCGCTTGCGTTTTCTATTGGATTGCCTGCACCATAAAAGGTATAAACTACGCCATTTATTATATTCCTAAATGTATTCCCCTCTTCATTTGTAATTTTTTTTAGTATTTCATTTAATGTATTAATAAATTCTTCTTCGCTCATTTCACTTGCCCAATCTTGTAATGCAATATTTATATTTTCTTGATAAATTAAAGGTAAATTTTCAAATGCTTCAACTTGTAATGCTTCAAATGAAAATGTATTTTCTTTGTTTAATCCTAAATACCAAATATTTAAAGCTGATTCAAATTCAATAAATTGTTTTAGGGTTTTTTTATATCTGTCTATAACACTATTTATGTTGTTAGAAGATAACATAAGTTTAATTGCTTCTTTATCTGAATTATCAAATAAATTTAAAAATAATTTTATAGATTCAAGTTTTTCTTCTTTTTCTAATTTTTCTAAAACTAATTTAGATACTTTTTCTATTATGCTTTCATACACTCTATATTTTTCATTATCTTGAATATTTGTTTCATAACTATTTTCTAGTTCTTTAATAATTTTATTTAATTCAGATTCTAAAAATTCAAAATCTTCTGGATTAGAAATATTTTCTGGTAATAGGAGTAATAAATTATAAACATGGTCTGCTGCTTTATCAAATTTTGTTTTACTATCTTTTACTACGTTTTCTACATCTTCTTTTGTAATACTTCTTTCTTGAGCTTCTTGTGTTTCTTTAAGTATTAAACCATTACCTATAGCATATTTTTTAAGTATTTCCATTCGTATTATTGCCTCATCTTTTCCGTAATTATCTCCGTAATTATCTCCAAACTTATCAAACTTCTCTGTTAATTCTTTTTGAGATACTGATTGATTACTTTCTACTGCATGTTCTAATTCAGATTTGGTTACATAATATCTTTGTTTTCCAGAAGTATGATTTAAAATAGATTCTAAAGTTGCGTAAACTATTATTCTCAATGCTTCAGCTTCAGATTTTCCTTTATTGTTTATTAAATTAGTATATTGGTCATTAATAGTATTTTTTGTATTTTCATCATTTAAAAATTTGATTTCAGTAAGGCCTTGTAATGTTTCTGGTAATGTTATTGATTCTGCCATATCGTCACCTAAATTATACTGCGCGCTCTGTCTTTTTAAGGTTTTCTCTTGTGCTTCTTGCGTGTTAGTTTGAGCATAAGAATAAGAGAGTAAAGGTTGCCCTATGTTTAATGTGTATAATACGCTAGTATAATTAGCTATTTTTCTAACTGTTTTATGTTTAAACATACTTTAACCTCAATTGAAAATTGATTTTCATTCTACATAATAATTACGTGTTTTTAAATAAGAGATTGTGTATTTATTTAGAGGTATTTAAAAAAGTTTGTTTTATTTTTTAAAACAAATAGAATTAGATAATGTATATTTGTATATGGGGAACACCACCAATAAGTTTAACAGTAGTTTTATCAATTAATCCGCTTTTATGTGCTATTTCTATGCATCGTTTTCCAATTAAATTGAATGAATCTGCATTTTTTAACTCATCTAATAATTCTTTTTCATTCACTAATTTTCCTTTATAAAAATTAGAGTGTTTTTTAATATCTAAAGTTATTTCTCCTTCGTTCAAAGTTTTATTAATTAATTCTTTGTCGCATACTGCAAGTATTTTACCTTTTGGAGTCCTAATAGTGTTTAAATACATACATTCATATTTTCAATAAAGCTTAAATACTTATTCTTCTTAGTATATAAATATGCCAAGAAAAAACAAAGTTAAAAATACTAAATCTGCAAAAAGAGGAGTCAAAATTGGTAAAAAAACAACAACTTCAAAAAAAATAAATATAAAAACTAATATTAGTTTACAAAGTGCAGAAGTTGTTAAATTGCAAAGAGAATTTCTAAAAATAGAAGATGAAATTACAAGACACATAGCTGCAAGAGCACCAAAAATTCCATTTGCAAAACCACAAGCTCTTTCAAGAACCTATTTTGCATCACACGAGGAAAGAATTAAACCAGTAGTTTCTTCATTAAAGAGATTAAAAAGAGAATGAAATGAAATTAGGTTCTCCTCTCATTTTCCTTAAAATATGTTATCAAACTTACCTATTTTTAAATTCTATGTACTAAATTAGTTTAAGGGAGGGAGCAGATGGAATATTCTAAAACTGAACAGGAAATATTATTACATTTTTTTACTAATTTAGATAAAAGAGTGTTTATTGCTAAAAATATTCATCCGGAGATATGGGCATTATTACAAGCTCAATATAGTAGATCTAAAGAAGGACTAAGAGAAAGATTTCTTAAGACTTTAAAAAATGATAAAGAGAGTTATAAGAAGTTAGTTGAAGCTGTTGAAACTAAGGAATTAGATAATATAGCATTAATTAAAGCTGAAGAAAAAGCTCAAAATTTTCTTTCAGAATGGGGTTTAAAATATGGACATGGGTCTATAATTGAAGGTGCAATAGTAGGAATTGGAGTTGAAGATATTTCTATTTTTGAAGCTAAAACAATAGAAGATAATAGGTTGTCTTCATTTACTGAAAAATCAACTAGATATGTTGATTTTGGTTTAAAACAATTCCATATTCCAAAAGAGATTAGAGGAACTGAAGTAGAAAAAGAATATCTAGAGATTATGAATTATTTATTTGATACGTATACTATCCTGAATTCAATAGTATTATCTGATATACAAGATAAAATACCATTTGATATAATTAAACATGGGGATAAAAAAGTATGGGAAAGATCATGTAGATCAAGATGTTTTGATTCAACAAGATATATTTTACCTGTTGGAGCAAAAACAAGTTTAGGATGGACAGTTAATGCTAGAGAATTAGAACACGCAATTGTAAAAATGCTTTCACATCCATGGAAAGTTATTAGAGATTTAGGAGAAGAATTAAAAGAGGAAGCTAAAAAAATATTAAAATCTTCTTTAGAATTTGCGAATGAATGTGATTATTTAATTGAAACAAATAAGATAATGCCAGATGTAATTAATGGTTTTTTAAAAGCACATGGAGTTAAAGAACTTGAATATGAAATTGAAGATAGAGTTACATTAGTTAATACAACTGCAGATCCAGAAAATTTTATGATTGCAAGTGTAATCAATTCATATTCTGAATTATCTTTTGAAAATTCATTTAAATTATCAAGAGATCTTACTCCTGAAAAAAAAGAAGAGATTTTTGATAATTTTATGAATAAAATGGGAAATTTTGATGCTCCTTTAAGACAATTAGAAAATGTTTATTTTACTTTTGATATTGTAATGGATTATGGTGCTTGGAGAGATTTGCAAAGGCAACGGATGTGTACTCAAACTGTTCCACACCCAACAAATGGTTATGGGTTTGAAATACCTGAAGATATAGATTCTACAAAATCTATAGATATGTATACAAATGCAGTAGAACTTGCAAATAATTTTTCTAATAAAATAAAAAAAGATTATCCTGAGACTGCAGCAATGGTTCTTCCTTTAGGTAATAATATTAGATATTCTGTAACAATGAATATAAGAGAAGTTTATTATATGTGTAAATTAAGGACTTCTCCACAATCTCACTATTCTTATAGAAATGTTGTTTTAGATATGTATGATATAATGAAAAATAAATATCCGCTTCTTATGAAATATGCAAAAATAAGATTTGATGGGGAAGCATTGGGTAGGTTAAGACAAGAACAACAAGCACAAAAACCTAAAATGTGATTAAATAATAAAATGGGCCCAGCCGGGTTCGAACCGGCGACCTCCCGCGTGTAAGGCGGACGTCATACCGTTATCCACTCTATACAATTTAATTTATTGAATAAAGTTCTAGACCATGGGCCCCTTAATTATTAAGATGTGTATATCTTTTTAAAGGCACACATATTAAAATATTTGTGATAGCCCTATCGTCTAGTGGCCTTTCTTTTCTTTAAAGAAAAGAAACCCTAGGGAAAGAAAAGAACTAGGCATGGCAAGATAATGGTCAAGGATAGCAGGCTCTGGACCTGTAGACTCCGGTTCAAAAGAATTGCTGAAGCAACATTTGCCCGCAAAGCTGACAATCCGGATAGGGCTATTTATAACTTTAATTAATAAATATAATTAAGTGATTTTATGGAAATTCAAGAATTTATACAAGAGTATTTTATAGATTATATTTGGTTGCATAAAGGATATAATATATATAATACTCTATTTTTTGCATTAATTGCTTTATTTTGTATTTGGTTTATTTATCAAGTGTTTAATAAATATAAATTTAAAGTAGATAAAAAACTGATAATCGCTACTATTCCATTTGTTCTTTTTGGATCTACTATGAGGGTAATAACTGATTCTATTGACACCGGAGTAATGCAACAGTACGTTCTCATAAATGACAATATATTCACAACTGCATATCATATTATTTTAGATTCGCAAGTATTACATTATGGATATCTAACCGTGACTCCTGGTATTTATATTGTAATAGCTTTTATCTTTTTAAGTTCTTTAAGTATTTGTCATATTTTCAAAAAAATGGATTATTTAAAATATATTGGGATTTTACTTTTTATTCCTATGTTTATTTTATTGATTCCATTAATAAGATATCCAATATATCCAATTATTATTTTAATATTAGCAATATCCTCTGTTTTTGTTTGTTATATTATATTTAAGAAGTTTGAATTAGATAAGTTTATGTTAATATTAGTTGCTGCACATGGACTTGATGGAGCAACTACTTTTGTGTCTATAGATTTGTTTAATAAATGGGAATTTGTATGTACTCAATTTGGTAGGTGTTATAATGAACAGCATGTAGTACCAAGTTTATTAGGTACACACACTTTTTTTTTATTTTTTTTAGTTAAAGTAAGTATTGTTTTAATTGCTTCATATATTTTATCCAAAGAAGAATTAAAGTCAAACGAAAAATATTATATTATATTGATATTATTAATTATGGGATTAGCACCAGGAGTAAGGAATTTATTAAGAATAATGATTGGGGCATGATATAAATGTTATATTTAGTAGGATTAGGACTTTGTGATGAAAAAGATATTTCTCTAAAAGGATTAGATGCTTTGAAGAATTCTGATAAAATTTTTGTGGATTATTATACACATATAATAAGCGAAAAAACAATAGAAAATATCGAAAAATTAATTAACAAAAAATTAATAAAATTAGAAAGAGCAGAATTAGAAGATGAAAGAATTATACTAGAAAATTCAAAAACAAAAAACATTTCTTTGCTAGTAGGAGGAGACCCCTTAATCGCAACCACTCATATTTCTTTAATTCTAAGCTGTATTAAATCAGAGATAAATTATGAGATAATACATTCGAGTTCTATTTATTCTGCAGCAATTGGAGAATCTGGATTACAAACTTACAAATTTGGAAAAGCAGTAACCTTGGTTTTTTGGGAAGATAAATATAAACCCATATCTCCTTATGAAATAATTTATGAAAATAAACAAATAGGTCTTCACTCATTAGTTTTTATAGATTTGCATGGCCAAAAACCAATGAATATTCAAACAGCATGTAGTGTATTTAGAAAAATGGAACATGAAATAAAAAAAGGATTAATTAATGATGATTTTGAATTAATTATTTTATCTAGATTAGGATATACTGATAAAAAAATACTTTTTGGAAAATTAAAACAAATTGAAAATAAATTTACAGAAATAAAATCTCCTTTTATAATTGTAGTTCCTGGAAAACTGCACTTTTTAGAAAAAGAATGGTTGAATAATTTTGAAATTTAACGTATTAAAAAATCCTGTTTTTTTCCATTATTATCATAAACAGTGATAGTTTTATCTTCATATGGATACCCAATAATTATATGTATTTTTCCATTCCTTTGAAAGAATAGTAGATCTTGTTTTGAAGGAGTAGTATTATTAGAAGGATGAGAATGTACAGAACCAATAGAATCTGAGATTATAGGCACCATATGTGGTTGTAATAATGCAAATCCTTTTCCTCCTTGGGAGCCAGGAATAACAAGAATTTCAGATATAATTCCATGTTTTTCTCTAAGTAAACCAACAAACTCATTTGGAAATGAATTTTTTGCTGCCATTTTTAAAAATTCGATCATATCTTTTGATAATATTATCATACTGTTTTTACATTCATAATATTTATTAAATCAGTCTATTCTTCTGGATTCTACAATAAATAATAGGAATATATACAGAAGTAAAATACGTCATTTGTTGAACTCAAGTTCGATAACTTTTTAAAGGGTTTTATCTTTAAACTATAAAGTTGATTTTTATGGAAGATAAGTTAAAGACTGCAATTGCGGGAGAAATTGTTTTATCTAGAAGTCCAGGCAAAACTATGAAAAAATGGAGAGAAATTTTTAAGATAACACAGTCAGAGTTATCTGGGAATTTACATATCGTCCCTTCAACAATTAGTGATTATGAAAGTAATAGAAGAGCATCACCAGGTACAGCAGTCATTAAACGATTTGTTGATGCAATAGTTGAAATAGATTTATCAAAAGGAGGAAAAGTTGTAAGTCAATTAACCCAATCTATGGAAAAAGAAGAAGAATATTTTACTCTTCATGAGTTTGCAACAAGTATAAATGCAATTGACTTTATAAAATTAATAAAAGGTAAAGTAGTTGCAAATGAAGAGTTAGTAGAATCAAAAAAAATATATGGATATACTTTAATCAAGAGTTTAAAAGTTATTATGGATTTACCTTCAAGTCAATTTATGAGATTATATGGTGCGATGGGAGAAAGAGCATTTATTTTTTCAGATGTTTCAACTGGAAGAAGTCCGATGGTTGCAATAAGAGTAGCTTCATTAAAACCAAGTTTAGTTATTTTTCAAAAATTAAAAGAAGTTGATCCAATAGCAATAAAAATTGCAGAAAAAGAGCAGATACCTATTGTTATAACTGATATGGGGCCAATAAAACTTCAAGAAGAATTAAACAGAATATAGGGGGAGATATTATGAATAATTTAGATGATAATGTTAAAGAATTAATCAGTACTTGTCCAAAAAGCATAAAATCCTGTAGTTATGAAACATTAGATAAATTAGCATTAAATTTAAGGCAAAAAATAATCAATACTGTTTCCCAAACAGGAGGACATTTAGCATCAAATTTAGGTTCGATTGAATTAACAATTGCATTACACCGAGTCTTTAATTCTCCAAAAGATAAAATTATTTGGGATGTTGGACATCAAGCATATGCTCATAAATTATTGACTGGAAGATGGGAAAGATTTCACACATTAAGACAAAAGGGAGGTGTTTGCGGTTATCCACATAGGGATGAAAGCGAGCATGACAAATTTAATGTAGGACATTCTTCTACCTCTATTTCAGCAACATTAGGTATGGCATTAGCAAGAGACCTTAATGGAGATGAGTATCAAGTTATTGGGGTGATAGGGGATGGTGCAATAACTGCAGGTATGGCATTTGAAGCAATGAATATGATGGGTTATACAAAAACACACGCGATTATTATATTAAATGAAAATGGAATTTCAATTTCTCCAAATGTTGGTGCTTTTGGTGCATATACTAATAGATTGACAAATAAAATTGTATACTCTCCTGTATTTAATGAGGTTAGAAAAGATATTCACTATTTATTAGATAATTTAAAAGATGAAAAAATGTTAGATATTGTTAAAGATTTAAGATTAAAAGCTTTGAGTGTTTTAAGTGATGAAATATTTTTTGAAACATTGGGATTTGCATATTTGGGTCCTATTGATGGGCATAATATTAAAGCAATAGAAAATGCGTTAGAAGAAGCAAAAAATATGAAAGGGCCAATAATTGTTCATGTTAAGACAATCAAAGGAAAAGGGTTTGGTCCAGCAGAAAAAAATCCAACAAAATATCATGGTGCTTCTCCGTTTAATTTAGAGACAGGTGAATTTATTAAAGTAGGTCCAAGTCCCCCAGTTTATCAAAAAGTATTTGGTGAATCATTAGTTGAATTATGTAGAGAAAATAAAGAGATAGTTGGGATAACTGCAGCTATGGCACCAGGAACGAGCCTTGATTTATTACAAGAAGCATATCCACATAGATTTTTTGATGTAGGTATTGCTGAGCAAAATGCAGTAACTATGGCTGCAGGTATGGCATGTGAAGGGAAAATTCCAGTTGTTGCAATTTATTCAACATTTTTACAAAGAGCATTTGATCAAGTAATACATGACGTTTGTTTACAAAATTTACATGTTGTTTTTGCCATGGATAGAGGAGGATTAGTAGGAGATGATGGACCTACCCACCATGGAACTTTTGATTTATCTTTTTTGAGATTAATGCCTAATTTAATTTTAATGGCTCCAAAAGATGAAAATGAATTAAGACATATGTTAAAAACAGCAGTTGAATATAAGGGTCCAATTGCAATTAGATATCCAAGAGGTGCTGGAACTGGTGTAGAATTAGAAGAAATGAAAACATTAGAAATTGGGAAAGGAGAAATTGTTAAAGAAGTAAAAAATCCAGATGCAGTTTTAATAGCAGTAGGAAGAATGGTTGATAATTCAATTCAAGCAGCAGAAATTTTAGAAAAAGACGGTAAAAAAATAAAAGTGATTAATGCACGTTTCATAAAACCGCTAGACAAGAATTTGATTATAAATGCAATGAATGAATGCGATAATGTATTTACAGTTGAAGAAAATAATTTACCTTGTGGTTTTGGTTCAGCAGTTTTAGAATTGTTAGAAGAAAATGTATTAATAGAAAAAGGAAAAACTATAACTAGAATTGGAATTCCAGATGAATTTGTAGAATGGGGAACCATTCCTGAATTATTTGATATAACTGGTTTATCCCCTGAAAAAATTGCTGAGAGAGTAAAACAAAAGTTAGCTTAAGATATGTCATATTTTGTGATATAAGAACATTTATAAACAATTTATAACATAAATTATAACTGTTGATGCATATGGCAAAAATTATGGAAACTGCAAATGCAAAATTAAATTTAGGTTTATTTTTTAACAGACCTAAAGAATTAGCAGATGGGAGAAGTTTACATGAAGTTATTTCTCCAGTAGCAACTTTAGAAATGTGTAATAAATTTACATTTATGGGCCCAGAATCTGATAAAATAAAAATAGAATTACGTACAGATAATCCCTCAATTTTAAAATTAAAAGATTTGTTAGAAGGCCCCGAGGGTAAATGTTGGAAAACAGTTGAATATTTAGAAAAAATAACAGGTAAAAAATTACATATTAAACTGATAATGGATTCAATATTACCAGTCCCGGGGGGAGTAGGGGGGGCATCAGCAGATATGGCTGCAATTTTAAGAGGATTAAATGCCTTTTATAATTTAGGTTTTAGTTTGGATGAATTAGCAAAAATAGGATTTAGTTTAGGAAGTGATGTTCCATTTTGTGTATATAATTATCCATTCGCACTTATGGGTGGTGAAGGGGATATAATTTATGAATTAAAAGTTCCAAATCTTTTTAGATATGAAGTGTTAATCGCAATTCCTGAAATTCAAGTTCCTTTAGCAAAAACAAAAACAGCTTTTGAATATTTGGATAAATATTATTTTAATATCCCTAAATCTATTGCAAAAGATTTAAATATATTTGAAAGATCTTTAAGAGAAGGAATACCTGAATTTGAATATTTAAATAATTGTTTTTTACACTGTAAGTTGCCTTGGGCAGATGAAGTTTTAGAGGTTATGAGAATATTATGGGAAACGAATAAATTTGAATATGTTGGAATGGCTGGTGCAGGACCAACGGTTTTTGCATTATATGAATCAGGCAATATAGTTTCAGATTTACCTCCAATAATTAGAACTCAATCAGACGAGATAGTAATTGATTATCATTTTACAAATGTTTTAGGACATGGATCAAATGAGAAGTATTTTGAAACAATAAAAAAAATAGGTGATTAAATGGAAGTAATATTAGCAAAAAATTATGGATTTTGTTTTGGTGTCAGGAGAGCAGTAGATTTGTTAGAAAATGAATTAGGACGAACTAATCCTGTTTATACTTTTGGGCCATTAATACATAATCAACAGTTTGTTGATAAAATGGCTGAAAAAGGTGCAAAAATTGTAAATGAATTAGAGGATGTTAAAGAAAGATCAATAGTTATTTCAAGAGCTCATGGTTTAGAAAAAGAAATTATTGAAGGATTAAAAAATAAAAAGGTAACAATAATTGACGGTGTATGTCCTTTTGTTAATTTAGTTCATAAAAAAGCATTAGAATTAGAGTCTGATGGATTTCAGACAATTATAATTGGTGAAAAAGATCACCCAGAAGTTAAAGCTGCAGCTTCATATATTAAAAATCCCTTAATTATAGAAAATTCAGAGGAAGCAAAAAAAATACCAAACTTTGAAAGAATTGGAATTGTTGTACAAACAACTCAATCTCAACAGAATGTTATTGATATTGTATCTGCTTTGATTGAGAATATAAAGGATATTAGAATATTCAATACTCGATGTTCGGCAACAGAAGAAAGACAAAATGCAGCTGTTGAATTAGCAAAAATAGTAGATAAGATGGTAATAATTGGAGGAAAACATAGTGGGAATACTAAAAGATTATATCAATTATGTTTCGAAGTTAAACCAAGTATACATATTGAAACAGCTAATGAATTGGAAAAAGATGAATTTAAAAATATAAATAAAGTTGGAATAACAGCAGGTGCATCAACCCCACAATATATTATTGATGAAGTTATTGAAACATTAAAAACATTTTAAAATTTAAAAATTAGGGAGATGGGAAAGAATATGGAAAGAAAAAAAATTGCTATTTTAGGACCAGGTTCAATTGGAAAACAAACAATGGAAGTTTTAGGTCAAAAACATATGAGAAAAATATATGAATTAGTTTCAGTATCTGGTTATGGTGATAAGGATATTAAATCAATAGAAAAAGCTATTGCAGAATTTGATATTAAAAAAGTTTCTTTTGCAGTTCTTGAAGTGGCAGAACAATTTAAACAATTATATCCAGAAGTAGAAGTTTTATATGGTGAAAATCATTTAGAAAAAATAATTAATGAAACTGAATTAGATTATTCAGTTATTTCTGTTTCAGGAGCAGTTGGAATTAAAGCAACAATAGCTTCATTAGAAAAAGGATTAATAACTTGTATTGCAACTAAAGAAGTTTTAGTTGCAGCAGGACCATTAGTTATGGAGTTAGCAAAAAGAATGGAAAAGAAATTTAATAAATTGCAAATATTAAGACCTATTGATAGCGAACACAATGCTATTTGGCAGGCTTTAAGAGCTGTTGAAAATAAAAATGGATTTAATTTAGAAGAAGTAAGAAGAATAATTATTACAGCTTCAGGGGGGTCATTAAAAAATTGGTCAATTGAAGATTTACATAAAGCAACTCCTGATGATGTTACAAAAGGCCATCCAACTTGGTCAATGGGTGCTAAGATAACAGTTGATTCAGCAACAATGGTTAATAAAGCATTAGAAGTTATTGAAGCACATTTCTTATTTGGTTTACCTTATGAAAAAATAGCCATTTTAAGACATAATCAAAGTATTACTCATGGGATAGTTGAAACAATTGATAAATTTCATATTGAACAAAAAGCATCTCCAGATATGAGAATGCCAATTCAATATGCTTTAACTTATCTGGATAGATTTGAATTTAACTTATCCGAACCAATGGAATATTCTGAAAAAGCAGGAGAATGGAAGTCCTTAGATTATAATAAAATAGATTATATGGATCCTGAAAGATATCCGGCTTTTCATATTGCAATGCATTTCGGAATGAAAGGAGGATTAATGCCTGCTATCATGAATGCAGCTAATGAAGTAATAGTTAATGAAGGATTTTTAAAAGGAAAAATAAAATTCACAGAAATTCCAAAATTATTATTAGGCGTTTGTTCGTATTTTGAAACTTGTTTTGAGTGGGATATAAAAGAACTGACTTTAAAAGATATTTTAGATGTAGATCAAAAAGTTAGAAAACATACATTAGATGTTCTATATTGCAATAATATAATTGATTATTTAGATGAGGATATTAAATTTGCAAAAGAACATCAATGGGGTGCTAAAAAATGAATACTTTAATAAGAAAAAAAACTCGCGTAGTGGATTTAAATGGAAAAGCGAAAATAGGGGGAGATAATCCTATTTTAATTCAAAGTATGACTAATACTCCAACTGCAGATTCAGAAAAAACCATAAAACAAATACAAGCTTTATTAGGTGCAGGATGTGAAGCAGTAAGAATTACAGTTAATACACAAGAGGCAGCAAACGCACTTCCAAAAAGTCGTGCTGAATTTCCAAATAAGCCATTGATAGCAGATATCCATTTTGATTATAAAATGGCACTAGCAGCTATTGATGCAGGTTTTGATAAAATAAGAATAAATCCAGGGAATATTGGAAGTGAAGAAAAAGTAAAAGCAGTAATAGATGCAGCAAAAGAAAAAAATGTTGCTATGCGGATAGGAGTAAATGGAGGATCTTTAGATCCATTAATTGAAAAAAAATATGGGAGAACTCCTAAAGCAAGTGTTGAAAGTATAATGGATTATGTTAGAATGCTTGAAAAATATGATTTTCATAATATTGTTTTATCAATTAAATGGAGTGATGTTCCCAGAATGGTTGAAGCAAATAAATTATTATCAGAAACAACAGATTATCCTATACATATTGGATTAACAGAAGCAGGAACAGTTTATGCAGGAAGTATTGCTTCTGGTGTAGGTATCGGGGCACTATTAATGCAAGGTATTGGAGATACAATTAGAGTATCATTAACAGGTGATCCTGTTAAAGAAATAAGAGCAGCTAAAATTATTTTACAATCTACTGGATTAAGAGAGTTTGGTCCAAAAATAACTTCTTGTCCTACTTGTGGAAGAACAGAAATTGATATGATTCCAATGGCTGAAAAAGTTGAAGAAAGATTAATGAGAGAATATCCAGATTTAAAAATTCATGTTGCAGTTATGGGCTGTGTGGTTAATGGTCCTGGTGAAGCTAAAGAAGCAGACATTGGAATAGCAGGCGGAAAAGGAGTAGGGATAATATTTAAAAAAGGTGAATTAATTGGAAAATATCCAGAAGATGAATTAATTGAAGCGCTTTTTAATGAAATCGAAAAAATAAAACAAGAAAAAGTAGAATGAAAAATTAGAAGGTAAAATGAGGTGATTAAATGGTTTTTAGAGAAAGTTGTTCAATACCTGATAGAAAAACAATGCGCGAATTATATAAACGAGTTTATGGAAAACCAAAAGAACCAAAAGAAAATATTATTCGTAGAACTATAAAATTTACTAATCAGATGTTACAAAGTATAAAATTTAAATGAGGTGTTTAAATGTTATGCCAATCTAAAACTGGAGAAAAAACACAGCCAAGGGGAGAAAAACTAAAGAAAAGAGTTAGTATAATAATACCTGCAGGAGGAAAAGGAACACGTTTTGGAGAAGATAAACAATTATTTCAGATAGGAGGAAAACCAATTGTCCAAAGAACTATTGAAGTTTTTACAGGTTTAGAATTAGTTGATCAAATAATAGTAGTAACAAATGATGAGAGAAGAGAACAAATTTTAAGTTGGGATATTAATTTTGATTTAACTTTTGCTTTAGATGGTAAAGAAAGATATAATTCTGTTTATAATGGATTAAAAGAAGTTAAATATGAGATAGTAGGAATTCACGATGGAGCAAGATGTTTAATTACCTCTGAATTAATAATGGATTGTCTTGATGTAATTTTAGAAAAAAAAGCAGATGCTGTTTTTCTTGGAATAAAACCAGTGGATACAATAAGATTATATATTGGAGAAAATGAATATATTGAATTACCAAGAAGCGATTTACTTGCAGTTCAAACACCACAGGTTTTTAGAACAGCTCTAATACTAAATGCTTTTGAACGGTTTTTTAAAGATCCAAAAAAAGATGTAACTGATGATATAAATATATTTAGAAATTATATTCCTATAACTGAAGGTAGAACAATACATGTAGAAGGAGATATAAGCAATATTAAAGTTACTCATCCAAGAGATATTGTTATTGCAGAAGAAATTCTTAGACAAAGAGGTGAATTATAATGATTAGAGAAGAATTACAAAATAAGTTTTTAATTTTATTAAATTTTAAAACATATAATGAAAGTTTAGGCAAAAATGGAGAAAAATTAATGAAAGCAGTTGCTGAAAATAAAAATTTAGCTGAAGATAAAAATATTTTTATTTTAGCTTGTCCTCAATTTGTGGATTTAAGAGATTTTTCTAAAATAGATGAAAATATTCTAGCACAAGGCGCAAGTAATTTTGAATCAGGAGCACACACAGGAAGCAATTCAATCCAAGCATTAAAGGATGCTGGAGTAAAAGGTATTTTAATTAATCATTCAGAAAATCAAATTCCTTTAGAAAAAATAAAACATTCAATTCAAGGATGTAAAGATGCACAAGTATTAAGTGTTGTTTGCGCAGATACTCCTGAAAAAGCTGAGAATATAGCAGAATTTAAACCTGATTATATTGCAATAGAACCTCCTGAATTAATAGGTTCTGGAATTTCTTTAACAGAAGCAAATCCTGAAATAGTTACAAATACATTAAATAAAATAAAAGAAATTCCTATCTTATGTGGTGCTGGAGTTTCAAATGCCGAGCATGTTAAAAAAGCAAGAGAATTAGGAGTTAAAGGTGTGTTAGTAGCAAGTGCATTTGTAAAAAGCACAGATCCAGATAAATGGATTAAAGATGTTTTAGCTGTTTTTTAATTTTTTATAAAAATAAAATGCCGAGCTATTTGATTTCATCAAATGCTCACATTTTTCATACCTTCAAAATGTTGTCCTATTTAATTTCATTAAATGCCCGCATTTTTAAAATAAAAAAATGCCGCAGACTTTAACTTTGTTAAAGGTGCGCTTTTTTTATCAAAGATAAAAAAATGCCGAAGGCGAGATTTTCACCCATTATCTGGATTTGAATTCGCTAACCACACCCCTTTCTTTTTGGGATTAAACACTTTTTCTTTCGGGAAAGAAAAAGGGTTACTCGCGACTTCCAGATTTCCCAGTTTAGTTCGTTAGAACCTATTTATATCATTGCTTTTCAGCTCATTACTCATAAAGCTGTGCTTATGAGTCTGGCACTCTGACCAAACTGAGTTACTTCGGCAAAGCTTTTCTTTCTTGGAAGAAAGAAAAGGCTTGCAAAAGAAAGAACCTTTATTCTTCCAAAAGAAAAGTATAATATTTCTAATAATAAACTAATAAAAAGGCTTGGTTTGTTAACTTATTGATTTAAATGGGAAAATATTTGATTTTAAAATGTCCAAAATGCGGAACAATACAATCAACTACTTCTAAAAAGAGCTTAAAATGCAAAATGTGCGCTAAAACAACGACTTTAACAGATAAGAGCATTATTAGATATGGTGAAGTAGATAATCCGCAGGAAGCCTCCTACATAGTCAGAAAGCTAAAAGAGAAAATCTGGGAAAAAGATAAAAGCAGTGGATAGTAATCTGCCTTCTGTTTTAAGCAGCATTCTACTAAGCGCCAAAATGGCTTGCATCACTATGCGGCTGCGCACAGGCGCGTTTCATCCTTAAAACGAATTCTAAGGTATCGTTTCTGTTCCTGTTTTGTCCTTAAGACTTTACAGCCAAAATGATGGGCAGAATTTCCTCCCTCTGGGGTAAGCTGCTCATCCACCACTTTATACTAACTTTTATAATGCCTTGCCTTTAAAAATATTTTGATATATGATTAATACTTAATAAGTTAAGAGGGATTTTTATGAATATGCGTTGTGAAAGATGTAGTGCAGTAGTACATAAGATAGAAAAATGCAATTATTGTGATAGAAAGATTTGTCATTCATGTGCAAAATCTTCTAGAAAAGATAATACAGGTACAAGAAGGTTAATATGTAAAGATTGCTGGGGAGAAGTAAAAAAGAGAAAAGCATATCAAACAGATTAAACTTTTTTTATTTCTATTTTTAATTTTTCATCTTCTATGTTTATTTCTTCTATTTTTGGTAATTTTGTTTCTTTAATTTTAGCTGCATTTGTTTGTTTTATAATTTCTTCGTTATGTTTATTTATTATTTCAGCCAATGTTTTAGATGCTTCGAAAGAGATTGTTATTTGATCTGTTTCAACTAAATTCTCTTGTTTTCTTAATTGTTGAATTCTTCTGGCTACTTCTCTTAGCATTGCTTCTTCAAATAATTCTGGGTTTATTTTGGTATATAAATAAACTTTTCCTTTTTCTATTAATGTTACTTCATAATCCTTTGCTTTTTCTGTTATCTCAATTACTTCTGGTAAAATTTCAAACCCCTCTGCTTTGTAAACTTTTTTATTTCCAAGAGTTTCTTGTAATTTTTCAGGAGATTCATTTTTTAAAGTTTGAATGACTTTTTCATCTAGTCCAGATTCTCTATAAAATTTTTTAACTTTTCCTTCATTTATTTTTATTGAATACTGAGATTCTACTTTTGTATTTAATTCAATTTGTTTAACATTAGTCATCCATTCAATAACTCTTGAAAGTTTTTCAATGGTATTTGTAGCTTCTGTTGAATTTGTTTTAAATACTATTTTTTCTAAAGGCCATCTTAATTTTATTTGTGCTTTTTGTCTTGCGTTTATAGATGCAGATATTATCTCATTTGATATTTCCATTCCATTTTCTAATAATTGATCTATGTCTGTTATATTATATAAAGGCCAATCAAAAAAGGAGATAGATTCTTCTTTTTTATCTTTTTTATATATTGTTTGATATAAATATTCTGAAGAAAATGGAGCGATTATATTTAACATTTTAAGTGTTTCAAAATATACATTATATAAAACATTCAACGCTTCATCAGAATACATATCTTCACTCATTCTCTTTTTCACTAATTTCATATAAAATCTGCTTATATCTTCTATTATGAAAGTACGTAATATCCTTGTTGCAGAATGTAATTCATATGTTTCCATTAATTCAGTAGTTTCTTTTATAACCGAGTTTAATCTTGAAATTATCCATCTGTCTTCTATTTGTAAATTTGATATGTTTATATTTTTTGAAGCTTCAAATCTTTGCAAAAAGGTGCCAACGTTGTATATTATATTTAAAGTACTAAATGCATCTTTCAATTCTATCCAACTAAATTTAATATCATCCCAAATAGTGCAACTTAATCCCCATAATCTAAAAGTATCTGCACCATATTTAGAAATCATTTCATCGAAAGGGGTAAAATTACCAACACTTTTACTCATTTTTTCTCCATTTTCACCAACAAACCATCCATGCATCATAACTTTTTCGTATGGTGCTTCATTCCATTTAATTATACCTGATCCCAATAATGAATAAAACCATCCTCTTGTTTGATCTTTTCCTTCTACTATAAAATGAGTTTTTTTATATTTTTCTTTTTCTTCTTTTGTTAAAGAAGCCCAAATGACGTTTCCTGAATCTACCCATACATCTAATACATCCTCTACCCTTTTCATTTTATTTCCACATTCACATTTGAATGTAATTTTATCTATATATGGCCTATGTAGATCCTTAATTTTTTTAGGTAATTCATCAACAGAACCAATTACTCTTGTATTTCCACATTTTTCGCAAACCCATATTGGTAATGGTATTCCCCAAAATCTTTGTCTTGATATACACCAGTCAGGTGCGTTAGATACAAAATCTTTAAATCTTGTTCTTGCAAATTTAGGATGCCAGTCTACTTTATCAATTTCTTCAAGCATCTTTTCTCTAACTTCACTTATATTGATAAACCACTGATCAGTAGTCATAAATATTAAAGGTGTTTTGCATCTCCAACAATGCGGGTATCTATGCATTATTTCTTCCTCATGTATTAATGCCCCACTTTCTTTTAAGTCTTGAATTATACTTTTATTTGTGCTCCTAACTTCTTTTCCTTTGTATGCTCCTTTTGTGAATTCTCCTTTTTCATTTACAGGAGAATAAATTTCAACACCAAATCTTTTACCAATTATAAAATCTTCTGGTCCGTGTCCTGGTGCACAATGTACTAATCCTGAACCCTCTTCTAAAGTTACGAATTCATCAGATAATATTATTTTTCTATCTGCTTCATGTTCAACTTTATCTTGTAAGGGGTGAATATATTTTTTACCTTCTAATTTTTTACCACTAAGTTCTTCTATTATGACTGGAGATTCATCAATATCTTTCATAACTCTATCTAATGTTTCTTTTGCAACTACCCAAATTTCAGTTCCTACTTTTATTTTTATATATGTAAAAGTTGGATGAACCATTATTGCCATATTAGACATTAAAGTCCAAGGAGTTGTTGTCCAAATTACATAATATGTATTATCTTCATCCACTGATTTCATTTTAACAAATATGCTTGGATCTTTTTGTTCTCCATATTCTAATTCATAATTAGCTAAGGTTGTTGAACACCTTGAACAATAGGGTAATACATAAACTCCTCTAGATAATAGTCCTTTTTCATTAGCTTGTTTTATTGTTGACCAAGTGGATTCAATAAAATTATTCTTAAACGTTAGATAAGGGGCTTCAAAATTCATCCAAACCCCAGTTCTTTTAAATTGTCTGCCCATAACATCTATGTACTTAGTTGCAAATTCTTTACATTTTTCAATGAATTCTTCTATCCCTCTTTCTTCTATTTCATTTTTTGATTTAATTCCAAGTTCTTTTTCTACTTTAACTTCAATCGGCAATCCATGAGTATCATAACCTGCTTGTGCTCTTACATTTTTTCCCCTAGCTCTTTGGTATCTACATACCATATCTTTTAATGATTTATTCCAAGCAGTTCCTGGATGTAATTCGCCAGTTGCATAAGGAGGACCATCACAAAAGTAAAATAATTCTCCTGCTTTATTTTTTTCTTCTACTTTTTGAAGTATTTTTTTCTTTTCCCAAAAAGTGAGCATTTCTTCTTCTATTTTTAAAATATCCTGCATAAGTATTCCCTCAAGTATTATTATCTATTTTTTAATAAAGAGCAATGTATTTAAATAATTGTGTTTTTAATTATTCTTTGTGTTGTGATAAATATGAATAATAATCTTTTACCTTGGACAGAAAAATATAGGCCAGATAATTTATCGAGTATAATTGGACATACAGACCTCGTTAATACGTTAAAAGCCTTTGTCAAACAAAAAAACATGCCAAATCTATTATTGGCAGGTCCTCCTGGTTGTGGAAAAACCACTGCTACTATTGCATTGTCAAAAGAAATATTTGGAGAAAATTATAAATCTTGTTTATTAGAATTAAATGCTTCAGATACAAGAGGAATTGATGTAGTAAGAGGACAAATTAAAGATTTTGCAAAACAAATTGCTCTTACTGGTGCACCATTTAAAATAATTTTTCTTGATGAAGCAGATGCATTAACACCAGATGCACAGCACGCATTAAGAAGAACTATGGAAGTTTATGCAGGAATAACTAGATTTATTTTATCTTGTAATTATTCATCAAAGATATTAGAACCAATTCAAAGTAGATGTTCTGTATTTAGATTTACCAAATTATTAGATAGGGATATTGAAGAGATGATAAATAATATTTGTAAAAATGAAGGATTGTCTATTGATAAAAAAGCATTAGATGCACTAATTTATATTTCAGAAGGAGATATGAGAAAAGCGATAAATGCATTACAGGGGGTAGCATTACAATCCAATAAAATAACAGATGAATTAATCTATAAATTAAGTAGTAGAGCAAAACCAAAAGAAATAAGAGATATGATTGATTTTTGTTTAAAAGCAAATTTTATTGAGTCAAGGAAAAAATTAGATGCAGTAATGATAGAGTATGGAATGAGTGGAGAAGATGTATTATTGCAGATTTATAAAGAAGTCCCAAACCTTGATATTTCTGAAGAAAATAAGATTAGATTAGTTGATAAAATAGGAGAATTTAATTTTAGAATTGTTGAAGGAGCAAACGAAAGAATACAATTAGAAGCATTATTAGCACAAATAATGTTAATCGGAAAATCTAAAGATTAGTTCTTCAATTGTTTTTGCTTTTGACAAATCCACTTTTTTTTGTTTATTTTTTTCAAAACAAATTGAATGTAGTTTTAATTTTTTAAGATCTAAATAATTAAATTTTTTGGCTAATTCAAAATATTCAAGAAATTGTTTTTTAGTAGATTTTTTTCCTTCAAATATACTTGGATTTCCTCTTACTGCCCTTGCAATACTTACTCCTTTCCAACCTTCTTTAAATTTTTTCTGTGCTTGTTCAATAGAAGTTAGATCTCCATTACCATATATTGTAAATTTTGCTTTATCTCTGGCATCTTTCATTATTTCCCAATCTGCATTTCCTGAAAAGTTTTGTATTTTTGTTCTTCCATGTAATATTGAAGATTCCAATTCTGTATCATTTAAATTTTTTATAATATCAAAAATTTCTCCTTTTTTTGAATAACCTAATCTTAATTTACAGGATATGGGATAAGGACAAATTTTTGTTGTTTGCATAATAATATTTTTTATTATTTTAGGATATTTAAGTAAGAAGGAGCCTGTTCCATTAGAGCATATTCTTTCAGATGGACAACCAAAATTAATATCAATTCCTTTTGAATTATTTTTACCTGTGTCTATTAATTCAACAATTTTTTTAATTCCTTTGTAGAAGTCATTATTTTTCATACCCATAATTTGTATATATCCTTTTTTTTCTTGTTTTGGCATATATATTTTTTTTAATGTTTTTTCGTTTTCTCTAAAAATTGCTATTGCATTTGTCATTTCAGTTATTGTAATATTTGCACCATATTTTTGACATAGTAATCTAAAAGGTAAATCTGTATAATTATCCATTGATCCTAAAATTAGTTTCTCCATTTAATTCCTTATTTATAATAAAAATGGGGGAGCCGTGATTTGCTCCACTTTCTTAGTGCAGGTTCTTTATGCTTTGCACAAAGAAAGTGCTTGAACACGGATCACCAGCTCCCAAAGCTGGCAGCATACCAGGTTAACCTACTCCCCCAGTTATAAATTTTTTAGTTCTGAGTATTTATAAAACTATTTATAACTTAATAAATTTTATATCTATATTATTATTTTGCGGATTTATTAGTATAATTCCTGCTTTTAATTCTTTTGCAGGAGGTAGATTAACAATAGTTGTATTTCTTATTTTTTTAAAATTACATTCTTCATGAACATGGCCACAGATGAATAATAATGGTTGTTTTGTTTCAATCATTTTTTTTAGTGCTTTACTTCCAACATTGAAACCTTCATTTGTGTTATCTAGTATTTGAAATGGGGGAGAATGAGAGATAAATATTGTGTTTTCATTAATATCCAATTTAGATATTTCTTTTTCAAATTCATCTTCTGTTTTTGCGCCCGGTTGTTTTGTAAAAGTAGTATTATATCGTACTGCTCCTCCAATTCCCAATATATTATATTTATCAAACTTTTTACATTTTCCCTCTACATTTTTATTTTTTAATAGTGTTTTAATTTCTATCGGATCACAATTTCCGAGAACTGCAAATACTTTTTGGTTTTTTAATGTGTTTAATAAATCTTTAACATACGATTCTGGTCCAAAATTCGTTATATCTCCAGATAATATAATCATATCATAGATATTATTTTTTAAGTGCATGTTTATAATTTCTAATAATCTTTCTTCAGAATGTAAATCAGCTAAAGCAAGAATTTTCATTTATTCACCTCAAGAAGATAGAATTTTTTTAATTTTTTTATCCATTTCTTCTTTAAGTTCTTTTGCTATGAAATTTTTAGTAAACGCATCTGCTCTTGCAGCGATGACAATTTTAGAAGAAACAGTTCTTGCTATTTTACCTCTTTTTTTCTTTGGTGCTTTACCAACAGCTGCAAACTGGAATATTAATCCATGTTTTGGAGGACTGCTACCTGATTTTAAATGTTTAAATAATGCTTTTTCAGCACCAATTACTTGAATAGTACTTGCAGGCATTAAACCCATTTTTTTTATCCCTCCAGATGAAGCTATTAATTTAGCAGTTAATTCTGGACCTATTAAATAGGATATATTTGGAGCCATTTCTAAAGTTATTTCATTAAGATATTTTTCTATAGAATTTTTAAGTTCAATTAAATTAATTATTTGTTTTGCTATGTTCAAAAGTTGTGTTTTATCTTTTTCAGACATTTCTTTATTTTTTTTAAATATATCTTCTTCTACTATTGTTTTACATGAAATCTCAATACTTTTAGATTTAAAATTAGGTTCAAAAAGTTTTATCCATTCTTCTAATCTTTCAAACATCATATTAATAATTTTAACTAGGTCTTCTATAGTATTAACTCCATTAACAATCGTAAAATCTTTTTCCATTAGAGCTTCCATTAAATTCGCTCGTGCTCTCCTTAAAGCGTGTTCTCTATTTATAACCATTATTATATTTAGAATGAGATGTTTTAAATTGTTTTCCTTTTTTATGTTATTTATTACGTAGATACAAAAGTTTATAAATAAGACCTAATATTAAAATAATACTTATTTTGTTTCATTAGCCGATGAAACATAGAAATATGTGAGGTGTATAATATGGCAGGTTATGTGAATAAAGAGACAGCACCAGAAGTAGCATCAAAAGTTTTAGAAATTTTAACTATTGCTAAAGATACAGGTGTAGTCAAAAAAGGAGCAAATGAAGCTACAAAATGTATTGAAAAAGGAAATGCAATGTTTGTAGTTATAGCAGGAGATGTTTCTCCTCAAGAAGTTGTAGTTCATCTACCTTCATTATGTGAAGAAAAGGGAGTTTCATATGAATTTATAGGAACAAAGAGAGAGTTAGGTGGAGCAATAGGGATATCTGTAGGTTGTACAGCAGTTGCAATTGAAAAACCAGGTAACGCATCAGAATTACTAAGGGATGTATTAGAAGGAGAAAAGAAAAAAGCAGTTAAGAAAGAAGAAAAAGCAGAAAAGAAAACTGAGAAGAAAGAATCAAAAGCTGAGAAAAAAGAAGTAAAAAAAGAAAAGAAAGAAGAAAAACCAGAAAAGAAAGAAGAAAAACCAGAAAAGAAAGAAGAAACTAAAGCGTAGGTGAAGAACATGGCCGAAGATAATGAAGGAACAAAAGCAGAAGTAGTCCAAGTTGAATCAAAAAAAACTGGGATCCATGGTGAAATAAATCAAATATTATGTAAAATATTAGAAGGCAAAGATAAGAATAGGATTTTAAGAAGAAATATTAAAGGACCAGTTAAAGTTGGGGATATTATGATTTTACTTGAAACTGAAAGAGAAGCAAAAAGAATAAAACCTAAATGAGGTTGGTAGATATGAAATGTAGTTTTTGTGGCGAAGAGATAGATAGAGGAACAGGATTTGTTTATGTTAAAAAAGATGGTAAAGCACTACAGTTCTGTTCTCAAAAATGCAAAAAGAATTTAATTATATTAAAAAGAAAGAACAAAAAAACTAAATGGACTAAACACGTAAAAGATAAGAAAATAGAAGAACACCAGAAAAAAAGTGAAGATAAAAAAACAGTAACTAAAGAAAGACCAAAGAGGAAAAAATCAAAGAGGTAAAATGATGACTATAGATATAGAATCAAATTCATTTGAAAGGACCCTTGTAATTTTCAAACCAGATTGTTTAGAGAGACATCTAGTAGGATTAATACTTAATAGATTTGAAGATAAAGGATTGAAAATAGTAGGCATAAAAATGATTTGGATGCCTAAAGAAAAAGGAGAGATTCACTATGAACAACACAAACAAAAACCTTTTTTTGATTTTTTAGTTCAATATATTACAAGTGGCCCAGTAATAGTGGGAATATTAGAAGGAAAAGACGCGATTAGTGTAGTTAGAAGAATGATAGGCCCAACAAATTCAAGAGAAGCATCTCCAGGTACAATAAGAGGAGATTTTTCGATGAGTCAGCAAAATACATTAATTCATTCAAGTGATTCAATTGAAGCTGCAAAAAGAGAGATAAATATTTTCTTTAAAGGTGAAGAAGTAGTCCCTTGGAAAAGAACAATTAAAAATAGATTATATGGAGAAGAAGAACTACAATAGTTTTTTTACTAACATTTTTATTTCTTTTTTTTTATATTAATTAGGTAATATTATGGATAATAAGAAAAAAGAAAATTTTTCAGAATGGTATACTGAAATAATCCAAAAAGCAGAGTTAGCAGATATTAGATATAATGTTAAAGGATTTGTTGTATTTAAGCCTTGGTCAGTTATTACTATGGAAAAAATGTATGATATTTATGAAAAAGAATTACAAGATAAAGGACATAATCCTGCATGGTTTCCAATTGTAATTCCGGAATCTAATTTTACATTAGAAGCATCACATGTTGAAGGATTTACTCCAGAGGTTTTTTGGGTAACAGAACATGGCAGGGGAGAAAAATTAGAAGAAAAACTAGCATTAAGACCAACAAGTGAAACAGCAATGTATAAAATGTACTCATTATGGATTCAAGGGTTGGCTGATCTTCCTTTAAAGATTTACCAAAGGGGGTCAGTATATAGACATGAAACAAAAGCAACTAGGCCATTTATTAGGAGTAGGGAATTTTATTGGATTGAAGCTCATAATTGCTTTGCTACAAAAAAAGAGGCAGTAAACCAAGTTAAAGAAGATTTAGAAACAACAGAAACAATTATGCATCAACAATTTTGTATTCCCTTTATAGGATTTCAAAGACCTGAATGGGATAAATTTGCAGGAGCAGTTCATACATATGCAGCAGATACTTTAATGCCGGATGGTAAAGTAATTCAACAACCCTCAACCCATTTATTAGGTCAAAATTTTTCAAAACCATTTGATATTAATTTTCAAAATGAAAAAGGAGAAAAAGATTATGTTTGGCAAACATGTTATGGCCCAGCAATTTCAAGAATGTATGCTTCATTAATTTCTTCTTTAGGTGATGATAAAGGATTAAGATTTCCATTTGAATTAGCACCTATTCAAATTATAATAGTCCCAATATATAAAGAAGAGAATAAAAGAAATGTTTTGACATATTCTAAAAAAATAAAAAAAGTATTAGAAAGAGATTATAGGATTAAAATAGATGATAGTGATAATACTCCAGGATATAAATTTAATGAATGGGAGATGAAAGGAGTCCCAATCAGATTAGAAATAGGAGGAAGAGAAGTTGAAAATAATCAGATTACTATCTCATTAAGAACTTCTAAAGAAAAACAATCTATTAAGTTAATTAAATTAAAGAAATTTATTAGAATACATGCAAGAGAAATAACAGATACATTAAGAAAAGAAGCAGATGAAAATTTTAAAGAAGTAATTCATAATGCTGATTCATTAGATAAATTAAAATCTGCTTTACAAAAAGGCGGGTTTGTGAGAGTTCCTTTTTGTTCTATTGATATAAAAGGCAAAGAATGTGCAGATATAATAAAAGCAGAAACTTCTGGAGATATTAGAGGTACAAAGGTTAATGATCCAGAAAGACCAAGAGATGAAGATAAATGTATTTGTTGTGGAAAACCTGCTAAAAATATAGTTTATGTTGCTAAACAATATTGATTTTTTAACTTTATTTTATTAAAAATAGAAAATAGTCCCACCCGGATTCGAACCGGGGTCTTCAGCTTTCTTCAACTTTCTTAGTGCAAGTTTTTTGCGAGTAAAGAAAGTGCCCAAAGGCTGACATCCTTGACCAATGTCCAACCTTTTCTGAATTTTAAATCAGAAAATTCTTTCTTTTTGGTTAAGCTTTTACTTTCTTTTTAAAGAAAGAAAAAGGTTACTAGACTATGGGACTAAAATGGACCTGGGGGGATTTTCTCACTATTTTTGGTACAGCTTTTTAGGGAACCAAAAAAGGTGTATCGAACCCCCGGCCTCCTGCTTTTTTGAGTATTTTCCTAGTTCTTTTCTTTCCCTAGGGTTTCTTTTCTTTAAAGAAAAGAAAGGCTATGCAAAGCAGGCGCGCTACCGCTGCGCTACAGGCCCATATTTTTTACATATTCTACAATTTAACAAAGTTAAATTGTGAGAAATATTATCTTTAAAACTCTTTATAAATTTAACTAACTTTTCCATTTTCAATTTTTACTGTTTTTACTGGTATTTCACCAATAAAAAGTTGTTTTTCATTAATAAATAGATTTTTATTTTTAATTTTAAATTTAATTTTTTGGAATTCTTTAAAATCAATTTCTTTTTTATAATCTTGTTTTAAGTTTTGAATTATTATTTTATCTCCTATTTCAAATTCTTCACAATTTATTACTTCTACATTTCCTTCTTCATCTTCAGCAGCTAATAACATACCTTCTGATAAAATACCTTTTAATTTAGCTGGTTTAAGATTTTTAACCCATATAATTTTTTTATTTAATAATTCTTCCTCGGAATAGTAGTCTACTAAACCTGAAACTATTGTTTTTTCTCCATTTGCAGTTTTTAATTTTTCAATATATAATTTATCTGCTTCTGGGTGTTTTTTAATTTCTATTATTTGAGCAACTTCTAAATCTATTTCTTGTCTTTCTTCGTCTTTTTTTATTTCTTCTAATTTATTAAATAATATTTCAGCTTTTCCTAAGTTAGAATCTATATTTAACGATAATTTTCCTAGTTCGTCCCATTTTTTGTTTTCAATATTTAATTGTTTGAATATTTTATCTCCTGCATCTGGGAGATATGGATAGATTAAAATACCCAAATCTTTTACTTGATTTAATAATACATAAATTATTGTTCCACATCTTTTTTTATTTTCTTTAGCTTCTTTCCAAGGTTCATTTTCTTGGAAATATTGATTTGAATTTCTTGAGATTAACATTATTTTATCTAATGCTTCTCTAATTTTATTTTCATTTAATTTTTCTTCTATGTCTTTATGTATTTGTTTTTGATTTTTAATAAATTCTTCATCTTTTTCATTTAAATTGTATTCTGGAATTGTAGAATCAAAATATCTATTAGCAAAAACCATTGTTCTATTAACTAAATTTCCTAAATTAGCTACTAATTCATTATTATTTGTTTCAATTAATCTTGATTCTGAAAAATCTCCATCTAAAAATGTAGGAATTCCACTTAATAAATAATATCTTATACTATCTCTACTGTATTTATCAACAAGTTTTAAAGGGTCTTTAATGTTCCCTAAGGATTTACTCATTTTTTCTCCTTCTATTGTTATATATCCATGAACAAATAAATTTTTAGGTAATTCAATTCCTGCCGATAATAACATTGCAGGCCAATAAATAGCGTGAAATCTTGTAATTCCTTTTCCAATTACATGAATATCTGCTGGCCACCAATTTTTATATTTGTCATTTGGATAACCAATACCAGTCAAGTAATTACTTAGTGCATCATACCAAACATACATAATTTGTGATTCATCATTTGGTACTGGTATTCCCCACCCATGTGCTCTTTCTTTTGATCTTGAAATACTAAAATCTTCTAATCCTTTTTCAATAAAACTTATTATCTCATTTTTTCTTGATTCAGGTATTATTTTGTATATATCATTTCCTATTAATTCTATTAATTTATTTTGATAATTTGATAATTTGAAAAAATAATTTTCTTCTTCAATTATTTCTACTGGTTTTTTATGTTCTGGACAAATATAGTTATCTCCTTGTTTTTCTAATTCATCCTCTTTATAAAAACATTCACATCCTACACAGTATAATCCTTTGTATTTCTTTTTATAAATATCTCCATTTTCATAACATAAATTCCATATCTGTTTAACGCCAGGAAAATGTTCTTCTTCATTTGATGTTCTTATAAAATGATTATATAAAATATTATATTTATTACAAGCTTCAATAAAAATTGCAGTATTGATATTACATAATTCTTTAGTAGTTATTCCTAATTTTTCTGCTGCTTGAACATTTTTTAAACTATTTTCATCTGCACCAGTTAAGAAAAAGACATCATCCTCTTTTAATCTATGGTATCTAGCAATAACATCTGTTTGTACATATTCTAAGATATGGCCTAAGTGAGGGGCTGCATTAACATAAGGTATTGCTGTTGTAATATAAAATTTTTTCATTTTAAACACCTAATTTAAATATTTATTAGAGATGAATAATTTTAAAGTATTTGTTTAAACATCCATTTTTCTATATTTCCCAATATATGCTAAAAAGTTATTTTTTTCTGCAATATTTAATTGTTTTTTATATAATTTTACTTTGAATCCAAGTCTTAATAGTGTCATTTCATCATGTTTGTCTGTATCTACTATATATAAGAATTTTTTATCTTTTGAGATTCCTCCTTTAGAATCATATAATCCTGCTAAAAAAGCTCTAGAGTAATCATTATGATATTTAAATTTTTCTTCTTGTTCTTTTAAAATATCTTGAAAGTATTTTCTATATGCAGTATGATAAAAGAACACTTTCATTCTGTCTATTATTATTTTTTCAGGAGTTGTTAGTTTCGCATTTAATACTCCTTTAATGAAGGCAGTCCTTAAATTTTCATTACCTGAAATTCCTATTCCTTCAGGTATTCTTCTAAGTTTCCACAATCCAATAACATAACTCATTTCTGGTGTTAGTTTAATTTTCATATAAGTTTGTTATTTGTTTGTATTTATATTTTTAATGTTTTATATTTTATTGGGGCTATGGGGTAATCTGGTATCCTCCTGGTTTCGGGGACCAGGGATCTGAGTAAAACTTTTTTATTTAAAAAGAGGTTTTTCAGAAATTCAAAATAGATTTCAATTTATGAAAATCTCAGTAGCCCCATTTTTTAAAGTTTACACTAATTTTAAAAAGATTTGAGTGATTTGGAGCGAAGCTTCAAATGGATTTCAATCTTTGATTGAAAGCTTTGAAGCAGAAAGCTTCAAATGGATTTTAACAGGAGTAAATACAAATATGGTGTATTCCCTCAATCGGTCTTGCAACTTATTGAAAATTTTTCCCTAAATATTTAATTAAGGAGGTGATCTATCCGCAGGTTCCCCTACGGATACCTTGTTACGACTTAACCCCCCTCACAAAGCACAGGCTCGACACTAACCTAAATTAGCGCCTCACCAACACCTCGCTTGGGTGATTTGACGGGCGGTGTGTGCAAGGAACGGGGACGTATTCATCGCACGATTCCAGTCTGTTTATTATAAATAAACAAAATCCTGACATGCGATTACTAGGGATTCCAGCTTCACGAGGGTGAGTTTCAACCCTCGATCCGAACTTAGGCCGGGTTTTTGAGATTGGCTTCTCCTTTCGGAGTCGCTGCCCATTGGCCCGGTCTTTGTAAGCCGCGTGTAGCCCTGAGGATTCAGGTCATACTGACTTCGGCTATCACACCTTGGTTAAAAATATCAAAAATTTATTATAATCTGTAAATATTTTATCAAATGGTCCGTTTAACTCTTCAACATCTATTTTTTGAATCTTTAATTTTGATTCAATGAATGCTATTAAAAAAAGATTTTTTTTATGAAATTTTATTTTATATCCTTGATATGCCAATTCTTTTAATCTCTTTCTAAAAAATTGTCTATTATGAGTTTGAATTTGTTTACATTCTATGATTATATTTTTATTAGGTATAAAAAAATCGACAATTGTGTTTTTAAGTAATGGATATTCTTGTTTATATTTAACATTATTTTTTTTCAAAATATTTGCTAAATTATTTTCTTGTTTTGTGCCTTTTTTATTTTTATTGCCTATTATAGCACTTTTTCTTCTTGCTTCCATTGCTTTTTTTGTGTAATTATTTGGTTTAAACCATCCTTTTGATTCACTAAGTGAATTATGATAGTTTTTTATTATTTTTTTAGAATTTAAGTTTGTATTCAAAACAGATAAATATTTTTCAATTGTTTTTTTTCTCATTTTTTTTATTTTTCCTATTTCATATTTGTATATATTTTTACTCATATTTAATTTATTTTCTAATTCTGTTTGTGAAAGTCCAGTATTAAGTCTAAAAATTAAAATTAATTTCGGATTTTCACCAAGTGTTTTGAATATGTTTTTACTTTTTTTAATTATTTCAATTCCTTTTTTTATTTCTTCAATAGAGGTTTTAAGTTTTCCCATTTATTTATTACGGACCAAGACTTTATAATAATTACGAACCAAGGTGGATATCTACCGTAGCCCTCATCTTCCTCCCACTTAACGCGGGCAGTCCTCTTAGAGTGCTCCATATCCGGAGATATAGATAGCAACTAAGAGCAAGGGTCTCGCTCGTTACACGACTTAACGTGACACCTCACGGCACGAGCTGACGATGGCCATGCAACACTTCTCAGCGCGTCTGGCAAGATCTTTAGTCTGACCGTCATTCTGCTGTCGCCTCAGGTAATATTCCAGGCGTTTCATCCAATTGAACCGCAGCTTCCACCCCTGGTGGTGTTCCCCCGCCAATTCAGGAGATATTAGAAATTATTTTACAAATCCTACTCTTTTTTTAGAATGAAAAGAAATTAAATTAATATAAAATTTTTTGATTTCTTTTTTTCGTGTAAGTCTAAATTGCCATACTTTTCCAGTATTTGTTAAATTAGTAGGATTAAATCCTTCTTTTAACAAAAAATCCCGGATAAAAATAAGACAATCTTTATTTTTTTGATCAAAAGAAATATATTTTTGACCATTTGTTTTTTTAGGTACTCCTCCTTCAGCATCAAAGAAACCTCCAACATAATACCAAATTTGTTTTCGATTTCCTTTTTTAATGAATTCTGGAGTATCCCAAAATACTTGAGGACTTTTGAATCCAGTTAATTCAATTATTCTTTTTATTGTATTTTTTCCATTCATTCTAAGTAAATTGTTTTTAATTCTTACTTTTGTCCTGAACATTTTCCTTAAAATTTTCTTTATATTTAAAAGAAATCGTTCATCATCTTGATATATTCTCAATTCATAATTTTTTCTTTCTCTGAAATCAATACTACCATCTCTTAAAGCACCAGTAAAGTAAAATAAATTTATATCCATATAGATAATATTTTTTTTACCTTTTTAAATACTTTTAAAGAGAGTAGGATTCCGGCTAGATTTTTCTAATATCTTTTCCTTTAAGTTTCAGTCTTGCGACCGTACTCCCCAGGTGGCAGACTTAACGCCTTCGCTTCGGCACTACCATTCCTCGAGGGAAGGATAACACCAAGTCTGCATAATTTACTGCCAGGACTACCGGGGTTTTTAGTACTCCTAAGAAATATGTTTTGTTAGCTTTTTGATTTTAGTAGGATGAGAAAATCCTATCCTACTTTGAAAGTTCTTTAAATTATTTTTTCCATAAATATTATATTCTATATTTTTTCTTTCTTCTCTTTTTTTGCTATATGGAGAGAAAATTATTTCATTTTTATTCAATATCTCTTTTACAAAATCAAACAGTATCTTTGAGTTGGAACAGAAATTCAACTCTGCTTGTTTTATTTTTACAGATCCCTCTGCATCAAATAATCCTTCAACATAAGAATTTATTTCATTTTGATTGAGATTTTCAAAATATGAAGGTATTTTAATATTTTTTCTTATTGATCCTTTTGGAATTTCTAAAACTTGGTTTAAAAAATTATAAACCACCTTATTTTTAGAATGCAAATAAAAGGTATTTCTGTTTTTGTCTTGATATATATTAAATTCCATTCCGAATAATTTTTTAAAATAGTTGTGCAATCTTATCTGGAAATCAAATTCCTTCTCAGAAATAAGAATTCTTTCATTACTCATATTTCCATCTCCATGAATTATCCCAATGGTTCTTAATAATAAGATTGTGTCTTTTGGGATTTTTGTTAGGGTTTTTGATTTTCCCCAAACATATTTATTTTGCTTTTTAACTATTTTTGGATTATTTTTTATAAATTCTTTTACCCTGAATTCTAACCACATATGTTATTCTCTCTGCTAACATTTATAAAATTTTTTCTTAGGAGTATATCTAATCCCGTTTGCTCCCCTGGCCTTCGTCTCTCACCGTCAGATGCGTATTAGTCAGGCGCCTTCGCCACTGATAGTCCTCATAGGATCACTTGATTTAACCCATACCCTATGAGTACTCCTGACCTCCTCCGCT
Organism: Microcaldota archaeon; assembly: GCA_020854825.1. GTDB lineage: Archaea > Micrarchaeota > Micrarchaeia > Anstonellales > JAHKLY01 > JAHKLY01. The sequence goes on along the minus strand of JAHKLY010000003.1, from coordinate 90,361 downwards.
CTCGAGTCAAACAGTATTCACTGCACGCCTTGAAGTTGAGCCCCAAGATTTCACAGTGAACTTATTTAACCGGCTACAGACTCTCTAGACCCAGTATTCGTGGGTACCACTTGAACTGTCGGTATTACCGCTTACCGTGTTAATAGCAACACTATGTTGCTAAAAACATGGCGGCTGGCACCGATCTTACCCAGTCCTTATTCGCCAAGCTGTTTACACTTAGCAAAAGGCAGTGAACTTTGTCCACTACCACTCAGAATCCCCTTATCACACTTTCGTGCATTGTAAAGGTTTCGCGCCTGCTGCACCCCGTAGGGCTAGGGACCTTGTCTCAGTTCCCTTCTGGGGGCTCCATCTCCCAATGCCCCTACCGATTATCGGTTTGGTGAGCCGTTACCTCACCAACAGCCTAATCGGCCGCAGTCCCATCCTAAGGCAGAATTGCTCCAATTCACAAACTATTTGGACAATAGAACATTCCAGTATCTATTATCTATCGAGGATTCCCCTCAATTTCTCAAGGTTATACTCGTCCTTAGGGCAGGTTGACTACGTGTTACTCAGCCGTTTGCCGTCCTTCCAAGTGGAAGGGCTAACTTGCATGGCTTAATCGAATTCTGAAAGCAGTACCCTCCAGCAGGATCAACTGGAATTGATCCTAATTTTGAGCACACTATACTGTATTACAAGACTTGAAATTGACTTTTCAGGTTTTCACCACTTACGTCTTTACTCCTTGTATTATTCCATTTGAAGCCTGCGACAAATCCAATAATAATTAGATTTCAAATTAAAACTTACTCTTTTTCAAGAGTTAAAAATTCCCTCGTTTGCGACAAGCGCACGTTGGAAATAAAATTAGTGTTATATTTATAGATAACATCTCTTTATAAAGGTTTTGTTAAAATTCTGAATTAATTTGTTTGCTAACATAAAAACCATCTAAAGAGTAGCCTAATTTGTAATAGTATTCGTGCACACCAATGCCCGAAATAATATATAATTTATTTATTTTATTTTTCTTTGTAATTTCTTCTGCTTTTTTTAATAAGCGTTTTCCAAAACCTTTATGCTGTACTGACTCAGTAGACTCTGCGCCAATATTTATTTCAGAACCATAAACATGTAGTTCTCTAACAATTGCTTTTTTATCTGCGCAAATTCTTAGACGTAAAAAACCAATTAAAATATTTTTATCTTCAAAAGAAATAAAATATTCAGTTCCTTTTGAAGCAGAATATTTTTTTATTTTTAATTTAATATTTTTTTCATTAATCTCTTTTCCAAATTTTGATTTCTGCAGACCTGCTTCTCTGAAACGTATTTCTTTTATTTCTATTTTTTTCTTTTTACATTTTTCTTCAACTAATTGTCTCAAATTACTTTTTTCAACCCCTGCAGTAATCAAAGGAGTAGGTATGTCTCTTTGAACACGCATTACACGAACATATTCTGGGATATATTTATAGCATTCTGAAATAACTTCTGCAGCCTGTTCAGCATCATATGGTTTGTACTTCTTTTTTTTCCATAAATCATAAAGTTTTGTATTTTCCATAACCATTGTCGGATAAATTTTAAGCATATCTGGTTTAAAATCAGGATTTGAAAATAATTCTTTAAACATTTGGATATCTTGTTTTGGGCTTTGAAATAAACCAATCATTATGTGAAAATTTATTTTTAAACCAGCTTCTTTACATTTTTTAGTAGCATCAATTACATCTTTTAAGGTGTGTCCCCTATTCACTTTTTTATAAATTTTATCATCTAAAACTTGAACTCCTAATTCAACTCTTGTACAACCATATGAAAGCATTTCATCAATAAAAACATAATCTGGCCTAGTTTCGATTGTTAAACCAATAACTCTATGTTCTGCTTTTTCATTTAATTTTTGAGCTTGTTTTAATGTTTTACTTTTTTTATTATTAAATGCATCAAAACATCCTTTGATAAAAGATCGTTTGTATTTTTCTTTATTTGATAAAAATGTTCCTCCCATTATTATTAATTCACATTTATCCATTGGATGTCCCATTTCTTTATATTGTCTTAAACGAGCTTTAACTTGTTTATATGCATCAAATTGATTTTGTCTAGCACGAAGTGCGGCGGGTTCTTCCCCAGTATAACTTTGTGCTGCTTCTTTTCCCCTAGGACAATAAATACAACCAGAATGTGGACAACCTGAAAAAGACATTACTGCAACAGGAGTTACACCCGAGATAGTTCTTGAAGGCGCTTTTTTTAATTTTAATAATAATGCGTTATTTAATTTATTTTGTTTTTTTAATTCTTCTAAAATTTGTGAGTTTTTAATAAATTGTTTTAATGAATATTTCTTACAAAAAATTCGTTTAGTATTTTCTAAATCTGTATTTGGATTTTTAATAATCGCTTCAACAATTTCTTTAATTACCCTTTTCACAATTTATTTATGATATGTATAATATTAAAAAAGTAGGTTATTTGATGATTTTAAAAATATTAAAGATTATTTCTTAATTTTATGAGTTCTCTTATAATTTTTAAATTTTCTTCAAATCTATTTTCAATAGGAGTACTATCAAATTCAGCAGTAACTTCAGTATTATCATTTATATCTATAATACATGAATATTCATTTCCTGAACATGCCCCACCCCAACCCATAAATGAGGATCTAACATTAGGAATTGCAAATAAAATTAATTTAGTATTTTGGGCAAAAAAACTTCTACAATGAAGTCCACAATCAATTCCAAATGGCGCACTCAATATTCTGCCATCTCCCTCTCCAATTTTATTAATTGTTACTTGAAAACTATTAAATATTGCTCTAACCCCTTTGTTTTCATTCATTAAAATATTACATTCTGGTTCTGTTCCTGTACAATCTCCTTCCCATCTAATAAAAGAAGATCTAGTAGTAGGTGTTGCAATTAATTTTATTTCTGAATTCAAAGGGAAATATTTATTACAATGAAGTCCGCAATCAATCCCAAAAGGTAAACTTTCAATTTTTCCACTTCCTGTTTTTTCAACTGTGAGTTTAGCACTTTCGAAAATAGCAGTAATTTCTTTATCTTCATCTGCAATTAAGTTACAGATAGGTTCTGTACCAGAACATGCCCCCTCCCATCTAATAAATGTAGAATGCATATTTGGTTCAGCTATTAAAGTAATTTCAGTATTTAATTGGAACTCTTTAGAACAATGAAATCCACAATCAATTCCAAATGGTGCACTCAATATTCTGCCATCTCCCATACCTTCTTTTTTAATGTTTATTCTTGAAATTTCTTCTCTTCCAAAAACAGCAGAAACATCTTTATTTTCAGTCATTAAAATATTACATACTAACTCTGTACTATTACATGCACCTCTCCATTTAATAAATGAAGAACTCCCATCTGGTGTGGCAGTTAATTGAACTGTCGTATTAATAGGAAATCCTTTACTACAATAGGGTTCACAAATAATACCAAAAGGTAAACTTTCAACAGTTCCGTCTCCGTTTTCATTTTGAATATTTACATTTAAATATGCACTTTCAAAAATAGCCTTTACTTCTTTATCTTCATTCATTAAAACAACACATTCAGGTTCTGTACCAGAACATGCTCCTTCCCACCTAATAAATGAAGATCTAATATTAGGTTCAGCAGTTAGTATTATTTCAGAATCAATAGGAAAAAATCTATTACAATGATCCCCACAATCAATTCCAAACGGGGCACTCCTTATTCTTCCATCTCCATTTCCTGTTTTTAATATACTCAGTTCTGTTCCTCCAAATAGTGCTATTACTTCTTTATCTTCATTCATTAAAACAACACATTCAGTTTCTGTACCAGAACATGCTCCTTCCCATCTAATAAATGAGGATCTAACATTGGGAGTTGCGAATAAAGTTATTTCAGTTCCTTCATCAAAATTTCGATTACAATACCATCCACAATCAATTCCAAATGGAATACTTTCAATTTCTCCATCTCCATTTCCTGTTTTTAAAATAGAAATTTTAAAACTAGAAAAACTTAAATTAATTAAAAGTAAAATTATTAAAATACAAAAAATATTGTTAACTTTCATATTCTCCCTAAATTAGTTATATATTTAGTTCTTTAAAATACTTTTGGTAAAAAAAGTTAAAATAAGTTACTTATTAAACCCATTAAGGAATAAATAGGTGCTTCGATTATAGGAAATATTAATAGGCCATTGTTAGTTGCTTTCCAATCTGAGATTAGATTGGTATCTACTGTTAATTCTATTTTTTTAGAGTTAGTTATAATACTAGAACTTTCAGAAGTTGCAGTTATTTGAATGTTATATTTTTCTTCTTCATTTCCAACTATTTCATATAAAAGCTCTATTTCTTCATTTCCAGGAACATATACACTTTTTTTAAAATCCCAATGTTGTATTCCAGAAGAACTGATTTCAAATTTATCTGGAACCATCCCTTTATTTTTAAGTTTAATTGTGACTATTGCAGGTTGATTTGTGCCTACTTTTTTTGATTTTGGAGTAACATCTACATCAATTAAATCGTGTTTTATTTCAGTTATTAAAAATAAAGTAATTTGTCCTAATTCATCTGCATTATTCTCATCGTGGATGAGTATGGTAGAACTATAATTTCCTTCAGGTGCGTTTTTTGCAGCAGTAATTTCTATTTGTGAAGGATTAGCATAAAGTTTACTTTCAAATCCTTTCCATCCATTTGGTACATCAATAATTTCTATATAATCCCAAAATCCTCCAGTTCCATATTTGCCTCCTTTGTATACTTCTGGATTAAAAGAAATTCCAATAGTTTGTCCAGGTCCCATAGTTCCAAGATAAACTATTTCTCTATTTTCTACATTTTTAGATATTGGACTTAGTATATCTATGGTTGCAAAACACATTCCAATTATTAAAAATAAAATGATAATCGCTTTCATAATAGCATTTAAAATAGTATAAATTATAAATCTTATTGTTTTAATGACATAGTGGCTAAAATTAAAAAACTTAACGCAAGGGAGATATTAGATTCAAGAGGAAATCCAACAGTAGAAGTAGAGTTATATATTGGGATAAAAAGTTTTAGGGGAGTAGCTCCAAGTGGGGCATCAACAGGCATCCATGAAGCACTTGAATTAAGAGATAACGACCCAATTCGATTTGAAGGTAAAGGAGTTTTGAAAGCAATAGAAAATGTAAACACAATAATTGGTGATGTTCTAAAAGGTAAAGACGTTTTAAGACATAATAAACTTGATAGACAATTAATAAAATTAGATGGAACACCAACAAAATCTAAATTAGGGGCAAATGCAACAACTGCAGTTTCAATGGCGATGCTTAAAGCAGCAGCAAAAATAAATAAAACTGAAGTGTATGAATATCTCGGAGGAAATATTTTACCAGTTCCTATGATGAATATTATAAATGGGGGACAACATGCAGGAAATTCATTAGCAATTCAAGAATTTATGATATTACCGTTATTTGCTTCTTCATTTAAAGAGGCAGTACAATGGTGTAGTGAGGTTTATCATATATTAGGAAAGTATTTATCTATAAATTATGGAAAAAGTAGTAAAAATGTTGGAGATGAAGGAGGGTATGCCCCAAATTTTAAAACTTCTGAAGAAGCATTAGATGCTATTGTACATGCGATTAAAGAAGCAGGATATGAAGATAAAATATTTATAGGGTTAGATGCAGCAGCATCTGCATTTTATAATAAACATACCAATGCATATTTAATAGATGGAAAAAATTTAGAAGCTTATGAAATGGTGGATTATTATGAAAATTTAGTTGCTAGATATCCAATAGTTAGTATTGAGGATCCATTTGATGAAGAAGATTTTGACTCATTTTCTATTTTAAATAAAAGAATAGGAGAAGAGGTTCAAATTATAGGCGATGACCTTACAGTGACAAATATTAATAGAATCAAAAAAGCAATTACTCATAAGTCGATGAATGCTTTATTATTAAAAGTAAATCAGATTGGGACTATTGCTGAATCTTTTGAAGCAGTTAAAATGTGTTATGAAAAAGGATTGAATGTTGTTGTTTCACATAGGAGTGGAGAAACTGAGGATACATTAATTGCAGATTTGGCAGTTGGATTAGAAACAGGTCAAATTAAAACAGGTGCCCCTGCAAGAGCTGAAAGAACAGCAAAGTATAATAGGTTATTAAGAATTGAAGAGAGATTAGGTAAAAAAGCAGAATATGCCGGAGTTAATTTTAGAACTTTGAAAAGAAAGAAAAGCTTAAGATTTTACAGATTAATTTAGCCGCATAAATATCTGAAATTTTATTAGAATTTGGAGACAATTCTACGATATCAAACCCAATTATTTCTTTCTCTTGTGCTATTTTTTTCAATAATTCTAAAATTTCAATCCAAAATAATCCTTGAGGTTCTGGGTTTCCCACAGATGGAATTATTGAAGGATCAAATACATCTAAATCAATTGTTATGTAAACTTTGTCTTTTAATTTTTCTAAAATTTCATTTGAGTTAAAATTAGTTCCATAAATATCTAATTCATTTTCTTCTATAAATTCTTTTTCTTCTTTTGACATACTTCTTATGCCTACACCTACATAATGTGAAATTTCATTTATTCTTCTCATTACACAAGTGTGTGCATATTTACATCCTTTAAATTCATTTCTTAAATCTGCATGTGCGTCTAATTGCAATACAGATACATTTTCCATTTTTGCATTTATTGCTCTTACTGCGCCTAATGAAATAGAATGTTCTCCTCCTAATATGATAGGCATTTTTTTATTATCTAAAATTTCTTCAACTGCTTCTTGTACTCTTTTTATTGTTTCTAAAGCACTTTCTAAACTAATTTCTAATTCATCTAATGTGTAAATACCAAGATCTTCTAATTCTAAATTTAATTCATCATCAAAAGTTTCAATGTGTCTTGAAGCTTCTATTATTGCTCTTGCACCATTGGCAGCGCCTTTATAGGGATATTGAGTTCCATCATATGGAACTGGTAATAATACTACTTTTGCGCTTTCAAATGCATCTTTTGATTTTTCCATTCCTAAGAATGTATAGGGTAATGAATGAAAAAGTTCCATAAAATCATATAATATAGTATTGTTGAAAGTATTTAAATGTTTCATATTAAATCATATATATGAATAAGGTAATAGAGTTTTTTAAGCTTGTTAGAATAGAGCATTCAATAATGTTAGTTATTGCTGTTTTAATTGCGCAAATAATTGTGTTAGGTGGTTTTCCAAATTTAGATTATAATTTATATTTGTCTTTGATTGCGCCTTTTTTTATTTGCATGGCAGCTTTTGCATTAAATGATTATTTAGATATTGAATCAGATAAAATAAATAAGAAAGTAGATAGACCATTAACTAAAGGTGTTTTTTCAAGAGAATTTGTTGTTATCTTTTGTTTAACTTCTTATTTAATAGGGATAATAGCTTCAGCATTTGTTGATGCATGGCCGATACCTTTTTTTATAGCTTCTGGCTTTGCTTTTTTATCATTGTTATATAATTATAAATTGAAAGACATGCCATTATTAGGTAATATTTATATTGCATTTACTATGGCAATTCCATTTATTTATGGTAATTATATTTATTCAACTAATTTAAATTTTACGATTTTAATTTTATTCATAATTGGATTTTTTGTTGGGTTAGCAAGAGAGATTATTAAAACTATAGAAGATGTTGAAGGAGATAAAAAAGCAAGAAAAGCAGAAACGTTGCCAATGAAGATAGGAATTAAAAATTCAACATATCTAGCAGCATTATTTTATATTTTATTTATATGTTTAACTCCTTTACCTTTTATTTATGGTTTAAATCAATATTTGCCTTCTATGATATTGGTTTTAGTATGTGATATTGGTTTTATTTATCTATCAATAGGTATGATTAAAGATAGTTCAAATAAGTTTTTAAGAAAAAGTAGAAATATAAGTTTAGTATTATTATTTATTGGGTTGATAGCGCTTTTATTAGCTGCAATTTAGGTGATTATATGGAAGAATTAAGATTAAATCCAGTTTTAGAAAATTTAAAAAGAGGCGGGCCAGCCGTTATTTTACCTAAAGATATAGGTCCAATAATTGCTTATACAGGAGTAGGAAAAGATTCAATTTGTATTGAAGCAGGTACTGGAAGTGCTTTTTTAACTGTGTCATTAGCTAATATTTGTAAAAAAGTTTATACTTATGAAAAAGATGAAAAGTTTTTTGAATTTGCCAAAGAGAATATCAAAAGATCTTTTTTAGAAAATATTGAAATTCAAAATAAAGATATTGTTGAATCTGGATTTGATGTTAAATTTGAGAAACAAAAAGTAGATTTAGTTATGTTAGACATGCCACATGCAGAAAGAGCAGTTAAATATTCAATAAAAGTTCTTAAGAAAGGAAAGTTTTTAGTTGGTTATTTAACTAATTTAGAGCAAGTAAAAGAGTTTGTAAAAGAATGCGAACACGAAAAATTCCAAGATATTTTTACAATTGAAACAATAGAAAGAGAGTATTTAATAAAAGAAAAAGGTACAAGGCCTGTCCACCAGGGCTTGATGCATACTGCTTATTTAGTTTTTGCTAGAAAATAATTATTTATTTTCATAACTTTTTTTAATTCTGCCTACTACTATTCTTGCATATTCTTTTTCTTTTCTTTTGGTCTCCAAAATAGCTTTTTCTTTCTTTTTTTCTTGTCCTTCTTTATATGGAGTAGGGTTTGATCCTATATGTAAAGTGTTTATTGGACCAGTTCCAAATCTTTGCCCAAAACTTATTTCTAATGTTTTGCTATTTGGGGCTTCACCTTCACGATATATTCCTATGAATGAATTTTGTCGTCCATTTATAATAAATGTTTTTCCCATTTTCATCAACCTCATCATGTTTTGTGTATTTTTAGGGTATTTTGTGCTTTAAAAAACTTTCTATACTCTAAGACTATTGGTTTTTTAATAATATAAATAAAAGTGCAGGGGAAGGGATTTGTTCAGCGAATCAAAATTGAAGTCAAAATTCTTCGAATTTTGAGATCCTTTTTGAACGCATAGCGTTCAAAATCTCAACGCTTCGCGTTGAACCCTCGCAGACACTAAGTCACAGGATGTCTTCCCAGTTTCTTTTTGGGATAAAAAACTTTTTCTTTTAAAAGAAAAAGGGTTTTACTTAAGTCCTGCGCGATTAGTCAACCTTTCCTAGTTCTTTTCTTTCCCTAGGGTTTCTTTTCTTTAAAGAAAAGAAAGGCTATTGACCAGACTCCGCCACCCCTGCTTTTAACATGTTTTTTATGACAGTAATTTAAACTTGTTTAAATATGACTGCCATCCTTATGTTTAATATATGTTAAAACTAAAACAAGTGTTTTAGTGGATATTTTAAGAATAAATGTATTTAAAAAAGCTTTTATTGGTTTTTTATCCTGCAAACCAAGACCAAATTGTTATACCAATATTTGCTATCCCAACTTTTATTCCATTTAAAATACCTACTCCTTCATATCTTATTTTTCCCTGCTGTAAAGCTTCTGCAAAGGTCATTTCATTTGTTCCAATTTTTTTAATTGTATTTTCATCAGTATATACATTCATAGTTTTTTCAGGCATTTCTCCAAATCCAATATTTGCCACATACCCATTATTCATGGAAATATAGATTGGGTTATTTTCATATTCTTTAACATATAATGTCATTTTTTCATTTCCGAATATACTTATTGCTATCCCTGGAACTTTATCAATATTTTGATTATATTGGGTTTTAAATAGTAAAAGTTCGTTTTCAGTTATGTCTTGTCCATTCATATTTATTGCGAATGTAGATAAAATGAGACATAATAATATACTTATAATTAATTTATTCATTTATATCATCTCCTTAACCATACATACTTGAAACTACATTTTCACTTTCCATATCTTTATATCTTTTTTGCGCCATTTTTCCCTTTCCAATTATTTCCTTCATTCTTTTTTCCATATCTCTAGCTTCCTTATCTAATTGTGCAGTGTTAACTTTTAAGTTTGGTAATAATTCATTCAATCTTTGTAATACCATTGAAGCTGCTTTAGGATCAACGTATTCTGGATTTGCTTCTGCTAGTAAAGAAATTACAGATATATTGTCGTCTAGAGATCCTTTTGCCAATAACATTGCAGTTACACCTGTAGTTGCGCCTTCTTTTATTAGTTCAACTTCTTTTAATTTTTTTGTTTTATTTTTACCTTTTTCTTCACTAGCAATTACATATACTGTATCTTGGTCTCCTTTTATTGCAATACTCCCAAGTGATACAATTTCTTTTACATTCTTAGATTTTGAAAATTTATATATTTCATCTGCTAATTCCTTAACTGAAGATAAAGGGATAATAAATTCAGATAATAATACAATTAAATTATATTTTTTTGAATAGTATAATCTAATTGGATATTCTGGTTTATGATCATGGATTGCAACTAAAGGAGGAAATTTTTCACTTGTTATATAACCGTAAGGTTTCATATTTAATCTTTCAACTAAATAACTTGCAGCTATAGTACCAACCAATCCCAATCCTGGAAGACCTTCAATTAATACTGGTTTTTTTAAACCTGCTTTTTTTTCTGTGATTATAAATTCTATCGCCATTATAAAACCTCCTTTATTGTAAAATTGATAGGAGAACAAGTTTTATAAATGTGTCATATTCTATGTGATTAATTGAGTAGAAGCAGCTAAATTAAATATTAAATAGGATAAACAAGCCATGAATATAAAATAAATAACTGCTTTTTTTGGTTCTCCTTCTTGGTCTGCAATCATATAACTAGATAGGAATGAATAAATAACTAGATAAATTGGTATTACTATTGAACTTGTTTCAAGTATTGACTTAGTGTCTATTTTTTGTCCTAGATAATTCATTATAACACTTAAATCCAAGCTACTCATTACTTGTAGCACTATTCCTAAAATTAATGGAACTAACATAGTTCCCCCTATTAATATAGTATATTTTTGTAATGATAAAACAGCTCTTCTTTCTCTAATTAATGAAAATAAAGAAAACATATCTTCTGCTGTTTCTCTGAGTGCTTGATACATATCAGCACCAGTTTGAAATCCGTAAATAAGCATTTTATTAGCTCTTTCTATCAGTGGAGAAGAATTTCTTTCATACATATTTGTTAATGCGGTTTCAATACTTAATCCTGCTTTTATTTGTCTGTATGCAATTGCATATTCGTTTGATAGTGGTCCATAGTCATATTTGGCCATTTGTTTTATTGGTTCTTCAGTACCAGCACCTTTTTGAAAAGATGCAGCTTGAAATAATAAATCTGGAAGAGCATGTTCCATTTTGAGTATTCTTTGTTCAATAATATAAGAGAGGTATAAAAATATTAAAATTGGGAGAAGTAAAGAAATCAATGCAAAAATAAGTAATAATTTTGAAAAAGTTATTGCTAAAAATATGAAAGTTATACCTAAAATAAATCCCATAATTGAAGAAATAATTAATAATTTTTTAAATTTAAATTGAAATTTAATTTCATTTAAATATTTTTCAATTTGATATATTTCTTTTTTTAATGTTAATTTTCTTATATCTGTTGCACTTGGAGTTTTTAATTTTATTATACCAATAATTAATATATCAAAAAAAGGAAAAACAAATAAGAACATTATCCATAAGTGCATTGGTTCTATACTAACTGGTAACATCATACCTCCAACTATTACAAAAATTTCAAAAAAAGCAGGAATTAAACAAGCAACTGCAATAAATATTAAACTGATGAATGACATTTTAGATTCAAATTCTTTTAATTTTGAAAATTGAATATCCACTAATTCATTTGCAATTTGTTTTAGTGTTTCACCTTTTCCTCCCCTTTCATACGTTATTATTAATTGATTTACAGTTCTCTTGACAACTAGAGAATCAATTCTTTCTGCCATATTTGTAAATGCTTTCGGAACGCTCGTTCCGGCTTTAATTTCTTTTAAAACTCTATCAAATTCATAAGACATAGGATAGCCTGCAGAGGCAACATATTCTATTGTTTTTTCAAATGCCATATTAATTTCTAATTGGATAGCAATAGATCGTAATATTAAAGGCAAATCTCTTTCAAATTCTTCTGCTCTTATCTTTTTTTTAATTTTAGGTATTGATTTTAATGCAAAAAACATAATCCCAAAACAAATTAACCCTAAAAGTATGCCATTTGTTATTTGATTAATTAAAGATAATATCAAAAAAATTAATATTCCAGTAGCTATTGAGGTGTAGAAACAAAAAACCATAAATGTTCGTGCATGTATATTTAAATCTGCTTTTTTTATATCTAATTTTAAATGTTTAAGTGAATTTTCAGTAAATATATTCCTTAAAGGTAAGTTCTCAAATTTATTTACTGTATTTTCTAGATTTATCATATAGCTCACTTTTTAAAAGCAAATTTTTGGATTTCATTAACTGATTCATTGAAATTAATATTTTCTTTTTTGAATTTTTTTAAGAATTCCGTTCTAGCCTTTAATTCATCTTCTAATTCTTTTTTTGTTAATCCTAAACTTTTTCTTACTTGCTCTAATAATTTTGAGTTTTTATATACTTGAATTAATCCGTCTTTTTCATAATCATATTCAAATAAATTTTGTGTTTTCATAGAACTTTCTTTATCTACTTCAGATATTTCAATAATTCTTCTAATTTCTTTTATTTCTCTTGTTTTAACATCATATTTCATCATTCTTCTTTGTACTATTATCAGATCTATTGATTGTAAATCAATATCTAAAACTCCTAATGAATGTAATCTCCTTAAAGTTTCCTTTGAAGATTGTGCGTGAAATGTTGCATAACTACCTCTTGCTTGACCACTCAGAATAGTATCAATTAGTGCTTGGACTTCTTCCTCATTTCTAACTTCTCCAACAATTACTCTATCTGGTCTCATTCTTAAGTTATCAGAAACTAATGAACTTATTGTGATTCCTAATTCTGCATTTGAAACCATATTAACTTTATGAAAATGAGGGATGTTAATTTCTGGGGTTTCTTCTGTTATCAATATTCTTTCTGTTAATGGAATAAATGAGAATATAGAATTTAAAGTTGTAGTTTTACCAGACGCAGTATTACCTGATATTAATACAGATAGGTCAGATTGCATTAATAACCATATTAAACTCAATGCTTCTTCATTTATTGTTTTATATTTTATCAAATCAAATACAGTCATAGGATTTTCTTTGGGTTTTCTTATTGTTAATTCTACCTTAGAAATTGGAGGTATAGACGCATGAAGTCTTGCGCCATTTGGTAAAACTGCATTTAACCTTGGACTTTGGTAAGTTATTCTTCTTCCTAGCTGCCTTGCCATTTTGTTTATTATGTCTATAACTAATTCAATATCTGTAAAATATCCGTTTGTTCTTTGCCATCCTTTATTTCTTAAGTAAATATATACAGGAGTATTCAATCCTATTATTCCTATTTCTTCAATTTCATCATCGTTCAATAATTTATCTAAAAATCCAAATCCAAAAATATGTGCTGTTGATATCTCAGTTAAGTAATTTATTTGATCTTCATCTGCCATAATTTTAAGGTCTTTAAGATGTAAGGTAATTAAACTTTTTAACTTCTTTTTTGCTTTTTCTTTTGAATCAATATCCCCATATTTTGATGCTTCTTTGAAGAGTTCTTCTACTCCATAAACTACTTTTTGTTCATCCTCACTTAATTTTGGCAGGTCTAATATATAATCAGCATCTTCTTTTTTTATTATCCATCCAAGCATAAACACACCTTTATTTTGTTTTAATAACGATATTTTTATGTAATTTAAGCTTTTTAACACTTTCTACTTCCATTTCCAACAAATACTTAGCCTTTTTTTGTGGTTTTATAATTAGAGTAAAAGGGTTTATCCCTTCAAATATTTCAATTATTTTCATATTTTTATCCAGATATACTGCATCAAATTTAAAAAATACAAAAAGAGAGTGGATGGGATAGGTGCCTTCTTTATTAAAAATAAAAAGTATTCTTTTTGGGTTTTTTCTAAACATTAACCCCCTAGCTCTTGAAAAAGTAGTGGTCGCTTTTTCATCAATTTTTATAATCATTTACCAAACCTTCTTTTTCTTTTTTCATACTCTTCAATAGCTTTTTTGAAATCTTCTTTTGTAAAATCAGGCCATAATTTATCAACAAAATATAATTCACTATATACTGACTGCCAAGGCATTAATCCACTTAGTCTTCGTTCTCCTGAGGTTCTTATTATTAAGTCTGGATCTGGAATTCCTTTTGTATATAAATGATTTTCTATTAATTTTTCAGTTATTTCTTCATTTGTATTTTTTAATTCGTTTACTACTTTTAAAATTTCGGCTCTCCCCCCATAATTTAATAAAATATTTAATTGAAATCCTTTGTTGTCCTTTGTTAATGTTTCAACTTTTTCTATTTTTTCAAAAAATTCTTTTGAAAATTTTGATCTATTACCAATAAATCTTATTTTTGCTTTGTGTTTATTATATTCTTTTAAATATTCATCAATTTTTTCATTGAATAGATTAAATAAAAATTCAATTTCTTTTTCATCTCTATTAAAATTTTCAGTTGAAAAGCCCCATATACTAATTATAGGAATATCAAATTCTTTTGCCCAATCTAGAAGTTGTCTTAAAATTTCAGTTCCTTTTTTATGTCCTAGAATAAAATCCAGTTTATTCTTTTTTGCCCACCTTCTATTTCCATCAGGTATTATCGCAATGTGTTCTAGATTTTTCATGATTATCTCCTTAACATACTATCAATCAAAGACCCAATTGAATCAGGATCTCCATGTTTTTCTATTAATCTTTCTATTCCCAAAACTTTAAAACTCTTTAAGCCTGCTTTTAAGGTTAAATCATTTTGAATATTTATAAAACTTCTTAAAAAAGAAAGCATTTTGAGATCTTTTTCATATTTCTTTCTCCAATTTTTTTCATAATTTTTAGGAGTATCAATACTTTTTGCTAATTCTTGTGCACATAAACAACCATAATAAATTCCTCCTCCTGTTGTTCTTTTTACTTGCCCTGCTGAATCTCCAACTAAAAAAATATTTTTTTTTCCAATTAATTTATATGTTTTTTTTCTTATCTCATGCGGAATTAATCCTCCTTTTAAACTTAATTTTTGTTTAATATCTAATTGTAATTTTAAATAATCCATAGCTAATTTTCCATCTTTTGGTATTCTTACTCCTACTCCCAACTCTGTTTCTTCTTCATTCTGTGGAATTAACCATCCAAAAAAACCAGGGATATATTTCTGAGATAAAAATATTTGAATTGTATCTTGATCAAAATCTTTCAAATTTATATTTGCTTGTTGTGTTGCAATAAATTTAGATATTTTTGGAAATTTAAAATACTCAGCAGTAATTGATAGTGGTCCATCAGCACCAATTATTGTTTTTGATTTGTACTTGTTTATTATTTTTGTATTTAATTCTATTTTTGCCCCTAATTGTTCTGCCTTTTCAGCACATAATCTATCAAATACTTGTCTGTTAATTAAATACATTGCTTGTTTTGACCTTAATTCTAGTTTTTCATTTCCAAAATTGACTTCTGCTTTTGTAAATTTTTTCTTTATGCACTTTTTGATATTTATTTCTTTAGATAAAAAATCAACTGCATTTTTTGAAATTAATCCAGAGCATTTAACTGGTAATCCAATACTATTATGTTCTTCTGAAATTAAAATTTTTTTAGATGGATTGTGTTTTAAAGAATGAATAGCTGCAAAACAACCTGCTGGACCGGCACCTATAATATGAATATCATTCATTTTTCCAGCCCCTTAATTTTTTAAAATAATCTATCAATTTTGTGGTTCCATGAACATATATTGGAGATTGTTTTTTGTAGAATTTGGCCTTTTTTAGTTTTTTAAGAAAATCTGTTGCATCTTTAAAATCTTCAATTTCTTGATATGCATTACCTATTTCAAACAAAAAATGAGCATCACTGCCTACACATGAAATCATTTTATTTTTTTTAGCAAACTCTTCTGCTTTTTGATTTTCTTTTGTTGTTGATCTACTATTAAATACCTCAATAATATCACACATTTTAATTAATTTTGGATTATTTAAACCAGACCTATATTTCGCAAAAGGATGAACTGCTATTGCCAAACCTTTTTGTTTATGTATTAATTCAATTGTTTTTTCTGCTGTTAAATTTTCTGGGATTTTTTCATCACAAAATAAAGCAATTATTTCTCCTTGAACTGTTTTTATCTCATTTCCAGGAATAAATCTAAAATTAGGAAATTCTTTTTTTATTTCTTTTATTGCTTTAACTGAATTATGATCTGTAATGGCAGGAATTATATTTTTTTCTTCACATATTTTTACTATATTTTCTAATGAATTCAAAGAATCTCTTGAATATATGGTATGTATGTGCAAATCTACTTTAATCATATAAATACTTTGTTTTAAGTTATATTTATAAATATTGTTTAATTTAAGAATAATATATAATTTATGGGGGGTTAGTACATGTTTACATTTGATCCATTAAGTTTAATATTAATGATATTTTTTTCTGCATTTATTCCAGGGACATTTATTGCATTGCCATTTTTTAAAAATGTAAATTTAAATTTATTAGAAAAATTAATTCTAGGATTTATTTTAGGTATGATATTACCTGCGTTTATTTTATTTCTATTATCATTTATAGGAATAGATTTTTCATATACTCTTGCTTTTGGTTCAATAGTATTTATTACAATAATAGGTATCCTTTGGACATATAAAGAAAAAGCTTGGCAGGACATTTCAATTCCAAAATTAAAAGAGATTAGAGAAGATTATTGGAAATATGTAGGTTATGTACTTTTATTAATTTTTATCTTTTTAGCATTCTTTATAAGAATGCAATCTTTTTCTCCAATTTATCAAGAATTAGATCCATATTGGTATATGTATGGGACACAACAAATTTTAACAGAGGGTTCTGTTCCTTTAACTGATACTACTGCTTGGTATCCATTAGTTGAAAGTTCACATAGAGATGTACCTGTTTTGCAATTCATTGAAGCTTCTTGGTATTCCTTATATACACAAGGGGGCACATATAATAATTATTTATTATCTGTTATTTGTTCTTTTTATCCTCCATTAGTAGCAGCATTATTGGTTTTTTGTGCATATTTATTTTGTAAAAAAGAATTTGGAGAAAAATGGGGATTAGTTGCAGCAGGTTTAATGGCTGCTTTACCCTCAACAATAATGAAAATGGCTGCAGGAGTTTCAGAAGCTCAGCCAATGGCTTTGTTTACAATATTTTTCTTTTTAGCAACGTTTATATTAGCACTTAAAGAAAAACAGAAGAAATTATTTATTTTAGCAGGAGTAGCAGCAGCAACAGTTATTTTAGGTGCAACATCTGATTTAATAGTATTTTTAGTTTTTTCAGGATTTTTGGTTTTACAGTCAATGTTATACTTTATACATAATCAAAAAGATGAATTGTATGAATTTATTAAAAATATGGGGATTTTATTAATCTTTATTTTAATCTCATTATTTTTATATGTTTTGTATAGACCTTTTGGGATTTTAAAATTCTTTAAAGATGTGGGATTAATATTATCAATTAGTACTCTAGTTATTTCTTGTATCTTTTATCAATTGTTAATTAAAAAAAGATTTGATAAAAAACAAAGATTTTTGGTTTTGATGGGTATGGGTTTGTTTATTTTTATGTTATTCTTTTTGCCATATACCTCTGATGTTTTAAAAAGTATAGGCACTAAATTTTTGGGTGAAGCAACACATGTAATTCCTTTAGGTAAAACGGTTCAAGAACAAGCACCAGCAGGCACTTCTTTTGAAGGTTATTTAGGAGTAATCGGAGCTAATTTAGATAACAACTTAGGAATTGTTTTGGCCCCTATATCATTTATAATGAATGGAATGCTTGAAGGAATAGATATCATTTTTAGACAAATGTTTGATTTGCCTCTGTTAGATACTACTGAAAAAACACATAGTTTTACATTAGTATTTTTATTTGGTGCATTAGTCGCATTTATATACGAAACATATCAGTCAATTAAAATAAAAGAATATTCAAATTTATTTTTAATATTGTTTTTATTAATCTTCCCAATTTCTTATATTGGATTAAATAAGGCAAAACATAGTATTTATTTAGCTCTTGTTGTTGTTATTGCTGCAGTTTGGACATTTGCTTTTATTTATAAACTATTTGAAAAAGTATTTAAAAATAAAGATAGAAAATATTATTCAAAATTATTAATTTTAGTAATAGCTTGTTTATTTATTGTTTTTGGATTTTTTTCATTTTTACCAGATAATCCAACCATGGCACAATCCATTTTATCAGTTTCATTAGAAACAAGATATCAAGATAATCCTGATGCATTAATAACTAAATTTACATCTTTATGTGATAAAACTGGAGATCAAAACCTATGTAATGCAGCATTGGATAAAAATTATTGGAGTTCTTCAGTAAATAATAGATATAATCAACAATTATGTTTATATTCAATATTTTCAGAAGAAGAGATAGTAGGAAATCAAATTATTTCAAATGCAAGAAAAATAGGGGCTTCATATCGATGTTCTAAAATAGCAGATTATTGGATAAGTTCAATGGAATGGATTTCTACAAATACTCCAGAAAAGGTTAAAATAATTTCATGGTGGGACTATGGTCATTGGTTAAATTTCTTTGGGGATAGAGATTCGGTTATTAGAAATGACCACTGGTCAAATGAAATGATCGAAAGAACTGCATTTGCATATTTACATGGAAATGAAACAGATCTTATCGAAACAATGAATAATTATAGTTCTGAATATGCTTTATTTGATTCTGAATTACTATTAAGTGGAAGTTCTTTTGGAGGAAAATACGGAGCTTTAAATTACTTAGGGTGTGCTTATTTAAATGAAACAACAGTGCTAAATAATCCAGGACAATCCAAATGTGAGCAAAATAATTTATGGGAAGAAGTATACATACTTGCAGAGCCTGATTTATTAGAAGTTTGTACCATATCATATGAAGAAAACAAAAAAGGAACAAGTGCATACTATGGTCAATTAACAATTATTCAAAATCAAGAAGGAAATAAAGAATACAGAGCTTATTTAACTGAAAAAAAATATTGCATTTCAGAACAAGGAGTAATGTATTATTTAGATAAAAAAGATGATGAAGGAAATTTAATTATACATGGAGGGATATTACAAACACAAGGTACAATATTATCTACAAAAAGTAAATCTGTTGTAAAAGCAACAGTTATTTATACTAAAGATAATTATACAATCACAGATGCACAAAATAATACAATTACAATAAATAATTGGGATAACAGAGTAGGACATTTCTATGATTCAAACATATATAAAGCATTCATATTAAATGATTTAAACGGCTTTGAAAAAGTTTATGATAATGGAAATGTTAAGATATACAAGATTATTCAATAGATTTAATATAGTCATTAATATTTTTTTTGAATTTTTTATATTCTTTTGATTTATTTTTTAATACCTTAGTTGCTTTTGGAAGTAATTCTTCTAATTTTGAAATATCATAACAGATACAAGCACCCTCCTTTTCAAGTTCTTTACATATTTCTACTTGGTGGTTATCAACAGCTTCTTCAAATTCTTTTAATCTTGGAACCAAAACACATTTTTTATTTAATTTTATTAAATCTATTATAGTTCCTGCACCTGCGTGTGAAATTACTATATCACATCTTTTTATTTCCTTTTTAAGTTCATTTGGAGTTAAATAATCTATAATTTTATTAATATTTATAAACTGAAAATTAGATTTTCCAATTTGTGCTGTAATATCAAAAATATTATTTTTATTTATTTGATTTAGTTTATGTATTAATCTGTCAAAGGGGATTGCAGTCCCAATAGTAACAAAAATTTTTTTCAAAATAATCTCCCCCAATATTCAGTTTTTGGATATTTTTTTTGTAAATTAGGCCATTGAATTAAGAGTTTATCTGATATTTTTAAAGTATATATTATTTTTCCGCATAAGGATAAATCTGTAACTCTAGTTACACTATCAACGTAAATTATTTTTGAATTTGTTAGTATTTTTCCAAAAATACAAAAATTAAGAGTTGTTCCAGATCCTGTAGATATAATAATATCCGGTTTTAATTTTGTTAATATTTTTAATGATTCAATAAAATTTTTTAAAAAATTAATAAAATTCCTACTAATATCAGATATATAATAATCTGCTTTATTTTTTGTATCTTGTTTTAATACAGTAACTTTGATTATATTATTTTTTTTATCTAATACTGACGCAATACGCATAAGTTCTTTAAAATGTCCCCCTCTAGATGAAATTAAAATTATTTTCATAGTTTAGATAGAAAAGAATAATTTATATATTTATCTTTTTCCTTTTTCTAAAAATAACTCACAAAATCCTTTTGCACCTTGAATAAATTCTTTGTCTTGTATAATTTCATCAATATTTTGATATAAATTTTTTCCAAATGGTGTTTTACACAATGAATTAGAAATGCCAAATCCTAATTTTGCTATAACATCTCTTTTTTCCCAAATTGGAGGTTCTTTATATGCGTTTATTAATTTGAAATTATTATCTTTAAAGAAATTTAATATTTCTAATGTTCTTTTTTCATCCATACAATCAGGATGAAGTTCAATAAAAAATAATAAATTATCTAAATTAGTTATTATATCTTTCATTCCTTTTATTATTTCATATTCGTATCCCTCAACATCCATTCTTAATACTGTAGGTTTTATTTTAAAGTTTTTAATTAGTGATTTAATAGTAAATACTGGTATTTTTTCGGTTTTTATTGGGTCATTTGAATCTGATTTATTGAGACTACTTAAATTTCGTTTTTTGTATATATAAATTTCTTTTATTTCTGTTTTATCTCCTACTGCTGCGTTTAAAAGTTTAATATTTTTACAGGAATTTAATTTTACATTTTTTTCTAGTAATTCAAAATTTTCTTTTACTGGTTCAATTCCTAATATTTTTCCATTTTTTATAATTGTATTCTCTAAAAGAACATAGTAACCGATATTTGCACCAATATCAAAAACGATATCATTTTCTTTTAATAATTCTTTTAGCTTTTTTGTTGAATAAGGTTCTCGTGTATGATATCTATATAAATCTAAAGATAAACCCATATCTTTAGGATTTATCCACATATTATAATCATTTACTTTTGTTATAATTATTTTTTTTTCATTAATAAAAATTTTTGAATAAATATATTGTTTAAATAATAAATATCCTCTAGTTGCTGAATTTATTAATGCACCTATCTTACCTCCAAAGGTTCTAAATTTTTTTGCTTTTTTAATTTCTTTTTTCATTTTTTTTAATATTTCCATTTCCTCACCTTTTTTATCAAACCCGTTATAGGTGGTTTTTCAATATTATTAATACTTATCACAAAGTATAAAAGCACAATGTATAAAATCAAATAAAGAGCTATTATTTTTATCAAATATATAAATCCAGATAATAAGTTATTTGGTAATTCCCCTGTTACTTGTGTATAGCGCACATAGGAAAATAACACAAACGTGCTTAATATTGGGCTTAAGAATAATTTAGGAACTGACTCAAGGAGTCTTACTTTGGTGTGATTATAATTATAATAAATAAATAAACTTTGCGAAAGGGTGCATTTCATTGAAATAATATTTATAACTCCTTCCTTAACTGTTGTTTTATCTCCTTCTGATTTTTCTTCTTCATCTTGAACCATATAAATTCTTCCTTTAAATTAATAATGCAATTATTACAAATGTAATTTCTTTAAATATTAAAATTAACGTTAAATATATTTTTTCCATTCTATTTAAAATTCTTAAGATTAAATCTGCTAACTCTCCAGTTTTTCCTGCTGGATAATATAATTTTTCCTCTGAAGGAGTATGAATACCAAAAAATTTTGGATGTTTTACCCTATATACTTCACAATTATCCCAATGGTCTTTTTTTGGAGCTCCTTCTTTATCTAAGGCGATTATTGAAACTTCCCAACCTATTTTTTGGATTGTCTTTATCTCTTTTTCTACTCTTGGATCATTTGGAAAAAATGAATCAAGAAAAAAACAAATTTTTGGCATAACTAAATTTTTTAGTTAAAATTTATAAATAGATCCTCCAATTATCTTATTCTTTTAGTTTTGTATTAATATATTAAAAGAAATTTTTCTTATCCAAATTTCATATTTAGTTTTAGGAGTACTCCCCTCAAAATTTTTATAAATAATTTTTTTAATTTTGGTATTTTTTCTAAAATAATATTAAAATAAAAAGGTTTAAATAATTAAGTTATAAGATAAATATATTAAGTGATAAATATGGGCAGAATAGAAAAAATTTCAAAAATTAAAAGCAAAAGAAAAATAGCCAAAATAATTTTTGAAAAAATAAAGAACCGCCAATTTGATGTATTTTACGATGCATTAGTAGAATTAATAGTACATCCCTTTTTATATAATAAAGAAAATGAAAAGAAAATGAAATCTGTTCTTGATCTTGAATGGGATAATTTAATTATATTAGATGCTTGTAGATGGGATACTTTTTGTAAAGTATTTGGAAAAGAAGTCCCATATATATTTTCTAAAGGATCAAGTACTCCGGAATGGTTAGTTAAAAATTTTAATAATAAAAAATTAGAAGAAGTTATATATATTAGCTCAAATCCATACGTGGAAGTATATGTTAAAGATAGTTTTTACAAAATATTTTCATTATGGTTAACTAATTGGAATGAAGAAATAGGAACTGTAATGCCAGAAGAAGTAACAGAAAACGCTTTAAAAATACATAAAAAATACCCAAATAAAAAATTAATAATTCATTATATGCAACCCCATTATCCATTTATTGGACATCAAGATTTAACTCCTCTTGTAAATTCAGAAGGTACTTTTTATAAAAATAAAGTTAGAGAAAATCCGTGGACTGCTTTAGCAAAGGGTAAACTTACTGAAAAAGAGGTATGGGATGCATATGAGGATAATCTAAAAGTAGTTTTGCCCGGAGTATTAAACTTAGCTAAAAATCTAAAAGGAAAAACTATTATTTCTGCAGACCATGGTAATATGTATAAAAAAATTAAATTCCCTCCACATATTATTTCTGGCCATATATACAATTTTCATCACGAAGATTTAATCAAAGTTCCTTGGTATGAAGCAAATAATATCCCAAAAGAACTAGACACTGAAAAAGAAAGAATATCTTGTGTTTTGAATAAGCTAAAACTAGCAAATAAAATATAATCAATTATCCTTTTAATTTTTTTATTAAACTTTTAAACAGTTTTTTTTCTATTTCATTAACTCCAATTACAAAATATAATAATACAATATATATAATTAAATAAGGTATCACTAAAGTACAAAGAAATAGAGTACCTGTATACAGATTATCTGGTATTTGCCAGATTGTTTCAATATATTGAGCATAAAAAAATAACAAAATAGCACATAGTCCTGCTATTATAAATATAATTGGAACTTTATTATGTACTCTTATATTTACTAGTTTATACCCATAATATATGAATATACTCTGTGCCAAAATATAAGTTATTGAACTAGCTACAGCTGCACCTAAAACTCCATAAATAGGAATTAAAATAATATTAAGCACCAAATTGGGTATAACAATAATTAATGATGAAGCCATAAAAATATCTGAACGCCCAATAGCCCATAATGCATCTCTAAACGGAGCTGCAACTAATGTTATAAAGAAAGTAGGACCCATAATCCATAATAACCAATGATAAGATTCGTATTGCGGAAAAACAATATGCATTAATTGATAAGACAATATTGTAAAAACGATTAAAACTGGAAGACCTAATATTAAAGCCCATTTACCATAATAACGAGCTAAATCTTCAAAATATTCCTTAGAATCACTACCTTTTCCATATAAATTTGCAAGCATAGGTTGCATTATTTGAGACAAAGGTAATGAAATTACTGGGCCTATATTTCTTGCTATTAATCCAATTGAATTATAAGCTGCAACTATTGGAGTAGTTAAATAGAACCCAAGAGTTAATGTATCTGTCCATCCACTTAAATAAGATCCGAGAGAGGAGATATACATAGGTATTCCATATGAAAATATTCCTTTTGTTTCTTCTATTTCAATCGTGTTTTTATTTGGAAATTTTTTATATTGAATCATTACATAAATTCCTGCAATTATTGTTGAAATAATTAAAGAAATAGTTATAGATAAAAATGCATTGAAAGCAGTACGAGATACAAAAAAAATCATAAATGTTAAAATTGCAAATTTAAGTATGTGATCAAACAGATATATTGCAGCATAAGAAAAAAATCTTTTTATTCCTCTCAAAATACCACAAAAAAAGTTAAAAAACAGCATAAATGGAGTTGTTATAGCAGCTAACATAATAAAATCATTTAACGCAGGTTCACCATAAAAATCTGCAATATTTTGGGAAAATACAAATAAAAAAAAGCAAATTAATATAGACATTATAGATAAATAAATTCCCATTTTTTTGATTAAAGGACGCACTAGTTCGTCTTTGTTCCTTCCTAAATAAAAAGGAATAAATCTATTTACACTAACTGGTATTCCAATACTGGTAATTGTATGTGCAAAACCAAAAATTGCGAAAACAATAAAATATAACCCTGCTTCTTGTTCTGGTAATAAACGCAAAATTAGGAAGTAAAATAAAATACCGAGTATTTTAGCAATTGAACTAGAAATTACATTTATTGTTCCTCCTTTTGCTACTGTTTGTGCTATATTTAATTTCTCTTCCTCTTTATTCATAAAAATTACCTAATAAAAATTAAAATTGCGATTATTGCAAATAATATTTCTATACCTATCAAAGTGATAGTTAAATGCATTTCTGTCATTCCCTTAGAAGTTCTTAAGATTAAATCTGCCAATCCTCGTATTTTTCCTTCTGGAGCATATAATTTTCCATCTGATGAATTATATACTGCGAAACTTTTAGGGAATTTATTCTTAGCTTTAATAATCCAATCTAGTACATATGGAATTACCAAGATAAATCCTATAGTCTCAAAGTTTCCTATTATCACAACAACTGCTAATGTTCCGCCTATCATTAAGTTGAGAACATCACCAGGGAATGCTTTAGAAGGATACCAATTAAATTTAAGAAATCCAAATAAAGCACCAACCATTGCAAGAGAGATAAATAAGGATTCATTCTGACCCAATATAAATGAGATATAAGAAGTAGTGGAAAAAATTACTATGCCCATACCAACTTCATTTCCATTAAATCCTGCGAGCATATTTGTTAAATTAGAAGCAACTGCTACTCCCAAAGGAACTAGTGCTATTAAATAAATAATGCCAAAATCTATAGTCCCAATAAATGGAACTGCCATAACAGTATTACCAACACTTATTGCAATTAATGGTATAGCTGCAAACAAAGGTAATAATGCTTTTACTAATTGCCTTATTTCAAATAAATCGTCAAAAATACCTATTAAATTAATTAATAAAATTGTGATTAATCCTGCCATAATTATTGTTAAATCAATAGCAGTATTAAGGAATGTCTTGAATGAAATCGCTAAAATAATTGTAAATGTGACTCCTATGGCTACAGATAAGCCACCCATATTTGCAACTTTTTCACTTGTTGGTTTATGCATATCTTTTCCAATTATTCCTGCTTCAATTTCTTTTTTAATAATTGAAGGAGAAACTATTAAAGTGACAATAAACGCAGTTAAAAATACTGCAATCAAAGCTAATAACATAGTGTAAGATAGATGTATTAATATTTTAAAACATGCGCTTTTATAAAATTAGAAATATGGTGTTAACAATATCGTCATCTTTGATGGCGATAAGTTAACATTTACAACATAAATGTTAACAACATTTAAATTTTCAATTTAAATAGCTAACATCATAGATGTTAACAACAGTGCGCTTTCCCGCCGAAAGGCAGTACAGGCAACACCGTGAAAGAGCTTAACTTCTGTGTTCGGTATGGGAACAGGTGTTTCCCCTTTCCTATGGCCGTTAACGATATTTTATATATTAACATCCCTTTAAATACCTTTCGTTTATTTAATAATTAGTGGTTTTTTATGAAAAAAATTTTATTTACTTTAGCACTGGCTAGCACTTTTACTTTCACATGTACAGATACAAGGGCGCCTATTCCTATCCAGAATAAAGTTTTAGTTGAAAGCAAAAACATAATAGACACAAGCATTAAAAAAGGACAAGAAATAGAAAAGGACACTTCAATAATCGATGAATTTCCTTCAAAAACTCTAGAGTATTGGTTAGAAGAAGAAATGAATAGAGAAAATTATGTAGGAGCAGGAGACATAATTCTTACAATATTAGAAAGAAGAGTAAATGAACAATATAGTATAGCAGTATTAATTAATCTTTTTTTTGATATAATACGAATATTGGAGCAAGAGAATAAGTTAAGGGAACGTGATTTTTTAATGAATGAATATAATAAGTTTTTGCAAACTAACTTTTAAAAATTCCAATATATTTAAAAACCTCTCTCTCGTATTAAAATAGGGTAGAAATTTTAGTAAATTTGATAATGAGAGGTGTATGTTATGCCATTTATAATGAGGCCAAGCCATTTTGCTTATGCATGTATGGCTATTGCATTGTTAGGAGCGTTAGGTTCCGTTACTTCTGGAGGGATAATCAATCTTTTAGGTGCAGCAGTAGCAGGAGGAGGAGCATTAGCAGCTTTATTAATTTACAAATATGGGTATTTTATTATTCCAGTAATAACTAAATTTACAAATATAGTTTTAATGACAGATTCAGGTTATGAAGTTCCGCCTTCTCAAGATGTAATAATCAAAAAAGTAGGGGCTGAATATTATGCAACTAAATTTTTAGGAGTTAGAATATACGAATCAGCAGCTGAAAAATCCTTAGAAGAAAATGTAGTTTATTCGAATTATTTTGAAAGAGCAATTTCATCTGTTAAATTTGTAACAAAATTTTGTATGATGGTTTATGTTAAAGATACGGGAGATTATAGGATGAAGATAGAAACAAAAAAAGCAGAATCACAATTAAAACTTTCAAGAGAAAGAGATAAACCAGAACCAGATATATTAAAGTTAGATAGATATGAAAGAGAAGTAGTTATGTGGACATCTGAAATAGAGAAATTGGCAAGAGGATTTAAACCAATGGCAACTGTTGCTTATGTGATGACAACTGCATCTGGAGTAAGTAAAGAATCAGCAAAGGCAACTGTTTCATCTCAGGCTAATGAATTAAAAGCAACAATTTCAAATTCATTAAATTGTGAAGTCGAAGAATTAACTGGAGATGAAATGTTGAGATGTGTGGAATGGGAATATATGCTTCCTTCAAATTCACAAGAATTAAAAGAACAAATTTAGGTGTTTAATAAATGGGAAGATTAAGATTAACAGATGTTTCAAATGTTACATTAGGTAAAAGAAATATTTTTGTTAGGCCTCCAGAGCCACCCCCAGAATTTTTAATGAATGATCCTGCAAATTCAATATTTGTTGGAAAAACAAAAATTTTTCACATCCCATTTAGTTGGTCGTTTGAAAAATTAACCAATCCACATATGGCAGTTGTAGGAATTACAGGTTCAGGAAAATCTTATTTTATTAAAACTTTTTTAACAAGAGCTTCATTTGTTTGGGATACAAATGCATTAATAATTGATTGGGCAGGAGAATATAAAGATTGGGTAAGACAAACTGGAGGACAAGTAATTGCTTTAGGAAAAGGGGCTTCAATAAACCTAATGGATTTAGGAGGAATGAGGCCAAATGATAGAATAGAACAAATAATTAGAACATTAGGAATACTAACAGATATTGAATCATATCCGGAACAGAAGAGATTAACAGAAATGTCCATTGAAAAAGCATATAAAGAAGCAAATTTTAAAATGGATAATAAAATACAAAGAGATAATCTGGGAAAACCATTAATCCCACCTACATTAAAAGATGTTCAAAGAATTTTAGAAAAACAATTAAAGAGTGGCACATATGAATTTCCTGCAGAATTAGAAAATGCAATTTATAGAATTAAAAAATTCACTAGAACAGGAGATGATTATTTTGCAACTCAAAGTACTATTGATTTAGATAAATTAACTTCTTCTGGATTGGTAGGATTAGATTTATCTGGATTACCAGATGAAGTATTTAGAGCATTAGCAGCATTATCTATATTACAATTTATTAAAGAAAAGATGAGATCTACTGGATGGAGTTCAACTAAAGGAATTAGATTATTAGTAGTTCTTGATGAAGCTTGGAAAATTGCAAAAGATGAAAGTAGTGATGCTGTTATGATTGTTAGAGAAGGTAGGAAATATAATTTTGGATTAGTAGTTGCATCACAGCATCCTGTAGATATAAGTGAATCTATATTCTCAAATGTTGGTTCAACATTTATGTTTAGAGTAAAGTTTGAAAGGTATTTAGATTTCCTTCAAAATACTTTAAATTTTAGTGAGTATATAAGAAAAGAGATAGGGGGTTTTGGAGTAGGAGAGTGTGCGGTTAATTTAATACCCTATAAAGCAGTTAAATTTTCTGAAACATTTTTGGTAGATAAAGTTTTGGGGGAGGATCCTATTTCAGAATATTTCTTAAATTTAATAAATGTGCTTTCAGATGCACAAGTGAGGGAAGGTATTATGGCTAAAACTGTTTCATTTGAAAAAGAAGAATTAAGAAAGAAAATGAGGGCTTATGGCCTTAGTGAATTGCAAGTTGAAGAAATTAGTAAATTATTTGAGCAAAAAAATAGACATATTGATATAATCTCTTTTGTTATTTTATTAGAGAGATATGGATTAGCAAGAAGAAATATAACTTCATTCTTAAAAGACTTAGGGTTGAATGATAGCACAATAATTAATGTTTTTTCTAAAGCAGATTTCAAAAAGCTGGGAGTTGGAGAAAGAGATGTTATTCAAGTAATATTAGAGGAATAGAGGTGAGGATTTGGTAGAAGTTTGTTTAATTTGTGAAAAAAATAAGTCAGGTACAAAATTAAAAGAAGGATTTATTATAAATAATATCAGAAAGATCAAAAAAATATTTGGTATAGCAAAAGGGAATAAACTAGTTGTTTGTGATTCTTGCATGGAAGAATACAAAAAAAGACGCCAAAACTTTGAAAAAACAATTTTACTTTGGTCAATATTAGGAGGGATATTAGCATTATTTATAATTATACCTTCAGTTTTAATGTACAATATTTATGAAATTCTAAGATCGATTATAACTGCAATTATTTTAATAGGTGTTTTGTTGATATTGGTTGGGATGGTAAGGTATATCCCAAAACTAGAGACAATCCCAATTAAAAAAACAATTTTGCCTAAGAAAAAATCAAAAAAATCAACAAAAAGAAGGTGAATGAAATATGATACTTGGAAATAAGAAGAAAGTGATAGGTAAAGAAGAAAGAGAACTTAAAGAATCTATTGTTGATGGTTTTGAAATTCGTGCAAGAATAAAAGGAGATAAAAAAGATCTTTTTGATGAACTTTCAAAATTAACTTTTTTAGAGATTGCAGAAAGGAATGAAGGATTAATTGTCATTAATGTGGAGAGTAGAGATATTAGAAAAAAACCTTATTTATTTTCAGTAACTTATTTTGATAGAGATAAAATAAAAGTATTATATAGTTGTGTTGCGGGCATGAGTCCAAAAAAGAGGAGATTAGATATTTTGAGCTATTTTTTAAATGTTCTAACATTAGTGGGAGATACATATGTAGTTGATGAAAAAGAGATATACCAATTATTACAGAACGCCATTAAAGATATGTCTGAATATGTTACATTAGATTATGAACGTATGTATGCAGAACATGATTCTCTTAAAAATGAGGTTCAAACTTTAAAAAAACAAACCGCAACACTAAGGGAATCCAATGAATTGTTATCAAGAGAAAATTATGGACTTAAAACAAGACTTGAAGAATATAAATTAAAATTAGAAAAATATGAATCTGTTTCAGATGAAGTTTTAGCAGTGAGATTACAAGAATGGATATCAGAACATTCAGGAGAGATAGATATAACTGAATTTTCAAGAGTTTATGAAGTTCCTGAAAGTAGGATTGAAGAAATGTTAAACAAATTAGTAATGAAAGGATTTTTAGAATCAAGGGATTAAAATGCCAAGTAAAGAAAAAAAAGAAAAAGATAAAGAGAGTGCCCTTAGTATTAAGAAGAATTTATATATATTTAACATAAGAAAAAAAGTAAAAAACAAAAAGAATTTAAAAGTAAAAAAGAAATATACTCCCCAATCAAAGGAATTATCAGATTTAACAAAAAAGATTAAACCTAGAAATATACAAATACAAAAGAAGTTTATTATTTTGGGAATATTGGTATTATTGCTTGTTTTAGGAGGATATCTGTTATTATCCTCTTTATCTTCAATTCAAGTTTCTGAAGATAAAGAGCCAGTAATACCGAATATGCAGTTCACGATATTTGAAAAAGATACAGACATAGTAAATTATGGAAAAAACGGAGAATTAGTTGCCTATTTTTTAATAGATTATAATATTATGAATGCTAACTCCTTAAATGCTAAGATAGATGTATATGGAGATGTAGATTCAAAAACAGTATATTTTTTGAAATCTGATAAATATGAACCAAAATCATCAGAATTTTTAATATTTAAAGAAGAATTAAGGACTCAATTAATAAAAGAAGGATATACATTTAATGAAAAGACAAAAGAGGAATTATATTCTCTTCCTGAGTCTTCAATAATTTTAATCCCAACTGGGCATTTGCCAAGGGATTTTATTTTAAGTGAAAAGAATCTTTTAGATTTAATTAAAAATAAGAATATTGTAATTTATATTGGATATCCATTTGATCAAGCACTGGATTATAATGGAGATATTCTTGCATTAGATAAAAACACATTAGATTTTACATTTACTTTTAATGAGGATTTAAGATCGGACGACAAACTAATTTCCTCTGGATTAAATCTTCAAAGCCCTAGATATAAAGTATCATATTTAAGAACAGACCCAACAATGATTTTTGGTTGTATTTCTTCATTTAAAATTGACGACGGATATATGATTTTTATCCCCCAATATATTGATGATGGTTGGAAGGATGGAAAAACAGCTGCAAAGGATATTACCAAAATAATTACATTAAGTTCTTGGCATAAGCCAATTGCTTCTAAAGAAATGAGTTTAGAAACTAAACGAAATACAATTTCTATGTTTTCAAACCCAGTAACTCCACAAGCAAAATATGCTAAAATAACATTTACAGGTCAGGGAGAGTATGGAGGGTTTAAAAAACAAGTAGAAGTATCAAAATTAGAAAAAAAAACTTTGGGAGTAATAACTTTGGATTCTTGGCCAATACATCCGTATAAAGTAACAAGGAAAAATATATTTTTCTCAATTGCCTTTAAAGAAATAGATCAAAAAAATATTAATCCAAATATTTTTATATATTCAAGCAACACTTTAATTAAAACTGAAACTTTAGGTTCCACGTTTAGTAATACAATTATATCCAAATCTTTTACGCCTGATTTTGAACCTGGTAATTATCTAGTAGTAATACAAGAAGGAGGAAATCAGTATTCAAAATATTTATTAGATGTTAAAGATATTTCTATTGGTGAAATTGGCAGAGCCGATTTTAATAGAGGTAATTTTAAATTTAAGATACAGGATTCAGAGGGAAACCAGGTTGTGTATTCTCAATTAATAGTAAGAGTAGATGGAAAAGAGATTAAAACATTTAAACTTGGAGAACCTGTTGAAATAATGGGATACCAAGGACTTTCATCTGGGGCGCATGTATTTTCATTTGATTTTGGAAATGGATTGGTTAGAGATATTGAAATAACAAACCAAGGATCAAATATTTTTGATCCAATAATTAATAATCCAATTAATTTAGCATTGTTATTTATAACTATTATTTCTGTTGTAATTGCTTTATATATAAAAAGACCAGAAAAACAAATGTATTCATTAGACATACCTGATTTTCCACCAGTTTCGAGTATAAAGGTTCCAATGAAAGAAAGAGAGGTTTTAGATGTATTTGAAAATATGAATAAAGAATATTCATGGAAATATATGCCTTTAACATTAGAAGAATTAAAAACAGGATTTTCTAAAATTACTAAAGGAGGAAGAAGAATAGTTGTTGGAGAGTACAATCTTGAATTATTATTAGATAAATTAATTGCCCGAGACCTCGTAAAAGAAAAAGATTATTATTATATTTTATCTTCTTGGGAAGAAAAATCTAAGAAAAATGTTAGTTATCTTGTTATGTTTAGAAAATTAAGAGATTTATTTTTAGATAATGTAGTTAAATTTACTTCTTTGGGAAAAGCAAAAGAATGCGATGTATGTATAGAAGTAAGTGGAGAAAAAATATTTTTACATATATTTACAAATATCAATTCTGCGTTTAATGCATTAAAGACGGTTAATTTAGGACAAACAATTGTATTATTTGATTCTATTAGTCAGATAGAAGAATTTAAGGAGACACTTTCTTCTTCTAACAGATCTATAATTGCGTTTAAATTAGAATTAAATAATGGTAATATATTTTTATATACTACAGAAGAATTAAAGAGGTTTATAGAAACTGCAAAAATAAAATAATTATTTTTTTATTAAACTTTTATATAAATTCAGCATTTTTTCAGCCATTTTTTCTTTTGAATATTTTTTTGCTGTGTTCATTGAATATTGCAATGGAGTTTTAAATTTAAGTGCTTTTTTAATAGCAAAAATGAAAGAAGGAATATTGTTATTA
Organism: Microcaldota archaeon; assembly: GCA_020854825.1. GTDB lineage: Archaea > Micrarchaeota > Micrarchaeia > Anstonellales > JAHKLY01 > JAHKLY01. The sequence continues at coordinate 57,372 of JAHKLY010000003.1, read as the reverse complement.
AATATATATCCATTTTTGCCTTCATCTATTGTGTTTTCAACTGCAGAATTTTTAATACCTATAATAGGTAAACCACAAGACATAGCTTCAATTGCAACTAATCCTTGTGTATCAAATCTAGAAGGAAAGATATATACATCTGCCATTGAATATAATTTAGGAAGTTCTTTTTGATCAATCATTCCTAAGAATAAAAATAAATGTTCAACCTTTTTTTCCTTAATCCGTTTTTCATAATAATTTCTTGCAGGTCCGTCTCCAGCAAAAACAAATTTTATATTTGGTATTTCTTTTTCAACAGATTTGGCAGAATCAATTATTAAGTCTATATTTTTCTCTTTAACTAGTCTTCCAACATGAAATGCAATTTTGTATTTCTCCAATCCTAATTTCCTTTTTGTTTTACTTGATTCTAAATATTGAAATCTTTTTGTATTAATTCCATTAGGAAATACTTGTGAGTTGACATTATATTTTTTTAGTATTTTACCCATATATTCACTGGGAGTAGTTACAGCATCAAATAGATTATAATACCATTTACAATATTTCCAAACCGCAGATTTTGTTAGTTTATTAAATGTTTTTCCTTTGCTTATGTAATGTGTTGCTTCTGAAACCTGAGTATGATATGTGGCAACACAAGGTATCTTCAATGTTTTTGAAGCCAAATATCCTGCTAATCCCATTGTAGCTAATGCGTGGCAGTGTATTATGTCTATTTTTAATTTTCTTACTTTTGTTATAGATGAGAATGGAAAAATAGCTAATTTATAATCTGGGTATGGTTTAAACTCGCTTGCCATATAATAGAATACTCTTGGATTAGTATTTCTTTTTTTATCTTCTTTTGTTCCAGGACAGAAAATATACACTTCATGTCCTTTCTTCTCAAATTCCTTTCTATAAGATTCCATTGCAAATACGACTCCGTCAACATTTGGGAAGTAAGTATCAGTAAAAAATGCTATTTTCATATTAATGTCAACCCCCATAATATGATCAATATAGTCATTATTAAAATGAAGGGAAGTGCTATCTTTGCTATTGCAACAATTGCATTAATTGTAGATATTAATTCAGAAGTATGCATAGTACCAAAAATATTTATTTTAAAGGGAACTTTTATCATGTCTCCTTTAACTTCTTCTAAATTTTTTTCTGCTTCAAGTACCATTTGTTTTATTATGGGTAATATATCCTTTATTTCATTATTTGTTATGGGATTTAATACTCCTTTAATATTATTTATTTCATGTGTATCAGTTGTCATTATTTCTATAATTGAATTTTTATCTTTTAACATACTTTTTACTTCTTTAATTATATTTGTTTTTGTATCTGGTTTTATCCCATTACTATCTATTAAGATCCAAATCATAGTTTTTTTTGTTTTTAACATTGCAACCTTTATTCCTGCTTTTCCTATGTTAGGTATGTCTGTTTCTTTTTGTGAAACTCCTAATTTTAATATGTCACTTTTTTCTTTTTTTGATAAACAGGATTCAATAGATTTAATAAATTCTGTATAATAGGGACTTCCAGAAATAACATATTCAACTTTTCCGGTTTCAGAGTTATGCTCGTCAAATATTATAGATTTTTTAGTAAACTGTTCTGCTTTATTTATTAAAGAAGTACCTATACTATATTCGATATCCTCAGTAGTATGTGGTGATCTTGTTAAACCAATAAATGAATTATCTTCAAATTCAATACAGTGGGCAGTGCAGGTTTTGTAAGTGGCTTGTTTAAGTTTTGCTTTTATTGGTTCTAATTTGAGTTGTTTTATTCCCGTATTTATTGCATTTACTACTTTTGATAATTCATCTGAAGAAACGGGATTAAAGTCATGGGTTGCAGTTCCATGAAATACAAAACAAGTTTTGTCTTTAAATTCATTTGCTATTAGGAATGAAAATTCACTGCCTCCTAAATTACCAAAAGGCCCAAAATGTATATAAGGCACAATAAAGAGAACATCTTGTTGTATTCCTTTAAATCTTAATATTCCTACCTGTGTTTCAACTGTTTGACCAACATTTTCAAATGTTTCTTCCAATTCTTTTGATTTATGCATCCATTGGGATAAAAATAAATTAAATGCTTCAGTACTTTTAATTCCAAAAACTCGTTTCATAGGTGCATTTATAAGTAATAGGAATATGTATATACCACAAAAAAAGATTGCAGATGCAAAATATATTTTAATTAACACTTCCATTGGATTATTTCCAACATAAATATATCCCCCAACAAGAAGAAATAAACTATTTAAGGATAATTGGATTAAAGCAAATACTATTGCTAGTTTATTTAAGCCGAAAACAGTATTGGAAATTAAATACCAACAAGCAAATACAATTCCAAATCCGATTAATATCAGAATTAAATTTATTGGTTCTGAAAATAATAAAGAAACTGCATACGATAATGCGTATATAACCATACTAAATAAACATAAGAATAAAATGCGTTTAAACATTAATTTCCTTTTTATTGCATATATAATTAATGTAGATATTAATGTAGGAATAGCTAATAAGAATAAACCATTTCCTATTGCCGAAAGTGCGTTTTTATCAAATTTTCCAGATAGTAATTCAAATAATGCGCCAAAAAGTAAACTTAGGCATATTATAGAAAATACTGTAGCTTTAGTACTAGGTAATGAAATTAAGTATTTAGTTAAATTTATTGCTTTTTGTGAATTTTTATCCTCCATTAATACACGCTCCTAAATAATTTTTAAGAGAGAGAATATAAAGGTTTGCTATATGAATAATTGTATGGAAAAAATATGTCCAAAATGTGGAAGTTCAAGCAAAGAAAAGGAATTTATAGGCGCTTTTTGTACTGATTGTGTTAAAATAAAAATTGAACCTCCAAAAAAAATAGATCTTTATATTTGCAAAGATTGTGGACTATGTAGGTTAAATAATAAATGGAGTCCTTTTTCTTTAGAATTAATAGAAAATGAAATAAAACGACAAACAATAGGAAATTTTGATAATATGTTACTAAAAATAGATAAGGAAAATCAAAAAGCAGAACTTAAATATATAGTGTTAATTGAAGGAAACACGATTCAAATAGAAAAAATTATTGAATTAAAGATACATAATGACTTGTGTAGGGATTGTTCAAGAATGAGGGGCGGGTATTATGAAGGAATTATACAAGTTAGGGGTGAGAATAAGAACAAGATAAAAAGAGCAGTTGATAAATTAAAAAAGATAATTGAGAAAGATAGTTTCATAACTAAAACAGTTGAATTAAAAGAAGGCACAGATATTTATGTGGGAAATAAAAAGAAAGCAATTGAAATAATGTCGGATTTAGGCCATAAATTTGTTAGAAGCAGAACTTTATCTGGGGTTAAAAAAACAGGATTAAAAAAAGGAATGAAACAGTATAGAGATACGTTTTTAATACGGGTTTAATATTTTTTCTTTTTTGGAGCTGTATAGAATTTATATAAGAATATAAATATTATTACAGTAATTATTCCTATTATAATTAATAATTGAGTTTTATCAAAAATTTCTATATTCTTTGTTTTTTCTTCAAGTTCTTTAGGTAAAGGTAAATTAGTTATTTCAATATTTGATGAAAAAACTCCTTTTGTTTTTTGATCTGCAACATATATGCTATAATTTCCAATTTCAGATATTTTAAATTTTTTAATAGTTTTTCCATATATTATTTCTTTTTCGGAATTTATTATCTTATTATTATGCTTATAATAAATCATTACTTCTGTTGTTTCCGAATTATTATATTCATCAAATATGTTAATAGTGTATTCAATAGTATTGCTTCCATTTGGTTGTGTTGCTTGTATATAAATACTATTAGCGAATATGGGTAAAAGCAATAGACACATACTGATTAATATATAAATATATTTCATATCTTTTTTTATGTTAGAAACACTTAAATATGTTAACTCTTATATTTATTATCAAATAATGGAGGTAGTTTCATGAAAAAAGGACTTTTATTGACTGTTAAATCTAGAGTGGGGTTAATTGCAGATCTTTCATTTATTCTTGGGGCTGCACATGTTAATATAGAAGATATAAATGTTACTACTGTCGGAGATAATACTATTGTTAATTTACAAGTATCAAATGATGAAAAAGCATTAGAAATATTAAAAACAAATGGATATTCTCCAATAACTTATGAGGGATTAATTTTAACATTAAATAATGAACCTGGAGAATTAGCAAAAGTTTCAAAAATATTAGCAGATAATAGGATTTTAATTATCCGTATGGATGTTATTGAAAAAACAGAGTCCAAAGCTATTGTTTCTTTTGAAGTTGATAAAATGAAGAAAGCAAGAGAAGTTTTGAAAGATTATTTAATTTAATTTTTTATCTCAATTTCTACTTCTTTTGTTTTTTTATTTATTTTAGCATTTATTTTTTTAAGTTCTGTATCTATTGTATCCCAATCTTTTTCAGCTATCTTTTTATTGATCCAAGTTTTTAGTTTTTCTAATTCAGAATATTTTTCATAAATTTTTTCTCCCATTTTTTTGAATTCAGTTTCTTGTTCTTCTAATCCTTTAAGATGTTCAATCTGTAGATTTAGTCTGTTTTTTAATTTCTTTAATTCTTTTGATTCTTCTTCCTCTTCCTCTTTTGGTGTATAATAATATTTATCAAGTATTTCATTTAATGATGGAAATAATTTATATTGTTTAAGTTTAATTAATGATACTTCTTCAATATTATCGCCATTTATATGTGCATATGGCGCTGCTTTTTCGACTGTTTTTTCTATTTCTTTAACTATTTTTATTTTATTTTCTTTTGTTAATGTATTGCCTTGTTTTTTTTCATCAATTTCACAGTTATCTAAAATTTGTTTAATATAAATAGTGCCTAGTGGCAGTTTAGATAAACATACAATAATAAATTTATCATCTAATAGTTCTTCAATTTCTTCTATACTTGATTTAAATGAGAATGTTTTATTTTTTGGAAAAATATACTTTTCATTTCTTCTCAATATTCTATCTTTCCAATCTTCTCTGTGATATGGGGAGATTATTTTATTATCATTATCTAATACAATAAAATTTCCCTTTGCAAACATTTCAAATATCAGTTTATATTTTTCTTCATTCTCACATTCAAGTATGATAACTCTATCTGTATTATGTTGATATATTTTTTTTATTACTGCTCCTTTGAGCCTTTTTCTTAAAAACATAGTGAAATTTGAGGGTTTTTCTGGAGCATTATCTATAAATAGAGTTAGGTGTATTCTTTTTCCTAGTTCTACAACTAAATCTTCTTTTCCAATTTTAAATCTAAATAAATTATTATCTAGTTCATATATCTTATTTATTTTTTTTCCAACTAATGATTGTAACTCATTTAGTAAATATGAATATTCAAAACTAGTCATTGTGCGTTTATTCTCCATAGATTATAGTTAGTGAATAACTAATATAAACATTTGTAAGTAAAGTATATTTATGGAATCTGAAGAATTTTTGGCTTTTCTTAGAACTAAATACAATACACAAAAAATTGATGACGAAATAATTAAGATTATTAGTGATTATAATGGACTCATAGATAAAAATACTGCTTTTAAACTAATGGCAAAAATGAATGGATATAACAAAATTGAAAAAGTAAAAGTATCAAATATTAAAAAAGGAATGCGCAGTGTCAATATAGATGCAGAAGTTATAATGTTTTTTCCAATATATATTAGAAAAGGAGATAATCCATTTAAATGTCAAAGAATTATGTTAAAAGATGAAAGTGGAACGATTCCAATTGTTTTTTGGAATGAAGATATCCAAATTTTAGAAAAAGAACTTAGTTTAGGAGATAAAATAGAAGTATTGGATGCGTATGAAAATAATGGAGAATTAAATTATGCATATAGAACTAAAATAAATATTAAAGAAAAAAAAGAGCCTTTACCAATATCTGAATTAAAAGAAGGGGTTTGTTCTGTAAAAGGCAGGATTGTTGAGATATTTCCAGAATATAGTTATAAAAAAAATGGTGAAATAAAAATAATGGCTTCTTTTAAATTAATGCAAGGAAAAGAACAAGTAAGGGTTATTATTTGGGAAAATATTGAAGATTATAACGGATTAATTGAAGGGGATTTAATACGAATTGAATCTGCTTGGTTTAAGAATGGAGAAATTCATCTTAATAGTCAAGCTAGAATAGTGATTATAGAAAAAGCACAAGACCCAGATTTATTAAAAGGAGAAATAAAAGACATTAAATTACAAGGGAATGAAATAGTAGTATTGATTGGAGATATTTTATTATTTTTAAAAGAAGATCAAATCCCAAACCTTTTTGGGATTTCAGATGTATCCAAAGATATTACATTAGATACTATATTTGAACTTAAAAAAGATTTAATAAATAACAAAGAATTTTCATTTATTACTTTTGAAGAGAATGGAAAAGTGTATGGAGAAGTTCTCATTTAGTTTTAGTAAGCTTTTTAAAGAGTTGGATTAACAATAATTACACAAACGCTTCGGTGGTGTAGGCCTTTTATGTAATATAATATACATTTAAGGACACAATGGTTAGCATTCAGGACTGTCACTCCTGCGACTCGGGTGGCCCTTTTCTCTTGAAAGAGAAAAGCCCCCAGGGGAAAAGAGAACTTTTTCGGCTCGAGAATTCAAAGCACTTTCTTTTGGTGTCTTCAGCTTTCAAAGAAGCTGAACAAAGAAAGAATGATGTGACAATCCCGGCCGGGGCGCTTTTTTTTAATATTTTATATATACTTAAAGATACTCTTTTAATTTGTATTATTTATATTTTTTGTATGGATAGAAGTTTTTTTCGTTTGAATTCTGAAACTCGGCCATTTGGTTTAACAGTCGTAGATTCAGGAGGTTTAATAAATATAATACAAAAAGAGCTTGATTTTATTGGGTATTATGGGGATAATATTAAAAATAGAAGAATATCTGAATTTTTTTTATGGCTTGAAAAAAACGAAAAATTCCTTGAAGAAAGATTTTTTGAATTTTTTCCAATCTCTAATTGGAGTAAAGAAGTAAATTTTCATATATTGGGGATATGGCTTGGGGGAGAATTTATTTCAGATAAGTATGGTAAGGCTATGATAAAAAACATGCCTAAGTTAAATATAAGTGAGTCTGGATTTCAAGAAGGAGAGGAAAGAATGTTTAGGAGTCAATATCATTATGATTCAGAAGAACACGAAATTAGAATTCCAACTTTTAGGGCATATATGGTAACTAAAAATTTATCTTTAGAAGAATGTTTTATAGAAGGATTTAACACTGGAATCCATGAATATACGCATGCACTACATAAAATAGAAGGAAATACGTCTTCAACTGCATTAACTGAAATTTCAACTGCTTATGCGCAATCAAAACATAGTTTGCCTATTAAAATTGAGACTATAAATAAAACAGGATTAAGTAATTTAGGAATAAGGTATTTTCCAACAATGTTGAAAGAATTTGAATCTGGTGCTTTAGATATAGAAATATCTACAAAATATTTAAGTGAATATTTTTCTTTTTTAGTTTCTCCATGGATAATTAAATATTATGGTGAAAATTTTGATATTATGAAATTTAAATATGATGAAAACGAAAATTTTAAAGGGGAAATAGTAGGAACAGATATTTATTTGCTTGGGGGATCTAAATTATTATTTGGCATTCCAAGATTTTATAAAAAGATGATAAATGGGATGTTTTTTTATAATGGTTCTGATTTTTGTAAATCAGCAGGAATAACAGATGAAAGGCTCATATATAAATTTGAAGACGTTTTTTTTAAATTATCTAATTCAACATGGGATACTCAAATGGAATTTTTTAATATTTTTATAGATGTGATGAATGAAGTTTTTGGATTTCCAAATCCTGAAGATATACCAGAAGGGTTTGTATCTGTTTTTCCAAAAAAAGAAGATTTAACTAATTTATTTAAAGATATAACTCCAGTTAAAGTGGGATAATAAAAAAAAAGAATAAGGTTATTTTTTCTTTTTTATTGGTTTTTTCTTAGATTTAGAAGTAGTTTTTGCATTTGTTTTTTTATTTTTTATTGTATTTTTTATGTTTGCGTTTATCTTTTTTCTATTTTCAATTATTTTTTTTGTTTTTGTTTTTATATCCTCTACTTTCGTTTTTTTAATTGGTTTTGTTTTTATAGTTGTAGTTTTAACTGCTTCCTTTAATGGTGAGGATTCTTTTTCAATTGTGCTTTCACTAAAAGAATCAACTTCTTTCATCCATTCTGGTTCACTATCTTCAATATTTCCAAAAGCATTTGCCCAATCTTCTGGTTTTGGACCATTTTCATTTTTTGGTGCAAAATAAAGAACCATTCCAAATATTAAAACTGCAACCATTATTAAACCAACAACCAAGGGGATAAAGTCGCTTATATTTATTGTATTATCAAATATATTCGCAGTAGTTAAATCTTGATTTATCATCTGTTCTACTTCAACTAAATAATTTTCATTGGTTTTAAAATCTAAAATATCAAAGTTATATTCTCCGTTTTCTTGAGGTGTAAATCTTGCTACTCCCCTATTATCTGTTTGGATAATGGTCTCTTTTTTTGAAGGTGAGATTACAGATATTTTAATTTCTGGAAGTGCTTCATTATCTTTTGTTATTGCTGTTAATAGCATTTCATCTCCAACTCTGCCAATAGTTGGGGTAATCAATTGGGCTTCTTTTAAGTGGAGTTCAATATATGGGCAAGGGATTTTATCAAATTCCCAAAAATCAAGTGTGTCTTTAAAATTAATAGTCATTTCTAATTGTTCATTTGCCCTAACATTTTTAAATGTCCATTTAACTCTTCCTTCTTTTTCTTCTGTATTTGGATAAAATTGGAGTTTAATATTAGTTGGTAAATAATCTATTTTATCTTTTATTTCTATGCCTGCTTTTGGTATGCCGTTATTTTTTATAATTAAACTTATATTTGTGTCATATAATTTTGTTTGTACATTCCTAAATTGATCTATTTTGTTTTCAGAATGTATATTCATAATACGGGTTATTTCTAAACCATATTCATTTTCACAAATTTGTTCATATGTATCTTGCGCAGTTAAGAATGCGATACATACTAGCATAAATACAAAGATTATTTTTTTCAAATACCTCACCCCTCCATAGATATGTTATAATTTATGTGCTTATCTATTTTAAAGCTTTCGTTCTTTATGGCAGTATATGATTTTCACTCCTTGGAAAGATATTTAAACTTACACCCATAAATTATTTCTTATGAAGGCGTTTGCATTTACCTTTGATTCATTCATAGCTTTTATTCTTGCAGTCACCTTATTGTATGGTTTGTTTATTTTTGTTTCAGTTCCCAAAGGATATTATCAAGAATTTCAGCAAACGTATATATTAGCAAAAGATACTGCAGCAATGTTAAGATATGCAGAAGACTCCATTACGGCGGAGACATATATGGATTTAATAGCAGAAGCATTTGTAGATGATGGAATTCCTCCAGATGCAGGAGGAGTTTGTAGGAATATAAGAGAAAATATTCCAAACCAATACGGATTTGTATTACAATATTATGATACAACTTCTAATACCTGGGAAGATATGGGATCAGAATGTAATGTTGAAAGTGAGTATGGGGGATATACTTGTGAAGATTATAGAAAAGCAAAAGCATCAGCCCCAATTATTTTAACAGCATATTCTGTTAATCCAGATACAACAACAATGCAATTTGGATATATACAATGTGATGGTGAACATACTCCATGTGGAGAACCTGGTTCTTATTTTGAACCTGGAGATTTAGAAGTTCAATTATTAAGATTAATAGTTTGTATTTAGGTGTTTAAATGAAAAAAGGATTTATATTTACAGCAGTGGTTGTACTTGTATTATTTGTATTAGTGTTAGCTGTTTCGTATTATGTTCAAACAATAAATGAAAGAGAACAAAGAGCAGAAGAAAAATTCAAATTTATTGCAATGGGGCAAATTTTTGATATGGTTAGTGAAGAAGAAATTGGAGATTTTGCTGAAATGTCATCGTTTTATGCATTATATTCATTAAATGAGCATATAATAAAAAAAACAAGACCCTTAAAACAGTATGGAACAGCAATGGATACAAATGGAAATAAAGGTACAAAATATGTTAATATGTCAATTTATTCTTTAATGACAGAAGGTAAAGTTCCAATGTCATATTTTTCAATCATGGTTGGTGGAGATTATAATTATGAAATTGGTGAGAAGGAAAAATATACTTTTGTAGAGTGGGGAACTAAAATAAATCAGATTTGTGCTCAATTAGGATATGTTTGTGAAATTTCAGATATGAGAAATTTTACTTTTAAACAAGTTGATCCTTGGAATGTTAATATTTATTTTGAAGCAACAACAAATGTTGAAAGTAATGACGGAAGATTTAGTAGGATACAAAATATTACTATAAATAGAACTTATTCAATTGAAGGATTTAATGATGCTGCAGTATCAATTTTAATTAAGGAGGAATCTGGAAATGAAGATGCAAGAAGACAAATATTCAAATATAAAAGTTCTGAATTAGATCATCCTAATGTTGAGGATATTAATATTGAGATTATAAGTGATGGTGCAAATAAAGGAAAAGGATTTTTTTATGGTCCAGTTATTCCCTTTAAAACAATAGTAAATGAGCCAACACCTGGAGTAATATCTGAGATATATACTAATCATAAATCGCCCAAATATATTGTTGAATCAAATGCAATTGATTGGGATGTATTAAGTGAAGTTCAAAAAGGATTAATACTTGATTCTTATGGTGCATTTATAGTTAAAAATGTTAGAAATGATTGTATGGAAGTTAATGCTAGTGCTACAAATTCTGGATCATTTACACTTACTATGTGTGAAGGAAAACTAGGACAGACAGAGGTTAATATAAATTTAAGATGTGAAGTAACTTGTACATATCAGAATTGTGATGCAACCTTATGTCCGTTTGATTGTTATGAAGGTTTAACTGATTGTAGTTGGAATAATGAATTGAGTACTTCCTCATTAGTTTTAACTCATTATGTTTGTGATATAACTGATCCTTCTGATGATGAAAATGTGTTTGATATTTTTAGAACAAAATATTCTGCACAATATGATTTAATTTGTAATCAAGGAAGTGTATCTCTTCCTTCAGATTTAGGCACAGGAGTAGTAACAAATAGTATTTCAAAACCTTATTTGATGTATAATATTGGTGTTTCATCACCTTCTTTAAGTAGTGTTGAAAAACCAGGTAATTATAATGGAACAGATGAACTTTATGGGGAGTTATCAGATAAAAGATTTGTATTAATAAATAATGAAAATGATCATGATGTTTCAGCTTCAGATGCATTTTATGGTTTTCATGAATTATGGGATTTAAATGATTTAAGAGAAATGATTATGTGTGGTGCTTATATTGAAACAAATGAAAGTGATATATATGGACCTTCATTTTTCCAAAGAATGATAGAAGAACCATGGGAATTAGATAGTGATAATTTTGGTTTAGAAACATTTTTAGTAGGTCCATATGCAGGAGGATATCACAATCCAGATAAAGATAATTTATGTCAATTAGATAGAAATTTTGCACGTGATAGATCAGGAGAGCATATGATTAAAGGAATGCCTGGCTGTAATTCCTTTGACATGACGTCAACATATATGGATTCAGATGATCCTGTAGTAACTGTAGGTACAGGACATTTTACAATAACTAATGAGATAATGCAACAATATGGATTAGAGAGAATTACTTGTATAGAAGATAATGGAGCAAGGTGTGAATAATATGAAAAAAGGACAATCTGCAATAGAAACAATAACTATTCTTGGGTTTATTATTTTATTTTCCATACCTTTATTATTTTTATTAACTTCTTTAAATAAAGAAGAAGCAGTTATATTACAAGCAAGAAGTTCAGTTAAGCAATTAGCAGATACTGCTAATTCAGTATATATACAAGGTAAAGATGCATCACAAATTATTTCTGTTGCAATGCCTCAGAAATTAAAAGAAATAAGGTTTGAAAGTCTTCCAAATCAAGAAAGTGAGATTGTATTTATATTAGACTTGGAACCTGGTGAAGTAGATATTGTGGCTATATCTATTGCACCAATTGATATAACTTCTAATATAACAGGTAGTGCTGGTTTAAATCAAGGAATTCAAAAGGTGAAGATAGAATATGATGGGAATGTTATCAAATTTATTGCAATCAAATAAAAAAGGACAAGCAGCATTGGAATTTTATATCTATGCAAGTGCGTTTGTATTTTTCTTAGGTTTAATAGGATTATTCTTTTTAAATTCAGTGTTAACTGAATCTGAACAAAGAGAATCGGAATTGGCTTATGAAGTAGGAGGCCAATATGCGGATATGATAAATTTTGCATTAGTAGCTGGTAATGGATTTCAGGGGAAATTTTATATGCCCAAGGTAATAGCTGGAAAAGAGTATGTAACATATTTAGGAAATACAACTACTGGTGAGGTTTCAGGTTTTGCAATAGTGTCATTTGAAACTACGGATAGGTTAACAGGATATTCATATCCATTAAATACAAAAAATATTTCTGGAGATTTAAAGATAAAATCAGTAGAGATAATAGATCACATATTGGTGAATAATACAAAGGGGAGAATATATATTCAGGTGAATTAAAATGATAGGTGTAAAAACTAGAAAAGGACAATATTTTTCTTTTGATGCAATTACTTCTATTATTATTTTTATGATTACAATGAGTTTAATAGTTACTTATTGGTTTACTATTCAAGGAGTTATGACTACAAATGAGTCAGATGCTTATAGAACAGCAATAAGAATTTCAGATACTTTGGTTTCAAGAGGAGATCCAACTTGGGATGGTTTAGAAAGCTGGGTTAATAAAATACCTTCAAATCCTGAAGAAATTATGATTGCAGGTTTTGCAGAAAATACATCTATATTAAACCAATGGATGATATTAGATTTAGAAGATTTGGTGGGTAGTTCAAATTCTGGTTTTAATACTGGTAATTATAATAATCTTAAACGAGTTTTAAGAACAGGCTATGATGTAAATATTAAAATATACAGAGAAGGTGCATTTAATGGAGGAGAAGGAACGCCTTGGTATAATATAGGACTAGATAATTATACAAATGTAAATACAACAGTGGCCTCATATAATAGGATCATTATTATTAATACAACTTCTGGGAATTTAGTTAGAGGAAATTTACAAATTAATATTTGGGATAATTAATTTTAAAATATAATTTTTAAATAAACCCATTTTGTTTTAAATATTCTAAACACAGTTCACATACCGTTTTGTTTGAATCGTTTTTTCTAAATCTGTGTTGTATTTTTCTATATAACTTAAGTCTCCCTTCTTCTTTTAATTTTGTAAATGTTAATGTTCCATTTGTATTATTAAAAATAATTACTTCTGCCATAAATTTTTCTTCTCGTGTATCATTTTCTTTTAAACCTAAAAGGATTTGTATTTTTTTCTTCTCAATTTGATCTTCATTTTCATTTGTTTTATTATAAATTATTAATATTGCTTGTTTTAAATTATCTGAATTTTTAGGAAAATGAGATATACCTGGCATAATAAAATATACTTTCAACCAAGTAGAATCTATTTTTTAATATTTTTCTTAATCTCTCTGTTTTTTTTCCTTTATTATATTTTTTTAATGTAGTTTCTAATATTCTGATGGTTTCTTTTAAAGATGAGTAATGCCAATGATTATTATTTAGTATAATTTTATGTGTGTGTTTTGTGTTTAATTCCATATATATATACTTTTTTCTGTCTTTTTAAACGTTTTTATTATGTTAAAAATATAAAAAAAAGAGCCTAGAATTATTCTAGGAAATCTTTTGCTGTTGGTGCTTCAGGTTTTTCACCTTTTCTTTTTCTAATTTCTGTAACTATTTGTCCTTGTAGATTTTTAGGTACTTGTTCATAACCTGCATATTCTTGATACCAAATAGCTTTTCCTTGTGTTGTTCCTCTGATATTATTTGAAAATCCAAATAATTCAGCTACTGGAACTTTCATAGATATTGCTGATATTTCCCCTTCCTGCTCCATATTCATTAATTGTCCTCTTTTACCTTGTATTAAAGTGATAACTGCATTTGCATAGTCGTGAGGTACTTGAACCAATATTTTTTGTTTTGGTTCTTGTAATATTACTCCTGCTGAAAGCATACAAGCATATATAGGTTTTCTTACTGTAGGTAATAATTGTGCTGGTCCTCTGTGTACTGGATCTTCGTGAATTGAACCATCTAAAAGTTTTACTTTAACACCTACTACTTTTTCATGTGATAATGGACCTTTGCTCATTGCTTCTTCAAATCCTTGTATGACTAATTCCATAATCTCGTTTAAGTACTGTACACTAACAGATTCGTCAATTAATATATTTTTTCCATATACATTAACAACTTTTTTTGCTTCATCTCTTTCCATTCCTGCTTCAATCATTTTATCTATAGATGCTTTTCCTTTGGGTTTTCCTTGCATTATTTGTCCGTTTTCCAATGCGTCAACAATCTTTTCTTCTAATGGTTCTATACTAAATGTTAATTTTGTATGTTTATTTGGAGATTTTCCTTCTATAGGACCATAACCTGCGATTATAGATTCCCTATATACAACAATTGGAGGAGATGTTATTATAGGTAGTTTTTTTTCATTTCTAATTTTATATTCAATAATCTCAAGATGTAATTCTCCCATACCAGAAATTAAATGTTCTCCAGTTTCTTGGTTAATTGTTACTTTTAAAGTTGGGTCTTCTTTTGATAAAGATCGTAGAACTTGAATTAATCTTGCTAAATCTTTACTATCCTTTGCTTCAATAGATTTTGTAATAACTGGTTCTGAGTAGTGTTTGATTTGTTCAAAAGGTTCTATTTCTCCTTCGGATATTGTTTCTCCAACATATATATCTTTTAATCCAACAATTCCTACAATATTCCCTGCAATAATCTCTTCACACATAACTCTGTCTTTTGCCATGTAAATTCCTATTTGTTGTACTCTTTCAGTTTTTAGTTTTGAAGCTAAAAATAATTCTTTACTTTTTGATACACTTCCAGAGAATAATCTTGTTAAAGCAACTTCTCCAGCATGTGGGTCATTTACTACTCCAAAAACTACTCCTACTGCTTTTCCATTTGGATTACAATTAATCATATCATTTCCAATTTCTGATTTTAAGTCCCCTTTCCAAATTTGAGGAATTCTATATTTTTGTGCATTTAATGGATTTGGTAAATGTTCAATAACCATACCAAGCATAACTTCATCAACTGGTGATTTTTGGACTAATACTGAGTCTTGCCCACTTAAACATAAGTCTATAATGTCTTTAAATCCAATATTAGATTTTTTCATTGAGTTTATTGAAACTGCCCATTTAAGAAATGCAGATCCAAAACAAATATTCCCTTTTTCAACTCCAATATGCCATTCTTTTTTATATTCAGGAGGTCCATATTTGTCAATTAAATCATTTACTCCTTTGATTACTTTAATTAATTTTTCTTGCATTGCTTCTGGAGTTAGTCTTAATTCTTTAATTAATCTATCCACTTTATTTACAAAAACAGTTGGTTTTGCCCTCTCTTTCATTGCTTGTCTTAAAACTGTTTCTGTTTGGGGCATAATTCCTTCAACTGCATCAATAACTAAAACAATTCCATCAACAGCCCTTAAAGCCCTTGTAACGTGTCCACCAAAATCTACGTGTCCTGGGGTATCAATTAAATTAACTAAATAGTTTTTATCTTCATAAGTAAATGCTAATGAAATATTTGCTGAGTTTATAGTTATTCCTCTAGCTTGTTCTTGCTCATCAAAATCCATAACCCTTTGTTCTCCAGCTGTTTCCTTATTAATTAAACCTGCTCTTGCAACTAATGAATCAGTCATTGTTGTTTTCCCATGATCTACGTGTGCAACAATAGCAATATTTCTAACATTTTCAACGTTTTTCATTATTTTTTGAACTTCTTCTACAACAAATTCTTTTTTAGCCATAATATTCAACTCCTGTAATTTAATTTAAAGTTAAATTCTACTTTTAACCTTTAAAATAAGTGAGTATTTTATTATAACAAGATATTTAAAAGGTTTTCCTTCTGATTTTGAAGTAGATTAATGGTTTTTTACATACCAATTGATTTATAAATCTTTTTTGAGTGTATTCTTCAATGAAAGGGAGATTAAAAACGATTTTAGTTTTAATGTTAATTATACCTATGCTTATTTCATTAAGTATACCAATAATTAGTTTATTGCCTTCTAATGCAACTACTGAAGATAATTTAATATGTTCAGCAGAAATTGAAGGTTATGAAAATGAATCTTTTAATTCTATTTTTCAATGGTTTTCTAATGAAAAACTATTAAAACAGGAAGAAATATCTTATAAGTTTAATAATAATTCAACACAAATTTTCAATTCAACTTTATTTTCATCAGAAACACAAAAAGGAGATGTTTTTTGTGAATTAGATATAATACAAAATAATATTACAAATACTTATGAAAAATCAACAACAATTTTTAATAGCCCTCCTTTTTTTATAAATCCATTACAAGATTTTTCAATTTATGAAAATGAAACTTTTAATTATAATATAATTTGTTCTGATTTAGATAATGATATAATTTATTATTATGATAATTCAACTCATTGGGATATAAATAATCAAACAGGTGAAATATTTTGGGAAAATCCTTTAATTGGTAATTTTTACTATGAAATAATTTGTTCTGATTTAGAAGAAAACACATCTGATCTTTTTACTTTACAAGTTTTAGAAGTAGAAACTATACCCACAGAAATTGATGAATTAGATGAGATTATACCAGAAGTAGATGAAAATGAAGATCTAAATGAAACAGAATTAAATGAAACTATTGAAATGAATGAAACAGATCTAAACGTGTCATTAATGTGTGAAGATAGAACATTAATAGATACATGTTCTATTACTAAACCTTTATACTGTTTATTAAATCAAGAATTAGCCCCAGTTTGTTCTATATGTGGATGTGAAGAAGGATTTGATTGCACTATTTTAGGAGAATGTAAAGAACAAGAAATATTAATTAATGATGATATTTTTGTTTCTATAAAACTTTCAAATGGAGAAAAAATTGATAAATCATTTGGTCAAGAGACTGCTTCTCAAGCAAGACTTTTGAATAAAAGAAAAGGCTTAGAAAGAAAAGAAGAAATTTCTGAAGATTTTAAATTTATAACTGGAAGAAATCATTTAAACAATGAAAAAATATTATATATTCAACCTTTACAAAATCAAGATGTTGAGTCAGCAACAATTTATATTAAAAAATCAGACCCAAACCAATTGATTTTATCTGTGTTATATTGTTCTGATGAAAATTTTAATGAAGAAACTTTAGAATGTTCCTTATGGGAACATTCAGATATTCCATTTATTCAAGATAATGAATACGTAATATTTAATGTATCACATTTTAGCTCTTATACTATTAGTGCTTGTGGCAATTTAAACGAAGCAGATGCAGTATATAATCTAACTGCAAATATTTCAACAATTGGGAGCTGTTTTTATGTAACTGCCACTAATGTAACTCTTGATTGTAAAGGGTATTCAATTATTGGTGACAATGATACTGGGGATATTGCTATAACTACTAGCAAAGATTTTTTTACACTTGTGGATTGTGATATACGAAATTTTGGCACAGGTGTTAGAATAACTCGTGATAATGTAACTATAACAAATAGTAATTTTACATTTAATAATATAGGCATAAATGCAATTAGCTCATCAGGGCATGAATTTTCATCTAATAATCTATTTTATAATACATATGGGATAAACCTTGATTTTACAACAGATTCCCATTTAAATCAAAATATAATTCAAAACAATGAGTACGGCATTTATCTTACTTTAAATTCAATAAATAATGATATATCCTTAAATGATATTGAGAATAATGGGAAATATGCAGTCATGGTTGACCTTTCTTCATGTGATAATGAATTAACAGACAATACAGCAGGTGCAGGCGAGGCTATTGGTTATTACCATGATTCAACTAGTTTATCAATAGCTGATGAAATATTCTCACAATTATTAATTTGTAATGTTAATGAATCTAATTTTCATAATATAACAATTGATAATACTGGAGTTGAAAGCGATGGATTGGTTATGATCAATAGTCACGATAATAATTTCACAGACAGTCGCATATCCAATTCGTATTATGGTATTTATCTTAACACTGCAACTAGTAATAATTTTTCAGCAGTTAATTTTACAAGTAATTTATATTATGGATTATATGCAGAATCAACTGCAACTGGAAATGTTTTTCCCAGTACAAGATTTTGCGATAATTATCTTCATGACCCAGGCCCAAATCAGTGGTATTATGATATATGGGATTTGGATAATAATGATTATGCAGGTGCTTGGTGCGACTTGGCAAACATAAGCGGAACTCCCTCTGGATGTGATAATACCTGTAATTATGAAGGATGTGTTGATTTAGACAATGCAGCAACGTATCAGGGAAAAATAAGAAGAATAGGAAATTATTTTATTATTGAGGACGAAGGGGCTGACATAACTTTATGTAACAAATCATATACTGTGAATGTAGGTGCAGCTGAAGGTGCGATAACCATAGCAGCAAATAATGTAACTTTAAATTGTAATGGTTCTACTTTTGACGGTATAGATAGTGATGGCTACGGGATTTACATGAATGTTAGAACCAACAACACAGTTTCTAATTGTTTAGTTACTAGATATCAATATGGATTTTATATCCAAGGTGCGTCACAACTTAATAGAATTGAAGGGAATACTGCTACTGTTTGTGTTAGTGGTTTAATGAGTCAAGTAGGTGCATCAAATAATACAATAATAAACAATGTTTTTACTTATAATACTTGGCATGGAATTCACACATATCAATTTAATTATAATGATGTAATCAACAACACAATTGCTTACAATACTCAATATGGGATTTATGCAGAAGGTGCAAGCTCTTTTAGATCAATATATAATCATTACATAAACAATACTATCCGCAATAATGGGATTCATGGAATATATTTTGCTGGTTATATCAATTTCAATACCATAGAGGGTAACACTATTTATTCAAATACTCAACATGGGATATATCTTTACAATTATGTCGATTCAAATACGATCAGAGGTAATACTATTTATTCCAACACCCAAAATGGTATTTACACCTATCGTGCTTCAAGTAATTCCATATTAAATAACACTATTTACTCTAACAACCACAATGGTATTTACATTTATTACTATTCAACCTTGAATACCATATCAAGTAATACTGTTTATTCAAATACTCAACAAGGAATTTATGTGTATTCCGGAACAATTACTAATACTATCACAAATAATACTGTTTATTCAAACACTCAAAACGGTATTTATTTAAGCAGTTCAAACACAAACACAATATCCAACAATAGAGTATATGATAATACTCGCAATGGGTTATATATCATTAGTAGTACAAATCCTCGCATAGAGAATAATCAGTTGTATAACAACACATGGTGGTCAGTATCATTAGATGCTACGAGCATCCCGATTGGTTTTGAGAATAATACGGGGGGGATCAATAATTTACCCATTTGTTCAATAATAAGCCAAAGTGGAGGGGCTCAGATACTCAATACCAATTCCTGTGCACAAGTGATAGTCGCAAATTCAAATAATGTGGATATAATCAATGTAACAGTTAACAACGGGGCAAAGAAAAGTGATGGTTTTCTTTTTTTAAACACAAATAATATTTACGTGATAAATAGCACTGCAAATAATACTTACGGGGGTTTTACTTTTCTGGGCACCGGCACGAGTTCACACAATAATACGATCACAGGATGTAAATCATTGAATAATGTACTAAATGGTTTTTATTTTGAAACCAGTTATGATAATAACATACTAGAAAATGAAGCATATAACAATGCTAACAATGGGATATACTTATATTGGAATTCAAACTCAAACAACATTTCAAAGAACACTCTCTATTCCAACACACAAAGTGGGGTTTATTTGAGAGGTACTACCACATCAAATACCATCACTGAAAATGTTATTTATTCCAACACCCAATATGGAATTTATTTGTATGATTCAGCCAATTCAAATATCCTCACCAACAATACCATTTATTCCAATACCTTAAGTGGAGTCTATTTAGTAGCAGTGCAGTTAAATGTCCTCTCAAGAAATGTAATTCACTCTAACATCCAACACGGTGTTTTTATTTACTATGGTGGTACAAACTCCCTCATTAATAACACAATCTCCACTAATATTCTAAGTGGAGTTAAAGTTGATTACTCACCATCAAATATCATCACGAACAATTCTATATTCTCAAATATTCAAAATGGGATTGACCTTTATGGCAGCACTGCAACTTTAAACACAATTTCAGAAAATACAATCTACTCCAATGGTTATAATGGCATTTATACTGTTTCTACACCCTCAAATAATTTTCAGCACAATACAGTTTATTCCAATATACGAAATGGGTTTTATCTATATTCCTCTACCAATTCAAACACACTCACTAACAATACTGCTCATTCAAACACACTAAGTGGGATTCTTATTCGTGCTTCAACAACTAATGTTTTAACAAACAACACCGCCTCAAATAATACTTTATATGGAATTTATCTTGATAATGGGGATACAAATACTTTTTCAGATAATAGAATAAGCCAAAACACTTTATATGGGATTTATGCTCTTGCAACTTCAACGGGAAATATATTTAACAATGATTATGTATGCTTTAACCAAGAAACAGCAGGTCCTTCATATTTTGATATTTATGATCTTGATACTAATACATATAATCAAGTTTGGTGTGATACATCTGATAGAGCAGGTTCTGATATTTGTTATTTAAGATGCACTTATAATGGTGAATTTATTTTGCCTATTGCAGGCACTGAATTTGATTTAAATGATACAATTTATATTGAATTCAATGAAACAATGGGTGAAACAACAATAAATAATGTTACATTCCATCTGCCAGGAGGAGCTCCTTTATGTCAAGGAACAAATAACACAGCAGGAAATGGCGAAAACTATTGGGGATGTAATTACAGTATACCTGATAACATAACTCAAAATGGAGTATTAAATTTAGAAGCAAGATTAAGATTAGACGGCACCCAAATAGGCCAAGTGTATTACAGTATAAAAATAAGGCCGTTCTTAGGAAACACGGTTCATCCAACTGCAGTTGGCAGCAGTGAAATAGTAAATGTCAC
Source organism: Microcaldota archaeon (assembly GCA_020854825.1). GTDB lineage: Archaea > Micrarchaeota > Micrarchaeia > Anstonellales > JAHKLY01 > JAHKLY01. The sequence continues at coordinate 35,942 of JAHKLY010000003.1, read as the reverse complement.
CCCAGTAAAGGTAATAGATGGGGATAATACTTCTTTAATTTTTGTTTGTACACAAGACGGAACAAACCCAACACAATCAAATTATGAATGTACAAACACACCAACATACACAACAAATTACAGCGAATTATACTGTGCTTTACAAGCACCAACATATTCTGCGACTATGACGGTTAAATGTAAATTATTTGATGCAGATGTATATTCAAGATTAATCCAATCCACTTATGAATCTGATAATTCTGCACCAGTCTTAACAATAGTAAGTGTAGCAGAAGATTTATCTGCCCCATATTATGATAGAATAAATGATGGAACTACATTAATACAATTATCAAGTAATGAAAATGTAACTGGATGCAAATATGCAGAAACTGATTTAGGTTATGATGATGCATTAGAACTTTGTACAGTTTCAGGAACAAATGTAAACTGCACTTTTTCAACACCAACTCAATTTACTTCAAAAACACTTTATATTTCATGCATAGACAATGCAGGAAATAAAAACACAGCAGCAAATAATAAACATGTAATTTTTGGTGCAGATTGGATAGCACCCACCTCCTCCATAAATATAACAGCACAAGCAATAGATGAATACGTAATACCAACATATATATTACAATTAACAGAAACAGATAATCTGTACGGGCCTGCAGGAATAGCTACCTATTATTGTGTACAAAAAGATTCAAACTGCACAGTAACGCATAATGCTGGCTCTTTAATAGATAACGGAGAATTAATTTCTTTAGGAAATACTATGAGAGGCCCGGTATATCTTAATTATCATTCAATAGATACTCCTGGGAATCAGCAAAATGTTTCATATTTATTACGTATAAATAGATTGCCTGTATTTACAAGTATTACAAGAAGCCCAAGTTCTGCTGGTGTTGGCGGAAACAGCCCCATAAATTTCACAACTGTTAGTTCAGACCAAGACGCACAAAATATGACTTTAATAATCTGTAATATTTCAAATAAAAACTTATGTAAAGCAAATCCAACATACCAGTTATGCAATTCAACAGGTGAAGAAAATTTAGCATGCACTTACACAACACCTGCTGAAGATGTAACAATAAATTGGTATGTGTTTTTATATGACGAATACAATGAATTCTCAAGTTTAGATTTTTCAGGAAGTTTTAATGTAATTTCAACACCCCCCCAAATAAGTATATTCTCACCAAGCCCAATGACGTATACTACTGTAAATATAAGTATAAGAGTAAATTTAGACAGAGCACCACAAAGTGTATTTTATTGTTTAAACAATATATCAGGTTCTGCCCCATGCAGTTCAAATATTACTTTAACACAAAACACACCCTTAAATTGGAGGGGGGAATTAACTAATTTAAATGACCAAGTTGGAGGATATAATTATTCATTAGTAATTTATGCAAATGATACTTATGGCAATGTAGACACAGCGACAGTCAATTTTAGTATTGATTCAACATATGATGACTTAACTCCGCCAGAGGTTAGTGTTACTGCCCCATCAAGCGGGTCATACCATAATTCATTAAATGTTCCAATAGAGGTATCAGTAAATGAGCCGTGCGATATTGTTGAATATTATTATGCAGGCTCATACTACAATCTAACAAGAATAAGTACGTATGAGTGGAATGGAACATTAAATTTAGCACAAGGAGTGCACAATATTAATATTTATGCAAATGATTCATCAGTAAATAAAAACAGAGGAAGTACTTCAGTAAATTTAATAATAGACACAACCCCTCCGAATTTAGTAGATAATTATACAATGCCAAATATTACAATAGATAATCAATCAATAGCATGTGTATTTGAATGGGCAGACACATACTTAAATCATTCAATTATATATTCAAATCTAAACGGGTCAGTAGTAACACAAACCAAAACTTTCACTGCAGGAAAAGTTAATTACACCATATCAGATGTTGCACAAATAACTCCAGGAATATTTTATTGTAATTCAACAGCATTTGATTTGGCAGGCAATAATAATACTGTAAGCATGATAATAACAGTAGAAGACGTTACTCCTCCAGTAATACATAATTACTCATACAATCCTTCGGATGAAGCAGATTTAGACCCCCCTTCCCAAGTAGTTACTTTTACATTTAATGTGACAGATAAAGGCACGATAACAGATTACTATTTAGTTTATTGGAAAGGAGCATTAAATTATACAACAAATTTAATACAAACAGGCAGTATTTATAATAAATCAATCACATTAGATGAAGGCAACTGGACAGTAGTAGCATATTTCAATGATACTGCAGATAATTCTGCAACTCAAATAATGAATATTCCGATCTTTTATGATACTACATTGGAAATTGATGATACAAACTTACCACAAGAAAATTTCATAATCTTTATGGATGAAAGAGCATCAGCAAATGAATTAGGCCAAGTAAATTTTACAAATACTGGAGATTTAAATTTCACTTTAACTATAACCACTTCTTGGATAAATGTATGGGCAAATGAAACGAACTTCAATTTATCAACAACACAAGAAAATACAACCTCTTTCTTTGCAGATACAACTACATTAGGAGTTGGAGAAACACCAGTGAATTTAATTTTCACTTATACAAATGAAGATAATGAAACATTTACACAAACAATCAGCAGAACATTAATTATAATACCAACAAATGGTTCATATTTACATTTAGAAATGAGATCTTATCCATCAACATTAGTTCCAGGCGGGGAGCCTGGAAGATTTGTAGCAAGAGCAGTTAATTGGGGAAGGGATACAGCAGAAAATGTTACTTTAAACTGGACTCTCCCAGATAGTTGGACAATAACATCTGGAACTAATCCATTAATTGTAGGAGAATTAATTAATGGACAATCAGCAGATTCTTCAATAACAGTAAGTGTTCCATTAGGACAAGAAGGAACAAAAACAGTAACTGTTTTTGCAAATTCGTTAGATTCAAATGATACTGAAAGTGTGAATGTAACAATGGTTACTGAATTTGGAGAAATAATTGAAGAAACGCCTCCAATAAAACCCCCACCCGGTGGCAGTGGTACACCTGGAGGAGGCTCATCAGGAAGTAGCAGTGGGGGAAAGGTGATTATAAAACAACCAGATACAACAGTGCAAATTTCAGAGGAGGAATTAGAAAGATTATTTAATACAGAAGCATTTTATGAATTAGTGAGAGGAGAAGATAAATATTTCTTACTAACAATAGAAAATCCATTTGATGATGTAACTTTAGAAGATGTAAATGTTGAGATAACCGGATTATTATCTAAATATTTATCTGCAACACCAACATATTTTGATAAAATAGGAGTTAATCAAAGTGAAACAGTAAGAATAAATATAGTAGCACCAACGTATTTCACTAAAGGAACTCATAAATTAATAATATATATTACAGGCACAGCAGTAAGAGAAACAAATGATACAATAATATATATGAACATGAATGAAAAGAGAGAAGTAACATTAGAAATACATGAATTAAGCAAAGAAGAAGTTGAAATATTGGTAGAGCAAGCAGAGATACATGTTCAAGATATGCTCTCAAATGGATTTAACACAGAAAAAGTAAATAGATATTTAGAAAATGCAAAAAACCTAATACAAGCAAGAGATTATGAAGGAGCAAGAGATGAAGTAGAAAAAATATTTTCGGATTATAAATATTCATTTCAAGTATATACTGAAATGAAAAATTTAAAAAGGGATATTGACTCAGCTTTAGAAAGAGAAATTTCAATAGATAACACCCAAAGATTATATAATCTTGCAATGTTAGCAGCTCAAAGAGGAGATTTCGCAACAGCATTAGATAGATTAAATGAAGCAAAACTAACATATGCATTAGAAACAAAAGGAGAATTTAATATATTATTTTTCATAAAAACAAATTCAAAAGAATTAGCAATATCTATGATTGCAATATCTGTTGTTTTATTTATTGCATTTATGCAATTAAGATGGAGTGCAATAATAAAACAGCTTAAAGTATTTAATCATGAAAAAGAAGTAGTATTAGGATTAATGAAAGTTGTACAAGAAGATACATTCAAAAACAAAAAAATGAGTATGAGGGAATATGAACAGGCGATTTTACAATATGAAAAAAGATTGGGTAAAATAGTTCAAGGGATAATAGAAACAGAAACTAAAAAGTCTCAAATGGAGCATTTAGCTAAAATGCAGTTTATGACTGAAAAAACAAGATTAACTAATGAGAGAGACAGATTAATTGTATTGATAAAAGAATTACAAGAAAATTATATGGTGGAGCAAAAAATAGATACAAGAGTATATATGAATATGATGCATGCATATTCAGAAAGAGTAGGAGATATTGAAGAAAGATTAGCATTATTAGATGCAGAATCTGTATTACAAAAACAAAGGAGCATAGTAACTAAAATATTTAATAGGGGTGTAAAAAGATGAAAAAACTAATACTAACTGTATTAATATTTACAGCTTTAATATTTTCATCTTTTAATCCAACCATTTGTTTGCCTGGATGTATACCTTATGAAGATTTATTTAAAGTAGAAGAACCAGCAGAACAAAACATAACAAATGAAACAATCGAAGAACTAATATTTGAACCCTCAGAGGATTCTATTAGAGCATATCAAAAGATAGAGGATTCAAAGATATTGGTAGATCAAATGAAAGCTCAAGGGTTCAATACAGAAAGAGTCCAAGATTTAATTTTAATGGCAGAACAAACCTATGAAGCACAATTGGCTTTAGAAAAATTAGGGGGCAGGCCGGATTATAGTAATATATATTTAAAAGCAACAGAAGTATCAAACTTAAGAAGTCTATCCTTTCAAATAAGTGATGAATTAATTAATTTAAGAAATGAAATTAATACATTGGATGATTCTTTAAATAAAACACAATTAAATGAAAATTTTAATCTTGCAAGACAAGAGTTTTATGATGAAAGGTATGAAAAAGCGCAAGAATTAATAGATAAAACATATAATGACATGTCACACATAATAGCAGGTGAAAACTTATTGCTTGCATTATATGATGCAGCAACAAAAACAATTGGTAATTTCCTAGACCAAAACAAATATTATATTGTATCAGGAATAATTATTTTAAGTGTGGTTTTCTATTTTCTAAGGAATTATCTTAAAAGATATTGGTTAAAAAGACAATTAAATAAAATAAAATTAGAAAAAGAAGTATTAAAACAATTAATCAAAAAAACACAAAATGAATATTTTGAGAATAAAAAAATGCCAGAAACAGTATTTCATATAAGAATGAATAAATTTGCAGATTTAATAAGAGATATAGATAGACAAGTACCAATTTTAGAAGAAGAAATATTCAAAACAAATGAAAAAATCAAAGGCCATAAATTCAAAGATGAATCAAAATCAAATAAAAAATAAAAGAAGTTTAAAAGTTTAAGTTAGTTTAACTTGTGTATGTATCCCTTCTAGTATTTTTCCAGGATAGATTGTTAATCCCTTATCTGTTATAGTCATACTAACTATTTTTTTGTTAATATGTGTACCTCTCATTTTAATGACTTCAATTGCACTCTCTCTTTTCCCATTATCGTGAATTACATTATATATTGCTATTATTCCATCTGATAAGAAAGATACTGCTTCTTCTGCTCTTCCCCACATAACATTACCCATATGTGTAGGTATTGGAACTTCTCTAATCAAAAAAGAAGTGATTTGTTTAGATTCTAAGTATCTAAATAATTGTTCCATATAAATTCTGAATCTATTTTCTTCTCCACTAAATGCAGAAGCAATAGAAGTTAATGAATCAACCATAACTGTTTCAGGTTCAAAATCTTCTGGGAAGAACATAGGTTCAACATCAATTAATAATTCTTTTTTAGCAGCACTCAATAAAGCTTCAACACTTCGTGCTATATCTAATGCATCAAATCTTTTTATTTTTAATGTGCCTTTTTTAACAAAAGGTTCAATATCCCAACCAAATGATTTCATATGTGACATTAATCTATCTTCAGGTTCTTCAAAAGACATGTATAATACTTTTTTTCCTTGTTTACATAAGTTATACATGGATTGTAAGCAGAAAATAGTTTTTCCTGAACCAGGACCTCCTTCTACTAAAACTGCGTATCCACTTGGTATCCCTCCTTGTATTAGATCTTCAAATCCGGGGACTCCGACGTGAACTCTTGCAGTTCCATCTCCATTATTTTTTTTAATCTTAATATTTGATTTAGTCTGTTTTTTATCTAATTTTTTTATTTTTTTAATATTAGGCTTTATTTTCTTCTTAACCATAAAATTCTTACAAATGTAAGGTTTTTATATCTTTTTATTTATTTCAAGAAAACATAAAGCTTTTTAAATCTCAAATAAGACAAAAAATATATGGTTAATCCAAAATTTAAAGAATTAACAGAACAAAATAGAAATTATCTTAGGTATATATTAAAACCAGAATATTTAAGTTTATATACTTCTGAAAATGAAATACCATTTAAAAATAAAGCATTTGTATGTTCTAGTATATTTTTAAATTCTAAATTCTGGTATTTAAATCTATTTGATAATCAAAGTATGGAAAGACAATCTATCTCGGGAATAATCAATATGGTTTTATCTTCTTTTCAAGAAAGTGATAAAAAAAGAGTTGATGCGATATATAGTAGTGATTCAGAAGTTTTAGAATTTTTTAAACATTTACCTTTATTGGCTGGATTTACGTTTCCTCAAGCACGAGAAGTTATAGGCAACATGATTAATGATTATAAAACTCATAGGACGGCAGGTATGGGCGGGAAATGGATACTAGAAAATTTAACTTGTATAGGGATTTGGAAAGAGTTTTCTGAAGCCTATAAAAAAGCAATTAGAAACCCAACAGACCAAAATATAGATATGGCTGGATTTTTATTTAATATGGCATATGTGAATACTGCATTAGATATTATGGCGTTTATTGGTGCAACAAAAGCATTAGAAGTTGGTGGAAAACAAATTTTAGATAAATTATCAAAGACATTACTTTCAATGAAAACAAAAATGCCTTTTGAGGCTAGTATCCCCTTTGCTTTTGAAACAATGGGAAGTAAAATGTTTAATTCAAATTTAGCTATGCAAGGAATTGATGATTTAATTACAAAATCTGCTGGTAGAGCAGGAGTTTCATCTGTTTCAGGTACAATTCCAATAAATACAGTGATAACAGCAACAGAAATTTTTGATTTTACTGCAACACGTGTTGAAAATTTGGCTTTATTATGGGCAGTTCCAGTTGCTATAGGAGCAAAACCTCTTTTAGCTGAAGCTATTGATATAAACGCAATTGAAGAAGAAAGAAGTTACACATCTGTAGAAGCTGGACTTTATGCAGCAGAGATAGGAGGAGATCCAAGAAATGACTGGGATCCTTTTAAAAATTTTTTAGAAGACTCAAGTGAAATTAAATATATTGTAGCTGATTCTGAATATTTTAATGAACTAATGAAAAGAGCAGAAAAGAAAGCGTTAACTTCAGAATTAGATAAATTAGATATTTTTGAGACAGATTTAAGAAATACTATAAAATTCCTTCAAGAAGGAGATGACTTAATAGAATTTAGAATTTCACAAGAAACTTTAAATATTTTTGAAAATTCTTTTGGTGATCCAACAATTAGAAATCAAATAGATAATATCTTTAAAAGCATGATCGATGAGGATTTAATTAGATTAACTAATCCATATCCTTGGGGTAGAGGAGAAGGTATTGTTAATGAGGCAATTGAATTAACAAAAGCTAGTCCATTAGGAGAGAGATCTCCTTGCTTGATTTTAACATCAAAAAAGAATGCAGGATTTATTTTTGAAACTATCAACTCTAATGATAATAAAATATATACTCAGATAAGTGAGTATATTGCTAATAATCCTCCTTTGCAACAAAGTAGTTTTCCAAATCCTTTATCTTATGAAAATTCAAAATCATTAACAAGTAGAATAATTGAATATCAATATGGTACAAAACCAGTATTTAAACAACCAAAGGGTTCACACCCAGGATTTTATATAGGAGATAAAAAAATATGTGGTTTTTTTCATGATCATACTGGAGAATTAAGTGGTTCTCAATTAAAAACTGTAATTTGGGAAAATACTTTTGGAAAAGGATTGCATGCATCAAATAAAGATTTGTATAAATCGTTAGTAGAATTAAACTTAGATAAAATGCTAGATCCAAGAGCTTTAGAAACTTTAAGATCTTTAGCAGGTTATTAATACCTACTTATTTTTTCTTACTCTTATTATATTTAGTTCAGTTTTGTTTAATTCTGGTAAATTTTGAAACTCGTCTGTTATGATAGAACCTACAAAAGAAGGAATTGAAAAATAAAGTATCTCCATATCTGATTTTACAAATATTCCTTTAATTGGTGTTTTTGTATTGTTCTCAAGAACTCCAAATTCAGATTCTTTTTTTATTAAAACCTCTAATTCTTCTAAAGTTATTTTACCACTAAATAAATTTGGAGGACAAGTTATTAAATGTGGATAATCCTCCATCGTATCTAGGTTTAAATTTACTATTGGTTTTTTTCTTTCTTTAATTTCATTAACGATTTCTATACTTGAACTTTTCTTCAACATATGCATATTTTGTAAATCCAAAATTCCAAAAACAAAATATCTTGCAGGTAATCTATATTTAATTTTTCCTCTTTTTAACATGTCTGTTGTCCAGAGTATGAATCTATTATTAAAACAAAATTTTGTATATCCCCCATCAAAAATTTCTTCAACAATTACTTTTCCACTAAATAATATACGTAATTCTCTTTGAGAAAGAGTTGTTTTACCAATTTGTTGATCAAAAATGGGTATTTTTTTTAATTTTGGAACATCTGAATTTAAGTATCTTTCTTTGTTCTCTGTAATAGTTTTCATATTAAATTAGTGTATTTTTCTGTTTATAAATGTTTGTATATGTTTTTAAACCCATCAAAAATAACATAATCAGTTTTTTATTTCTTATCTTCCTTGTATTCACATGATAAATGCCAAAATCAGCAATATTCTTATGAAATCCCTTAAAAAGATAAATCCTTCTAAATCTGAAATTAAAAAAGATTCAAAAATTTTAGGGGAGGTATTTGATTTATTAAAAAGTGCTACTCCTCCGAATATACAAGTTGTTTTAGTTGGGAGTGTAGCAAAAGGAACTCAATTAAAAAATAAAAAGGATTTTGATGTTTTTCTATTATTTCCTAAAAAATATTCAAAAAAGGAATTAGAGGAATTAGGTTTTAAATATGCAAAAAAAGCATTTGAAAGACATAAATATAGAAAAGCGTATGCTGAACATCCTTATTTAAAAGTTAAATATAAAGGATATGATATTGATGTTGTACCTGCATATAAAATTAAAGAGATAACAGAAAAAGGCACAGCAGTAGATAGATCTCCCTTACATTCAGAGTATATTAATTCACATTTAAGTGCAAAACAAAAAGATGATGTTAGATTATTAAAACAATTTATGAAAGCAAATAATATTTATGGGGCAGAAATACGAGTTGAAGGATTTTCAGGGTATTTATGTGAATTATTAATAGCTAAATATGGATCAATTGTGAATCTTTTTAATGAAGCACAAAATTGGAGTATTCCAATGTATATTGATATTGAAGCCTATTATAAAAAAGAAGAAATGGATAAATTAAAATCTCTTTTTTCAAATGCACCTTTAATTGTTATAGACCCAGTAGATAAGAACCGAAATGTATCTGCTGTTGTATCATCAACCTCATTAAGTATTTTTATTTTTTCATGCAGACAATTTTTAAAAAAACCTTCAACTAATTTTTTTATTAAACAAAAGTATAAAATAACAAAAACGCAATTAAAGAGGATAATAGACAAAAGACAAACAGAAATTTTAGTTATTAAATTTAAAGCCCCAGATCTAGTTGAGGATACATTATGGCCGCAATTAAGAAAAACAGCAGTCGCTTTGAAAAATTATTTTAGAAAACAAGGGTTTGAAAAGTTTGGGTATTATTACTGGTCTGATGAAAAAGAGTGTATTATAATGTTTGAATTTTTAATACCAAAACTTCCAGGTATCATTAAATGTATGGGGCCTAGGATAACTCAGAATCAAAATGTAGAAGATTTTATTAAATCTCATAGTCATGCACTTGATATCCATATAGAACATGATTATATTTGTGCAATTGAATCAAGACAGATCTGTAATGTCAAAGATGCATTTAAAGAAGCTTTAAGATCGAATATTGGAATTCCTATTAATTTTATGTCTTTTATTAAAAAAGCAAAAATCCTTAAAAAATCAAATCTAATAGATGAAAAATATAAAGATATAACAACGGAGTATTTTACAAGGACCATTAAGTAACAGTTGCTTTTTCTCCTTCTTTTGGTTTTTGAGTTTTGAGCATAGTTGATTTTAATATTTCAATAAACTGGTCTCTTGTTTTTGGTATTTCAGCTAATGCAGCTAAAAGGGTAGGTGTAAAATCGCTTTCATCTTTTCCAAAACTCTCTCCTGCTAATATTATTCCGTTATTCTCCCCCAACATATTAATTGCTATTTTTATTGCTTCTTTTTTTGATCCTAAATATTTTTTTGTTTTTATTTCACTTAAAAATTCTTTACCATATCCTGCCCTATGATATGCATTAATTAAATTTTCTATCCTTGTTTTAATTATTTCTTTTGGAATTTCTATCTCTTTATTAGAATAGTTAAAGTATCCTTCTAAAGAGTAATTAATAACTCGTTTTATTGATCCTAATTCTTCTACACATATTTTTATGGCTGCGTCATATCCTAGATCTTTACCTAATTGGTCAAATATAATAGGAACTTCATTATTTAATGTTGCGAGATAAAAAGCTTTTTCCATATTATTAAATACTTTCATGGCAGTATTAAATGCAGATATTGCCCCTTCTTTTTTAGAAATCTCAGAATAAGCAACAGAAGAAAAACCTGCTTCATCAGTCAGTTGCAATGTTTTTTTTGCACCAAAAACTTCAAGAGATGTTAAAACAGCATTTTTATTACCTATTTTATTTCCAAGTTCAACTACAGCTTCTTTTCCATATTCTAGGTTATCTAAATAATTCAAGAATTCTTCTGAATTTTTTGAGGTTTTGTAGATGTATGATATACCTTTTTGTTTGTTTGTTCGAATTAGACGTTTGAATGCTTCATTTTCAAATCCTGCTTTTGATCTAATTGCATATAATCCGTATTCACTTTTAATTATATTATGTAGAATTTTAAATGCTTGAATTTCAGAACTTTCTTTGGCAATAATTTTGTATACTTCTGCAGTATTTTCGATTCTTTGGTAATGTTTTTCTAAATCATATGCGTTTTCATATACTTTATTCCAATTTATTTCCTCAGCTAAATCTGTTAAAAGTTTTTTAACACTTTGCTTTTTTAATATATTTTTAAGAACTAATGAGTATTCTTCTTTGTTTACTTTAGTTTTAAGATAAGAGAATAAATCATGTTTTTGATTAAAATTTAAATTTATAATTTGACTGGTCCATGAATTTATACTCCAATAATTTGATAGAATCTCATACCCTTCTATACCTTTAGTATCCAATATTACTCTTATTTCATTTTGTGTTTTATTTTTTAGCATTTCAATTCCAGAATATAAATATCCGGAATTTATCGCCAATATTGCAGTTTCTTTTGGTCCAAAACAATCCATTTGAGACATTGCATTTAATGCATTTTCTAATCCTAAGGAATTTTTTAATTTTAAAAATACTTCTTTTCCATATCCAGATTCCCATGCAAGAATATCAGTTATTCTTTTATTTTGTAATGTATTTTCTGCTATTAAATATGCGTTTTTAAAACCAATTCTCTTAACTAATTCTTTAAATGCAAAAATAGGATAGGAATTTGTTACAATCGTTTCGAATGCTTTTTCATATTCAATGATATTAAAGAAGGCAGATGTAATTTCACTCAATTTATCTCCTTCTTTTAATCTTTGTTTACTATAATATTTAAATGCCTGTTTTTCTAATCCAATTTCTGCAAATAATTCAACAGCAGATTCTAATTCCCATGTTTTTTGTAATACTTTAAACATATCAAATAATGTAAAATCTTTAAGTGGTTTAGTAATTTTTAATAATTCAAGAACTGCTTTAATTTTTGAATTTTCAGATGCAGTATTTAAAGTTTCATTAGAATTTGCACATTCTTTTTCTGTTAATGATTCCAAAATAAATTGTATTCCTTTATTTCCATATTTTTTCCATAAATATCTTAATGCTTTTTCTTTTTTTAGTATATATATTGATTCAGTAAGAGTATAATTTTGAATTTTTTTAATTTCTTTTAGTTTTATACTTGAAATAATCCAATTTAATGCTTGATATTTTGTTATTTTAAGGTATTTAATCTGGCTTATTGTTTGTTCAAAGCCAAATGAATTTAATGAATTTATAAAAATTATTTTTTTTATTGATTCTGGAATTTCTTTTTTTGTTAATTGATAAATTAATTCTTCAGCGACCTTATTTGAATCTATTATCCCATAAGAAGAAGCTATAATTCTTATAATTTGTTCAAGTCCTTTTCCTTTTGTTATTTGATCTAATTCTTGTTTTATTAATATTAATTCTTCCAATGAATTTTTTTCTAAAAGAGTATGTAGAACTAGGTCCTTTAATCCATTCTCGCCAAATTCTTTTAAGATAGTTTGTGTTTTATTTGCAGTTTTAGGGGCTATGTTTCTATGTGCAGACATTTCAAAATTTTTTATTTCATATTTATTTAAAATTTCTTGGACCTTTTCTTCAATATGTTTATGTTCTGTTTTTGGGTGTAATGAGGATAGAATATCTACAAAATTTTGTATTAATTCAAAATTATTTTGAGCTTCAACATAACGTAATAATTTTTCAAATGCATATTCAACTTCTTTTTTAATAACTAGTTTTCTATTTTCTTCTTCGTTATCCACCGTAAAACCACAAGTTATATAGTATAAATACTGCATTGTTGTTTCAAAAAGTAGAACTCCAGAACCATTATGTTTTTCATTTAGAAATATATCATTCAATAGTTCATTTGTTTCTTTTTTTTCACGCATTTTTCTAAAGGAGAGTTTAATTATTTCTAATATTTCATATCTTGTAGGCACCCAAAAACTATTTTTTCCTTTATCCGTTTTTGTTTTTTTTATATCTAATGCAATTATAGAATAAAGTTTCAGTAAAGAATTATGTAGATCTAAAGTTTGGGAATTCATAATATTTTATTGAATTCCACCTTTTTAAATCTATTGTTTAACCATTTTTAGACACAATTTTATTTTTCTAATTTTTCTGCAATATTCCCTATCCACATTGTAGCTAAAACTGCAATTACTGTAACTAGTACTGCATAAACAATCATTGGAACCAATTGATTGGTGCTACCAAATATTTCTGAAAATATCGCTTTTATTGTGTCATTCCATGCTAATGCGGCTACTAGTCCGAATGCAGCTGTTATTAATGCAGCTATTTTTTCCATAACTTCTTTTTTCATTAGATCACCTTTTTAAAAAAATATTATTGTGAATACTCTTTAAAGCCTTATTCTCCTAATATGTATATGGGATTAAATGAAGGGCAAAATATAAACAGCCAAATCCGTTATAATTGGTCTGATAAACACGAATTTGTAGTGAATTTAATAAAAAATAACCCCGGATTATCCTATAAACAGTATTCAAAAATAATAAATTCTAATTTTCCAAACGAGCCAGTTAAAATGACCCCAGGTAAATTTGGTGATTATCTATCCTCACAGGTATATTTTAAACATCCAGAGCTTAAAAATATTAGAGAAAAAAAAGTAAAGATTAGGAGAAAAAGGTATAATTTCAAAGGAAAAGAAAAAAAATTATTAAAAATTTTTAAAGGTAATATTAGAAAAAAATGGAAGGATATAGTTGAAATAGTAAATAAAGAATTTCCTGAAGAACCTGTTAAAGTAACTGCTAGAAACTTAATAGATTATTTCCATATACATGTATCAAAGGAATTAATTGAATTAAGAAAAAAAGAAACCCATAAACGAGATAGTTATCTTTGGACGGAGAAAAAAATTTTATTTTTAGAAAAATTGTTAAAAGATAATCCAAAACTGTCATATGCTGAAATCATAAATATAATAAATAAAAAATTTAAAAAAGGCAAAAGATTAACTAGGGGATCATTAGGAGTAATGTTAACAACTAAAATTTATAGAAAGCCATTAAAAAATGGGAGAAAAATGAATAAAAAAGGACTAAAAAGAATTATAGAATGGAGAGGCGAGATACAGGAATTTTTAAAAGGTCTTTTAGAAGTTGATGAACATAAAGAAAACCAGAAAGTAAATAATATCTCGGAGATTTTAGAAAAATTAAAAGAAGAATTTCCAGAACAAGAGCACAAATTCACTTATTTAAAGGTTTATGATGTTATTAAACGAAAATTTCCTGAACATGTAAATAGATTATCAGTTCAATTTAATTTAACTGATGATTTTGTTGAATATTTATTTAAATTAATTAAAGAAGATCCAGATATATCTGCTCCAAAAGCACTTAAAAAAATAAAAAAAGATTTTAATACTCCTTATAGTCGTAAACCTCCTTCTTTATGTGCTATGCAAATATATTTGAGAAATATTAGAAAATCACTATGTGTCCCAGAGGATATAGAAAGTAAACGAGATATATTAGAAAAAATTCAAAGAACGAAAAGAGCAAAAAGAGAACGGCAAAAAGCCGTTATATAATGCGTGGTTTATAAGGCAGGAGGCGTTTTTGGGCCACAACAACAACTATGAAAATTGAATTGAATCTAATTCAATTATTTCTGATTTTTCTTTATCTAACTCAATAAATTCTCTTTCAAATTCTTTTGAATCAGCACTTAATGTTATTTCATTTCCAAAAAAATCAATTCTTGTTGATAAATTTAATTTTTCGAGTTTATTAACAATCCAAAAAATTTCATCAAATCCCATTCCATTAATATTTATTTTCATTTTCATCACCTTTCAAGTTCTACTAATGATAGCGAAATTAAGGTTTTTAAATAACCGCAAACACAGTATGTTTCCGGATTTTTACTTCTAAAAAACAGATAATTAATTTGGACCTTTTAAAAATGCTCTTATTTCTTCAACATCTTTTTTATCATCAAAAGTAATTAAACTTGCGGCTTTTTCTAATTTTTCTTGTACTCTAACTGCATTTCCACTTACTAATGGAAGATTATTATGGATAATGCTATTAGAAACAACTAGTCTTTTGCTTGATATTCCTACCGAACTTAGATTAGCAGAAGCATCCCCTAATCCTTGCCAATGTGTTACTGCACAAAATAAATCTACTACCTTTTGTGGAATATTTTCGAATATATTTGTAAATGGGAGTAATTTAACTCCAATTTCTGTTCTTAGATATGTTATTGCATCCATATTTGTTCCCCCAGAAGCAACCATATCATCTACAAAACAAATTGCATCAAACTCTTCTAGTTCTTCTTTTTTAATATTGCTGCTAATTTCTGTTACTTCAACCACACCATCATTTTCATTGGTGCCTCTTTTTTTATTTAAATTTCTTTGGCCCATATAACTAGCTCCAGAATCTGGAGATATAAATAAAATCTTTTTATATCCTTTTTGTTTTGCTAAAAATAAGACTTTTCTCTTAAGTTCTTCACGCATACTTAAATTAATTATTTTTAAGTTAGGCGAAATAATTTCAAATTCTTTTATCTCTTCGATAATATTTGTTTTTTTATTTTGTTGTTTGGGGAATTTTCTAAATGCAGCATCAGTTGTATAAATTCCTTCTCCTTTGAAACAATGACCGTCTAATATTATCAATCTGCTAATCCCCAACATACCAAGATGCCTTAATGAAAGCAAGGCTGTTTTGCCTTCATGTGTTTCATACGGATCTGTTCCACTAGAATCATGGTCCTGTCTTAAAAATGGGAAATAAGGAATTATTAAACAAATTTTATTTGTATGCCAAGATAAATCAGTTATTACATTAGTTAATGTAAAAAATTTTCTTTGCGGTTCTGGCCAAAGTCTGTCGAATATAAATACTTCTTTGCCATCATATTGGTCAATTGCTTTTTTATCTGAATTTTTTTCTATTTTTGGAAGATAATATTTTGTTTCACCATCAGCAAATAATATAAATTTAGTGTTTGGTTTTGCAAAATCTCTAGTACTTGGAGTACAGAGTCTAACTGTTTTTTCATTTTTAAATCTATTTAGAGATTCTTCCATATGTACCAGTTACAATATTGCTCTAAAACATATTAAAAATATATATGGTGTTGTAAGTATGTAGATATTATTAAAAATACTTATTTCTTGAATATATTATGACTTCTGCATTAATTGTTCAGGCTAAACAGTATCTTTTAGATTCAATAAAATCTACAGCGGGACCTTTATTCACTGAATTATCTAAGTTAGGTATAATAACTAAGGATGGAACAGATTTGGAGATTAGCAAATTAATACTATACTATAAAACAGAACCCATTGTATATAATCCAAATTTATCAGAATTAGAAATTATTAATTTATTACAAAATATTAATCTTAACGAAATATTAGAGCTTGTTCCATATGAAAAATATTTAGGTAAAAATTTAGACAATTTGGGGCTTACACCAGAAGAAAAGGAAAAAGTAGAAAAATGTGCAGTTTATAGAGAAGTGTATGGTATTTCTACTAATGATGAGTATATTAAATATTTAATCCCAGATTATTTATATAATTTTAAATTAAATGCAAGGTCATATAAAAAAGACAAGTCAAGAATAATAGCAATAAAACAAAATATGGATAAAACCGTATATAATGAATATACTTTGGCTTCATATTTTCATGAGATATATGATACTCTGAATTATATTCAAAAATTAGGTATTGTTGATTTTTCAGATGTGACGTTTAATTTTGGAGATAAGCAGGCTGTATTTCCATCTCCCTTACAATATATTAATGCAGCAACAATTGTAGGTATAAGTTGTCAAGAAGTTTCGCCAGGAGGAAGCAAATCAATTTCTCTTTTAAGAGACCCCAATAAAATAAGTATGGAAGGCAGTAATTTGAAAGTAATAAATAGAATTCCTACTGATTTAGTAAGGGCAAAACTATTTGAATTAATGTTAAATGCAGGATATAATCCATTTACCTGTTTTGCAATAAATGATTTTGAAGTGAGTTATGGGCATTCGCAAGCAATTTTACGTACTTATGATTTATTGACATATCATAATGGAAAACCAACAGATCTAACAAAACTTAATCATACTTCTATATCAAAGTTTTTTGATTTTTTTAATAGAAAGGAATTTGTGTCTTTAACAACTGAACAGAAACAATATCTACAACTGCCATTTGTTTTTGAAGAATGTACTGCATCAAAAGATCAGATATTATTTACATATTATTTGGCATTATATAATATTAAAAAATTAATGACTGAGTATATGAATCCAAATAAAAACCAATCTGAAAGAACCTTTATTATCGCAAATTCATTTGCAAAAGCATCAGAATCAGAAAGGTTTAGATTTGTATCCGCAGTTACTGCGGGTTTTCACCATATGGGTGAACCAGTAGCATTAGATTTTTTTCTTAAAACAATACATACGTTACTTCCACATGCAAATAACAATCCAAATTTTGAAGAAGTTTTAGAATCTATGACTTTAGATGAAATAACAACTAGATTTATAAAAATTTTAAGGTCATCTGCATCATACCATGCAAAAACATCAATGAATGTAGGAGAAATCGTTTCTCGTTGGTATATTGAAGAAGAATTAATACCATCAACAGAAGCAGATTCAAGTACAATAAAAACTGCAAAAAGACAATTTGAAAATAAAATAAATAATTTAATAAATAAATTTTTAAAAAGAGACTTAGATAATACAGTACCTTTAGAACTTGATAAACCTCCTGTTGAAATAACAGGTGAAGAACAAGAAGGAGTTGAATTTAACTGTACTTTTGGGAGAAAAAAGAATTTAATAGTACAATCAACAAGGACAAAAAATGATATTTATAAATACTCAAAAAATGAATTTGTAGAATATTATACTTTTTCATATCCGCAATGGGCGTCACCGCATTATTCTTTATCTCATGTACTAAAAGATTCAGATGTTGATTTGATAACTCAAATACATATTTTTAATAATTTAGATCGAGATAATCCTGAAAGAATGTTGAGAAGTACAGGTGATTCTAATTCTAAAGATCCAATGCGAACTGCGATGGTTTTTTGGATTCCAATAGATTATATTAGATTAGAAGGGCCAGAACTAGGAGAGATAGTTATTCATAATAATACCCTTGAAAAAACAGAAAAAGCACTTGAAGAATTTTGTATTGGTGGTGCATCAGAAGAGAATTTAAGATTGATTCAATTAACATCTAATATTCATAATATGAATGAGCCAAATGACAGACTTTTAATTCCATATTCAATTTTAAAAACACCATATAAAAGAAAAATAGACGAAAATTCAAAATAAAATTAATTAGAGCCTGGAGCACTAATATTATTTAAATTAATGTAAAAATCTTATATTTTAAACCAGTTATCTTACAAAAATATAAAAAATGTAAGATAACTTTTCTATTCGTAAAAGTTAGGCACACATTTTCTTTAAAAATGTAAGATAACTTTAAAAAGACATGCACATATATACTATATATGAGAATCACAAAAAAGATAATAAAAGGTAAAATGTATTATTATTTGGAAAAAACTATTAGAATAGAAAAACCAAAAACATATTCTATTTATTTAGGAACTAAGATTCCAAAAAAAAGAACAGAATATGAAAAAAAACTAATAAATAAAATATATTTAGATTTAATTGGAAAAACAGAAAATTTATATTTAACTAAACAAGAACTTATTGAAGCCGAAATTTTATTTAAACGATATTTAAAAAGAACTTCTAAATTAACAAAAACACAAAAAAACGAAAAAGAAGAAATAGACACAATAAATTTTGTTTATACTACTTTAAGCACAGAAGGAGTTCCAATAACAAGACAAGACGCAAAATTAGCATATAAAATATCTGAAAAAAAAGTAAAAAACATTAGAGATGAAAACTTAAAAGTTTCTTTAGATATGATAAAAGGTTTAAGAAAAATCAAAGAAAGTAAAAAAAGAATATCTAAAAAGTTTATTTTAGATTTACATTCTATAATTATGGGGGGATATAAAGATAAATCTCCAGGAATCCTAAGAAAAAAACAAGTTTATATTTATTTAAGAGATTCAGAAAGATTTGAAGAAATAAGATATAGACCTCCAGAACCTAAAAAAATAACAAAGTTATTAGATGAATTAATATTATGGTATAACTCAAATGTAGATAAATTAAATTCAATAGAACTCGCAGCTATACTTCATCTTAGATTTTATAAAATTCATCCATTTATAGATGGAAATAAAAGAATTTCACGTCTGTTATTAAATAAAGCTCTAATTGATAATAATAAAGAGATATTAAATATTTCAAAAAATAAAGAAAAATATTTTGATTCATTAATCAATTGTGTTGAAAATAATAATGAAAAACCATTTATTGAATTCTTATTAAGTGAATTTAAAGAAGCATGTAAATAATCACTTACTCTGGTATGCGGAAAACTTATTATCGTGTTTCTATTATTTTTTGTATTTGCGCTATGTATTTTTGATTTTCTTTTTTTTCAAAATATTTTCTACTAGGTTCTAAAACTTTTATTAACCATTCTGCCACTGCATTTTTCAAATCTAATGGAAATAATTCTGCGCTTTCATACAGTTTTTTTAATTCTTGCGTGCTTCCTATTTCTAAATTTCCGCCAAATTTTTCAGGCCTTTCAATTAAGAATTTTCCTTCGCGTAATATAGCTAATTCTGCATATTGAAAAATAGGATTATTTTCAGTTATTTTTTCAGGTGCATAAGCTTTTTTGATTTTTCTTTTAATTTCTTCCGGGGAATCATGAACAAAAATACAAGTATCTGGTTTGCTTTTAGACATCTTCATTTCAAATTCAATTGAATTTGAAATATTCACAACATTTTTGTTGTGAATCATATCCATTTGTCCTTCTAATATTTTTGCTTTATCAGTTGCAGTAACATATTGTTCCATTCTTGAACCAGGTCCTTGCAAACCATATAAAATTTTGTGATGCAAAGCAATAGGTTTTTTCTCATTTATTTTTGGAGCAACTTCGCGTGCTAACATATGAACATTTCGTTGATCCATTCCTGCATGTGCAAGTTGAACATCTAATTTAAATACATCTGCCGCCTGCATTGCAGGATACATAATAAAGGAACAGTCATTTCCTTTTCCTTCTTTTCTTCCCATTACAGTAGTACATCTAAGCATTCTTTTTATTGAGGTATTTTTGGAAATTTGAATTACTTTTTCCCAATAATCTTTATTATATATATCACTCCCCATTACATACTCAACTTTATCTTCAGTTAAACCTAATGAGATAAATGCATGTTTAAAATAATTACCTGCTACATCTCTAATTAATTCTAAATCATCGCCCATTTTTCTATTTAACCAAGTGTGATAATCAGCTAAAAAAATTATAGGTTTAATTCCGGCCTTTAAAAAATCTTGAATTTTTAAAGCTGTTAAAAGTCCAGATCCTAAGTGTACTTTTCCAGATATTTCAAATCCAATATAATGTTTAGGATGTGTATAATTTTCAAAAACTTCTTTTAAATCTTCAGTAGTAACTATTTCTTGCATAGGTTCTCTTCTAACTAATTCAATTTTATTTTCAATATCCATAAAGTTTATTTTAAGGGATATACTTAAATATATTTGTATAAAATTATATTTTACTTTTTTTATAAACAAATATTTTCAAAGGTGATTATGTGGATGATAAATTAAAAAAAATAGGAATTCAAATACCAAATATTTTATTACCAAAAAATATTGATTTAACAAAATGGTCAGTAGTTGCATGTGATCAATATACATCTGAACCTGAATATTGGGAACAAGTTAAAAAATTTGTAAGAAATGATCCTTCAACTTTGAATATTATTTATCCTGAAGTTTATTTAGAAGAACCAGAAGAAAAAAAGAAAGAAAGAATAAATAAAATAAACCAAACAATGACAAATTATTTAGAAAATATTTTACAAGAAAAACAAGGATTTATTTATTTAGAAAGAACAGTTAATGATGAACAAGGAAATAAAAAAATTAGAAAAGGATTAATGGTTTGTATTGATTTAGAAAAATATGATTATAATAAAGGAAGTAAAAGTTTAGTAAGAGCAACTGAAGGAACAGTGTTAGAAAGACTTCCACCCAGAATTGAAGTAAGAAAAGATGCATTATTAGAATTACCTCATATTATGGTGTTAATTGATGATCCAGATAATACAGTTATTGAACCTTTAACAAGTTTAAAAACTGAAAAAGTTTATGATTTTGATTTAATGATGAATGGGGGGCATTTAGAAGGTTATAGAATTAATAATGAAATACAAGAAAAAATAATAGATTCTTTATTTAATTTAGCAGATAAAGAAAATTTTAATAAGAAATATAATTTAGAAAATGAAGAAGTTTTGTTGTTTGCAATGGGTGATGGAAATCATTCATTAGCAACTGCAAAAGCTATTTGGGAAGAAAGAAAAAAACAAGGTGCATCTCAAGATGATTTAGCAAGATACGCATTAGTTGAATTAGTAAATATTCATGAGGGAGCATTAGAATTTGAACCAATTCACAGAGTTATCTTTAATATTAAAAAACCAATTTTAGAAGAGATGAAAAATAAATTTAATGATAATTTTGAATATATAAACTGTTCAAAAGAAGAAATGATTAATAAAGTTAAAACACAAATTGGAGATGAACAAAAAATAGGTTTTATACAAGAAAATATATTTGGAATAATTACAATAAAAAATCCAAAACATAATTTAGTAGTAGGAACATTACAGAAGTTCTTAGATGAATTTATAAAAGAAAATGCTGAAAAAATTGATTATGTTCATGGACAAGAACCAACTTGTGAATTAGGTGCAAAAATAGATAATTGCGGTTTTTTTCTACCTGTAATAAAAAAGACAGAATTATTTAAAACCGTAATTTTAGAAGGTGCATTACCAAGAAAAACATTTTCAATGGGGGAGGCAGAGGAAAAGAGGTTTTATTTAGAATGCAGAAAAATTAGAAGGTAGTTAAAATATTAATAAATAGGCAGAATTAACTATTTTAAGTAAAATTATTGCACAAAAATAAACATAACCATTTAAAAAGGTTTCTAACCTACATAAATGATACAAATTTCACGCGTGGGGTATTATTTTGGTTAAATCAAAAAATATTAAAAATGAAGAGGAGAGCATAGGCCATCAATTAATTCCTGAACATATTCTTTTAACAGATGACCAGGCTAAAGAACTTCTCAATAAATATAATATAACTAAAGATAATCTTCCAAAGATTAAAAAGAAAGATCCAGCACTAACTATTTTTGATATCAAAGCAGAAGAAGGAGATGTAATTTTAATAAAAAGAAAGGAAGAAACAGCCATGTATGATTATTATAGGGTAGTAGTTAAGTAAATATGGTAAATATTAATATTTTGTAAGTATTAATATATAATATTGATAATATAAATAGTGAAAAGGGGTATATATTATGGATGATGGGTTGCTAAAAAGTTATTTCAAAGGAAATAGTTTGGTTAAACAGCATTTAGATTCTTATAATAAATTTGTAGAAGAAGGTTTAAGAGATATTATAGATGGATTAGGTCAGATACCTACAAATATTGAAGGTTTTGAATTAAAATTTGGAGATTTAAGATTAGAAAAACCTATGATTGTTGAAGCAGATGGTTCAAGAAGAAATATTTTACCTATGGAAGCAAGATTAAGAAATTTAACTTATGCTGCCCCATTATTTTTAGAAATTATACCTGTTTTTAATGGAATTGAAAGAAGAACTTATTCTGAAGTTTTTATTGGTGAATTACCAGTTATGTTAAAATCTAAGTTATGTCATCTAGATAATATGACAGAAGAAGAATTAATTGAAGCAGAAGAGGATAATACAGATCCCGGAGGATATTTTATAATTAATGGTTCTGAAAGAGCATTAGTATCTATTGAAGATTTAGCACCAAATAGAATTATGGTTTCAAGAGAAAAGAATGGGGAATTAACTGTCTCAAAAGTATTTTCTACAAGAGAAGGATTTAGAGCAAGATGTGCAATTGAAAGGAGAAGAGATGGAACAATGAAAATTGATTTCCCAGGAGCACCTAAAAACATTTATTTAACAACTATATTAAGGGCATTAGGTTTATCCAAGAATTCAGATGTATTAAAAGGAGTAGTAGATGAAAGAGTAGTTAAAAACGATACTTTAATTAATATTGAAGCTGATCCTACAAAATCTATAGAAGAAGCAATAGAATACATAGGTAAAAGAGCAGCCCCCGGACAACCCGAAGAATATAGAAATAAAAGAGTAGATGTATTAATTGATAATTATTTATTACCTCATTTAGGTACAACACCAGAAGATAGATTAACAAAAGCTTATTATTTAATTGAGATGTCAGAAAGAGCAACAAAAATTGGAGAGGGAAAAATTAAACCAGATGATAAAGATCATTATTCGAATAAAAGAATTAAATTAGCAGGAACTTTGATGGAAGAATTATTTAGATACGCATTCCAATTTTTAATAAAAGATATTGCTTATCAAGCAAGTAGGGCAGAAGCAAGAGGGAGGAGATTAGTAGTTCAAAATCTTGTAAGACCAGATGCATTAAGTGATAGGATAAAATATGCAATGGCAACAGGAAATTGGATAGCAGGTCAAACAGGGGTTTCACAATTATTAGATAGAATGAGTTATTTAGCAACAGCTTCACATTTAAGAAGATTAATTTCTCCTTTAAATAAAAAACATCCGCATTTTAAGGCGAGAGATCTTCATGGAACTCAATGGGGAAAATTATGTCCAAACGAAAGCCCAGAAGGTCCAAGTTGTGCATTAGTTAAAAATATTGCTTTAATGTGTGATATATCTACAGGAGAAAATTCAGATGCAATTGAAGAAATATTATCTAATATGGGCGTAAAACTTTAAGGTGTTTATAATGAAAAGAAAAACAGAACAATCAAAAGGTAGAACTGCAGTTTATGTAAATGGTAGATTAATAGGTTTTCATGATTCTCCAAAAGAGATGTATAAAAATTTAGTTGAAAGAAGAAGAAGAAAAGAAATAAATTCACAAATAAATTTTTCATACAATGATAAAATAGACGCTTTTTATATTAATACAGATAGAGGGAGAGCAAGAAGACCGTATATTATTGTTAAAGATGGAAAAAGCTTATATACTAAAGAATTACAAGAAAAAGTTAAAAAAGGAGAAACTACTTGGTGGGATTTAATTAATATAGGAGTTATTGAATATTTAGATGCTGAAGAAGAAGAAATGATTTATGTGGCTATTAAAGAAAAAGATATAATAAAAGAACACACTCACTTAGAAATTGATCCAGTTTCAATAATGGGAATTGTTGCAGGAGTATTACCTTATCCAGAACATAATTTATCAGTTAGAATTACTATGGCATGTTCAATGGCAAAACAGTCGTTAGGAATTTATGCTTCGAACTTTAATAAAAGAATGGATTCAATAGGAAATATTATGTATTATCCACAACAACCTTTAGCACAATCAAGACCTTATTCTATTTTAAATTTCAAAGAAAAAGCAGCAGGACAAAATTTTGTAGTTGCAATTACAAATCATTATGGATATAATATTGAAGATTCAGTTGTTGTTAATAAAAATGCAATAGATAGAGGATTAGGAAGGTCTTTATATTGTAAAACATATGAAACAGAAGAAAGAAGATACCCTGGAGGACAAAAAGATAAATTTGAAATTCCTTCGGCGACAACAGCAGGATTTAGAGAAGAAAGTTCATATGCATATTTGAGTGATGATGGAATTATTTCTCCAGAGATTGTTGTTAATCCTGGAGATGTATTGGTTGGAAAAACTTCACCTCCAAGGTTCTTAGAAGAAATTTCAGTTTTTGGAATTGTAGAAGAGAAGAAGAGAGAAAATTCATTAGCTATGAGAGGAGGAGAACAAGGTGTTGTTGATTCAGTAATGATCTCTGATTCTCTTGGTGGAAATAGGATGGCAAAAGTTAGAGTAAGAAGTGTCATGGTGCCCCAATTGGGAGATAAGTTTGCATCAAGGCATGGTCAAAAAGGAGTTATAGGTATGATTGTACCACAAGAAGATTTACCATTTACAAAAGATGGAATTGTTCCAGATTTATTATTAAACCCATTGGCATTACCTTCAAGAAAAACTATGGGACATATAATTGAAACAATAGTAGGTAAAGCAGCATGTTTTGAAGGAAAAATAATGGATAGTACTGCTTTTGATGAATTTAATCAAGAAGAATTTGAAAAAATGTTAGAAGAGTATGGATTTGATAAGTATGGAGAAGAAATTTTATATGATGGAATTACAGGGAGAAAAATTAAAAGCACTATATTTATAGGAGTTGTTTATTATCAAAGATTAAAACATTTAGTTGCAAATAAAATACATGCAAGATCAAGAGGACCTGTTCAATTATTAACTCATCAGCCAACAGAAGGTAGAGCAAGAGAAGGAGGATTAAGATTAGGAGAAATGGAAAGAGATTGTTTAGTTGGTTATGGAGCAAGTATGCTTATTAAAGAAAGACTATTAGAAGAAAGTGATAAAACAACTCTATTAATTTGCGCGAAATGTGGAAGTGTTGCAGTACATGATCATATTAAAAATAAAGATACATGTCCATTATGTGATTCAACACAAATGTTTGAAGTAGAATTAAGTTACGCATTCAAATTATTATTAGATGAAATAAAAGCATTGGGTATATTCCCAAGATTAAAATTAAAAGATAAAGCATAGGTGATTATGTTGGAAATAACACAAAAAGAAATTGATTCAATAAAGTTTTCATTATTTTCTCCAGAAATGATTAGGAGGATGTCTGCAATTAAAATTACTGTTCCAGATACTCATAATGATGATGGATATCCTATTGATGGAGGATTAGTAGATCCACATATGGGAGTTATTGATCCTGGTTTAAAATGTAGAAATTGCGGAGGAAGGATGGGATCATGTAATGGTCATTTTGGACATATTGAATTAGTAAGACCTGTTATTCATCCAATATTTGCAAAAATAATTTTACTATTATTAAGATCAACCTGTCCATCTTGTCATAGAGTATTAGTGAAAGATACTAAAATAGAGGAATTAATAGATGAAATTGATGAAGAATTAGAAGTAACACAAGAAGAAGTAACTAAAAAAAGTAAAAATATCACAACAAAAATGAAAAAATTAAATGAATGCCCTCATTGTAAAGCACAGTTACCAAAAGTCACATTGTTAAAACCAACTACGTTTTATAAAGATACTCAAGTATTACTATCTTCAGAAATAAGAACTTGGTTAGAAGAGATACCTAATGATGATTTAAGAATTTTAGGGTTTGATCCAATTCATGCAAGACCAGAATGGATGATTTTAACTGCCTTACCAGTTCCTCCTGTTTCAGCAAGACCTTCAATAACCTTAGAAACTGGTGAAAGATCAGAAGATGATTTAACACATAAATTAGTTGATATAATGAGGATTAATCATAGGTTAGAAGCTAATATTGATGCAGGTGCACCTCAATTAATTATTGAAGATCTTTGGGAATTATTACAATATCATGTTTCAACTTTCTTTAATAATGAGATGGCAAATATACCTCCTGCACGTCATAGGAGTGGAAGACCATTGAAAACTTTATCACAAAGATTAAAAGGCAAAGAAGGAAGATTTAGATATAACCTATCAGGTAAAAGAGTTAATTTCTCAGCAAGAACAGTTGTTTCTCCAGATCCAAATATTTCTATAAATGAAGTAGGGGTTCCAGAAGTTATTGCAGAAGAATTAACAATTCCAGTTACAGTAACAAATTGGAATCTTGATTTGTGTAAATCTTATATCAGTTCTAATAAATACCCAAAAGCAAAGTATATAATAAGACCAGATGGAAAAAAACTTAAAGTTAAAGAAGCAATTGTTGAAGAACTTTTAAATGAGATAGTTCCAGGTTGGGTAGTTGAAAGGCAATTAGTAGATGGGGATATAGTATTATTTAATAGACAGCCATCATTACATAGAATTTCTATTATGGGGCATGAAGTTAAAGTATTACCAGGCCACACATTTAGATTAAATCCATTAGTTTGCGCACCATATAATGCAGATTTTGATGGAGATGAAATGAATTTACATGCAATTCAGACAATAGAAGCAAGAGTTGAAGTAAAGGAATTAATGCTTGTTGAAGGTCAAATTCTTTCACCAAGACATGGGCAATCTTTGATACATCCAGATCAAGATAATATTGCAGGAGCTTTTTATACAACTGAAGATAATGCAATTTATACAAAAGAAGAGGCATGTGATTTATTAATTGCGGCAGGAATAACAAAATTACCAGAACCAGATAAAAAAGATAAGTATTCTGGAAAATTATTAATTTCAACATTATTTCCTAAAGATTTAAACTTAAAACAAAAAACAAAATTTTTACCAGAACCAGAGGGAGATGTTTTAATTAAAGATGGAATTTTAGTAACTGGTGCTTTAGAATCAAAAACATATCAAAATATGATTATTAAAGATATTTTCCATACTCATGGGCCAAAAATTACTAGAGAATTTTTAGATAGAAGTTCAAGATTAGTTCTTAATGGTTTAACTTGGCATGGATTAAGTGTTTCATTAAACAATTATACATTACCAAAAGAGAATCAAGATAAATTGGATATAATTTTAGATACAATGAGAAGAGAAATTGATGCAGTATTATTGAAATATAAAAATAAAACATTACCTAGAATACCCGGAATGTCATCTAAAGATGCATTGGAAGATGCAATAATGAGTATAACTTCTAATGCAAAAAAGAAAGTTGAATCTTTAGTTGAAAAATCATTAGGTATGAAAAATTCAGCAGTTGTTATGGCTAAGTCTGGATCAAGAGGTAGTATATTAGATACTTTACAAATGTCAGCAGTTGTTGGACAGCAATCAGTTAGATCTCAAAGAGTAAATAGAGGATATAGAGAAAGAGTATTAACACATTTCAAAAAAGGAGATTTAGGAGCAGCAGCCCATGGATATGTATTTAGTTCATTTACTAAAGGATTAGAACCAACAGAATTTTTCTTCATGGATATGGGAGGAAGAGAGTCATTAGTTAATACAGCTATTAGAACAGGGAGAAGTGGATATATGCAAAGAAGATTAATGAATGCATTACAGGATATAGTTGTAGATAGAAACTCAACTGTAAAAGATGGTGAAGGAATAGTAGTTCAATTTGTTTATGGTGGAGATGGATTAGATCCTAGTAGAGCAGGAGAAGGTTCATATATTGATTTAGGTCCTGCAAAAGATGATTATGAAACCGCTTAATAAGAGGGATTTTTATGAACAAAAAGAAAAGAGGAAGTATAGCGCCTGGAGAAGCAGTAGGAACAGTTGCAGCACAAAGTTTGGGAGAACCAGGAACCCAAATGAACATGAGAACATTCCATTATGCAGGAGTAGCAGAGCAAGTTCCAACTGGTCTTCCAAGAGTTATTGAAATTATAGATGCAAGAAGAACTCCTAAAAAACCATTTATGGATATTTATTTACCTACAAAAAATAATTCAAGAAAAAAAGTTGAAAGTGTATTAACTGATATAGAAAATACAATTTTGAAAATGATAGGTAAATTTAAAGAAGATTTAACAGATAAAGCAATACTAATAAAATTAGATTCAAAAGAATTAAAAAATAGAAATATAGAAATTAAAGATATTAAAAAAGAAATTCAAAATAAGATTCCTGATGTTAAAGTAGAGACGAAAAAGGAAGTTTTAAAGGTTAGTTTTAATAAAAATGATGCTTACAAAAAAATTAGAAGATACAAGAATATTCTTATGGGTTTACATATTAAAGGGATACCTGGAATTAAAAAAGCAATGATTGTTGACACACAGGGAGAAATATTTATAAGAACCGAAGGAACTAATTTAGTTGAGGTAAGAAAAAATAAAGATATAGATCCTGAAAGAGTATTTACAAATGATATTAAAGAAATAGAAAAAGTACTTGGTATAGAAGCAGCAAGAAATTCAATATTAAGAGAATTAAAAATGGTTATGGATATGCAAGGTATGGCAATTGACATTAGACATCTTATGTTGATTGCAGATGCAATGACTATGTATGGACAAATAAAATCTGTAGGCAGACATGGATTAAGTGGACAAAAAACAGGAGTATTAGCAAGAGCAGCATATGAAGAAACAATTAAACATTTAGTTAATGCTTCAGTAGTTGGTGAAGATGATAATTTAGTAGGAGTTACTGAAAATATAATTATTGGTCAAACAGTTCCAATTGGAACTGGTAAAATAAAATTAAAGTTGAAAATATAAAGAGAGTGAGTCATATGGCAATAGATGTTATAAAAGCAATAAGAATGGCAGTAGATACTGGAAAAGTTGAACTTGGTGCAGTTAAAACTGAAAAACAAATAAAAAATGGAAAAGGAAAAATAGTTCTTATTTCCAATAATTGTCCTGAAGATAGAAGACAAAGTATAGAATATTACTCTAAACTTTCAAATATTCCTTTATATCAGTTTAAAGGATCAAATATGGAACTTGGCGAAGCATGTGGAAAACCATTTTCTGTTTCTGCAATGTTAGTATTTGAACAAGGAGATTCAAATATATTCAAATTAATAGAACAGGGATAATTTATGCCTATAGAATTAGACACAAATACTATGCGATGCATTTCTTTATTTGAGAGCTTAACTAATGCAGCAACAAAAGATTGTTTGATTTTAGATGATAAAATTGTAGTTTTTATTGTTAGAAAAGGAGAGTTAGGTAAGGCAATTGGAAGAAAAGGGTCTAATATAAACAGAGTAAGAACGGCTTTCAAAAATAAAAGAGTTCTTGTATTCGAAGACTCAAGTTCAATCGAAGGGTTTATAAAGAACTTGTTTCCAAATATAAACTTATTAAATATTGATGTTCAAGAAAAAGTAGTAACAGTAACTGTTGAATCAAAAAATAGAGGTTCAGCAATTGGCCGTGATGGTGAAAAAATTAAAACAAATAAAGCAATTTTAAAACGTAAGTTTAATTGTGATTTAAAATTAGAAACACGTTAATGTATGTTTAAAAATTTAAGGGTGAATAAATGGGAAGAGGAGAATTTGCAGGTAGAGATTTGAAAAGAAGAAGAAAAAATCAAAAGTGGCTTAGTACTAAATGGAAAAGAAAAAAGAAAAAATTAAGACAAAAATATGATGCATTACAAGGTTCGCCACAAGCTAGAGGAATCGTTCTAGAGAAAAAAGCATTAGAACAAAAACAGCCTCACTCAGGTTTAATTAAATGTGTTAAAGTTCAATTAATTAAAAATGGTAAAACAGTAACAGCACATGCTCCTAGGAATAAAGCAATAAATTTTATTGATGAGCATGATGAAGTTTTGTTAGAAGGTTTAGGTGGTTCACAAGCAGGACAGATGGGATCTATTCCAGGAGTAAAACATAGAGTTACAAAAGTAAATGGAACTGATTTACAAATGCTTGTAAGAGGCAAAAAAGAAAAACCTAAAAGGTAGGTGAGATTTTATGGGAGTAATTAAATTATTTGAAAAATATGATTATGACAATATAGAAGTATCTGATATTTCTTTAAAGCCGTATATTAATTTGAATCCTGTAGTTATACCCCATTCATATGGTAGACATGGAAAAAAACAATTTGGTAAAGCAGATGTTAATTTAGTTGAAAGATTGATTAATAAATTAATGAGAGCAGGCACTGGAGAAAAATTAGGGGGTAAAGTAATTAGAACTCATGGTGGTATTCAAGGTAGGAAATCAAAAGCATCAACATCAGTTGAAAAAGCTTTTGAAATTGTTTTCAAAAAAACAAAAGAAAATCCAATTCAATTACTTGTTAAAGCAGTTGAAAATTCTGCACCGCGGGAAGATTTTACTCGTGTTGCTTTAGGTGGTGTTACTTATCAAGTAGCAGTAGATGTATCTCCTTTAAGGAGAGTAGATATGGCATTAAGAAATATTGCATTAGCTGCAATAATGGGTGCTTTTGATAAGAAAAAAACTTTAGCACAAGCATTAGCAGATGAATTAGAACAAACAGCAAAAGGAGATCCTCAGACTTCTTATGCAATTAAGAAAAGAAATGAGGTTGAAAGAATGGCAAAAGCCGCAAGATAATAAAGAACAGAGTTTTTTAAAAAAATAAAAAAAGGAAGTGAAAAAAATGGCATATGGAGATAGAAGTGGAAGTAGAGACCGTTCAAGTGGCGGTAGAAGAAGTTTTAGTGGTGGCCAAGGAAATAATAGAAGCGGAGGCTTTGGTGGTCGTGGTAGAAGCGGAGGATATGGAGGTCAAAGAGGCGGATTTAGCAGCAGACCAAGAGAAATGCATAAAACAAAATGTGCAGATTGTGGGAAAGAATGCGAAGTTCCATTTAAACCAACAGAAGGAAGACCTGTATATTGTAGAGAATGTTTCCAAAAACATAGAGACGAAACACCATCAAGAGGACCATCAAGAGGACCATCAAGACGTAGAGATGATGATGAAGACGATGAATAACCTCTAAATTTGTCCTTATGATAAGATTATATTCTTCTTTTTTTTATTTTAAATTAACATTCTATTTTATAAATATTTGGTATCTTAATTAATTAATAAATTGTGGGGGGAAATGTATGAAAGTAGTATTTACCGCAGTATTAATATTAGTTTTGTTAAATTTATTTTTAGCAAATTTAGTTTTTGCAAATCCAAAAATAAAAGAGATTGAATCCAAAGAAGTAACTCTGCCCATAGTGGGACAAAAAAATTTAGATATTAAAGCTTATTTAAATATAAATGAAGTTTCAATAGATTCTCAGTATTTAAATAGTTTTAAATTAAATAATTATGGGGAGTTTAATGAATATACCATGAAGAAAAAAATAGAATTAGGGGCATTAAAATATGATATTATAGATGTTTCTAAATTACCCTCAGTTGAATCAATGATCGTGTGTGGAAAAATAAAAACTTTTTCTAATTTTAAACAAAATGGAAGTGACTATGGAACTGGATTTTCAAGAATAATTTTAATTGGTGAAGACACACAGAAAGAAATACATGAATATGTAATAGTTGATACTTCTTTATTCTATAATAATGCTTATAAAAGATATGAGAATATATATGAATTTTGTATGATTGGTGAAGAAACACTTTCTCTACCAAGTAAAATAACCCCACTTAAAATAATAATTGAGGGTGAAAGTGCCCAAGTTTATCTTGATAAAATATATTATTCAGTTTCAAGAACAGGATTAATTTATGATATTATTTTAGAATTACAAAATGATGTTAAAATTAATATGTTAAATGATAGAAATAGAGAGTTAGGGTTTAATTGGACTGCAGGAAATACAGGCGTTTCACATTATCCGTATGAAATAAAAAAAACTCTTTTAGGTAATACAACTTCAGATAAGTATGATTCAATAAAAACTTATAGGGCAATGCCAAATACATACGGTATTTTCTTTTATTCAGAAGGAATTTTTTCATTTGCCCCTATGGAAACCCCAATGGCGTTGCCTTCTGATTATGATAAGATAAGCTTCAGCTGGAGAGATGCGCACAGCCAGGATTGGACAACATCTGTTAAAAGCCAGGTCGGTGCAACATGCTGGGCATATGCGGCAACAGCAGCACACGAACTAATGGTTAACACTTATTTTGCAAGGCATTTAAATAAAGATTTAAGCGAACAGCAGTTTATTTCAAGAAATGGGACTTCTAACCCAGTTTGCGGGGGACAAGTTAATCCTGCAGAACAGGTTGCTTATACTCACGGCCAGTTTGACGAGGCGTGCTTTCCAGCAACTGGTTCATCAACAACTCCTTGCAGTCCTTGTGCAGATTGGAATACAAGGGCATGGAAATCAACATCATATGAAAATTCAATAAATTACAGAAACCCTGTTGACTTAATGAAAGATTTGAGAAGCAATGGAGGAATGGTTTTGGGATTAAATGAATGGAACCATGCAGTTAATCTTGTAGGCATTGAAATGTGGAGAGATGATTCTGCACTTATTATGGAATATAAAAACTCCTGGGGCTCATCCTGGGGGATTGGAGGTTATGGTTATTTGTACGGCCCTATAGATATTGCAGTTTTCAATAAATGGGGCCACCCAGAAACTGCGGCTACAGGAGCGCCGACAACACAGCTTTGCACTGATGCAGACAGCGATGGTTATTGCTGGTGGGGCTTAGGAAGTAAACCTTCAACTGGCTGTCCATCAAGTTGTGCTGGGAATGATATCCCAGATTGCGATGACTCAGATGCAAATAAACAAGGTTTAATTGATGGGTATATATGTGCTGACACTTCGGATGTAATTTCATTATGCACAACAATTAATTCGCCTGGGACATATTATTTGAGCGGGAATTTGGCAGCAAGCGGAAACTGCATTAACATTAACAGTGATAATGTAGCTTTAATGTGCAGCGGCGCAACAATAACAGGGACTGGAACAGGAACTGGCATAAAAATTGATGCACAATCTGATGTTAGAATTTATGATTGCAAATTAAATAATTTTAATATTGGTGTTGAAGTATTAAATTCAGACGGCATAATGTTAGCAGACATAAGTGTCAGCAATTCAAATACTGGATTCAAGATAAGCGGGAGCGAAAACGTAGTTGAAAAATATGGTATTTTAACTTCAAACTGGAAAGGCGTTGAATTAGTCAATTCAAATATGAATTATATTTATCAAAACACTTTCCAGTCAAATACATATGGAATTTATTTAACAAATTCATTAAACAATGAATTCCAGGGGAATGTGATTAAGACATCAAGCAACACAGGATTTTATGCGGACAGCGCAAGTGATAGTAATGAAATTGGAAACTTATATTCGTGCAGTTCATCTGTCAAGGATATTAATGACCAAGGAACAAATGAGTATTATATAACTGCGTGCGGTTCGGCTACAGGAACAGCTTGTGATTACACATGCTCAGTTGGGTGCACTAACTTGTTCTGGCCTGCGACATACCCCGGGGGAGATGCGTATTATCCGGAAAGAATTAGAGAAACATCAGAAGAGGGCAAACATTATTTTATAATTGATGCTTATGGCGGGACAATTAATTTATGCGAAGATGGTTATTACCCGTTGGATTATCCAACACAGCAAATCTTGCTCGGAACATATAATGTAGTAGTTGATTTTAAAAATTCTGAATTTGTAGGCAAAACAAGGGATTATGGAGATTATATTTTTGATCCTGGCATATACCCACCTTTTGGAAATTATCCATTGATAAGAGAGGATTATGAGGCTTGGTTTTCAAAGGGGACTATTAAAAATATGAAAATTTCAAATGTTTCTACAGGCATAGCGCTGATGGGAACTTCAGGCTCAACAATAACAACTTGGGACAATATTCATTTTGAGAATGTTAAGGTTGGTGCTTATGCAAGAAACTTGAAAATAATTAATTCTAAATTTATAAACTGTGATGAGCATGGGATATTTCTTTATGATGTAGAAGGAAACCAATTAGATGTTCAAAACTCAGAATTTAAGAATATTGGAACATATGCAATTCATACAAATGCAGTTTCATCTTCTTTAACAACACCGATAAGAGTGGAAAACAATTATTTTGAAAATGCAAATAAATTGTTTTTCAGAAGGGGAGATTCATCAAAAACTGATGAGATTAAACACAATATTTTGTACAATACAGGAATGGAAGTTGAGCTTGAAAATGTTAATATAATTAATAATACAATTATGAATTCGCCTTATGATGGCTTGTTTATAAGCAGTTATGCAGCTGGAACAGTTTCTATTCAAGACAATGCCATATGCGGAAGTGCAGGTGGACGTGATATAAGAGATTCAAGTTCAAGAGGAACTTATTCAAATAATGCCTGTGGCTCATCAACACCAAGTGGAGTGTGTGTTGGAACTAGCACTTATTATAGAGACGCAGATGGGGATGGGTATGGAGATCCTTTAGTAACAATAACTTCTGCATGTCCTTCTTCAGGTTATGTTGGAATAGCAGGAGATTGCAATGATGGAGATCCATTAATTTATCCTGGTGCAGAAGAGATTTGCGATAATAAAGATAACAATTGTGATGGAACAACAGATAATATAATAGATGATTGCGGTTCTGGTGTTTGCACTGGAACGAAATTATGTACTGCTGGAATCTGGAGTGATTGTTCCACAGATGGAAATAGTGCAGGAATTTGTGCAAAATGTAATTCTGCAGGAAACCCAGTTTATGATTCAACAAATAATGGAGTATGTGATGATGGAATGTTCTGCAATGGTGAAGAAGTTTGCATAGGGATTTATACGTGTGGATCAGGAGCACCAATAAATTGTGAAGCTAATAATTTGGCAGGAATTGAAACATGTAATAATAATCCAGATGCAAATCCATTTACATGGGATTTCTTTGCTGGATTTACATCAACATGTAATGAAGAAACCGATTCATGCACATCAGGAATAATAGACTTAACACATACCTGTGATGTAACTACATGCGGAGCAGAATGCGACGCAACACATGAATGCGAAGACAATTCATGTGAAGAAAC
>JAHKLY010000001.1 GCA_020854825.1 Microcaldota archaeon | reverse complement strand
TTATTAAAAAAATGTTTAAAACAGAGGTGTATTTATGGATAAAATAAGAAGAGCAAAGTTGTATTTAACAACTATGTTAGATATAAAAACAATTCCTTTAATGATTTTAGGAATGTTGTTTGTAATGAATTTTGCATTTGCAAATGGAATAGATAATTTAACTAATGTATTCTTAGCATTAGCTTGTGATATTCACAAACTATTAATACCAATTGGATTTTTATTAGTAGTTGCAGCTGCAGTTATTTACGCGGGTGGACAAGTAGGAAATGCTGAAATGAGAGGAAAATCTCAAGGATGGGCAGTATGGGCATTAGTAGGTGCTATAATGGCATTTGTAATTGCAATGTTAGGACCTGCTTTAATTGGAGCAATGTATAGTACAACTGCTATTAATTTCAGTAACTGTCCTAGTACTTGCTCATTAAGCGCAGGAAGTGCTTTAGATTGTAGTGCAATTAGTCCATAATTCCTTTTCTTTTTCTTCTTTATTTGTAAAACACTTTTTCTTTTTTAAACACATCTTAAACGAACCTATGGGATATGTTTTATAAAGTTTTCTCTGTATAATCTCTTTATGAAACCCACCATTTTACTATTTGGACTAATTGGCGCTTTGCTGTTAACCGGTTTAGTAAGCGCAGAAGCATTCAATATGAATAAATATTTATTTGAAGATGAAAAAATTGATGATGTTACTTATGTTTCTGTAGAAATAGATAATATAGAATACAGATTAGTATATATAAAAGAGGATCCTATTTTTATTTTAAAAGAAGGAAACCTAATAACAGATAAAAATGAAGTTAAAGATTTAGCATGCGATTGTTGGAAAAAATTATATTATCCATCAGAAAAAGAAGTAGAAGAACTAAAAAATTATATTATAAATTTTAATGCAGGAAGACATGAAGGTGTTCAATACAAAGCACCCCCATTAAGTTTCAGTGATGCAGAAGGATATTGTGATAAAGTAACATATATGGATCAAGAAATATTCCCTGGACATAAAGGGTGTATTGGAGAAACAGAATGTATACAATTAGCAAATTTAATGTGTAATATGATAGACCCAACACACCAAATGGGTTGTGATGCTAGTGTATTAGGAAAAGGGTTTCATCAATATTCTAAAGGTAAAAATGAGATGGATGAAAGTTATAAAGAAATTATGACTTTATTTGATGGAATAAGTTCATCAAATATTGCTGAAAGATTAAATAAATATGAAAGTCTATTAGATGAAATAGAAGATGCTGGTGAAACATTAGTAAAAAACTCTCTAAGACTTCCAACTGGTAATATATTAGAATGTAAAGATTGCGTTGGTTTTTGTCCTGAAATTCCTTTAAATTTTGAAGTAATAGAAGAAGCAAGAGAGAAAGTTAAAGAATTAAAATTAAAAGTAGTACCTTTAAAAGACGAGGATGAAAAAGTAAAATTAATATCAGAAAATACAGAAGATAGAATATGGTATTCTGAAGGAAAAACTTTATATCCAAAATATAATCAAAAATATAAAGAACTTATAACAGAACAAGGAGAAATATTTAACTGGGCAGAAGAAACATTAAAAACAGTAGTAAATGGAGAATTAGCAGGAAAATATAATTCTGCTAAATTATTAAAAGATGATTTAGAAAATCAATTAGATACATATAGATTCAAAGGAGAATTTGAACAACAAATACATCAATTAAAAACACAATTAGAATCAATTGAAGAATTACAGAATCAAAGTTTAACCTTAGCTTATGATAATGCAGAAGAAGCAAGATTAAAAACAACAAATAGATTAATAAGAGCAAGATGGTATGTAGATGACTCTAATGAAGAATTAGTATCTGAATTAAATGAAATAGGTGTTTTATATAACCAATATCTAGCAGGATATATACTTCCTTTAAGTGATACACAATATGAATCACAAGAAATTAGATTTAATGAATTAGCAGATAGATTAGATTCTGTTATTTCAAAATCACCAAATGGGAGGGGAAGTTTAACAGGAGTAATAAAAACAACAGGTAGAGAAACAACAAAAACTGTGTATTCATTAATAGGGGCTTCAATGGTAGAAGATAATTCATTAACCCCAGTAATACCTGCATTATTAATAGTAATTGTTAATTTTATATTGATTGGATTATCTATTATGGTATTTTTATCTATTGCAAAAGCAAATGCACATATTTTTAGAAAAAAAATTGTTATGACAAGTTGGGTTATTTTATTTATCCTATTTATAGGAATATTAATAATTGGTTCTATTGCAGTGTATAATATAATGACTGGAACAACAGGAATAGGTGATTATGAGTCTTTTGAATATTCATTAAAAGATACTGAACAAATAAATATTGTGATAGATGAAAGGGGAGCGTACACAGGAGTAATAACTAGTATGGATAAATGTGCAGATTTAGTTAAAGCACAATTAGAAAATAAAAATATAAAGGAATACAGATTTAGTGGAACTCAATGTGCATCCCCAACTGGTATTAAATCAATAGAAGAATGTGAAATGGAATTTGGATTAATACCCACATATGTATTTGAATACAATACAGATACAAGTGGATATTCATTCCAAAATACATATGGAAATGATGCAACAACATTTGGACAAATAGATATATTTGATAAATGTGAAATTGGTTATGCAATTTATTTAGAGGAGTAATATGAAATTGGAAAGAAGAACTAGGTGGGCTATTATTATAGTTCTTGCAATATTGGCATTAATTATTGCTATTTATATCTACTCCTCAAATTCTTCTAATAACATAGATGGTTTTTTGAGTAATCTAAAAGAATCTAAGGAGGTTGCATTAATTATGGACACTAGAGAATCTAATTCTTTAGAATTAAATCACAAAATAATGACCTGTGGTATTGGAATAGCACAAGGAAATGGATTAGTTGGAAAACAAACAACAATTTATGGAATAGAAGATACTATATGTTATATCTCATATCCTAATGACACACATAATGCTAATGCAACAATACAAGAATGTGAAAATGAGATAAAAAATAAAATACAAATTCATATACAGTCTGGAAAAGAAGATAAAACGATTTTTGAAGCAAATAAAATGAAAATATATATTTCTGAAACATATGAAGGAAGTTGTATGCTACAAATTCAATAATTATTTATATCTTAAAAATGCACCGATTCCATAAAATGAATTTAAAAATTGCGCTCCTTCTGCCGTATCTGTTGATACAACAAATACTTCAATATTATTAGAATGCGCTAAATCAATTAAATTATCAATTAAATCTTCTTCTCTTTCTTTTACTACTCTTCCCCCGCATTTACATGAAATATCTGGTATTAGCTGATCTGGTTTTACAGTTATAAACTTTTCTTCTTTACAATTTTCACAAACTAAAGTTAATCTTTTATATTTTATACCTTCTGAAATTAATAACATATCTGCTTTTTTAATCTCGATCGATTCTCTAACTTCTTTTTCACCATATGCAACTAATCCATTTGTAACTATTCCTTTGATAAACCTATCTACTAATTTCTTTTCTAATATTATTTCATGCTCTTTCAATAAATCTTCACTTTGAGCTAATACTTCTCTAACTCCATATTCATCATTATATCCAGTATTAACTTTTCCTAATATTTTTATTTGATAATTAAATGCATTTAATTTTAATAAATCTTCTTTTGCTGGACCAGGACCTCCAACAATAACTCCTTTTATCCCCTCTTTAACAAAAAAATGATCCATTTCTTCGCTTACTCTTTTAAAATACTGTTCCCTACCTTCTTCTGCTAATCTATCATATCTTGCACTGCTTTGTCCTCCTTTATGTGTTTTTGAAGGGGCTAATGAATGTACTCTTTTCAAAATAGTTATAACTGTCCCTTTAACATATGCTAAAGTTGCATCTTTACCATCTAAAACTACTACTCCATATACATCCTTTATTTCAATAAGTCTTTCTAATGGTTCTAAAAAGAATTTAGAATCGCATCTATATGCTTGTATATCAATAGGTTCTGGCGGAATAACAGAATATAATTCTACTGTTGTCTTAGAAGGGTCTTCTGATACATTTCCACAAAATAATGCTAATCCATTTTCTGGAGGTTTATTATAAATTTTTAAATGGTGAATTAATTTGGTTAAAGCTTCTCCAACATTATTTTTTGTAGTTCTTGATTTGATATTCGTTGCTTGACTCGCTTCTTGTTTTAATTTATTTGAAATATCTGAAATCTGAATTCCGGGAGGGATATAAACAGAGATTAACTCAGTTCCACTACCTTTAAGCTCACGTAAAAAATTTAATTTCTTTTTAAGTTCATATTTTACATCTGTCGCGTATGACATACACTCCTCTCTACTAAATACTATTAGATAATTGTATTTAAATAACTACCTTATTGGTTCATAATTAATACTTGGTTTGTTAAATAAATATGTGTTAAAATGATTTTTAATATGAAAAAATAAGTAATTTATTCTGCCCATTCTCTTAATTCTTCTTATTGAAACATACACTTTTGCTTTTGGATTATATTTATATTTACCATATTTTGATGCGCTTCGTATAAGAGTTGTATCTTCTCCAGAAATTTTATTTGTTTCGAATCCACCTATCTTATCAAAAACTTCTTTTTTAATTGCAAGATTACTTCCTACAACTAAAGGAAGTCTGACTAATAAAGAAGCATAAACTGCTAATGACCAAAACTTACTTCCTACTTGAATTAAGGTATCCTCTTCCAATGGACCGATTTTACCTCCTGCTGAAACTACATCTTTATGTTCAAAACAATTAACTATTTCTTGTATCCAATTTTCATCTGCAATTGAATCTGCATCTACAAATAATAATATTTTGCCTTCTGCTGATTTTGCACCTGCTTGTCTTTCTGCTGCTGCATTTCGTATTTTTTCTATTAATACTTTGTTTGTGTATTTTTTTGCTATTTCTCGTGTCTTGTCTTCACTATTCCCATCTGCAACTATTATTTCATATTTTCCTTTGTATGTTTGTTTTTTTAAAGAGTTTAATAAATTTTTGATATTTTTTTCTTCATTCAACGTCGGAATTATTACCGAAACTTCCATCTGTGAATTCTCCTCTTGCTTCTTGTTCTTCATATTCTAACTCCTCTTCTTCTTTTTTCCTTAAAAATATTAATATCTCAAATACTCCTACTAATACTCCTAAATAGGGGTATAAAAATAAGGCTACTATAAATGGAAATATAAATGCAAATATGGGTATGGGCATTCTATAACTTTGTTTTGCTTTATACCCTGCTATTAACGCAGTTATTAAAACCCATAACCACATTAAATCACAAATTATGAATCCTAAAATCCCTATTGGTTCAATTGGAAGTCCTTCACACCCAGGCCTTGGATATAAACCAAATAACCACATTGATGCTGGTGCGCCCATACACATGTTTCTATAACAGTATCCTACGCAACAATCTGATGTTCTATTACATTCATCAAAACTGCAATTTGGATAATTAAATAAGTTTGTAATATTTAATAATAAATCATTTCCATCTCCATCTTCTGTTCCATTTCTTATTGTAGTTTCATCATCTTTTGTACATTTTCCACCTATACATGATAATTCAGGACAGCATTGTGTTCCTGTACGTTCTTCAATATCTGGATAACAAGTTGCTCCTTCTGGAACACAGCAGAATCCAACACACACTAAATTAAATTCGTATCCAAATACGGTTTCTGTGTCTGGATCACAACAAACTAATGTATTATCACATACACTATTAAGTAATTGACATGCGTCTTCCCCATAGCACTGACCAAATGGAAATTCTCCTGTTGTTCTGCTACATTCACTATGTGTTGCAGTTACTCTATAATCTCCAAAATTAGTATTAAATCTATCAAATAAATATGTATAATCCCCAATTGAATTTGCGTTTCCACTTGATATAACTGAAGATAAAATATCAGTATTTGAAATACTTATTGAAATATCTTCTAAATTTAAATCAGAACAATGGTTTTCATTTTCAAATTTAACTTTAATCCTCACTTCTTCTCCACCACAAACAGCATCAGGTAATAAATCCTCATGAGCAGGCCAGGTAATACTTTCTATTTCTATAATACAATTACAAGTATTTCCGCCCCCTCCTGTTCCACAAATATCTGCGCATATTAAATTATCATCTACTGAATATGAAGTTGCATCATCGCATGTATTACTTGTATAAGTTGTTTCTGTTATGCTTGGCACACTGCAGTAAATTAAAGTATCATTTATATCATAAATTGTGTTATCACATATCTCATTATTATCTAAAGTTATTTCATCACTTTCAAAACATGTGCCCGTTCCATCTGAAGATAATGCTAAAGCACCTGATGAATCATAAATTTCTAATCTTGGATTAAATTCTACAATTCCACTTGAAACTGTATGATAAGTTATCCAATTCTCAGTTATTGTATCATCTATTGGCCAACAATAAGATGGATTTGAATTAAATCCATTATTTTCAAAATGATAATAATTATCAGGGCATGTTGATGAAACTTCAAATGTTTCATTTACTATTTGATATATTTCATCTAAATCAGAATCTAAATATTCACATTCTACTGTTCCTTCTATATTATATCTCCCATTATCTATTGGGTTTGCAATTGAAAATAAATATGGTCCAAACAAAGTAGTTATAATTTCATTATGTGTGAAAACTATACTTCCTGTATTAATTATATTTAAATTAATATTAGATATAGGATATTCAATATCTCCCATAGCATTCCTTTTTGCTTTACAAACTCTTTGCACATTTATATTTATATTTTCAGAAGAGATATAACATTCTTTTGAAGTCCATAAATCTATTTTGTTTGAGCAATCTAATGAAACTGGGATATAATGATCATAACAACCGATTAATGTATTTGAATCACACAATTCTATTCTTGCTGTTCCTTCTACCCATCCAGTTGTATCAATATCTGGTATTAAATCAAATGCAAAAGTATCTAATGAATAATTTAATAAAACTCCTCTTTGATTATCTTCGATTATATTATTTAATAATTGTAAATCTATATCATTTGATTCTGATAATCGTAATCCAGTTCCACAATCTGTAATTTGATTAGAAGATATTTCAATTTGTAAATTTGAAGTTTTTTGTAT
The DNA here is from genome assembly GCA_020854825.1 of Microcaldota archaeon. Taxonomy (GTDB): domain Archaea; phylum Micrarchaeota; class Micrarchaeia; order Anstonellales; family JAHKLY01; genus JAHKLY01. The sequence goes on along the minus strand of JAHKLY010000001.1, from coordinate 267,297 downwards.
TGAAATTCCATTTTTTGAATTTACAATTTCATTATTTGCAAATACAAAATTATATCCAGAATTCAAATACATTGTCCTAATAGCTGAACCAGATGGATCAGTTATTGTATCAAACTTATTATTAAAAATTATATTTGTAATTCCACAACCTCTTAATTCAACTCCAACATATCTATTATTTGTAAAATTATTATTAACTGCAAATAGATTACCTGTTTTTAATCCTTTAATTCCTGTTCCACAATCCAAGAATTTATTATTTTCAATATATATATCTGAAACAATATAATCACAATACCTACCTTCAATAGGCATCCTGTAAGCTGATAAAGGCCCTGCCCTATCTCCTAACCAACTAGTACTAACTCCAAAACTATTTGTTGAAAAAATATTATTTTTGATATTAGTATCTTTTGAATAAAATACTTCAGTTCCACTTGTATATCTAGCTATTCTATTATCCTCTACTGTTGTGTTTTGACATCCAGATAAAGATATACCTGACATATAATACTCATTCGCTCTACTTGTTCCTGCTAATGCTAATGAATCAATTTCAATATGATTAATATTTGTATTTTTTGATTTTAAGAAAGTAATTCCCCTATCCCAGCTGAATAATCCGCCGTTTAAAGTATCTGAGTTATAAATTTCTACATCTGTTTTATCTTTAGCACATATCCCTCCTAATCTATCTAAGGAGCTTGGATTATAATTAACATTTGAGATAATTGAATATCCATTTAAATTAATCATAACATTATCTGCGTTTACGATTAAACAACAATGCAGACAATCTGGATAATTTGAAACAAATCTATCTAAATTGGGAGAGGTTGAAGTTAATGTAGGAGTACAAATTTCACTGCCCATATTTCCATTAACAATTAAGTCATTAGCTAAATAATAATATGCATCTGATATTTCTAAAATCCCACAATCTGTTATGGGTATTCCAGAATCTCTTATAACAAAAGATTTTGAATCTGGAGTGCAGTCTTTTTCACTATTGTTTGCTATTATTTGATAATTTCCATACTCTAATTCACCAATAACAATCTCTGGATATCCAGTAGATGAAAAACATTCAATTCCACCTGATGTTTGATAACATGAATATGTTCCTATATCTTCTCCTTCGTGTATTAAATGTACATCTGCAATTCTATATGGGAGTTCTATTTCATTAAATGTATAATCATCACTTAAATCAAATTCTGCTATAAGAATATCTGTCCAAATATACATATTTTCGATTCCTTCTAATATTATACTACATGAACTAGGTTCTGTTGCTTCAGCGTTAAATGCTTGACAATATTCTTCTGATTGTTTAGATTGCCAATCAGTGTCATAAACTTGTGCACAGCAGTAAATAATTGGGTCTCCTGTTATTGGATCTGTTGGTAATGCTGAATTTACATATGTTGAATTTGCATTTTCACCTAAAACTGGTTCTGAATAATCAATAGTTTCTCTTGTGTATTCAATAGTACAATCTTCATTATTGCACCATCTGAATGTTGCATTTTTAATTAAATCAGCTGGATTGGTATCAATATCATTAAAGCCGTCTATTGTGCATGTAAAGTTTGTTGGTGGATCAACTGATGGATCATCATTTGCTATTATGCCTAAATACTCAATACTTGGTGCTGTATTATTAATTAATAATCCTTGACAAAAACCACATCCTTCGTTTTCTGTTTCATTTTGATAATTATTATCAAATCTAAATCCAATCCTTTCTTCATCATGTGTTTGACAAGAATCTAAATCCCATAATGAATAAGAATAATGACAGAAACTTCTTACATTTGAATAATCTGAATAATCTTCTAAATCACTACAATCTAAACTTATATCTTCAGAACTAGTTCCAATAATTAAATCCGAAATGTCGTGAGATATTGAATAATCATAAAGCTTATTATAATACTCATCTGATACAAAACAATTGCTGTCTTCTGTTTGTATTTCATCTATACTACAAGTTGGAAAACTATCTGATCCTGGAAGACCAAATCTTGCTTCTGGATAATAATCATCTTCTGCTAATAATACATATGTTAATTCTTCTTCAATTATTTCTCCAAATTCGCTGTCAATTCCTGACCAATGTATTCCTGTTCCATAACCTGAACCTCCAGCAACTCCTGGAATAATTGGTCTTGGAGTAATAGGTACTCTACATTCCCATTGGCATAAATTATCATTATAATGTGCTACTGTTCCTGGTTCTATTTCCTCACAGTTAGGTGCAATAGGTCTTGCGCCGCAAACTGCAACACAACTACAAGTATTTCTGTTAAATTGCCAAACCCTGTCTCCTGGAAGACCAACAGAATTAGCATCTCCAAAATTATCAGTACAATCTCCTGTTGTTAAATCATCTGGACATTCACATGTAATATGTTTATATGTTGTATTATATACAATTCCAAAAACATAATCTGCTGAAATTCTTGCGTGTTTTCTGCATTGTTCATAATTATCACATTCTAATTCATTATATTGTGCATATTCATCAGGCCATTGAGCATTCCATACTAAATATTGTGAAGAACCTATTCCATTTTCATGACTAAAAATACCTGATGTTAAATAATTATCATTTCCTTCTCTTCCTGCAAAAGGATATTCTGAATTATCAACTGATGATATTCCTAATTCAACATTTGGCCATTCATTTGAAAATCTTGAATCAATACTTTCTTTATCTTCATAGTCAATAATATCTTTTACAAATTCTTCATCCCACTGATTGCAATATTTAAAAGCAGTTGCAAAAAATCTTCCAACAATATTCTCTTCTGGAATATCAAATTCATCTGCTAACTCTGTTTTTAATTTTGTCCTATACTCCTCTGCCCAAGCAGAATCATATGAGTCTGCGTTAAATGTATTATTTTGTTGTGCACCATAAGGTCCTGACCACCATTCACGTAACGATATTTCACATGTAGGATCTGTATTTGGATTGCATGGTTCAACAATATTACCTGCAGTATCAATAGTTATATTTTCATATGAAATTGTGTCATCAAATAAACTAACTTTATTTGGTATTGGATACTCTTCTGGATCTTCAGTTGAATTTGGTACATAGGATTCATTAAATAATAAATCTCTTAACCACCAAGGGTTGTAATAATATCCCCATTCTTCATTAAAGTCTGTTGCATAAAAATCATCATCACCTAGCATAGGCCAATATTGCATACATGGATAACATTGTTGTACATTATCAGTTTGCTCTATTGTTATTTCGCCAGTTATTATATCAATATGTCTTTCAACATCAAATGCAGTTCCATATGTATAATTATAATAACATCTTATTGAAGTATCAACACCAGAACATGCTTCTATATTTGTATTCCATAAAATTTCTTCATTACATGAATCCTGTAAATAAACATAACACTGTTCTTCATCATTAGATATACAATTTGATTTTGAATAACATACTTTTTCTCCATCTTCATCATAATAACATGGGCCACAGTCTAAATAATTTCCGCAAGTTGGATCTGAACATGCCATATCAGAATATGTTGATTCAAAACCTACATCACTTTGATTTATACAACATCTTATAGGTATTCCATAAGGTTTATCTTTCTCATAAAATAATCCATGAATATCACTTAAATATGTATTCCACATACTAAATGAAGGAATATCTGGATTTGTTTTAATTCCAAAATAATCATTAGCACTACAGGGGTATGATTCTGTTTCATATGGAGTGGAGAATGAAATATATGGGCCTCTTAGATACCATGAAGTGTGCCAGAATCTATATATTCCTAAATATTCTCCTAAACAATCATAATTCCATTCTGTAATACTTCCAGTTCCCCATGGATCATCCCAATCAATATCTTCGGGTGTAATATCAAAACCTGCTACTGCTACAATCCCCGTAGAAGGACAGCTTCCAGTTGGACTAACAATTCCTGGGGGAATATAACTATTATCAAATGAACAAGATTCTAATAATTCATAACACTGTCTTGTTCCTTGAGCACATTGTTTTAAAATATTCATTTCAGCAGTATATAAATCAGTTCTACATGTATCTGTTCCTATCCAACCTCCATTTATACATTCGATCTCAAATTCTCCAGATGGGGGACAACCTGTTAAACCTCCTAAAGATGCCCAATCACATACACCATAAGTCACATTCATATTTGGGATATACTTAAAACCATCTAAATTTCTTAATTGTGCCATTGGAACAAAAGGAAGCCAATGAGAAATATCATCTATATCTGGACCCCAGCATAATATATTTTCTGGGTCATCACATACTTCTTCATCTTCTCTTTCAATTTTTAATGCACATAAATACTCTTTAATTGTATTTTCAAAACATTCATTATTTGAACATTTTAATCCATAATCTGTATAATCACAATCTGTTGTTGTATCTACATAACCGGTATCAACAGCAGACCATTCCCAATAGTATGAAATTTCGTCCCATGAATCATTATTATAATCTGGTAAAATATATCCATTCTGCCATTCATCACTTGGTACACATATAAATTGATTTTCATAATTTGCTTTCAAATATTCTCCAGTATAATCTCCAATTAAGGCACTATCTGGGAAAGAGTCTGTTATAACATAAACTTTTGGTTTTGAAATTTCTGGAATAAAATTGTGTATCTGAACTGGATTACTTGTAAATGTTTCTAATGGACCATAAGCATCATATAAAGTTACATTACAATATAAAATATCTCCTTTTTGGCAGTTTGGATTTTCTAAACAACCTCCTGGATCTTCATTATTATAATAAACTATCTCATTATAGCCAATTCCTGTTTTAACAACAAACATATTTTCTTCATTATCATAAATTACTACATCTTTTGTTGTTGGTCCAGCACCAACCCCAGTATAAATAATATTATGAACTGTACATGTGAAATTAGAATCCTCATAAGCACAATTATTTACTCTTGTGTCTCCATATTTTATTGGCTCACAATCATCATCATAACTTGGAGTTATTCTTAATCCTGGAGGAGCTAAATAGTCTGATATTGAATCTGCAGATAAATTAATATCAAAACTTAAAGTTCTTGGTGGTATTATAATATCATTACAAACACGTGCACTATCTTGACAATTTCCATTTACAATTGAATCAAACATATCAACACAACAAGTATATGTTGTTCCTGCTGAAGGTGGAGAAGAAACTACAAGTGAAAATCCAGTTTGACCTGTAATTAAACTTCCTGCATCATACCAGGAATATCTTCTTGAAGATAAATCTTGTATATCATTATAATCTAAATCTGTAAACCCTACTCTCGAAATATCACAACGTATAATCAAAGGGAATGAAGAAAGTACATTTAATGTAGGAATATTTGTTAACACTGGAGGTCTATTAATTATATATGTTGGGCTTCCTTGGCCAGATATTGGAAAATCTGTAGTACTCATTGTTGAATTACCAACTAATGAATATCCTGAATAATCTCCATCTAAAGCAGTTATATTTGCTTCACATGCAAGGTAATGGCATTTTTCTATTGAATAATCTAAAGAGGTTCTTAAATCCTCATCTGCTGTTGTTGATGAAGCAGTATATGAATTTGTATAAATTATGAAGGGGTCATTTGGAATACTTGTTGACCAATCATCAGTCCATGAATCAAATGCATACCACTTAATCTCTATCTGATAATTGCTGGCTAAAGGCATTTGATACTCAAAATCACAATAATAAGTTGTATCTGTATATCCTTCAGGATGCGGATCTACTGCTATCCAGCCTACTGCTTGAATAAATATTGAATTTGATAATATATTTGAATATAATTGAGGACAATTTGAATTATCTGGAATTGAAACTTCACAAATAATTGTGTCTCCTGGAGAATAATACAAATCAGATAAGGTATTTCCTATTTCTTCAGTTTGTAAAACACCATTTACATACCAAGTATATCTTATTGGAGTTCCTGGTGAATCTCCATCAGGATCATAAAATAATGCTCGTGTTCGTGTTATATCGCAAAATAAACTAGTGCCCATATCTGTTATTGTTGGTGCAACTGAAATTGTTGGTTCTCTGTTTTCAACAAAGAAAAATAATTCTTCCCAATCATTTGTACATGGTGGAGGGGGAGCAGTTTGTGGATCCCAATAAGCAAAACATTGATAATAATCACAAGATGAAATAAAAGTATTTGATATACTTCTATCATATGTTAAATCATTTCCTGCAAATACATTGACAAAATCTGCGTGTCCTCCCATAGGAACTGGAATATATGATGGATCAAAAAGTGCCATTCCAGGATCTAATATTCGTGTTGGGGTTGTTCCTAAATTATAACAAGTCATGTATGCAGTTAAATCTGTTATATATGGATTGGTAAAAAATGCAGTTAAACAAATTGTATCGTCTGAATATACAGTTGGGATGTCTAAGCCCCATATACTTTGTGTTCCTGCAAAATTAGGATCATCAAAATCAGGACAATTTGCAGTCATATCAAAATTATCGATTGATGGGCAGTCAAAACATTGCAATAAACAATTCCCTGATCCACCAAATAGAAAACTATAATCAGTACATGTTGTTGTATCAAAATCTAATGATGGAAAATTACTAATATAAAGTCCATATATATCATAATGAACATAACTATAAAATCCATTATTACAAATATAATTGTTTGAAAATCCGTAAATAGAATTTGAATCGAAATTTTCTAATCCATTTAAAGGACAATCGGTTATTCTGTTGTTTCTAAAATCAAAAATATTATAGTTGGAACCTTCATAAAATACAACCCCTATTAATGAAGAAGTAAAATTATTTGAATCAATAGTTAAAGTTCTTAAAGACATTGATATATCTCCAATAAACGTTGCTGAAGAAGAAACACTTGAAGAAATTGGTTCTCCACCATAAACATCTAAACTTCTAACTATATTATTGTCTTTAATTTGGCCATAAACATTCTCTGACCCTAGTGCAACACAATATTCTGATAATACCTCATTACTCTCAAATACAGTTTGATATGTATTACTAAGCTTCACTGCAAAACTATTATATGTACTCCAATCTCCTCCTCCTCCTCCAATAGATCCACCAGTCAATTCAAAACATTTTGAATAAAATTCACTATTTCTAATATTTGAAATGTCTGTGTCTTTTGATAATAAAGCATAAATCCAATTATATTTTAAGGGAATATCAACAAGTAAAGCAGATTTAACAAAATTATTTTGGGGGTCAAAACTTGGGGTATCATCAATACTTACTTCTCCTTCTGCATTTGATCCTATATTAATTACTTCAAAATCATAAATATCTGTTAAATGTACTCCAATTACTCCTCTTCCTTTTACATAATAATTACTATTTGATATTAATATATCATTTGAATCTCCATACATAGCAATACCTGTTGCACCTTTTCCAAGTAAATTCGCATTTATATTATTTATATTCAACTTGGTAATCGTATCTAATGAATAACCAACTACTTGTTCGGATGATTCACCAACTGAATTTACATCACATGCATTTAAAGAAACATCTTTAGAATTTTTTATTGCAATTCCTGCAGTATCAACAACTTCATCAAATTGAATATTTACTTCGGTTATACTTATTGAATTCCTCATATTTTCTAATTGAACTGCATTTGAATGAATTGTATTACTCATAATTATGTCTAAATCAGAAAAAGTAATTTTTCCATTTAATAATGGATTTATTATATTTGATTTTATTGCATATGAATATTCACCATTTGAAACTGAAAAAGCACAATTTTCAGATATAATTTCTCTTACATCTAAAGTATTAACCCCAATACTATTTGAGTTTTCAATTATAAAATTACAATTTTTTACATCTAATAAATTTGCAAAATAAACTCTAATTGCTTCTGCATTGTCTCCTATTGCAGTAATTGTGTGTCCTTGACAATCTAAAATAAATGAGGACGAAGAGATTTCCTCAAAATTTAAACAAACATTATTGTTCACTGTTAAATCTGATGTTAAAATATAAGATCCTTCTCCATATGTTCCACAAGAGGATATTGAAGACGCATCCATAATACTAAATAATCCTTCTGGTAATTCAGCACCAAAATAAATTTGATCTAAATTATCTAATGCAGCATATTCTCCATTATCTAGAATTACAAATGATTGAAAACTATTTGAAATCTCATATTTATCATTTGTGTCTGCAATATTTCCTTGGTCCATTGGACCTACTTTATACAAACCAGATGGAGATAACACGAATAAATTATTAGAATACTCCAAAAGTGAACTACCATACTTTTCTTTTTCATATGTCATAGGATAATTTTCAACTTCTAAATTTCCCCTTAAGTTTTTGATATTGCTAATATAGTAAACCTCATTTTGAGCAGAAATAACTAATGAATCTTCTATTAAGTTTACTTGTTTTCCCAACTCTTGACTTCTCCCAGTTAATGTAACAAATGCAATATCTGAATATCTAAATAAACTATTATCAAATTTTAAATCTTGTTTATCTATACAATAAACTTTTGACTCATAAGAAATTCCAAAACAGCATATATCTTTATCACAGGTTATTTTTGGAGAAGAAGTTCTTAATTCATAATCCGTATATAAAACTGCATAATTTTCAAAATCTAATGTTATATATGAAATTCCCCCCAGTTGAGCGTAATTTGGAACTGTTGAAAAGTATAATCTTTCTTCAATATAGCCTCCATAAAAATTAGCTCCTGCTTTATTTATCCTCTTTTGACCTTCTGAATTAATAAAATATGTTCCTTCTGGAAAAACTCCCACTGCTAATTCAGTATTATGTGTACTTAAAGATAAAATCTGATTTAAATAACCATCAAATACTATTACTTCATCTGGATTTTCAAAATCTTTTCTGTTTAAATAATCATAAAAAATATATATTTGATTATTTGATGACAAAACTAGGTCATTTTTTTTATCTTTATTAAAATCTAAAATTTCTAAAAATTTAATATTTTCTTTTTGAATTGTATTTGATAATTCAGTATAATCTGAAGGAACATAAATTAAATAAGGATCAATTACATACTCTGTATTTGAATTTACAAAAACACTAACTTGTAATTTTATTAATGCCTTTTTTCCATCATACGTAACTATTGCCCTATGTTTTTCAAACATAATATCTGAAAAATCTATGATTGATTTACTTCCATCTTCTAATTTTGCTTCTATTTCTGCAATAGGTATTGAATATGTTGCTGAAAAACCATCTGAATATTCAATTTCTTTTTCAAAGGCAGTAAACTCTAATACTTTGCTCTCTTCTAGGTAATATATTTCATTATTCCAAATTATTTCTTTTGCGTCTGGTAGTTCATAAATTAATTCAATAATAATATTTTCAGGAGTATTTTTATTATTCTTAATTTTAACTGTGTGTTTTAAACTATCTTTAGGTCTTATATTATCTAGTTTCACTATGGGCGTTGTTGTTTTTTTAAATTCACTTATGATTGTTATATCCTCTAATAAATATCCTGTTGCATATTCTTCATAAGTTGCACTTTCTAATCCTCCCAAATAACGAACATCTGATAACCCTTGTATTGATAAGCCAATGTATTCAAATGCATTCTTCATAGAAGGATAAGAGGCATCTACTTTTAATTCTGCTTTAAAAACATTATTTAAAATATTTACTGAGCTACTTTCTACAGGTTTTATAGATTCTTCCAAAGGCATATTTAGTTTAGTAGATAAATCTTCTGTTGTCGTTACTTTAAAAGAAGAATCTTCTTTTAGTCCAGATTGAACACAACCAAAGAATAATGAAATTAAAACTAAACATAAAGCAACTGCAACAAAATAATTTTTCATATAAATATAAGAGAAGTTATACTTTTTAAATCTATTCCGTCTGTAATACACTTAGATTTTATAGTATAAAAAAGCAGCAAATCCTCCAAATCCTTTCAATTCATGCCCTGGGTCGCTTTCAGAAGAAAATATCTCTATTTCTACCTTGTTTTGTTCTGCTTTTTCTAATATTTGTTTTATTTCTGGTTTTTGTCTTATTAAATCATCAATAACTAATACTTGAGAAACAGCTTTACATTCTAATGCTGTTTCAATTTCTTTAAATCCATAAATAGCTAATCCTGTCCCTTTACCTAAATGTTCCTTTAATTTTTCAACTAATAAACTTTCTTTTTCTATTTGATGCTCCCCTATGGCTTGTGAAATAGCACCAGAAGTCATTAATTCTTTTATTGCACTTCTTTCTGCACTTGATGCTTTTTCAAATATTAATTTTTTTAATAAATTAGGATATTTTTGTTGGATATGTTCTTTTAACTCTTCTTTTGCAAAACCTGGTCCAGCGATAATAATTTTTTCAGCATCTATATGTTCTATTTGTTTCATTAACTCTGCATAAAATTGATTTAGTTTTTCTTCTGGATTTTTATCTCTCTTAGATCTTCCAGAATATATTTCATGTGAATGTTCTACTCCATATCCTTTCAAATAAGATACTAATGCTTTTTCATTATCTAATAAAATTATTCCTAATTTGGGCCTTTTTGTTTCAGAAACAGCTTTTTGCAGCCTATCTATTTGATATTTTTGCCATTTTTCTTTTATTATTTTAAGTGGGTTTTCTATCTCTACATTTATTGTATGATAACTACCTATTTGAACAAATTCTTCTGGGCTACCATTTACTATTTTTCCAGTAACTCTTAAAGAATTACCATATTTTGAAAATTCAATTTTTTCACCTTTTATTTTAACAGTAATTGGCTTGCGCTCACCTTTAGAATCTTCTGTGGGCTTATAAACACGATATGACCGCGCTTCTAATATATCTCCATCTTCAATAATCTTATCTAAATGCCACAGATCATCTAAATTTTCAGGCATAAGTTTAATTTCTCCTGTTTTTCTGTCTTGGTGAATAATTCTCATATAATTTATTTAGACAACGCGCCTTTAAAAATAATGTGTTTTTAATAATCAGATAGTTCTTATTAACATGATAAAGTTTGCCTTATGTATCGTCAAAGTATAGTTATATCTTGACGATAGGAATATAAATCTTTTTAGATAATATAAGTCATGAAGTAAAATAATTCGGTGTTAAAATGAAAGAAAATAAAATTTTAGAAATACTATATGAATGGAACCCTTGGAAAAATAAGATAGACAGTGGAGTCCCAAGACTAAAATATTTAAAAAAACTTAAAAAATTATCAAAAACAGGGCAGATAGTAACAATTACGGGGCCAAGAAGATCAGGTAAAAGCACATTAATAAAACAGTTCATTAATTCTTTATCAAAAAAAGAGACAAAAAAAATTTTGTATATAAATTTTGAAGAATCAAGATTTTTAAATTTAAATCTTGAATTTTTACACAAAATATATGAAACATATAAAATAAATATAAATCCAAAAAATAAAACTTATCTTTTTTTAGATGAAGTACAAAAAATTTCGGGTTGGGAAAAATTTGTGCGTTCTATTCATGAAAAAGGAGATTATGAAACAATTATAATCACTGCTTCAGTTTCTAATTTTATAAGTAAAGAATATGGAACACTGCTCACAGGGAGACATATTAATATGACTGTTTATCCTTTAGACTTAAAGGAATTTCTTAATTTTAAGGGAATTTTAACAGGAGAAAAAAATGAATTAATCTTTAAGAAAAATGAAATTTTAAATGAAACAAAAGAATATTTAAAATGGGGAGGATTTCCAAAAATTGTATTATCTAATGAAAAAAAAATAATTCTTGAAACTTATTTTTTAGATTTAATAAATAGAGATATAATTTCAAGGTACAAAATAAAAGAATTTGATAAATTAAATGAACTTGCCATATATTATTTAAGTAATACTGCAAACCTTCATGTATTTAATAGAATCTCAAAATTTATGAAAGTATCCCACGATACAATCGAAAGATTTTCTTCATATTTTCAAGAAACATATTTGTTTTTATTTGTTAAAATGTTTGCTTTTTCATTAAAACAACAAAGTGTGAATCCGAAAAAAGTGTATTGTATAGATAATGGTCTAATAGAAGCGAAGGGATTTTTATTTATGAAGGATGTGGATAAAAGATTAGAAAACGCAGTTTTTCTTCATTTATTATTTAATGGAATAACTCCATATTATCAAAAAAATGGTTATGAAATTGATTTTTATTATAAAAACACTGCAGTTCAGGTTTGTTATGAACTTAATGGAGCTACTGAAAGAGAGGTTAATGCATTAAATAAAATAAAGGCAAAAAATAAATATATAATAACATGGAATGAAGAAAAAAAGATAAATGGAATTAATGTTATTCCATTTTATAAATGGGCAATTAATTTATAATTAAAGTTTACTTTGTGTATCGTCAAAATAATAGTAAAGTTTGACGATGGAATTCAAACCAATAGGTAATTTAATGTCTGAAGTATATTATTTTGATACATTATTAGCAGAAGGTGCAAATGCTGCATATTCTAATTTTAAAAAATCCTATTGTATTTCATATGTTAAAAATATTACTAAAAAATGTGATTGTGAAGACAATCCTGGAGATATAATAGCACAAAATATTGGCATATTATTAAGTTCAGACATAGTATCAATAGGCCATGCTGCGCATAAATTGATTATAGAAAACTCAGGAGAGGACGTTTTTCTTAAATACAATAAAAAAACAGGTTTAAAACAAGTAGAAGAAGCTGAAAAATTAGGCATGGATTCTACTGATTATAAAATTATTGAGGAATAAGTGAGATTATGAAAAACTATAAAAAAATAATATATTGTGGATTTGTTTTACTATTTTTATTTGGGTGTATATTCTATGATAGAACAGCAGATGATAAATACAGGTTATCTAAAAATTTTCCGATAAAAGAGATTAGTAATGAAACATATAATTTAAGCGCGCAAAAAACATTAGATAATTATTTTAAAAACAACACGCAAATTAAAATCCAGGAAACAACTTTAGAAAATATCTCTTATTCACCATATTACGATTTTATCCCCGGAGGAATACAAGTTTGTTGGGGAACGGTTAGCAGTTCAAATTATTCATTAATTATACATTATAATAATAATTCTTTTGAATTAGGTACGATTGTAAGATGTGTTCACACAAATGGATCAGAATGTAAAAATAATGATTTAGAAGAAAAATATAAAACACAAGAAATGCCTTGTCATATAACTTTTGATTATAAAACAGTTAAAAATCCAAAATATTGCCATCTTTTAGAAAATGAAGAATACTGCATAATACAAAATGTTTTCAAAAAGGAACATATTGTATATTGCCATAATTTAAGTAACTATAGAAAAAAAGATTGTTATGCTACTCTTGCTTTAAATAATAAAAATATTAGTTTTTGTAATTATTTGAAAGGCGAAGAATATGAATATTGTATAAGTAATTCGATATATTTACCAGAACATATTGTTTATTGTCAAAATTTAAATTTAACAACTAATAGATTAGATATTGAAAAATGTTATTTAAATTTGGCGGTAAATTCAGGAAACGATAGTATTTGTGAAGAAATTGAGTTTTATAAAAACGTATGTTATTCAAGAGTTGCAGAAAAACAACAAAATGTAAGTATTTGTAATAAAATAACAGATTATAGTAAAGATAGTTGTTATAATTCTCTTGCAAAAATAATGAATAATGTATCTATTTGTGATTATGGATCAGCAAGAAATGCATGTATATACACTTTAGCAAGAAATAAAAATAATCTAACAATTTGTAAAAATATTGATAAAGAAAGTCATTGGTATAATACATGTTTTAAACATTTTGGAGAAGAACAATATGAAAAAACATGAAAAAATAATAAAAATCTTAAAAAAAGAATATCCAGAAGCAAAAACAGCGCTTAAGCATAAAAACGCTTATCAATTATTAGTCGCAACTATGTTATCTGCGCAAGCTACCGATGTTCAAATTAATAAAATAACTCCTGCGCTTTTTAAAAAATATCCAAATGTTAAAAAATTAGCAAATACAAAATTAGATGAATTAGAAAAATTAATTTATTCCTCTGGATATTATAAAACAAAAGCTAAACGACTAAAATCAATGGCTCAAACAGTGGTTAAAGAATTTAATGGAAAAATACCAAACAATATGATAAATTTAACTAAATTACCAGGAGTTGGAAGAAAAACAGCAAATGTTGTTTTACAATCTTTTTTTAATAAAACTCAAGGTATAGTTGTAGATACACACGTAACTCGTTTATCTAATCTACTAGGTTTTACTAAAAATAAAAATCCTGAAAAAATTGAAAAAGATTTAATAAACGTATTTGATAAAAAAGATTGGAGTTTTATTTCAATTGCACTTATTTTACATGGAAGAAAAATTTGTATTGCAAGAAGACCAAAATGTAAAGAATGTAAATTAAATAACCTCTGTCCCTCTAGTAGGGTTTAATTTAAAAAAACATAGCTAGAAAAGAATTGTATGAGACTTGCAATTATTGATAAAACTAAATGTACCAAAAAAGTGTGCGGGTACATATGCCAGAAATTCTGCCCAGGAGTTAGAATGGGTGAAGAAACAGTTACAATAGGAGAAGACGAATATCCAGAAATATCAGAAGAACTATGTACTGGCTGTGGAATATGCGCGAATAAATGCCCAGAAGGTGCAATAGAAATCATTAATTTAGCAGAAGAAATAGGAGAACCAATCTATCAATATGGTGCTAACTCATTTAGATTATATAAATTACCCTTACCTAGAGAAGGAGTATTAGGATTAATTGGAAAAAATGGGATAGGAAAATCAACTGCATTAAAGATTTTATCAAAACAAATAATCCCGAATTTTGGAGAATATGAAAAAGAGTATACATTAGATCTAGCAATAGAAAAAATGTCTATTATTCAACAAGCATATTTCAAATCTTTAAAAATAGGAGAAATAGAAGTATCTCATAAACCACAACATGTTGATAAAATATCTGATGTTTTCAAAGGAACTGTAAAAGAACTTTTAAGTAAAGTAGATGGAGAAAATTTAAAAGAAGCAATTAAAGAATTTCAATTAGATAAAATAATTAATAGGGAAGTAAGTAAATTAAGCGGAGGAGAGTTGCAAAGAATAGCAATTGCTGCTGCATATATGAAAAAAGCAGATATATATTATTTTGATGAACCTGCTTCTTATCTTGATATAGAACAAAGAATGTCAATATCTACAAAAATAAAAGAATTAAGCAAAACAAAAAAAGTAGTTGTAATTGAGCATGATATGGCATTATTAGATTATATGTGTGACCACGTAAATGTATTTTACGGAACAGAAAATGCATATGGTATCATATCTAATATAAAAGCTGCAAGATTAGGAGTAAATGAATATTTACAAGGATATTTAAAAGATGAAAATGTTAGATTTAGAAATTATGAAATTACATTTGAAAAACGATCTGCTTCAGATACTAAAAAATCAGTAGTAGGAATTGAATATCCTGAATTTGAAAAATCTTTTGAAAATTTTAATTTTAAAAGTGAAAAAGGACAAATATATTTAGGAGAAACAGTCGGAATTTTAGGTAGGAATGCTATTGGAAAAACTTTATTTATTAAAATGCTAGCAGGAGTAGAAAAACCAGAAAATACTGAATATGATATGGATTTGAAAATTGCATATAAACCTCAATATGTAAGAGTAGAAGAAGATATGCAAGTAAGAGAATTATTTGAATCTAAAAAATTAGATAATTTTATTTTCAAAGAAGCTCAAAGAAGATTAGGAATTGAAAAATTAATGGATAGATTTTTATCTCAATTAAGCGGAGGAGAGTTGCAAAGAGTTGCAATTACGTTAACTTTATCACAAGAAGCAGATATCTATTTATTTGACGAACCTTCTGCATTTTTAGATATTGAGCAAAGATTACATTTTGTTCATTTAATAAGAAGTGTTATTGGAAATTCAGAAACAAAAAGCGCTTTTGTTGTTGACCATGATATTGTTTTGATTGATCTAATTTCAGATAGATTAATGATTTTTGACGGTGAAAGCAGTACACAAGGAAATGCAAGCGCACCTTTAAAGAAAAAACAAGGTATGAATCAATTCTTAAAAAGCATGAATATAACTATGCGCAGAGACAAAGATACTTTAAGACCAAGAATAAATAAACAAGACAGCGCTTTAGACAGAGAACAAAAACAAAAAGGAGATTATTATTATTCTTTTTAAATTTTTGATTTATATTTAGCAATTCCAAAACCCAATGTTGACCAGATTAATGCCAATATTATTGCGCCAATCATAGGAACAATATATCCATCTAATAATACATTAAAATGCCAATTACATTGTTCAACACAATATTTCATTGGATAATATGTTTCCATATTTACCAAAACATTTTCAAAATTTATCATGTATATAGAAATCAATATAACTGCAATAATTGCTCCTAAACCTGCATACTTTAAAGTTGTTTTATAATCTAATTTTTCTCTAAAGCAGGAATATCCTAAAACCATAAATAAAATATAAAATAAAAACGTATTAGTTAACGCAAGACCAGAATAAGAAGAATTATAATAAAAATTAACTGCTGCACCTAAGGATAAAGTTTCACAATTACAAGTATATTCTTTAGATCCTTCAATAAGTTCACTTTCTACTATTTCTGTTTTTACATTGTCAATAAACGATAAATATGATAAAAATACGAAGACTGAAAAGAAAACACATATTAAAATCATGAATGAGTTTGAAACTTTTTTATTTTTCTTTGCCATTTAACAACCTCTTTTTAATGATCTAATTTTTCGCATCGTAATTTAACACTTTTATTTGAATGGGTTTGAATCTTTCCTTCCTGATCAAAACCATATGCAGTTAATTTTATGGTATAAAGATCTGGATAAGAACTTTCTCTACCATATATCTTTATGCGCTTTGTTACACTAGCATCAGGACCAACTATTCCTACTCTGCTTCTTCCTTTTATTAATTTTTTATCTTTTGATAATGAAATAGCCTCTGGAAGTTCTACGTCACATTCTGTCCAATAAATATCTTCGGTATTATTTTGAATTGTTACTTCAATTTCAACATCATTTTGTGTATATGCAATAAGTCTAATCGGAAAAAAAGATGCTTTGATTGATAATAATTTATTAGTCATTAATTGTAATTATTCACAATAAGTTTAAATATCTTAAGGGAAAAAGATTTTTGGTTTTTATGGGATTTCCAGAAGCAGAATTAATAAAAGATGAAATTGTTTTGAGAGATATTAAAATTTCTCAAGATGTTTTACTAACTAGAAAAGCGATGGTTAGATGGTTAGCATTATCTTTAGGATTAATCTCCCCAAATGAAACAAGAACTTTAATGTTAGATATATTAGAAGTTCTGTTGCATTTCCACTTTAAAAATAAAAATCCAGATATCCATAACATACTAGATGAACTTGAAAAAAATAAAAAAGAAGAACCAAATCCAAAAGCAGTTAGATATCATTTATTACAATTAAAAAATAAAGGTCTAATTGATTCAAAACAAAGAAAATATTATTTTATAACCGGGTCCTTACCTGAAAATAATGAATTAAATATTTCACTTGAAGAAATGTATACCAAAAAAGTTGAATCCTCTTTTAAACAAATAACAAAAGTCATGAAAGCATTAAAACGTACTTATTAAATATTGTGTTCTTTTTGACCTATAATTTTATTTTTACCTGTTTTTTTAGCATAATATACTCGTGCATCAATTGTATTTTTAAAATCTTGAGAAGTATATCTATCTTCAAACATACCACAACCCATACTTATACTTATAGGAATGGTTAATGTTTCTTTTTCTCTTTTTATACTCATATTCCTTGTTAAATTTTTAAATAACTCTGATATAATATCTCTGCATTCATTTCTATTTTTAGCCCATATTAGTATAGCAAATTCGTCTCCTCCTCTCCTATATGCATGCATAAATTCAGAAAGATTATTATCATCAATAAATTTTGTTATTCTTTTCCCTAATCTTTCTAAAACTATATCTCCCACAACATGACTTTCATAATTATCATTTATTTGTTTAAAATCATCAATATCAAATTCAGCTAAAAATAATGGACTTTTATCTTTTCCTTTTTTTCTTTTATTTATCTCACTATCTAATTGTGTTCTATATTCTCTAACATTATATATTCTTGTTAATTCATCCATTTTGGATAATTTTTCTAAATTCGTCAACCAATTCTCATTTGTAAATAATAAACCAATTAAAGTAGTTGAAGTTTCTAATGCTTCTTTTGCATGTACCAACTCTTGTTTAGAAACTTGTTTTTCTCCAAAATCAATTGCTATTAATCCAGTATTATGTTTTCCTCCTAATTCAATACCACATACTAAATTTACTCCTTTTTGTTCTGTTACTTTAGCATAACTATCTTTTGTTTTTGAATTTCCATTGATCAATTTTTCATAAACCTTTGCTGGATTTTTCAAAGAATCACTCACAATTTTTAAAGATTTTCTTACTCGTAATTCTTTAATTTTTTTCCATTTTTCATAATCAATTGGAACACTTGCTACACATTTAACATAATCTCTTTTTTCAGGGTCTTCAATCCATAATCTAGCTGTGTCTGCATTTGTAGTTTTTATAACCATTTCTAATAATTCAACCACTACATCTTCTGGACTTGTTTCTAAAGCTTTTTTTAAAGCTTGTAAGGTTGAAAGTATTTCTTTTTGCATGTATCAGTTGCTGTGTTTTTCATTTTTAAACCTTTCTGTTGAGTATTCAATAAAAACATTTATAAAGACAGAAAAACACAAAATAAACATGCCAACACCAAAAGTATTACCTGTAAAATTAACAGAAAAGGGAATTAAAAGAACCATTGAATTTCCTGTCTCTAAAACAAATACTAGAGATCCTGAAAAACAAGAGATATTCAAGACAATTCAAGACTTTTGTTTTAAAGGTTTAGAAAATTTAGAAGAAATTGATAGAATAATAGAAAAAACAGAAGGATTAGAATATAAAAAACAATTATTAGAGTATTTAGCTTATGAAGTTTTTCCTTGTTTTGCAGAAAATTCAAATTTATGGCCTGAAAATATACAAGTAAAAAGAGACACATTAGCACATTTTATCTATTTTAATATTAGAAGATTAATTGATAGGTATTTTGAAAAAGAAGAAAAAGAAAGATTATTTACTAAAATAAATGCAGACCTACATGAATTTGACCAACTAATATAAATTGTGTGTTTCTTATTTTAATTATGAAATATCATATAATCACTTATGGATGTACGTTAAATAAAACAGATTCAAATAAAATGCGAGCAATCCTAAATTCTAAAAATTGTAAAGAAACTAATGAGAAAAATGCAAACGTAATAATACTTAATTCTTGCACTGTTAAACATCAAACTGAAAATAGAATTTTAAAAAAAATACAAGATTTATACAAAGAAAAAAAACCTGCTGTTTTAACAGGATGTTTATATTTAAGAGAACCTTTAATTAGAGAAAAATATCCAAATATCCCTATATTATCAACAAGTTCTATTTCTAAAATATATACTGCATGCACTAATGCATTAAAAGGAAAAAAATATACCAATATCAAAAAATATGATAAATCTGAATTACCAACTATTTATTCGGGGATTATTGCATCAGTTCCTCTTGCAGAAGGATGTTTAGGAAATTGTACATATTGTGAAACACATTTAGCAAGAGGAAAATTAAAAAGTTATACAATAAGAAAAATAAAATTAGAAGTTGAAAAAGCAGTAAAACACGGGGCAAAAGAAATTCAATTAACAGCACAAGATACTGGTGCTTATGGTATTGATATTAACACAAATCTAATTGAACTATTGAATGAAATTTTAAAGATTAAAGGAGATTATTATATTAGATTAGGAATGATTAATCCAAATCATGTTTATACTTTTTTAGATGAACTTATTGAAATTTATAAAAATAAAAAAATGTATAAATTTTTACACATTCCTTTACAATCTGGGAGTAATAAAATACTAAAGAGTATGAATAGATATTATACCCTTCAGGAATATAAAAAAATATGGAAAAAATTTAAAAAAAAAATTCCCAATATGACAATTGCAACAGATGTAATTATCGGTTTTCCTACTGAAACAGAAAAAGATTTTCAAGAAACATTAAATTTAATTAAAGAATTTAAATTTGAAGTATTAAATATTTCAAGATTTACTCCTAGACCAGGAACTCCTGCTAAAAATATGAAACAGTTGGATAATCATATAATTAAAAAAAGAACTAAAAAAACCAGCGAATTATTTAGTAATATATCTTTAGAAAAAAACAAACAACAAAAAAATAAAATTTGTGAAATTTTAATAACAGAAAAACAAAAAACATGGACAGGCAGAGATATTAATTACAAACAAATCGCAGTTAAAACTAAAAATTTAAACATAGGTAAAATTCTTAAAATAAAAATTACTGATTATACTCAAAGTTGTTTAATAGGAGAAAGTGTTTAAAGCTTATTTTATGTAATTTTAATATGGGTTGTGAAACTACTAAAGATATTTTGATTCCTAAAAATCCAATAGATACAGTTATTGGACAAGAAAGAGCTGTAAATTATGCAAAAATTTGTGTAAAGCAAAAAAGACATTTATTACTAATTGGCCCCCCCGGAACAGGTAAATCAATGATAGCACAATCTATTTCTAACCTAATACCAAAACCAAAAGAAGAGATAGTAGTTACACATAATGAAAAAAACGAAAACAAACCATTAATAAAAATTAAAACTATAACAGAAATCAAAAAAAATAAGAAAAAAGAAAAAGTGGGAACTTACATTGATCCTATTTATGTTCCTTATTTTGTATCTGAAGCGCTTGGATTTAAATGTAAAAGATGTTCAAAATTAAGTAACGCAGAAGAATGGGTTTGTCCATATTGTGGTGCTCAAAAATACCAACTAGCTCATGACATCCTAGGGTTAAAAACAACAAGAAAAGACAGTATTGATTCAACACGAATAACAAATGGAAAGGAGGAAAGAATTATATTCAAAAGAGAAGGAAATAGAATTTTAAGCTTGACGGAAAAAGAAGAAAAAAAAGTAAAGGAAATAGAATTAAAGTTAAAAGAAAAAACACTTATTCCATTAGATAGAAATCCGTTTGTACAAGCAATTGGAGCAAGCGAAACTGAACTTTTAGGAGATATACAACATGATCCCTATGGAAATCATAAAAAAATTGGTACTCCTTCTTATTTAAGAGTTCTACCAGGCGCGGTGCATGAAGCACATGAAGGAGTATTATATTTAGATGAATTATCATCCTTAGGAGAAATCCAAAGATATTTGTTGACTGCTATGCAGGATAAAAAATTTTCAATTACAAGTAAAAACCCAACAAGTTCAGGAGCATCAATAAAGGTGGAAAATGTGCCTTGTGATTTTATTTTAATTGCATCCGCAAATATTAATGATTTACCTAACATTCTTCCTGCATTAAGAAACAGAATTCGAGGCCAAGGGTATGAAATTCTTTTTGATACAGTTATGGAAGAAAACGAAGAAAATAAGAAAAAACTATTTCAATTCATTGCTCAAGAAATAAAAAAAGATGGAAAAATACCAGATATGAATTTAGACGCAGCAGAAATTATAATTGAAAAATCAAAAGAATTAGCTAAAAAAATTGATAATGAAAATGGATATTCACTTAGATTTAGGATACTTAATGGGATAATTAGAATGGCAGGAGATATTGCAGTTTCTGAAGATGCAGAACTAATAGATAAAACACATGTTAAAAAAGCTATAGAAGAAAATAAAACAATTGAAGAACAACTAAGCATCAAACATTCTAATTGGTATTCAACAGAAATGAGCGATTTTGCTTTTAAAAAGAACCAAACAGGCAGAGAAATATTATAAACAACTCTTAAAAAGGTAATGCAACTTAAATATTTCTATAAAGGGCCCGTGGTCCAGAACTTTTTAATATCAAAGTATTAGAAAGTGGATAATGGTTAAGACGTCTGCTTGACGCACCTTTTTTGGTCATCCTAAAAAGCTGCACCAAAAAAAGTTCAAAATGCAGAAGGTCCCCGGTTCAAAAGAATTGCAGAAACAAAATTTACCAGCAAGCTGACAATCCGGGCGGGCCCATTTATCTTGAAACAGTCAATGTCCCATCTTGATCTACATAATAAAAATTAGTAAATTCAGAATTATCTATCTTAACTGGAACATACCCTTTTAAAGACATTAAAACATCTATTTTTTCATCTAATAAGTTTATTGTTTCTTTATCTAATTTCCCGTCAATTTTTGAGATGTTATTATCCACTTTAAATTTATTTATAGCTAATTCTGTTTCTTCATCTAACATCCCATTTGGTTCTCCTTTAAAATAATTTAAAGTTTTTAATTGACTTTGTGCTTTAATTATTTTACCTGCTTCTATAATCTTACTTAAAACAAAATCAGTTAAATTTCCACTTTGATCTTTAATATCAAAATCTCTATTAAATTGTTGTATCATCTCTTTTATCCCTTCTCCTAAAATTATGCCTGCTTTTTCATCTCTTGATAACTTATCACTAGTATATCCTAATGAGTTTAACATATTAATTACTTGAGTTAATGTATATGAATCACTTTTATGTTTAAATTGGATCTCATTTTTAAATGCCATATTTATCACTTAAATATCATAATATGTCATCGCGACTTCTTTAATATCCCTTAAACTACTCTTTTTTATTTTCGTTTCATCAAACGAATCTATATGCAACCTTACTTCAGTAGTAAATATTAATTTTTTAATTTTATCCATTTTATAATGATCTTTTATATTGTCTCTAAATCCTTGTAAAATAAATGCTTCTTCAAGTAATTTTTTGAGATTCATCTTACCTTCAAATATGATTTCAAAAGTTGCACCATCTTCTGCATATTCTAATGGATTAACTATTAATATTAATTTATCAACCTTATATTTTTTAGAAGATTTTAACATTCCTTTATTATATTTTTCTAATATTAATTCGAGTTTATGTTTTTCAAGCGATTTTCCAAAATATGCTCGCAATAATTTGAATACTATATCCGATTTATTTGAACGTATTTTAGGTCCTTTACCCTCAACAAGGATTACCAACATAGATTAATTAAGGTAGTCACCCTTTAAAAAGCTTCTGAAACTCAGAAAAACAATTGAAATAAACCTAATAATACAACAACTAAACCTAAAATAAATGTTGCTTTATAAAAATTAACTTTTTCAGCAAAAGTCATCAACATTCTTATAGTTAAC
Organism: Microcaldota archaeon; assembly: GCA_020854825.1. Classification (GTDB taxonomy): domain Archaea; phylum Micrarchaeota; class Micrarchaeia; order Anstonellales; family JAHKLY01; genus JAHKLY01. Next base: position 243,892 of record JAHKLY010000001.1, on the reverse strand, counting down.
AACCCAGTTATAAATGCAACAATTCCTCCTAAAACTAAAGGCCCAGTTATAACAAAATCTTGTTTTAGTAATGGAAGAAAAATAGATGCACCTAATGTTGCAGGGATACTCATTAAAAAACTTAATTTAAATGAACTTTTCAAAGAAAAATTTTGAATTAATAACACAGAAACTGTAACTCCAGATCTACTTATCCCAGGTAAAACTGATACTCCTTGCAATACCCCCACCACTGTTGCTTTTGTTTTTGTTAGTGCTTCTTCTATTTTAGATTCTTTTCTATTTTTATGTAAAAACGCAATTATTAATAAAAAAAATCCAATAAATAATGTAAAAATTACTTCAGGAATATGAATTGAAAATAAAAATAAACTTAATATCCCTGCGATTATAAAACTAAAAAGTGTTGTTATACTTAAAAAAACCAATAAATCTTTGCTTCTATCTTTTTTATAAATGCTTTTGAAAAGATTGATTATTTCATTTCTAAAATAAATTATGGCTGCTAATGAAGTACCCCCATGCAGCCAAATCGCATTACCTAATGCTTCTGAATAATTAAAATTAAAAATTAATTTTCCAGCTAAAGTAACCATCGCAGAAGAACTTATAGGTAGCCATTCAGTTATTCCTTGAATTATACCTAGAATTATCGCAGTTAAGAAATCCATTTGATAATATAGAATACGAATATTTAAAAAATAAAAGGAAAGGAAACTAATCCTTTGTAATTATTACTAAATTCTCTGGTTTTTTAAATATATTTCCTGCTTTTATCCCTATTAAATATTTAACTCCTTGAGATTCTGCTAAATCAACTAATCTTTGTGTTACAATCCCATCAAAAACTACTGCTTCTACTTCTTTTTCGTTTTCTAATGTTTTAATAACATCTCTTACAGGTAATTCTTTTATCTGAGCATATGTTTTGTCATAGAATTTAGCTTTCAAAGTATTTTCAAGATGCTTTAAACTATCCTCTAATTCCTTTGGGGGTTTATCACTGTAATCTGGTTTTTCAAATTTTTTAACTGGAGTTGTTGTAATCTTTGAAGACCTTGATTGGGAAGACGTTGAGGACCGCATAGGTTTTTTAATTTCTTCTTCTGTTCTTTCATAATTCATTTTAGTATCGTTTGGTTTGTGTGCATCTACTTGTTCTACTGGAAGTTTATTTCTTAATGCTTTAATTATCTCTTTTCTTGTTAATTCTTCTACTTCTTTCCCAGTTGGAGCTCTTGCGACAAAATCTATCTCAAGTACTTCTTTTAATTGAGTTAATATTATGTCTCCTCCTCTGTCTCCATCTAAAAATACAGTTAATTCTTTTTCTCTTCCTAATTTTATAATGGTGTCATTTATTTTTGCGCCACCAACAGCAACAACATTTGGTATATCACTTCTCAATAAATTTAATACATCTGCTCTGCCTTCTACAAGAATTATTGAATCAAATTTATCAATATTTGGTCCTGCTGCTAATCTGTCTTTCCCATATTCAATTATCTCTGCGGTTTTAACTTCATTTCTAACTGTATCAGAAATAACTTTACTTTCAGGAATCTCAGTATTGAGTAAATTCCTAAGTAAATTCTTTGCCCTATCAATAATTGTTTTTCTTTTAAGATTTCTTGTATCTTCAACTTTTTCAACTTTAATAAATGCTTCGCATGGTCCTACCCTATCAACTGTTTCTAAAGCTGCAGCTAAGATACAAGTTTCAACCATATCTAAGCTTGATGGTAATTTTATGTTTCCTGTAGTCTTACCTGATTTTGCATTTAATTCTACTTCAATTCTTCCAATTCTTCCATTTTTTTGAAGGTCTCTTAAATCTAATTCATCACCAAGTAATCCTTCTGTTTGACCAAAAATAGCACCAACAACATCCGGCTTTTCAACAAGCCCGCGTATTTCTAAATCTGCATAAACTACATATTTCAAAGTATCAATGTATGTTTTTCCCATTTATATCACCTATTTTGTTCACTAACTCCTGCTCACTGCAATCTATTTGCAATACTTTATTGCGATCTTTTGTCCCGGAAATAATTTGCACAGTAAACCCTATTTCTTGTTTTATCAATTTCTCAATTGCTTTATTTGCTTTTCCTTTTAATGGCTGTTCACCTATTCGTATTTTAAGTTTGCCATTTTCCATTTGTATATTATCTTTCTTTGCATTGGTTATTACTTTTGCTTCTATTTCCATTGACATTCACTATTTTCTGCTGCTTTTGATATAAATGAGCAGTAAGTTGTGATTTTATTAATTTTTTGATGTTTTAACATCTATCTTGTGGTTTTTTGTATTTATAAATGTATCTTTATACAATTTCATCCTTTTCTCTGCATTCACTGCAAAGAAGAAAACCACCAACTCTTTTTAAATGTTCAGAATACGCACCGCAGTGTTCACAAACTCCACTAAATCTTTCACCGCCAGTAAATCTATTTTGTAAAGCAACTTCAATTAATACATCTACTAATCCTGGATAAGCACTAATAATATCTGTTTCAGTAATCATTCCTATGACCATTGCTTTTTTATCAATAACAGGAAGTTTTTTTATTCTATATTTTCTCATTGCTAATGCAGCATCACCAATTGAAGTATCTGCTTTGATTACTCTTAAAGGTTGGCCCATTATTTTGTTTAATTTTATTTTAGCAGGATCTTTATTTGTTCCTACTACTTTTCTAACAATATCTCTTTCAGTTACTATACCCACTGCCTTTCCTTTATCCATAACTATAACACTACCAACATTAGCATTTGTCATAACTTCTGCTGCTTCTTTAGCATTACTGGAAGTTGATAAAACTAAGATTCCCTTAGTCATACAGTCTCCCACTTTGATTTGCGTTTCCATGTTAAATACTATAAATGATAATATTTAAAAGCGCTCTTCTTTTGTCCTTTAAGTCTTTTTGTGGAATAGATAATATTAAAAATTACATAATTTAAATCAAATTATGGTTAGCAAATATAGAAAAGGCGCAAGAGCTGAAAGAGAATTAATTAAATGGTTTTCAGAACAAGGTTTTGAAGTAATACGCGCAGCCGGATCCGGAGGGAATTCATTATCTCCAGATATTCTAGTTTTTAGAAAAGGAAAACAATATGCACTTGAATGTAAAGCTTGGGATACTACTTCTTTATCTTTAAAACCAGATCAAATAAATGGATTAAAAAAATGGGAAGAAATAACTGGAATTACTACGATGGTAGCATGGAGAGTTTCAAGAAAAGGCTGGAGATTTATACCCTTACATTTACTAAATAAAACTCCAAAAGGATATAGTGTCTCTTGGAAAATTGCTGAAAATACAATGCTTTTTGAAAATCTAATAAGATGATTAAATGGATAATAAAAAAATTATATTATTAGCACTTTCAATTGCTGTTTTATCAATTGTATTATTATTTATATTTATAAATACTACAATTGCAACTCAAATTTCTTTATATTCTACACCTACTAACAAAATTCCTAGAGATACATTAATTGAATTTCAAGGAACAATAGAAAAAATAACATTTAATGAAAAAACTGTTTCATTAAGAATATGTGATGGTAATTGTTTAACTGTTATATGTCAAAATGATTTAGAAATTTTAAAAATTTTATCTGAAAAAGATTTTGTAAAGGTTATAGGAGTAACAAAATCCTATTATCAAGGAATTACTGTTTATGCAAATGAGATAACTTATCCATAAAGATACGTGGTATTTAATTAAACAATAGGTTTTTAAACTAAGAAAAAATAAATATATCATGTCAATTGATCAAATATATAAATTAAAACAGGGGATATATTCAACAACAGACTACGATAAACTAATTTCTGAAAAAAGAGGAGTAACTGTAGCAGTTCATCCTTTCTTTTTTAAAAAAAATGATGAAAAAAATCGTAGCTATGAATTAGGATTACAAGAAACATTAAGAAAATTAAAAAATTATCTGATTATTCTTGAAGAGGAAGACAGTGTTCTAAATACACTTGAAGAAATATCTAGATTTTATATTTCTAATCCCATTGTCATTCCAACTATAGAATATGATCCCCAACCTTCTAGAACTGGGTGGTTAAATGTTGCCCAATTTATTAGAGAACTTTGGGATGAAAAAAACAGCATACAATTAATAGGAGGACTCTTTTCAAAAACAGATGAGTTTGGATGTGGGTGTTTAGGTTTTACCAAATACAAATTAGAGATAGAATTTAGATTACCAGTTAAAATTATTGAAGAATTAACTTTCTCATAATTACTGTGATTAACATGATTGAAAAATTATTCTCAATTATTATTGGGTTTTTATTAGGAGCTTTTTCAGGATTTATTCCAGGAATCCATTCAAATACAATAAGCGCAATATTAATGGAAACTAATTTAGATCCTAGTTTTTTAAGTTTTGTGATTATGGCAGGATTAGGATCCCATACTTTAATCTCTTTTGTCCCTGCAATATTTTTTGGAGTTCCTGAGGATTCCACATATATATCCGTATTGCCTGGACAAAAATTAGTACTAGAGGGCAATGGATTGAGTGCAATAAAATTAGTAATTATTTCATCATTAATAAGTATATTTTTATCTTTATGTTTATTCCCAATTGTGTTAATTCTGTTTCCTATTTCTTTTAATATTATCTCTCCGTATCTTATTTTTATTTTACTATTTGCTTCTGTATTTATGATATTATCAGAAAAAGAAATAAAAAAAATAATATTTGCAAGTGCAATCTTTATTTTAGCAGGAATCCTTGGAATTTTAACAATAAATGCACCTATAAGAGAGCCTTTATTTCCAATTTTTACAGGGTTGTTTGCATTTAGTACGTTAATTGCAACTTTATGGTCAAAACCAAAAATACCAAAACAAAAAGATGAAGAAATTGAATTTAATTTCTGGGTTCCCTTATTAGCAGGAATTGTTTTAGGGTTCATTGCAGATTTATTCCCAGGTATAGCTACACCTGCACAATTAGCTGTTTTTGCATCTCCACTTTTATTAGCGTGCCCAAAAAAATATTTAGTGTTCACTTCTTCAATCGCAGTAAGCCACATCATTTTTGCTTTTGCATCTTTAGAAACAATTGGAAAGGCAAGAGTTGGTGCTTTATCTTATGTCTCACAATTAATTGAACCTTCATTAAATAACCTATTTCCTTTAATGTTTGGATTTGTAATATCTATAAGTTTGTCCGCAATTTTTCTTTTGTTCATTTATAAAAAATTAGGAAAATTATTTGAAATTAATACCCAACATTTGTATATTGCATTGATATTATATTTAAGTATATTAATAATCGTGATTTCTGGCCCCTTAGGAATTGCAACTTTAGTTGCAGGTACAGCTATTGGTTCTTTACCTTTGTTTTTAGGAACAAAAAGAGTTCATGTAATGGGGGTTATAATTATTCCTTCTATTCTACTACTAATTTAAAAATATTTTGAATATATATTTTTTTATGGATGAAACAGAAATAAAGATATTAAACATTAATATTAACACAATTAAATCTAAACTTAAAACATTAGGTGCAAAACAAACATATAAAGGGTTAGTAACTATTAATTTCTTTGATTTTGAAGATCAAAAAATATCAAAAAGTAAATCTATTTTACGACTAAGAAAATATGGAAACACTGTAGAAATAACACATAAAACTAAACGAAAGAACAAAGGTAAATTCAAAGTTAGGGAAGAAACAGAAACCAAAGTAAGTGATTTTGGAAGTACAAAAAAAATATTCAAAAAAATAGGTTTAAAATGTATTAATGAATGTGAAAAAATAAGAACTTCATATGTTCTTGGAAAAGTTAAAATTGAATTAGACCAACACCCTAAAATACCTGCATATATGGAAATTGAAGGAAAACCTAAAGATATAGAAAAATTAGTAAAAAAATTAGGATTTGAAATGGATGATACATGTAATTTAACAAGCAGTATGGTTCTTAAAAAATATGGAGCCAATCAAAAAAACTTGAAATTTAAACATAGATAAGAATTTAAATTCTTTCTTCATAATGAGATACTATGAATACAATTGGGTGGATAGTATCATTATTAATAATAATTTCTGTTTGCTTATTATTTTTATATAATTGGACTTCACCACTTACTGAAAAAGATGCAGAAACATCCGTATTAGAAGATTTAAAAGCAAAATATGGAAATACTGCTGAATTTGAGATTATTTCTATTGCTGAAAATCAACCGATAGAAGAAGGAAAGGGCAAATATTATACTTTAAAAGCAAGAGTTACTGTTAATCCTACCTCTCCTTGTCCTGAAAGAATTCATTTATATTATAACTATCCTGAACAAGGTTTTGTAACTCAGCCTCCAGATTATATTACTAAAAATTGCGAAATTTGTGTTGGACAATCAATTTGTTATTTAATATTTAATGAAGAGGCAATTATAGCTTCGCACACAATTGAGGGAACAGAAAATGTTAAACAATATTTAGACCAGTATCTCAACGCAAAATCTAATGTTAAATCACCTACAAATAGTCAAGATAATTGGATCGTTGAATGGAATTCAGAAACTGCTGATTTTTATTATATTGTAGAATTAACAAGAAATGCAGAATTAATAAACGTTTCAACTAATTTTAAAGAATAAGCCTTTCTTTCTTTTGATAGAAACCCTTGGGAAAGAAAGAAAATCAGAATAATAAATTACGTTCACGTTTTATGAACACTTTTTAAGAAACTATTCTGTTTAGAATTATTCAATCTAGAATAGTTTTTGAAAATTCTCCGTTTTCCTAAGGCCTTTTCTTTGTTCTTTTTGTCTTGTTTTCTTTTTCTTTCTTTTTCCCAGGAGTTTTTCTTTCTTTTTTTAAAAGAAAGAAAAAGGCCTACATGCGCCAGTATTTTTTATTCTTTATAAAATTCTTTTGCGCTTCTAATAAATCATAGAAAAAATGATCTTCTTCTTTATGTATTTTTTGTAATATTCTTCTTGCTGTTTCTGGTCCTATCCCATAAACACTTAAAGCAATTAATGCACGTTTACCATATGCTTGTATAAGGGGTGCACTTTCATCTATAAACTTTTTGTTTTTTTCTACTAATTTTCCGTCTTTAAAAAATCCTGCATATCCAATAACAGACCCTTTACAATTTAAACATTTTATCTTTTCATCTGCATCATCTATTTTAATGTAGAACGGTCTGTTACAATTTGAACATATTAATTTAATGCGTTTTTCTAAAAGGTGTTTTGCAAACGCTTTCATTATTTCACTGTGTGGCTCTATAGGTGCCATTAATTCTCCTGCATGCACTTTTGTCAAAACTTGCCTGCTCCATTCACTTAATTCCTTTGGATTTTTGCATTTTATTATTATTTTATTTGCTTTTACCAATTCAATAATTTTGATTGCATTTGGAACATCAAAATAATCAGAAAGTAAAACCCGCATTGTTTCTTTATAAATCGGTGTTTGAGTTAAATATTTGACTGCTCTTTTTGAAACTCCTTGTTTTTGATTTACTAATCCAAAATTATATGCAATATGATTAAACTTAAATAAAAATAACTTTGAGTCAGCTAAAGAATTTTCTATTAATGCTCTTATATCTTCCAAATTTTCAATCAAATCTTTGATCTCTTGTGATTTAACAACCTTGGAAGTATTAATAATAATACTATAAGGGTCTACTATTAACTGATTGCTTGTGCCTTGTTTTATTGTTAATAAATATGATAAACATCTGCCAATTGTTTCATTTGTTTTTGTACCAAATAATGAATGTATAACTATTAAATCTGCAAAACATTCTATAATCAATTCATCTTTTTTTGGATACCATTTTTCATCTGGTAAGTCCAGAGTTCCAACAAAATTTATATATTTATTTATTTCTAAAATCTTTTTATTATAATATAAATCCATTAACTCTCCTACTTTTTGAGAAACTATAAATGGTACTGGGATTTGTTCTCCTTCCCAATCTGGTAACGATAGTGAAAAATCATCGCCTGCTTCTACTAATACTTCTTCTTCTGTTAATTCAACTATTCTCCAAGGAAGTCCTTTTGTAATAAATGTTTCTCCAATTTCTAAGGAAGAAGCAAATGCTTCATCTAATGTAGATACAACTTTATTTAATTCAATATCTTTAACTAATCTGCGAACAGTTATTGGAATTGTTGATAATCTAGTATAATAATAAGTTCTAGTATTCAAAGATTTTTTCAAAGTATTATCAGATTTATCTAAATATAATATTCGTTGTTTGCTCAATTGCTCTGCAACTTCTTCTAATTCCCCATAAGAAATATTATATGCTGCAGCTTTTTCTAAAATCTTATGTGCTTTCATTAACTCAATTTGTTCGTTTTCTAAAAGAAGTCCAACTAATTGGTGTGCAATAACATCTATTGCTTTAGATTCTATATTATTTTTTTCTTGGATTCCTTGTTTTAAAAGTAATGACACTGCTAAAGATTCAAGTGTATCATACATATCTGAAACTATTATATGGCCTCTAGAAATTCTATTTATTCCATGTCCGCTTCTCCCTATTCTTTGAATAAGCCGAGAAACCTGTCTTGGAGACATATACTGTATCACATTCTCGATATCTCCAATATCTATACCTAATTCTAAAGAACTCGTAGCTAAAAGTGCTTCTGTTTGATTTGCTTTAAAATCTTTTTCAGCTCTCAATCTAACTTGTTTTGCTAAAGAACCATGATGAATCCCTATTTTAACTTTTAATAAATGCAGTCTAGAAGATAATGCTTCTGCTACTTGGCGCGTATTAACAAAAATTAAGGTTTTATCTTTTTCAATTATTTCTTTTACTCTATATAATCTACCAACTGCCTCTGCATCTAAATCTAAATTTTTAGGTACATTTATAGCTGGTTTTGGTTTTTCTACAAAAATTTCTGTTTTTTTTGGTTCAGTTAATGATACTATCTGACATTCTTTATTTGGGGATAAATACTTTGCTATACTTTCTGGAGAACCTATAGTTGCGCTTAGACCTATTATCTGGGGATTTGTTTTTTGTTTTAATCTTTCAAGTGCTAAACTTAATTGTGCGCCTCTTTTATTATCACAAATACTATGAACTTCATCAATAATTACATACTTACAATTCTTTAACGCCTGACCTAATCTTGGTGCTGCTAATATTGCCCCAAATGTTTCTGGAGTTACAATCAATAATTTTGGAGGTTTTCTTGTTTGTTTTGCTCTTTCAGATATTGATGTATCCCCATGCCTTACTGCATGGGAAATACCTAATTTATTACACCACCATTCAATTCTTTCCAATAAATCTCTATTTAAAGCCTTTAATGGAGTTATATATAATACCTGAATACCTTTATTTTCAGTATCTATTATATTATGGAATACTGGGAGCATAACTGCTAAAGTTTTTCCGTGTCCTGTTGGTGCTATTATTAAAGTATTATTTTCATTAAGTATTGCTTCAAAAGATTTTTTTTGTATTTCAGTTAAATCCTTAAAGCGCTCAGTAATTAATCGTTCTATGCGCATATCTAATAATTTGGCCATTTAACTATTACTGTCTTTTAGTTTAAAAGGGTTTTTAGAGAGTAGATTTCCGGGCAAAGTATTTTATATTGCTCTTTTGATATTAAAGAATGAAATCATCTATTAAAACAGGTTTATCTTTTGGATTAACTTCTGCAGTTATTACAACTCTTGGATTAATGGTTGGACTTAGTGCAGGAACACATTCTAAATTAGTCGTATTAGGAGGGATATTAACAATTGCAATTGCTGACTCATTTTCAGATGCATTAGGAATACACATATCTGAAGAATCTGATAAACAAAATAAAGATAATCATGTATGGGAATCTACACTCTCTACTTTCTTATGTAAATTACTTTTTGCATTGACATTTGTTATACCAATTATAATATTTGATCTCACTACTGCAATTATAATAAGTATAATTTGGGGATTATCAGTATTAAGTATCTTAAGTTATAAAATTGCAAAAAAAAGAAAATCAAATCCCTGGAAAGTTATTGGAGAACATTTATTAATTGCAGTTTTAGTAATCATAATAACACATTTAGTTGGAACATTTGTTGCAAATAATTTTGTTTAATCTTTCCAAAACTTATTTGCTTCTTCTGCTTTTTTTCTAAGTTCTTTTTCTGATATATCAACACCTAAATAAATAGTTTTTAATAATTCAAAACAATCAATTCTTGTATTTACACATCCTCCTCTTAATAATGAAACCGCTTGGACAGGTATACCATAAGATTCTATTAATGCAGTTCCTTCTTTGACTTCCATCGAACATCCAACACCTAAAACTGCTTTTGGTTTATATTGTTTAACCATCCTTTTAACTAATGAACTTCCTGGTGCTATAAACACCCTATATCCTAATTGCTCTGCTTCTTTTATTATGTGTCCTAAGCCACATTTTCTGCAATTTATACAATAAATTCCTTCTTCCCCTGTTCTTGCCGGGCATTCAAAACTTCTTAAACATTGAGGGAAAAAAATCGCTCTTTCATTTAAAGGAACTTTAGAAAAAGCTTTTTTATTTAATTTATTTCTTAATTTAGTTATTATTAAATCTAAATCAATTTCTTTTATTTGAAAGAAATTAAGTATTCTTTCAATTGGAACTTCTAAGGTACTCACCATGCTTAAAATAACATACGGAAAAATTATTTTTCCTTTCTTATGAAATCTAGATAATAAAAATAAAGAAATAACTGATAAAACTAAAATTAATAAAAACCCAATAATTATTGTTGCTCCTATTATTTTAGATACATCCCAAAAATTAAAAAAATCCATAATAATTATTAATATAGTTAAATTTAAATCATCTGTGTTCAGAATAGACCTTTGAACCATCACTTATTGAATTAATTGAGAAAAATAATGTTTTTTTTGGTGATTGAACTCTGAACCCTCCCCTAGATTTAGTAATACTTTCTACAATACCAATACAACAAAATCTTCCGGATAGTACTTGAAAAACTTCTCGGCCCAATACCTCTTTTGATATTTTTGATTTTCCATTTAAATTATATCCTGCAATAATTACTTTATTCATTCTGATTACCTTATAAAAAAGAATATCCCGCGGGAGATATCTTCGTCCATATTTTTAGTATGGGTTCTCTTTTTTCTTAAAACAGAAAAAAGTGTTTCGAAATCCCAACCTATCGGTTTCAGAGCGATTTCCAACACAAAATTGTGCATCGTACTTTGACCACTTGTTTCTTTCTTTTTTGTTAATTTTTTTCTTTCTTTTTAAAGAAAGAAAAAAGTTACAGCCGATCGCTCTACCATTGCTCGCTTTAAAATAAAATAATTCAAAGCTTTGAGCTACCGCGGGATGTATTAGTTTTATATTATTTGTCTTTTTAAATATATCCATTAAAATTATTGGTGACGAAAATGGCAATTACAAAAGAATTAGTAAAAATTGGGCGGGTTTTGGCTGCATTATTAATTGGTTCTGGAGCAGGATATATTTGGTATTATAATTACCCAACAGATCCAATATATTATTCAATAGGAATAGGTCTTTTTGTATTCGGTGCTTCATTTTTATTTTTCAAAGAAAAAAATATCTCTGGAGGGTTAGCCAATAATTTAAGAACCATTGTATTTACAGGTTTTGGTGTCTTCTTAGGATATATGTGGTATTCTCAATTTAAAGACATTCAACAATCAATAATTGTTGGAATTATATGTGTAATCTTATTAGTATTATTAGGAAAAAAAGCATTTAAAGGAGGAGAAAATTAATCATTTCTCTTAAATACACTTGTAATTCTATATATAACCCTTAAACTTATTTCAAACACAAAAATAAAAATAAAATAATACCATATGCCTGCTAACCCTAGTTCTATATCTGACATAGCCGGAAATATATACCCGTCTGAAAGATTTGGATTTAATAAAATCGAAGACACTAATGCAAAAGGGATTAATTTTGCAATTTCTTGTGCTGTATCTTCTTTAATATATGCTAATAATCTAACTACACAGATTAATGCGATTGAAAAAAAGAAAACTGTTGAAAGGTCTAATCCAGAAGATAAAAATATAAATCCTAATGATACTAGCACAAACATTAACATAACAAACAAAGGAAATAATAATACATACTTAAAAAGATAAACTAATGTTGAAAATAATTCTTTTCCTATTGATAATTTTTCACCATTTTTAGCATGTAATTTTAATTCAAACATATCTCTTTTTGCTAATTTTCTATATAAATACCAGATAATAAGCATACCTATTGAAATTACTAGGATTAAAAAAAATAAATAAAATATTTCATTAGATGTAGCTTTTTCTATTTCATTTAATAAACTACCTATCCCTCCGATTCCGATTTGTGCTAAAATATTTTGTGTCATATACTTGATTAATTAGAAAAAGTATTTATTGCTTACTATTCTTTATCAACACGCCATCTTTGTCTAGGCACTGAATTTTTAACTGGAATTGTTTTTTTATTTTTTAATAGTTTATGCCCTAATAATGCGATCATAGCTCCATTATCTGCATTATATTCATTCTTAGGAACTGCAAATTTAACCTCATGCAGATATGCCATTTTTTTAAGCATATTTTGAAACATAACATTTTGTGCAACTCCTCCACAAAGCAGAATTTCGTGTTTATGTGTTAAACATAACGCTCTTTCAGAAGCTTCTGTTAAAGATGCAAAAGCATTATGCATCATTGAATATACAATATCTTCTTTCTTATGATTCTTAAGTGCTTTTTTAGAAGCAGTTAACAACCCACCAAAAACAATATTCATTCCTTTAACTGAATATGGTAGATCTATATATTTTCCTTTTTCTGCCATTTCAGATAAAACAGATCCATGAGCAAATTCCAAACCCATTATTCTACCAAAAGTATCAAATAAATTACCCATACCAATATCTAAAGTTTCACCTAATACATAGTATTTACTATTTCTTTCTATTATTAATTGCGTATTTCCACCAGAAACATAAATTGTTAAAGGATCTTTAAGATTACAATTCCATTTACCTATCTCAATATGTGCTTGACAATGATTAACAGGAATTAAAGGTTTTTTATATTTTAATGCCAAATATCTTGCTAATGAACATCCAAATTGTAATGTTTGTCCTATGCCTGGACCTTGTGAAAACGCAATCCCAGTTATTTTATTTAAATTTAAATTAGATTCATCTAACACATTTTCGATTAAAAAGTTAAAAACTTCTAAATGATGGTCTGCTGCTTTTCTAGGTATAATTCCTTCATTTTTTGGTTTATACATATCTTTAGAATGAAATAGGTTTTTACCATCAAATAATCCAATTCCCAATGTATGTGCTGTGCTTTCTATTCCTAAAACATTCATAATAACCACATTACTCCTAATGCAAATAAATTAAAAAGACTGTGTGCGATTATTGAAGGCCATAAAGATTTTGTTTTAATAAATAAATATGTTAAAAACAATGCAATTGCAAAAGCAACAGCAATTTCAACAATAGATCCATAAGAAAAATGTAATAATGCAAAAATTACTGCAGATATCCAAATTCCTATTTTTTTATATAAAAACCCCCTAAAAAAAATCTCTTCTGCTAATGGAGCAAGAATAATAGCTAAAGGAATAGAAATTAAAGGTAAAGATTTAACTACTTCTTTAACATTCTGTTGATCATTCAGCCCAAAAAGATAAAATACTAATCCAATTAAAACAACCAAAAAAACAATGCCAAAAAAACCAACAATTCCATAAATTAAAAGAGAAAATTTGTTTTTAAAATATAATCCATATTCAGATAGTACTTTTGTATATTTTTTCCCTTTTTGTGATTCCCAATAAAATGGAAAACATAAAAAAATCAATGAAGGCGCTAATAAAATCATATTATCTCTTATTAAAGAAAAAATTAGAAAAAAAATCATAGTTATTGACCAAAGTTTAAATCCATATTTGCTTAAAATAAATAATGATAATAAAAATATGATACTAATACCTATAATATATTCATTAAAGGAATATGAATTAATTTCTGGAAGAGTAAATAAAATTAATAAAAAGGAGGAAAATAATAAAATAAGGAGAATATCATTTACTTTTTCTCGTAATATCCACATTTTCCACATGATAATCTATCTTTATGGTCCGCTAACTTAACTCCAGGCCCACATTTAGGACAAGATTTTATTTTTTTGTATGTTTTAATCTCTTTTTTAACTGGTTTTTTTGGTTTTTTTCCAGTTTTCTTTACTTTTCTCTTTTTCTTACCCATTAATCACACCTCATTCTTTTGCTTCCTCTTTTTTAGATTCTTCCTTATGAGATCTTTTGATTAAATACTCTCTTTCTATGTCTTGCATTGTCTCTTCATCAACATAAATATTTGCTTTTGCTTTTGCTTTTTTGTTCCCAAAATCACTTCTTAATTCACTCAATATAACTAAATTTGATTTTACTTTTAATAATGCTGCTAACTTTTGTATAACTTGTTGTCTACTCGGGGTTGATGATTCATAACTAACTTCAAATTCTACTTCTGTTCTGTTTAACAATTTATTTTCTTTTTTATTTTTAATATTAATATCCATAACTCCCACCTATGCTTTCTTAATTCTTTGAATTGTTTTTCTGCCCATGGCCTCTAATAATTCAGCTTCTGCTCCTGCTTCTGCCTCTGACATCATTTCTTCTGGAATTGGCAATTCAAATATTTCATATGTTTTAACATCCATTAATTGTGCACTATTTCCAGATACAGAAACAACTTGTGCATTACTCCTTGTAATAATTGGAACTTCAACATCATGTCCTCCTGCTCCAAGCCATTGTTTTTTTTGTCCATCAAATATTCCCACTCCAGTTATTCTCATTTTTGCATGCCCGTGTTTCCCTGGTCTGGAAGTTTCAATATTAACTATCCTACATGGGATGTCTTCAATCAACATGTATTTTCCTACTTTTAAACTTTTTGAGTCCACATATAATTTTTCCCCTGTCATATTATCACCTAGAAGAATAAGTAAATCTTATTATAGGTTAGACTTTATAAAGTTAATGATTGCTTATTTTAGCATGGTTATTTTTGATACACACTGTCATTTAGATAAATTTAATAAAATAGAATTTATAAATAATCAAATTGCAGTTACCTGTGGGTATTCACACGAAGCTAATCAAAAGGCTGTTGAAATAGGTAAAATATATAAATCCGTATATTGTGCATTAGGTATTGCCCCACATACAGTATTAGATTTAAATGATTTAACAATCGTTGATGAATGGATTGAATTTATAAAACATCAAAAACCAATAGCAATAGGAGAAATCGGATTAGATTATCATTGGGGTAAAACTAAAGAACAAATAAAAAATGAAAAAATTGTTTTTGAAAAAATGTTGTGTTTAGCAGAAGAATTAAAACTTCCAGTTCTAATACATTCAAGAAAAGCAGAAGATGAAGTCATAGATCGATTGATAAATTTTGAATTACCTGTTCTATTGCATTGTTATTCTGGTAATAGAGATTCTGCTAAAAAAGCAGTTAAACATAATATGTTAATTTCAATTCCTCCAATTAAATCAGACTTAAAAAAGAAAGTAATAAAAGATGTTGGCTTGCATAATCTAGTAATAGAAACTGATGCACCTTATTTGGGCAAAAATTTATTTGACATTTATAAAAGTATTTCAATTATATCAGATGCCCTCGGTGTTTCAGAAGAAAAAGTTGAAGAAAAAACATACGAAAATGCAAAAAATTTCTTCAATATATAGGAGGTAATAATAATGACAGTTCTAGAAAAGATCGGACATTTACTTAAAAAGAAAAATGATAAAAATATTGCTCTTTTTATAGACGGTCCAAATGTTATAAGAAAAGATATGCATTTAGATTTAGACGCATTAAAAAAAGAATTAAAGAAATATGGAAAAATTAAAATAGGAAAGGTATTTCTTGACCAATATGCATCAGATAAATTAATTGAAGCAATGATTAATCAAGGATATCAACCAGTAATAACTTCTGGAGATGTAGATGTAACTATGGCATGTGAGGCCATTGAACAAATATTTAATCCACATATTGATGTTATTGCATTAATGACAAGAGATACAGATTTCAGGCCTGTTTTAGTTAAAGCAAAAGAACATGGAAAAGAAACAATTGTAATAGGAGGAGAGCCTGGATTTAGTATCGCATTAAAAAATACTGCTGATACTGTAATCAAAATGGATAACCTATAAGTTTAAATTGTTTTACATAAAAATTAATAATAAGAAAACTTTTGTTTTTTTAGAGGTGATTAAATGGAGGAACAAAAAAGAAGACCATTTGATGTTTTAAACACAGCATTAAACAACACAGTGGTTATTGGTTTAAAAGGTCATGTTGAATTTAGAGGAGTGATGGTATCTTATGATATACACATGAATATTGTTTTAGAAAAAGCTGAATTTTTAAAAGATGGTGAAGTTCAGAAAGGATTTGGAACAATATTATTAAGAGGAGATTCTGTAGTTTACATTTCTCCTTCATAACTTTCTTTTTATTCTAATTAGGTAATTGAAATACAACACATAATGCATCTTAATCCTATTCCATTTGAGCAGATAAGGAAAGGTGATAAAAAAATAGAAATATGGCTTTTTGATGAAAAAAGGCAGAATCTAAATATAAAATAACTATTGTTTTCTATAGAAGCCCGGAAAATAAAGAAAGTCTAAAAGTAGATGCTATTGAACTGGATAAATTCAAAACTTTTGAAGAAGCTTATGAAAATTATGATCTCAAAAAATATGAAAAAGGACATAAAACTATTGAATCTGCTAATAACTCAATGTATAAATACTATTCAAGAAAAGATGAAAAAAGTTTGGTGTGCTTGTAATTGAATTTAAAATTATAAGTTAATCTTTTAAAATAAACTAAGAATAATATTGATATGGGCCTGTGGCGCAGCGGTAGCGCGCCTGCTTGGCATAGCCTTTCTTTTAGGGAAAAGAAAGGACTCGGGAATGCAGGAGGCCGGGGGTTCAACGCGAAGCGTTGAGATTTTGAACGCAACGCGTTCAAAAAGGATCTCAAAATTCGAAGAATTTTGACTTCAATTTTGATTCGCAGAACAATTCCCCCCAGGTCCATTTTTTACTTTTAACCTTTTTCTTTCTTTAGAAAAGAAAGTAAAAGCTTTTAAACATTTGAAAAATGTTTAAAAATTTGACATCAAAGATGTCAAAAGCTCAACCAAAAAGAAAGATTCATAAAAATAAAAAAAGAAGAAAACTTAGAAAAGTTTTTCAATATCGGTCTGTTTCTTTTTCAAAACAGATTTAACAATATCTTGGCCTCCAAGACCTATTGCAATTCCCATTCCTAATCCTACTGCAATAAATACTGCTGCAATTGCTATTGTAAATGAATAAATCAATAGATTAATCGCTCCTTCAAAAACTCTTGTATTTGTGCTTGGATCTACAAATACTCCTAATGCCATTATTATTGTTATATAAACAATAAAGACTTCTAATGCAATACTCCACCAATTGGAAAATGCAATTTTACTACTTTCAACTTTATTGCTTAATAATTCCCCTACAAACATACCTATGAAAATTATTATTATTGCCATTCCAATCATTCTAATCCATTCTATTGAAGTAAGAACTAGATTTGTAAAGAATAATACATTCAATGTTTCTGCTGCAAAACCTAGGAATACAATAAATACTGCTAATTCAAATAAGAATGCTATTGTTCCTGTTATTGTAAATCCTAATAATGCATTATGTAATCGCTTTTCTTTAATTTTTCTTTCTATTCCTAACTTTTCAAATGCATGTCTTAATGCAATTCCAATAATTTTAGCTATTAATAATCCTACTATTACCCAAAGGATAGCATAAATCACGTTTAATGCATTTGCACCGAATTTTGTTGCTAATTCAGTCATAATGATTGAAGTATCTACCACCATATCACCTCTATTTTAATAAGTTTTATAAACAATCTACTAAAATAAACTTTATAAAGGTTAGTTTAAAATTTAAACCAATTACAAATGAATATAATTACAAATTCATAAACATTTTTATATACTTCTTAACAAATATTAAGTATGAAAAAGCACTTTTTTAAAAATCAAAAATTTAGAAATTTTACTATAAAACTAGCAGCTGGAGCTATGCTTTTTCAAAGCACATTGAGTTTTGCCCAACCTTTAATTGAAAAGGAACTATTAAATACTTTTTTAAAGAGAGATAATTATAATAATTATGAAGGTGATTATGGTATGGGAAATCAGCATTCAACAATTGAATCAAAAATAGATATTTTGATGAATTTTTTTGAAAACCAAAATTTTATTAGAAATAATGACGCATTAAAAAAAGATATTAAAACTGCCTTAGAAAATACTTCTGAATCATTAGAAATTGAAGCACAGAGAATTGTATACACTCTTTTACAAACACAAATAAATCCTGGAAGTAGATTTAATGCAATCCATAAAGAAACAAGAACTATCAAAACAAATAAAATACAAGAAGAATTTCTGAGAACCTACCATACCTCTATAATTATCCAAGGTAAAAAAAAAGAATTTGATGCACAACAAAAAGATAATATAATACAGATTGATAAATTATATGATCAATTTTTTGATAGGGGTTTTGTAACCCACGAAAAATTAACTGGAATTGTTCCTAGTAAAACAGAACCAAGTTTAGTTACAAATATGCCTATTATTGATATTTTAAATTCAGCACTAGAGGGTAAAGTCAGCTTAGATGCAATTATAAGTGGGTATGATTTTGGAGATGGAACATTATCTAATGTATCATTTAATGCTTCAAAAACTGCTGGAATTATTGGAAGTTCTTATGAAAATATACAAGGAAAAACGTATGAACAAATAAATAAAACCGAGATTTCAATTGAAGATAAGATATATCTCGTAAATATTGGTAATCCAAATCAAACAACATTTGATTTTGAAGATTATCTTAAACAATTTAGAAATGGAATTGTTTTTGATTTAATAAGATATGCAGATATATACTATGGTACAAATATGATCAAATATGAAATCACCAAAAATGAACAAGGAGAATTAACTTTAGACTTAAGAATAAACAATGAAAATAAAGATTTATTTTTTAACCAATTTACAAAGGATAGTAATTTTAGACGATGGATGATAGGTATGAATACGTTACATCCATTAATCGTCGAATCTTTAGAAGATTTAAGAATAACAACAGATGTAGATTGGAGAAACCCCACAACTGAAATGATAGATATAGTTACCAAAGGTTTTATCAATCTTCCAAATATTTTAATTGCATTGGAATTAAAAAATACATTTGGTGAATCAAATTCAAGATTACAAGAATTGTATGTACTAGCAAATAAAGAAAACTTAACATTACAAGATATTTATAAATTGAGTTTCATGGATAATAATCTAAAAACTGCTATCCAATCTTATTATAATAATCCAAATATAGTTTCTTATTCTTCAATACCTAATTATCTACAAGAACAGTATAAATTGGCATTCATATTGTGTGGTTTAACCTATGGTGTTAGTAATAGATATGGAGACCACAAAATAAGCTCCACTGAATTTAATGAAATAATGACAAAAGAAGGAAAAATGGGAGATTTTATAAAATACCCTATCAAAAACCACATTAATGCATATATAAATGCAGAAAAACTTCTTGGAGAACTAGAAAAATTTGCTGATTCAAAAGGATGGACAATGGAAAAAATGAGGAATCTTGTTTTAGAAGGAAAAGAAGAATCAAGAGAAATATTAGATAAAATGACAGATTTAGCTTGGATATATATAGTCAGATCTTCTGAAGACATAAATAAACAATTAAATCCAAATATAACAAAAAGAGATATTAGGAATTCACTTGAAAATATGAAAGATGAGAGAATGTTCTTCTTAATGTATACTGCTGCGGGCGGAAGATTAGGATTAAATTACTCCTTAATCTGCACTTGGAAAGAATGGGATTTTTGGACAAAACCAGAAGGACAAAAATTAAAGAACTCTTTAGAATCTCTTGGGGCAAATGGGTTTTATGTCCCTGAATTTGATTTTGATAAATTAACACAAGGAGTTACAAAACTACAATTATCTGTTGGTAAATCAAATGTTATATTAGACAAACGTGAAGGAGTTATAACTGGAGATTTAACAACTTTAAAAGAAGAAAATTTAGTAACAGTTCAATTATTATTCCAAAGAAGACAAACAAGAGATGGGCGACAAACATTAATTATAGATGATTTGACAGATAATTCATTTAATCTACAATTTAATACTCAAATATTTTATGGAGGAACATTTTTTAGTACAGATAAAAATAATAAATTAAATGAAAATAAAATTAAAGACGAAGAAGCAAAAAATTCATGGATTTATCTTTATGTAGTAAATTCTGAAGGGAAAATAGTTTCTTGTGAAATAACAAAAGCAGGAGAAGATGGAAAAATTGATTACACATTAGATGCAAGAAATATAGGAGAAGTTCCTGAAGAAGGATCATCAACTGAATATAAAATATATGCACTTCCATTTGAACATGAGTATATCAGATTAATGGAACCTGCAGATAATCCTACATTAGTTGGAAAAATAATAATAGGTTCAAGAGAAAAAATAACAGAAATGCCGGAAGTTAACATGCCTTCAGAGATACAAAACGTTTTAGTTGCTTTTACTGTTCCTCAATTAGAAACGGGAGCTGATCTAAATTCTTATCAAGAAACTGCGAATTATTTAAAAGAAGGATTAGAAAACATTACAATTGTTGCTAACTTATCTACATATGATCAATTCGGAGGAACAATTGCCTACAATAATTTAAAAACTAATTTTATTGCGAATATAGAAGAGTATCTACGACCTTTGATTAAGGATATAGATAGATCAGACCCTTACACAGATTATGAAGGTATGTTAGATGAAGTACTTACTGATTTAACTGCAAACAGAATTACAATTGATGAAGCATATAAACTATTATTTGGTAGAGACCCAATCTCCGGAGATCCAGTAAGTGAAGGAAGATTTGAAATTATTTCTGGTGCAATGGTTGGAAAAGCTAGATCTAGAGTTAATATTCGTGTGGTCCCGTCATACACATATGGTGCAATGTTTTCTACAAAAACTATAAAATCACTATATTCTGAAAACGGAATAAATTTTTATAGTTTTAAAGCGGGTTTTGAAACTACTGAATATGCAGCAGAAATACTCGGAGAAAGTGGAGAAATTATTGTGACTAGAGATGATATAAAAGAAATAACTAATTTTTCAGAAAAAGCATTAACTACAAGAGCAATAGCAGAAATGGGATTTCATATAGTTCCTTTAAAGACTATACTTACATTAAAAGCACTAAGAGAAGAAATATTATCAGATCTAGATTTAGAATCTATATTAAATAATGAAAAAGAAATAGAAAAAAAAATAAGATATGGAATAGGTGCTGTTGTCCAACCCTTAACTAAATCTGAATCCATTTTTGGAAAACTTTTAGATAAAACTGCAATATATGGAGGAGTAAAATTCTACGATGAAAAAAATATTGAAAGATTATATGGAGGGGGAATGATTTTAATTAATCCAATAAAAAATAATAATAATATTAAAATTGGCATAGGAACACATTTAGAATATACAACTCCTGAAGGAGTACTTGCAGGTGGTGGATATTTAACTATGTCTCCAAATATGAATTTAAATATTGATGTTCCAATAGGTAAAAACTGGGGAATTGGGGCAGATGCAAGTGCATTAGCTGTTTATAATAGAGAAGAGATTAATCAAAGACATATACTGGGATTGGGTGCAACTGGCACATTAGGAGTAAGTATAACAAGAAAAATAAATATAGGAAGAGAATCCTTCGAAATTAGATTAAGAGGAGAATTTAAAAATTCCATAATAAAAGAAGAAGACCCAATAAACCAATGGGGAATAGGAATAGAAATATTGAGGTAGATATATATGAAAGTAAATAAAACAGTTGTGATAATTTTAACATTAGTTTTAATTAGCAATATTTTTGCGGTTGAATCTGAAAATTTTAATTTTCCTCAAATAAAATTATATCAAATTAGAAACCCGGGCCCTCCTCCAGTATCAGGACCTCACACATATATTCAAACAAATCCTTTTCAAGTATATATGAGCGAAATAATATCTACTAGTTCTACTGTTCTTTCTGGTGATGAACCTAGTGATTTACCTATTAATGCAGTTATATGTGCGGGTGAAGTTAATATAGATGTTAATCTAAATGAAAATATCCAAACAAATCAAATGTATTTAGGAATGTCTGCACATATAGATTTAAATGGAATACAAGGAATGGGTTGTAATCCTTCTGCCCCAGGTAGCTGTTGTGCTCCCCCAGGAACCACAAATAATTTAAAAATTGTTTTTGATCAAGAAGGAATTAACAGATATTATTCTACTAGTGAAGGATGTTTTGCAGATGTATATCCCACTTCAAGCGGCTGTTATTATAATTCTTTTAATGATTTTTTAAATCAATTAACAAATGTAAGATTTTATCCAAAACAAGATGAAACAATAAATTATCCTAATTCTGGCGTAAATGTAAGTTTAATTTGCCAAGGAAATCTTAAAGTTTATATTGATGGGGCTTTGTTTTATAATGGCCCAATAGAAGATTACTCAAATTCATTTACAGTTTCTGAAATTGGTACACATGTTATTGATATTAATCTTGATGAAGTTAAATGTTTATATTTTTCTAAAAGATATGCAGATGGACAATTATGTACAAATAGTAGATACTCAGTTATAACAAAGTATTGTCTTCCTAGTCAAGGATCAACAAATTGTATAGATAATTTGTTCAGGTTTAATCCTAGTGAAACATTAAATTATCAATTTATAGTTGCAGATCCACAAATTGAAATTAATAATGTGTATGTGACTGATGGAAGTGGAAGCTCTCCAATTGTCATAAATCCAGGAGAAACACAAAATGTAATAATTCATTTATTCTTAAATAGAACTACTATGCCATTTAATATTACAAACATAATACCAAATAATCATGACTTTATTTTTACTCCAGATACTCCTTATAATATAGAAATTACTCCTCCAGGTTCAGGACCAGGTGAATTTTTATTTATAGTTGAAGGAACATTAGAAGCTTCTTTAACATATACTCCTGGAGACGAAATAAATTTCATATTATATTTTGATACTACTTCCCCTTATTGTAATGACCCGATAAATGAATGGGAAGTTGAAGTTCCTATTATTCAAGGACCTGATTTAATTGCAAGTTTAACGAGTCCTTTAGGCAATGGGATTATATATGCAAGAGAAAGAGACCTTGTTTTAATTAACATAAATACTTCAAATATTGGTTCATTAAACACTGAAAATACATCCACCACTATATTAAGATCAGATGTACCTCATTATTTTATGCCTGCTTATTATGAAGTTCCTAATTTAAATCCCAGACAAAGTCAAATTAATACTAATGAATTTACTTGTCCAGTAGGAGTTAATATGAATATTACCTTTACTGTGTGTGCTGATGTTTACAATAAAGTAAAGGAAATAAACGAAAATAATAATTGTGGAAATTTAACTATTGTTTGTGAGTCTCAAACTAACTTACGAGTTAGGGCTGACGTAGAAGAAATACATGTGGGGCCATTAATTTTATTTAGGGGTCCTTGTATTGTAAATGAAACACAGACGATTAACATTAGCACTTATTCAAATGGAATTTGTTCTGAAAATTCAAGCTGGACAAATGTTGTATTAAGAAGAGTAGATGGGTATGAATTAGATAATACAGATTATTCAGTTCCTCCATTACCTAATACTAATAATCCAAATCTACCTTTACATGCACCACATAGAGCCCCGAATACAGGAAGACCTTTTGGAGATACTTGGGGAACATGTATAGATTTTGCAACTGCATTAACTGCTCCTTTTTCAAGTGTAACACATGAATATTCATATTTAATAGAGGAAGAAGAAGACCATATTCTTACTATCTGTGCTGACTCAAGATTTAATGTAATGGAATCAAGAGAAGATGATAATTGTGTAAATATACTATTAGAATGTGTCCCTCCAGAACCCGTAGACATAGATGTCTTTTGCACAGATTTAGAAATTGAAGAAGGAGGAAGTGCAGAGGGAGAATGGGGAGTTTTATATAATGGTGATGAGATAATTATAAATGTAGGTGGAGTAAATTGGGAGGGGAGTGTAATTCCTAATTATTTCCCTATTAGTGAATCAACAAGAATTCCTCCTAATTATATTAAACGAATAAAATGGAACTGTGGTGCAGATTCATACCGAAGTACTTACACCATATTTGCTAATTGGACTGATCCAACAGGAATTCCTATGTATGAAGAAGCCGAATGTACAGTAACCTGTGGGTTCGTATGGTATTGCCCAGATTATTTGTAAAATTAAACTGTTTTTTCCTTTTTTAATTTTATCAAAACATTTATATACTCAAAAAGACACTAAATAATACATGAAACTTAAAAATAAAACTATAAAGATTATTGGAAACATTATGTTGTATACTGGAATGGGTTTTGCATTATTAAAAGGAATAATGCCCAAAACTACTAATGCACAATATATAAATAATTCGTATTATTCAAATACTTCAAGTTCTCAAGTAGATATTAAAAAATTAGATATTGAATTGAATGACAGAGGACAAAATAAAGAAAACATATTAGAATTAACAGAAGGTATTGAATTTGTTGGGGTTGGTTCTGATTTGAATAGTTTTGTAGGGCCCTTAATAGATAATTTGCTAAATTCTTCAAAAAATATGGCAAGTTATTCAGCCAATTATGTTTTTTTTGCAAATAATTTAAATATCAAAAATAATTTTATATTAGAAATACAAAAAGGAATTATTCCTTTATTATCTAGAATAGATAATATCTATGTTAATCAAGCTAACCAAATAATAAATAAATTAAGTAATAATGAAATAAACATGAGACAAGCATTTTTAGAAATATTTGGAAGAGATCCAGTTACTGGTGAAAGAATCCATAATCTTGGGATAGAACCTTTAGTTTCTTCTTTAATTATAACAATAAACGAGGAAAAATCAGACATTATTATGCAACCAACAAATTCATATTTTCTAAGAGGAACAATAAATCCAGAAGCATTATGTCCAGATGGTTCAAAACCAAAATATAAAGGAATAGTTTTTGAAAAAGCAACTTTAGATGCAGGAATAACAATTTACAAACCAATTTCTGAAAATATAATATTTAAAGATATTATAAATGAATTTATAGGAACAACTATATGTACAAATTTAAGAGGTGAATTTCAATTTGAAATAACTCCTTTGCAAACATATTTTACAGCTATTGCAGGATTAGATCAAAATTTAAAATACAGAGATAGAGACGAAACAATAAACTATAAAGAAGATACTGAAAAAATAAAAATAAAACCAAGATCAAGAGGAGAATTAGGTTTTAAATTAGTTTTTCAAAATGCCAATTTTGGAAATGGAAAATACTTTCTGGGATTAGGAACTATGTATGCAGATAGCAAATTCATAACTATTACAAACTGGGAAGAAATCCATGGAGGGGCAACAGTATTTTTACAATTTCCAGAAATATTAACAATCCAAATCGGAGCAAATGGAAAAATAGAAAAAAATCCCAAATATACATATTATGTTTTAAGTCCTGTTATTAGAACTGATTTAACTATTGGAAATAAAGATAAATTTGAGGTAGATTTAGTTTTACAAACAAGAGACAATAGATACTTTGGATCAATTTCTGCTGGAAATGAACATTTAAAATTTGGAATATTAGGTTCAGCAGGAGAAGGAAATTCAAGTTTAGGATTAAGTGCTGAATGGATCTTTTGTGATATCTTATTTAATCAATTTTAAATGATTCTTCATTTTTTGGAATTATTATTTCAACTTGTTTAAGATGTTTTTGAATATCCTGCGCTAACTCATCAATTTTTCTTGGTTCACCATGCATTAAAAATACTTTTTTTAATCCTTTAATAGATTTAGTGAATTTAACTAATTCATCATGATCAGAATGTCCTGAAAATGGAACAGTTTCAACTTTCATTCTAACTTCATATTCTTTTTTATCTTCTCCATGTCCTAACTCAACATATTTTTCCCCATCTATCAATTTTCTACCTAATGAACCGTCTACTTGATAACCAACAATAATCAATTTATTTTTAGGATCTTCAATTAATTTTTGTAAATAAGTTAAAACTGGGCCACCAGTTAGCATACCAGATGTTGATAAAATAATACAAGGTTCTGATAAAACATCACTTCTATCTCTTGTTTGTGGTATTTTATAAAAAGGACTTTTGAATGGATCTTCATCACTCATTAAAATTCTCATTTTAATTTCTTCTTTTGCATAAATAACATTATGCCTATAAATCCTATTTGCCCTATTCACCATGCCATCTGTGTAAATAGGCACCTTAGGTAAAGCTCCAGATCTCATATAACTTTCAATAACCATCATTATGTTTTGTCCTCTCCCAACAGCAAATGTTGGAATTAAAACATACCCTCCTGCAATTAAAGTTTCTTTAATTGATTCAATTAAATTTTGAGATGCTATTTTTAAAGAAGGTAATTTATCAGTTTTTCCCCCATAAGTTGATTCTAAAATTAAATTTTTTGCTTTAATTCCTAGTTGAGCACCTTCAGTTATTTTTGTTTCTCTTAAATTTAAATCACCAGTATATAATAAATCACATTTATCCTCTACTTTAACCATTGCTCCCCCCAAAATATGTCCAGAATTATATAAAATGAAGGAAAACATTCCTTTTGATTTTATTTTTTCTTTATATTCTACTTGTTGTGTTTTTTCTAAAACTTTTTCAACATCTTTTGTTGAAAACTCTTTTTTTTCTTGTAGTCTTTGATAATCAGATAATAATAACTGCATTAGATCCCTTGTTGGTTTTGTAGCATAAATCTTAGCACTTTTTGACCTTTGTATAATGTGAGGTAAATATCCTATATGGTCTAGATGTGTATGAGTAGGAACAATATATTTAATGCGTTTAAAATCTTTTTTAGGAATTATTGGATATTCAATCGGATCCCCTAATTTTATGCCGCAGTCAAGCATTATTTGTTTTGTTTTAGAAAGAACATTAATACAACTTCTTCCAACTTCCTGCGCTCCACCATAAAAAGTAATTTCCACAATTTAATTTTAAGTAATATATTTATATTTCTATTTAAAACAAACACAAACTAATAAAAAGCTTAATAAAATATATTACTAAGGTGATATTTATGGGCTTTACAAATTTAAAATACAAACCAAAAGAAAATGATTTAATATGCAAATTTTATGTTGAGCCAGGGAAATTAAAAAAACAATTAACTTTGAAAGAAGCAGCAGAACACATAACTGCTGAATCATCAATCGGAACATGGACAGATGTTGGGGGTATTTCACCAGCATTAAGAAAAAAAATAACTCCACATATATTTTATATTAATACAAAAGATAAAACAATAAAAATTGCTTATCCTTCTGGATTATTTGAAACTGGAAATATGTCACAAATAATGAGTGCAATAGCAGGAAATATTTTTGGAATGAAAGAATTGAAAAACTTAAGATTATTAGATATTTCATTTCCAAAAGATATCATAAAATCATTTAAAGGACCAGAACATGGAATTGAAGGTATAAGAAAAATTGCTAAAATCAAAAAAAGACCTTTTTGTGGTACAATTGTAAAACCAAAAGTTGGAAGAACTGCTAAAGGACACGCACAATATGCATATGAAGCATGGAGTGGAGGATTAGATTTAGTAAAAGATGATGAAAACTTAACAGATATGAAATTTAATAAATTTGAAGAAAGAGTAATAAGAACTTTAGAAATGAGAGATAAAGTAGAAAGTGAAACAGGAGAGAAAAAATTATATGTTTGCAATGTGTCTGCTGAATCTAATGAAATGCTAAGAAGGGCACAATTTATAAATGATCATGGAGGAAGAATAACTATGATAGATATTTTAACATGCGGATGGGCAGGATTTGAAACTTTGAGAAATCATCACCCTAATCTAATAGTTCATGCACATAGAGCAGGACATGGGATGTTTACACATAATCCAAGAAATGGGATGACAATGCTTGCTGTTGCAAAAATAGCCAGATTAATCGGCTCTGATTCATTACATATTGGAACATTTGGGATGGGAAAAATGAGAAGTGAATATAAAGAAGAATTGAACATACGAGACGCATTAGTTAAAAAAAGAATAGATGAAAATGATAAAGAACATGTTTTAGAACAAAATTGGCATAACATTAAATATGTAATGCCTGTTTCTTCAGGTGGATTATATCCAGGAGTTATACCTGAAACAATAAACAGGGGCGGAACCGACCTATTTTTACAAGCAGGCGGAGGAGTTGCAGGCCACCCAAATGGAGTTAGATCAGGCGCTAAAGCAATGCGCCAAGCAATAGATTCATTTATGAAAAAACAAGATATTTTAGAATATGCAAAAGAACACAAAGAATTAGGCGCTGCAATTAAAAAATGGGGAATTGGCAAAAGAATAGTTTATTATGAGTGATAAAAATGATAAACTCTGATCAAAAAAAATTGATTGAAAAAAACCCATTAGCATTTGCAACTGCAGATAAACATGGAAATCCTAATGTTATTGCAGTAGCTGAAGTTAGAGTTATTTCAGATAATGAATTAATAATAACTGATAATTTTATGGTACAAACAAAAAAAACATAAAAGAAAATACTAATGTTTGTCTAGCTGTTTAAAAAGGAGAAGAAGGCATTAAATTAATTGGTAAAGCGCAGTATTTTGAGCAAGGAAAATGGAAAGATTTTGTAAAAAATATGCCCGGGAATAAAAGTCTTCCTTCTAAAGGCGCAATTTTAGTGAAAATAGATAAAACAATTAAATTATCTTAGTCTGTACTTAAACTGGTTTAATAGAAAATTTGTTCGTTCAAAAGAACAAAAATAACTACTTTTGTTCGTTCAAAAGAACAAATAAGTTTATTTTATCTATT
The DNA here is from genome assembly GCA_020854825.1 of Microcaldota archaeon. Taxonomy (GTDB): domain Archaea; phylum Micrarchaeota; class Micrarchaeia; order Anstonellales; family JAHKLY01; genus JAHKLY01. The sequence goes on along the minus strand of JAHKLY010000001.1, from coordinate 214,698 downwards.
TTTTGATTAATTGTTCGTTCAAAAGAACAAAAACAACTACTTTTGTTCGTTCAAAAGAACAAACATTTAAATACCTAATGAATCAAACTAATTATATGGAAAAACCAAATATTACACAATTCATTAGAAATTCTAAATTAGAATATGAAAAAACAAGCCAATCATACAAAGAATATAAAAAACGGTTTATATATAATGAACTCAAGGGAAGAATGATTATTTTATATGGTATGAGAGGAAGTGGAAAAACAACTTTAATGTTCCAAAAATATCTTGAAACAAATGAAGATAATAGAATATATTTGCACGGAGAAGAACTATCTATTTTAAGAATAAATATCTTAGATGCGATAAAAGAAACAGAAAGAATTATAGGTCAAAATGCAGTAATTTTTTTAGATGAAATAAATGCTATTTCTAATTGGGATGAACAAATAAAAATAGCATATGATAAATATCCTAAAATGTTATTTTATATAAGTGGCTCTTCTTCAATTAATCTTTTAGAATCAAAAAAATTATTAGCACGAAGAGCAATCTACATATCAATACCTATGTTAAGTTTTAGAGAATTTATATATTTAAAATATAACATATTACTGGATAAATTCAAATTAAATACAGAAGACCTATTAAGAAGCTCAATGCATTATGATATTTATATCCAAAATAAACTTAAAGAATGGGATATATTAAAACTTATTAATGAATATATACAAACTAATTCTCCATACCTTCTTGAAAATGATAAATCAACATTAGCAGATCTTGTAGAAAAAGCAATTTTTTCAGATATTGCAAAAATTAGAAATATTGAAACTTCAACTTTATCTAAATTTGAACGACTTATTTTGATCCTTTCTGTATCTACAAAAACCAGTTACGAAACAATAGCAAAAGATTTAGGAATATCAAAAAGTGTTGTCTCTGAAATGTTAGATTTGTTAGAAAAAGTTGAAATAATAAAACGTGTTTATCCTTATAAAAAAGGAAAAACAGTAGCAAGAAAACAATGGAAATATTATTTTACAATACCTATAATACGTGAATTATATACAAAAAAAATGTCAATACCAGAATCTGAACTAAAAGGAACTATGAGAGAAGATATATTTGTAGCTAATTTTGAAAAAATATTCTATCATGAAACTATTGATTTTGTTTTTGACGAATATCTTATTGAAATTGGTTCAAAAAATAAAACATTTAAACAATTTAAAGAAATAAATACCAAATTATATAAAATAATCATATATGAAGGAGTAGACATAATCAAAAAAGAAGATATAATAAAAATGCCTTTCCATATTTTCTATTCAATAATTTAAACGGATAAAAACACATAAATAAAAAATCGTTAATTCAAGAAATTATGCATTAAGAGTATTAAAAACTCATATAGTACTTAAATTCAAAGACTAATGCTTAAATATTCTTTGATATTAAAACTTTAATATAAAATTTATTAATTAATGACTATTATTAATGAGTAATTCAGGTAATTAAAATGGCATTAAGACAAAGTATCTGTGTATTCGTGGGTCATGTAGATCATGGAAAAACTTCTATTTTGGATAAAATTAGAAATACAGTAGTAGCTTCAAAAGAAGCTGGCGCGATCACACAACATACATCTGCAAGTGAAGTCCCAAAAGAAGTTTTATTAACTATTTGTAAAAATCAATTAGAAAAAATGAACTTAGAAATTAAATTACCTGGAATTTTATTCATAGACACACCAGGACATGAAGCTTTTACATCTTTAAGAGAACGTGGGGGAAGTTTAGCGGATTTAGCTGTCCTAGTTATTGATATTAATCAAGGAATACAGCCACAAACAATTGAAAGTATAAAAATATTAAAACAAAATAAAACTCCTTTTATAATAGCAGCAAATAAGATAGATTTATTACAAGGATGGACTTCTAAAACTAGTTTTTGTTTTATGGACAGTTTAAAACAGCAATCAGAATATACAAAAGAACTATTAGATAATAAAATTTATGAAGTAGTCGGAAAAATGTATGAGTATGGATTTGATACTGAAAGATTTGACAGAATACAAGAAATGACAAAACAAATATTAATAGTTCCCATGAGCGCCAAAACAGGAGAAGGATTAGCAGAATTATTATTATACATTTCAGGCATAAGCCAGAAATACTTGGAAAAAAACTTAAACATTGAAGTTAAAGGAAAAGGTAAAGGCTCAATCTTAGAAGTTAAAGAAGAAAAAGGATTAGGAACAACTATTGATGTAATAATATACGACGGAACAGTAAAAAAAGGAGATGATTTTTTATTTGGGACATTAAAAGGAGTTAAAAAAACAAAAATAAGGGGAATTCTAAAACCAACTTTGCCAGGACAAAATATTAAAGACAAATTTATTTATGTTGACGAAGTTCACGCTGCATCTGGATTTAAAATATTTGCACCAGATTTAGAAGATGCAATACCTGGATCTCCTTTCTTGATACTTGAAAATGAAGAAAAACAAACAAAAGAAATTGAAGAACAATTAAAAAAAGTTTTATTTGAATCAGAAGGTGCAGGAGTAATAGTTAAAACTGATACTTTAGGTTCAACAGAAGCTTTAATAAAAATGTTAAAAGGAGAAAACATAAATATAAAACAAGCAGGAATAGGCAAAATAACAAAAACTGATATAATAGGAGCAAAAGCTGTGAAAAATATGGATAAATATTTAGGAGCTGTTTTAGGATTTAATGTTTCAATAAATGAAGATGCAAAAGAATATGCAAAAGAAGATGAAATAATTATTTTTGAAAGTAATATAGTTTATGATTTAATCGATAAATATAAAGACTGGGTTGAAAAAGAAAAACAAAGAGATAAAGAACTAGTAATGAAAGGATTAATTTGGCCAGCTAAAATACAAATTTTAAGAAATCATATTTTCAGAGTTAGTAAACCTGCGGTTTTTGGTGTGGAAATTTTAGGAGGAAAAATAAAAACAGGATTTAAAATAATAAACTCTAAAGGAGAATTATTAGGAGAAATAAAAGCAATACAAAACAAAGGAGAAAGTGTTAAAGAAGCTTTAAAAGGAATGCAAGTTGCTGTTTCAATGGAAAAACCAATTGCAGGGAAAGACTTTAATGAAGAAGATATTTTATATACTAACATAAATAGAGAAACAGCACGTATAATAAAAACGAATTTTTCGGATGATTTAACAGAAGATGAAAAAAAACTTTTAAAAGAAATAACTGATCTAACTGTTATGAAAATATTTTAAACTATCTTTTACTTTTTGAAAAGATTTTAAATGTTAAAAGAAACATTTATAAACAATTGTTAGTACTAATATATTTATGTGTAGTAACTATAAAATAACTTATGATGCAATACAAATAGGTAGAAAAGAATTTGTAGTGAAAGTTATACAACACGAAACGCAAATTAGTTCTTCAATTGTTGGTGAATTAAAAACAAATACTAAGTTTGAATATTGTAAATTAATTACTGAAGAAGACTTACCTAAAATAAATATTGACGCCTTTTGTAAAATATTTTCATTAGATTCAACAGAAGAACGATTAGAAGAATTAAAGAAAATTACAAAATCTATATTTATATTTTTTGACATTCCAAGAGAAGAATGGGATCAAAGAATTGAACAATCAATGAATTTTTTAGATATGTGGACAGAACAATTTAGAAAAAATGGAACAATTAAAGTCCCTGATACTATAAAATCCCACCTAAGAAATAATTTCCAAGATATACTATTAAATTCTGAATTCAAATTAAAATAATAACTACTTATCTTCCCCAATCTTTATTTACACGCGCTTGGATTATTTTGATTTCATCAGGAGTTAAATGTTTGAATCTGCCTTGTAATTTTAAATACTCTTCAACTGGTTTAAAAGAAGGTTGTACTGTAATTTTTTCGTTATTAATATCTCCATTTTCTATTTCATTTAATTTCCATAATCCTGTTTCAACAGCTAGTTTAGCTAATTCAACTGTTAATTGAGGATCATATTTCCAACCTGGAACACAAGGAGATAAAACATCAATAAATCTTGAGCCTTTAATATTAAGTGCTTTTTTAACTTTATTTTCTAAATCAATTAAATATCCTGTGCTTGCTGATGCAGCATAGGGAATTCCGTGTGCTGCTGCGATTTTAACCATAGGTTTTATTGGTTCTTGTTTTCCTCTAACTTCTTCTCCTATTTGTGAGGTAGTTGACCATGCATATTGGGGTGTTTGTGAACTTCTTTGTATGCCCGTATTCTCATAAGCACCATTATTATACATAATATATAGGATATCTTCGTTTCTTTCCCATGAACCTGATACTGCTCCAAATCCAATATCTGCTGTTCCGCCATCTCCTGCAATAACAACAACTTTTGTATGATCATTTCCTTGGGCTTTTAATGCTCTTGAAACACCTGAAGCTACTGAAGCTCCATTTTCAAAAGTAACATGAATATAAGGAACTTTCCATGCACTTCTTGGAAAACATACTGAGAATATTTCAGAACATGATGTTGTATTAACAACTATACAGTCTTTACCTATTGCACGCATTATTGTTCTAATAGCTAAAGCTGCACCGCATCCTGCACAAGCAGTATGTCCTGATGTAAAAATATCGTCTTCTCTTTTAAATACTACCATTTTTTCACCTTAAACAAATTTCCTTTTTATTTTATTTTCTTTTAAATCTTCAAATATATTTTTAGCTGTTTCAACTGTTACATCTTTTCCTCCTAATCCTCCAATAAATGAAGAAATAGGAACTTTTTGATCTGAATCATAAATAGCTGCTAATACATCTGTATACAATGGAGGATGTCCTCCTAATGTTGTTGCTCTGTCAAATACTCCAACATGTTTTTTATTTTTTAATATTTCTTGAACATCTTTATATGGAAATGGCCTATAGGATTTAATTCTTAATAAACCAACTTTTTCACCTTTATCTCTTAGTTCATCAATTGCTTCTTTTACATTTCCACAAAATGAACTCATTGCAATAATAATTCTTTCAGCATCATCGCATTTATAATTTTCAATTAATCCATTCCCATAATTTCTATTAATTATCTTACTAAATTCTTCTTCTGTTTTTTTAATTGGCTCTCTTGCATTATCAACATCATTAGCAAGATCTTCTCTAAAATCTTGTAAATATTGTGGAGTTGAATAAATTCCTAATGTAATTGGATTATTTGTATCTAATTTAAATTCTGGTTTGAATTTTGGTAAAAACTTTTGAACAATCTCTTTTGATGGAACATCTATCTGTTCAACTGCATGAGTTAAATAAAATCCATCAATACAAACCATTACTGGTAATAATAAAGATTCTGCTAATTTATATGCTTGAGGTAATGTATCAACTGCTTCTTGATTACTTTCACACATTAAAATTATCCATCCTGAATCTCTTTCTGGTATTATGTCTTGATGATCACACCAAATTCCTAAAGGAGAATTTAATGATCTATTTGCAACACACATAACAATTGGCAATCTCATTCCCGCTACTGCATATAAAACTTCATGCATTAATGCTACACCTTGTGATGAAGTAGTTGTAAATGTTCTCGCACCTGTTGCGCTTGCGCCTGCTAATGCTGAAATTGCTGAAAATTCTTGTTCTACTGTTATATACTCTGGTATTTTACCATCTGCATAATATTTTTGTAATTTTTCAGCAATATGTGTAGATGGAGTTATTGGATAGCAAGCTAATACATCTGCTTCACAATTAACTATCATATCTGCAATCGCATGACTTCCTTCTAATGTTTTTACCATTTTATCTACCTTTACTTTTATTTTTAAAATGATCATATATTCTTATTAATACAATTATAAATAATGGAGAGGTAATTGTTCCTCCCAACATTAATAAAAATGAAATTGGAGTTAATATTAAAATAAACTCATTTTCTTGTAATCCAAATAATGGAGAAAATATAGCTATTAAGACTAATATTGTGGCAAGAAGCAAAAATACTACTGGGATTAATCCAATATATAATAATTTTTTATCTGTTATCTTCATTTAATTCTACCTCTTTATTTTTCCTCTTTTTTGTGTGTTATACATTTAACAGGACAGATTCTTTCACAAATCAAACATCCTTTACAATAATCATAATTTATATGCGCACCAGTTTCATCTACTTCAATAGCGCCATCTGGGCAATGTAATGCGCATTGTGCGCATTTAATACACTTTGATAAATCTATCGAAGGTCTTTGATCTCTCCATGATCCTGTTTTATTTTCTTTAGCAGTATCACATTTTGAATGAGGAACTTTTGGGACCTTTATTTCTTTTGTTTTGTCTTTTTTTTGCGCCATTTTTACACCTTAACTATTTCACAACAACCTTTAAAGGCAGCTATATTTTTATCTGCCATATTTTTATCATCAAAAAATTCATTGACTGCTTTTTCTAAACATTGAGAATCAACCCAGTCTACTAAATTAACAAATGCGCCTAACATAGCAGTATTTACAATTGGTTTACCAATTTTTTCTAATGCAATTGATGTTGCATCAACTGTGTAAACTTCTCCAACTTGTTTAGATTTTAATTTTTTTTTGCATTGTTCAGAAGATAAATGTGTATTCACTATTACTGTCCCTTCTTTTTTTAATCCTTCACAAACATCAATTGAATCGATTAAAGTTGGATCTAAAACAACTATATAATCAGGAGTATAAACATTCTGATGCACTCTTATAGGTTTATCATCTATTCTACAATATGCTTGAACTGGAGCCCCTCTTCTTTCTACTCCGAAATAAGGAAAACTTTGTGAAGATTTACCTTTAAAGCCAACTGCTATTGCTAATAATTCAGCTGCAGTTACTGCTCCCTGTCCTCCTCTACCGTGTATTCTAATTTCAATCATATAAAAACCAATATTCCTTAATACTCTTATTTCAAAAGAAAAACATATAAAACAATAGGATTAACTTCTTAAAAATGTCATTCTACTTTATGAAAAACTATTTGTGAAACATGCATACCTTTACTTAATTTTATAGGAAAGGGTGCTACGTTCACAATTTCTAATACTATTGCATTTTTAGACCCAGGATGGTGGATAGAACTTGTAATATGAACTGTTAATCCCATACGTGCATACCTACTTCTACCTTCTAATCTACCTGCAATATCTTTATCAATGAGTATTTTTTCTTTTGTTATACCTAAACACATTTCTTGACTTTTTAAAATTATGAAATCTTTTTTCACTTTTTTAAAAACTTGTGTATAACTTATATTATCTAAACATATTGGTTTTTTAGAATTAATATATTTATCTTTAAACACCCAAAAAATACTATCTAATGTTAAATCAACTGATGATTTATCAATTTGAGATTCTTTGATATTTGGCTCAAATTTAATTTTACCTTTTTTCATATATTCTTTGATTGCATTTTTTGATAAAATAGTCATTTAACCACCTAAACCTTAATATAAAGAACATTTATAAAGGTAAAACTACCTTTTTTAATTATGTTTATATCCCAGTTACAATTAAAAGATCAGGAACTTGAAGAACTCACAGCACATACTATAATGGGTAATAGAAAAGAGATTGAAGATACTATGTTAAAATGGTCAATTGAGAATAGAAGTATAATTAATAGAGAAAGATTTGAATGGATAAGTGGAGGAAATTCAGGACTTTTAGATTTATCAAATGAACATCTAGAAAAACATCCTGAATTAAAAGAAGAATTGGAAAGAAGAATGAAAACATATGTTAATTCAAGATTTATGGGTGTTTATGATTCAATGAAAAAATATGGTGTTTTGGATTATGTTGCAGGTTTAGAAACAATTAAAGATAAAGAATACGCATTTATAGTTGTATATTCAAAAGGAAATGAAGGATTAAAAGAACTTGGGGAATACAAGAAACAGGGAATATCTACTTTTCAAAAATCTTCTAAATTAGAAGAATATGTCCCTACTATAGTACAGAGAGACATAAACATTTCTGAATCAACATATACAAAAAGAGACTATTATAAAACCCATACACCAGTTGAAAAAAGATCTATGGGGCAATATATATCTCAAAATAAAGAGGCATCTTTAATTAAGGAAAGTAATTCTTTTTTAAATACTTTTGATCTGTATAGTTTATTTAATGAGGAAGAAATGATAGGTATTTTAAATATTGAAATGCGATTAAATTTAGAAAATCATATTTTTGATGTAGGTAATGATGAATTGATTTTACATAAAGAAGGAGATGTAATAAAAATAAAAAAAGAGGAAACGGGTTTAAAAATAACTATAACTAATAATGATAATAATTCAATAAATCATTTTATCCCTAAACCTTCTGAAGGAGATACAATATTTTTTACAATTGAAGGGGTTGGAACTTTTATTATATACTCAGACTTAACTTTTGAAATATCAAATGCTGCTGCCCATATTAATATGGAACAGAATAGGTTCTATGATGAACAAGGAGAATTAAGATCCGAAACATCTTTCGGAGATATAATTATTACTGAAATTCCTGGTGAAGGAAGTGATATATCTGAGTATATTAAAGTATCTTCTAATAATATTATTTTAAGTGATGGTGGAAGGGGAAAGATAAGCTTTGATGTGGATGTAGTAGAAAATGATGAAGTATTAACATTAATTAGTGAAATATTAAAAAATAATGAATTAAATACATTAACTCAAATAAAAAATATATTCAATTCACCAGATATAAAAATAAGAAATTTAGATTTAGATCTTGTTTTTCCAATAGAAGGTAATGAATTTACAATTAATTTAAAAAATGCAGGTAGAGAAATCATAGAAACAGAAGATAATTTAAGAAAAATAACCATAAATGGAATATTAAATATATCCTACCTTGGGATTGAAATAAATAATTTAGATTTATTTATAGAATCCTCTAAACCAATTCAAAAATCAGGCAAAGGAGAAAGAGTAATGGGTGAAGAAGGAAAAGGCACACATATATATTCAAAAAATGGAGGTATTGATATCTATTTTGGACCAGAACTAGAATGGACAGATATATTAAAAAATAAATATTTAATAATTAATTCTTTATCTAATAAAACGTTTAAAGGAGAAATTCATTTTGATAAAATTATGACAGTTTTAAAAGAGGGTGAAGAAAAGGCAATTTTTGGAGAATTATATAAATTATTTCCAAATGGGATTAAAACAGATGGAACTGAAATTAAATTACTTTTTGATATATTAGAAAGAAAAGAAAGTATATCAAAATTACAAAAGTTAAGCTTTTTTGAAAATATAAATATACAAGAAATAATTGATAAAATAGCAAGAGAATTTTCTCAAACAATGGCATATTCAATTAAAACATATGCTCCTAGGAACGAACTATTTGGTGATAAAGGTATTTGGAGAGGAGGAATAGGTGCAGTAGATTATTCTTCAAAAGGAATTAATGTTACTGGGGAAATTTTAAATTTAAATTTAAATTACGGAAGAAATTTTAGTGCACATGTTGGAACTTCCTTTTATAAATTAGATTTAAATTATAATCCAATAAATGCAGTAAATTTAAGTATTTCTAAACATAGTTTTGGAATATCTCCATATATATTTATTGAATCTTCACCAAGAATTGGAAATTTTGAAATGAATAATTTATTATTTGGTTCTTATAATGTATTAGACACTGAAAAACTTCTAAAAGGTTCAAAAACATTAAGAGTAGATGTTAATGTTGCTGATAAAAAAATACTCTCAAATATCAAATCTATATCTAATAGATTAATAGGAGTTTATGGAGAAACAAATATATCATATAATTTCAAAGATGATCTTAAATTGGGAGTTGGAATTGAAATTAGTCCAACATTTAATTACGTAGAGGAAGAGTATGCAATTAGATTAGACCCGTATATAACTACTACTTTGCCATATGATTCAGAACTAAAATTAACCTGGTATGGAGGTAATGAATATAACTTATCTTTAATGCACTCACATAATTTAAATACATATGGTAATTTAGATTTAACAACTGGAACTAATTCATTAGTGGCAAACACTAATTTATATTTTAATACTGGTAACAATTTTACTTCTTTTAAATTTAGAATTAATCTACAAACAGGAATAAAACAAAGAATAGGTTCATTTAGTGGGAATCTTGGGGTTAGTTCTGGGCCCCTTTCAATTAATCTTGGATTAAACCAATTAGGAGAATGGGATTTTGGAGTTGGTTTTGATGTTTTTAGTATAATAAACCATTTAACCCCAAATTAAAATTATTTAACTGAAATTTTACCATTTTTTCCAGTTGAAATTTGTAATTCTCCTCTAAATTCTGTTACCCATCCATCTTCAATTTTTATTTTATCTCCTTCTTTAACTTTGTCTACGTCGTCTTCCCAAAGAGTCATTTTTATCTCTCCATCTTCACATTTTAATTTAGCGCTGGCTACTCTTGTTTTTTTACCAAATTTAGTAATAACTTCTCTTGCTTCTTCTTTTTCAATTATTTCTCCTTCCAAAGTTGCATTAGAACCTGGGGATAAATCTTTCATTTTTGTCATAAATAAATCACCTTATATATTCTTCTACCCTGTATACCTTTCCCCTGTACAAGATTGAACTTGGATCATCATAGAATCTCCTTGTATGTGAATATACGCAATATTCAAATGATCCAACAGTACAAGACAAAGGATCTAAGATATAATACCCATTCTCATTTTTTAGAGCATTAAATCTATGAGCAGTATATACATTATCATATGTGTAAATCTTTAAAAGAGTATAGTTCTGTTTGTGATTTATTAATTGTGAGTTTAGATACAATATTTTAAATAAAGAAGCAGATTCTTTACAGTTTAAATGTTCTTTATAAGATACTTCTATTGTTTTTAAATAAATCTCCTCAATTGAATTCATATCTTTACTTGATTTTAAATCTGCATCAGACAAATAGTTCATTAATACATAATCTTCATAACTATATAAACTATATTGACCAATTCCCCTTTTTATTTCTAATGCTTCTTTTGGAAAGGGCAGATATAATTTTTGATTCCTAATATATTGAACTACCTTTACTTCTTCAAGATTACAGTAACCCATTAACCCCATAAGACAATATGGATTTTGTTCTACAATCCTTGTGGTGGAATATATCATCTCTGTTCCTTTTGAATAAAATTCTTTAGTGAATATATCATCTATTGCATAAATTGATGAAAATAATAAAATGAAACAGAATAATATTTTTAAGTTATTATTTGATAATAATTCCATTATATTTATTAGACTGTCGACCTTTTTATTACTATCTAACACTCTTAAGTAGATATTGCTCTAATTCTATTGGATTCAATGCTTCTAATGCTTTAATCGCAAATTCTATTTTTGTTTCACTTTCAGAATAAACACTTAATATCACTTCTCCTTTTCTAACTTTGTCTCCTGCCTCACGATGTAAAACTATGCCTGCACCTATATCTTTTGGAGAACCTGCAGCTCTTGCTATTTTTGATAAAATTTTACTATCAACATGCCCTATTCTTCCAGATTTTTCTGCTTTTACTTGATATATATATTCACCAATAGGTAATTCATCTATTTTAATTCTTGGGTTTCCTCCTTGTTCTCCTATTATCTCCCTAAACTTCTTTAATGCTTTTTCATTATTTATTAAATCCTCAGCAATTGCCATTCCTCTTCCTTTTGGTGCTTTACCTGCTAATTCTAATAATCCTCCAGCCAATGCACAAGATTTTTCTCTTAAATCATAAGGTCCTTTTCCCTCTAATACTTCTAATACATCTTTACATTCTAATGCAGGACCAATACCATTCCCTATCGGATCACTACCATCAGTTATTACTGCTTCTATCTTCATACCTAATTTTTTTCCTATATTTATAAAATCATTTGCCAAATCTTTTGCTACATCCATGTCTTGGAATTTTGCACCTCTTCCAATGGGGATATCTATTATTACGTGAGTGGCATTAACTGCTTTTTTCTTAGATAAAACACTTGCAAGCACTACTCCTTTTGGATCCAAACTCAAAGGATGCCGTATTTTAATTAATTTGTCGTCAGCTGCTGCTAAATTCATTCCCCCTCCCCAAACAATAGCCCCTTTTGTTTTAAGTACTATTCTTTTCAATTCATCCATCTGAATATCCACAGGTGCTAAAACTTCCATTGTATCTGCTGTTCCTGCTGCACTTGTTATCGCCCTTGAAGAAGACTTTGGGATATAACATCCTGCTGCTGCAATTATTGGTACAACAATCATTGTTGTTCTATTTCCCGCAACTCCCCCAACACAATGTTTGTCTAAAATTGGTTTTTTGTGTAAATTTAATGTATCTCCTGAATTTACAATACTATTTGCTAATGAAACAGTCTCCTCATAATTAACTCCTCTAATATACATCGCACTTACAAATGCCGCTAGTTCAACTTGACTTAACCGATTATCCATTAAATCTTTTATAATAACATTCATTTCTTTATCTTCTAAAAATTTACCATCTAATTTTTTTCTAATATAATCAATAGAGGCAGGTCTTTCTAAATGTTTAATAATTATCTGCTCCCCTTCTTTTGCTTTTAATTCTTTTTCAACTTCTGCAAATAATCCAATTTCTCCTTTTTTAACTAAATTTTCTGTTAAATCAAACATCACTACCAATTCTTTATTTCCTTTTTTCAAAACTCCTCTGTATGCAGGATAAATATCATTTTCCATTGCCTCTTGGGTATTTAGAAATGCAATTTTTCCTCCTGCTAAAATATCAAAAATTTTTGCTTTAGCAGATAATCCTTTAATTCCTAATAATTTTGAATATCCATTTTTTTTATGATTATCGGTCATCTCCTCTTTTTTAGATATTTTTTTAGGTTTTAATTTTGATCTATTTCCCATTTATATCACCTTAAATAATTGAAGGTTTTAATCTTATTTTATTTTGTGCTTTTTGTACAAACTGTTTTGGTGTTAATAATCCTATTTCTGTAACTATTCCATTTAAATATGAATGTTGAATAATATCAAAAGCAGGATTTAATATTTTAACTCCTTTGAATTCTTTTGGATCAGCAACTTCTTTTGGATCTCTTTGCTCTATTTCTATTTTTTTTCTTTTATCATATTTATACAATTCTGTAAATGAATAAATACTCACTTTCTTTCTGTTTTTTGCTAATTCTGCTATTGTTTTACTTCCAATTTTATTTGCTAAATTTCCATTTTTATCTACTGCGTCTGCACCTATAAATATTTTATTTACTTTTTCGATTATATTTCCAATATTTGAATCTACACTCATAGTAATATCTATTTTAATATGTGCTAATTCTTTTGCAGTGTCATGTCCTTGATACTTTGGCCTTGATTCAGTATTATATACTTTAAATTTTTTTCCTTGTTTTTTAGCTAAAATTAATGAATTTATTACAGAAGTAGAATGACAATGAGTTAAAATTATATCCCCATTTTCAACTAAATCAGATCCAAAAACCACTAATTTATTCCTGTTATTTTTTAATTCATCTAATACTTCTTCTAATCGTATATTTAAATAATTTTGGATCACATGAATTGGTTTTTTCTTTTTTATTAAATAATTTATTGAATCTAATGCGTCTTCTAAATAATTATCAAGCATTGGAGAAGTTGCTCTAAGATTTGTTATAATATATGCTGTTGTTTTAGCATGTTTTTGAAATGTTTTTTGATTTGAATTTTTAAAAGAAGTCATTTCAATTATGAAAGCCTTAAAACCTTCTCTTGCAACTCTATGTGCTCCTTGTATTTTAAGTGATTTAATATCTTTACATATTTTAGATGATTTTTTATTCATAAATTGGTTATTAGAATGAGATTTATAAATATAACGTAATTACTTATCTATAAATTTTGGAATACCTACCATATACGGGACTTTTCTACCATATTCGTTCTGTTCAAATTTTATTTTATCATATCCATAAGAAGATTTTCCAATTATTCTTAACTTTACACCATTTTCATTATAATATAAAGATGTTGATCCACCACCATCCAAATTTAAGGCATATATAAAACCTTGATCTTGGATTTGTTCTGCAAATTCATTTAAACTAACTTTTCCTTCTGTTGCTGCTACCATAATTCTTTGATTTTTATCCCAACCAATACAAATTTTTGAAGAACGGAATGTATTATTTAACCCTTCAGTTATATTCTCATCAACTATCAATCTAGGTCCTGCTTCTATTGCTAAATGTATTTGTGATCGTCTTCTTGGAATAATTTCATTATATTTTCTCAGTTTTATATCTTTATTATTTAATATAAAAAATGTATATGCCCAATCTTTAACTAAAGGTACTGGTTCTATAACTTTTCCTCTATAAATAACTCTTCCAGTTATTGTAAATTTATTTAATGGTTTATAATATTCAAAAAATACATTATTAATTCCTAATCTTAAATTTAATTTTTCTGCTTCTTCAATAACATATTTACCATTTGGCAGTAGATTATATAATCTAAAATATAGTGGATTTATATCTTTAATAATTGCTAAATCTCCTTGCTTTTCTAAATACACAAACAAATAAGTGGTTTTACATTTTTAAGGTTTTTGTATATATTTAAAAATAAAAACTATTATAAATATTAAGTATATACTTTTTATAAGTAATTATATTTAATTACGACTTATAATTTTGGAGATGATTAGATGTCAGAAACTAAAAAACACACAACAATATCAATACCTACTCCTCTTTTTAAAAAAGTAGAGCAAAGAATTAAAGGAACTGGTTTTACATCTGTGAGTTCATACGTTATTTATATTCTGAGAGAAATAATAGCTGAAAAAAATAAAGATGAGAAAGAAGAAATGCCTGAGGCTTTTAATGAAGAAGATGAAGAAAAAATAAAAAATAGATTAAAGGCACTAGGGTATATGGATTAATTGGTGATTAAATGGAGCATTTGGATGAATTAGAATCAAGAAGTATTTATATTATTAGAGAAGCGTACAAGCAATACAAAAATATAGCTATGCTGTGGTCAATAGGTAAAGATTCTACTACCTTATTATGGTTATGTAGAAAAACATTTTTTGGGCATGTACCTTTTCCAGTAGTCCATATAGATACTGGATATAAATTCAAAGAAATTTATGAATTTAGAGAAAATTATGCAAAAGAATGGGATTTAAACTTGCTAATCGCTAAAAATCAAAAAGCGTTGGATAAAGGAATGGGGCCCATAAGTAAACTAGAATGCTGTACTCAACTTAAAACAATTGCATTGAAAAATTTTATAGATGAAAAAAAATTTAAAGCACTCTTGCTGGGAATTAGGAGAGACGAACATGGAATAAGGGCAAAAGAAAGAGTTTTTTCACCAAGAGACACTAATTTTAAATGGGATTATAAAAATCAACCTCCTGAGCTATGGGATCAATATAAAACTAAGGCAAAGGAAGAAATACATTTACGAGTACATCCAATGTTACATTGGAGAGAAATTGATATTTGGAAATATATAAAAAGAGAAAATATTCCAATGACGGATTTATATTTTGCAAAAAATGGAAAAAGATACAGGTCAATTGGGTGCCATACCTGCTGCAACCCAATTGATTCAGATGCGGACACGATTGACAAGATAATACATGAGCTTGAGACAACGAACACTGCCGAACGGTCAGGCAGAGCGCAGGACAAGGAGCAGGCTTACATGATGCAGAAGCTTAGGATGCTCGGGTATATGTAGGTGGGCATCATGGACTGTGTTTTTTGTAGAATAGTAAGCGGAAACATAAAACCAGAGATAATATCTGAATCAACACATTTCTTGGTTTTTTTGGACGCAAATCCAATAACTGAAGGCCACACCATAATATGCTCAAAAAGGCATGTGAGCACATTTATGGAATTAAATGATGACGAAGCTAAAGATTTGGGGTTGCTACAAAGGGATATTTCAAAAAAATTAAAAGAAAAACTGGATTGTGATATAACTATAGCAAACTCTAGTGGAAAATGGGCTTCCCAAAGCATTGACCATTTTCATGTCCACATAATCCCAAGAAAAGAGGGGGATAGGTTATGGGACGGGGAAAAGTCAAAAGTGGTTTTGGACAGGAGTTCTGATTTTGAAAGATTAAAGCCAAGTGGAATAGAACTGCAAAGCATTGCGAATAAAATTAGAGGTGAATGAGATGGGTAAAGAACAATTTAATTTTGTAATTGTCGGCCATGTGGATCATGGCAAGTCAACGCTTATCGGAAGATTACTTTATGACACAAACTCGCTTCCGGAAGGAAAAATGGATGAACTTAAAAAAACTTGTGAAATGATGGGGAAGCCCTTAGAATTTGCTTATCTTCTTGACCATCTACAGGAAGAGAGAGAACAAAATATAACTATAGATACAACACAAATATTTTTTAAAACACAAAAAAAAGAATATGTTATTATTGATGCTCCAGGCCATAAAGAATTTTTGAAAAATATGATAACTGGTGCGAGTTTAGCTGAATCAGCAATTCTTATTGTAGATGCAAAAGAAGGAGTTCAAGAACAAACTAAAAGACATTCATATATTTTAGGACTTTTAGGATTAAAACAAGTAATTGTTGTAATAAACAAAATGGATTTAGTAGAATATAAAAAAGAAAAATTTGAAGAAATTAAAAAGGAGATAGTATCATTTTTATCTAGATTAAATATTTATCCTTCTTTTATTATTCCTATATCTGCAATGGAAGGAGATAATATTGCAAATAAAAGTAAAAATATTGGTTGGTATGAAGGGTTAACAGTTTTAGAAGCATTAGATACCTTTAAAGACACAGATATTATGGAAGAAAAAGCACTAAGATTACCAATTCAAGACGTATATAAATTTGATGAAAGAAGAATATTAGCAGGTAGAATTGAATCTGGAAAAATTAAGAAAAATGATGAAATAATACTTTTACCTGAATATACAGAAACAATTGTTAAATCAATTGAAGAATTTAATAGACAAAGAGATGTAGTAGAAGCAGGGATAAGTATAGGTATAACAACAACAGAACCAATATTCACTGAAAGAGGTTCTGTAATATGTAAAAAAGGAGAAAACTTACCTAAAATTATTAACACATTACAAGGCAATATTTTTTGGATGAGTAAAACACCTTTCAAAAAAGGAGAAAGAATTTTTTTAAAATTAGCAACACAAGAAGTAGAATGCATATTAGAAAAAATTATAACTAAAATGAATTCTTCATCTTTAGAAAGTATTGGAAATGACGAAACACAAATAGAAAACACAGAAGTTGCTAAAATCATATGTAAATTAGATAAACCCATAGTAGTTGAAGATTTTAATATTACTCCAGAATTGGGGAGATTCGTTTTAATTCAAAACGAAGATATTTGTGCAGGTGGAATATTGACAAATATTTATGGTGATTAAATGATTGTTATTTTAGCAATAGATGCATTAGAATATGATTTAGTAGAAAAGTGGGATATGAAAGAATTAAAACAATTAAAATATGGAAAAACAAATTTAAGTGACTATTCAGAACCCAGAACAATGGTTTTGTGGTCCTCAATATTATCTGGGAAAAATAAAGAAGAAGAGATATTAAAAATTGGAGATAAAGAAATGTGGAATTTTAAACTTAAAACAGAAGAAACATTTTTCTCAATGTTTAATAAATATTTAGCAATAGATGTTCCAGGTTTTACACAAGATATAAAATATCATGAATTAGAAAGAGAACAATTAAAAAAATTCTTTAATAAAGAAATAGATGTTGATGAATTTGACAAACCTCTTTTTGAACATCATAAACAAAATAAAGAACAATTTCTAAAAGCATTAAATGGAGATTATGAAATTGTAATGGGATATTTTGGTTTAATAGATGTGGTGGGACATATAAGTTTTGGTTTAGAAACTAAAATGAAAATACTATACAAGGAAATGGAAGAAATTGCAAAAATAGCAGAAGAAAAAGCAGATATTCTACTAATATTATCAGACCATGGAATGGAAGCAATTGGTAGATTTGGAGATCATTCTGATCATGGATTTTGGTCATTAAATATAAATAAAGAGTTAGGATTCATAAAACCAGTAGAAATATATAAATTGATTAAAGAATTCAAAGAAAAATAAAATGATTACTTTAAATTTTTTTAATAATTATTGTCCCATCTTTTAATAAAATCCATCTTAATTTGTCTTTATCATCTAAATCTAAGAAATTAAATATTCGACTTGGTATTGTTGTACGATGTCTGTACCCTTTTATAGTAACGCTTGATTCTTCTATTGCTATTAAATTCTTATCATATTTTTCCATATATACTATATTGACACAAGTTTTAAATATGTTGGTATTTTATTGGTAGTGTATTGGCTGATATTTAAATAAAAATAGGAAAGATTAAATATGATGGAATTATGGTTTGGTATTGGAATATTTACAATTGCATTTATTTGTGAATATATAGACTCAACATTCGGAATGGGGTATGGAACAACATTAACTCCATTACTACTTGGTATGGGTTTTGAACCATTACAAATAGTTCCTGCGATTTTAGTTTCTGAATTTATAACAGGTATGGCTGCTGCATTTGTACACCATGAATTTGGAAATGTTCATTTTGATTTCAAAAATGATTCTGAACATGAGATGGTAAAGAAATTAGGAAAATTAGGATACTTGCCTAAATCACAAGCATCAAAAATATTTATGATACTAGCTGCATGTAGCGTTGTTGGTGCTGTAATTGCAGTTTTAATTTCTGTAAATATGCCTAAATTCTATCTTAAATTATATATCGGTATTTTAGTACTCACTATGGGCTTAATTATTTTGTGGAGAAGGAAAAAAGAACATAAATTTACTTGGAAACGAGTTACTGGGTTAGGAATTTTAGCTGCATTTAATAAGGGAATGTCAGGCGGAGGATATGGCCCAGTTATGGTAAGTGGCCAGGTTTTAACAGGAGTAGATAGTAAAAGTGCAATTGGGATAACTTCATTAGCAGAATCAGTTACATGTTTAGTGGGGATAATAATGTTTTTTATTCTAGGAACTGTTATTGATTGGACTTTAACTCCGTATCTAACTATTGGTGCATTAGCAAGTGTTCCATTTTGTGCAATTACTGTTAAAAAAATGGATAAACAAATGCTGGTTAAAATAATAGGCATAATAACAGTAATATTGGGAGTATACACTTTGTACAATTTATTTGTTTAATATTTTTGTATTTTAAAAAATTTAGACTAAGCAAACTAATTTAAAACCTTTCTATCCATATATAAATCAATTAATGCGCCTAGTTTTAACTGGGTTGAAAATGAGAAGTGAAAAAAATGACAGAAGAACCAAAAACTTATGAAGAAATTCTTAAAAAACATAATATAAATTCAAAATTTTTACCTACTAATGAACAGCCTTCTAATTATAACCAAAATAATATAAGAAGCCAGTTACCTCAAGGAGTACAAATAGGATCAGAAGATGATGCAGATTTATTAAAATTCATAGAAGAAAGTAAACCAAAAGTATATGTAGTTGGAGCAGGAGGAGGTGGTTGCAACACCTTAACAAGAGTAACAGAAATAGGAATCCAAGGAGTAAATTTAGTTGCAACAAATACAGATGTTCAACATTTAGTTAAAACTCATGCTAAACGAAAAATTTTAATGGGAAAAAAATTAACTCAGGGATTAGGTGCTGGCAGTAATCCAGAAGTTGGAGAGAATGCAGCAAAAGAATCTATGGATGAAATAAAAGCAGCAATGGGTGATGCTAGTTTAGTATTTGTAACCTGCGGTTTAGGGGGAGGAACAGGTACTGGAAGTTTACCAGTTATAGCACAAGCTGCAAAAGCAATAGGTGCTTTAACAATCGCTGTTGTAACTTTACCTTTTAGTTCAGAAGGAAGAACAAGAATGCATAATGCATTACAAGGATTAGAGAAATTACAAAAACAAGCAGATACAACAATAGTAATACCTAATGATAAATTACTAACCATAGCTCCAGACTTGCCTTTAAATACTGCATTCAAAGTATCAGATGAAGTACTTGCAGGAGCAGTTAAAGGAATTGCAGAATTAATTACAAAACCGGGCATGGTTAATTTAGATTTTGCAGATTTAAAAACAATATTAAAAGACGCAGGCTGCGCAGTCATAGGCATAGGAGAAGCTTCTATTGAAGCAAAAGCAGACCAAAGAGCAATAATTGCAATTGAAACTGCATTAAATTCTCCCCTATTAGATATAGATATAACAACAGCAGATAGGGCATTAATAAATGTAGTTGGTGGGGAAGACATGTCTTTAAAAGAAGCAGAAATAATAATGAAAGAAGTTTCAAATAGAATAAGTCCTTCATCCCATATAATATGGGGGGCAAGAATTGAAGATAATCTTAAAAAATCAACGTTAAGAGTACTTGTGGTTGTAGCTGGAACTAAAATGCCAAAATACACTTTGGAAAATTTAGAAAAAAAATCAGTTGAAGAAGAACTAGATTTAGATCTAGTCGGATAAAGGTGAAATTATGTTAAGTGGATTAGTAAATTTTGTAAGACAATCAAGAAGAATATTTCATACTTTCTATAAACCAAGATATAGTGAATTTAAACAAATAGCAATAGTAACAAGTGTCGGAACTTTAATAGTTGGATTAATTGGATTAATAATTTGGTTAATCTTTCAAGTTTTACCATAGGTGAATTTTATGTTATATGCATCAAGAGTTACAACTGGACAAGAACATGTAGTTGCAGATATGTTACTTAGAAAAATAAAAAAGGAAAAACATCCAATAAAAGTAATTGCTGTATTTGAGGATTTAAGAGGATATATTATAATAGAAGCAGAAAATGAAGCAGATATAAGAAAAGCCATATTTGGATTGCCCCACATTAGGGGAGTATTATCTAAAAATATTGAAATTAGAGAAATTGAAGGGTTAATTGAAGCTGCAAAGGCACCAATATTGTCAATAAATAAATATGATATTGTTGAAGTAATTAGTGGGCCATTTAAAGGTGAAAAAGCTAAAGTAATGCGTGTTGATAAAAATAAGGAAGAATTAACAGTTGAATTAACAGAAGCAGCTGTACCAATACCAGTAACTATCAAGGCAGACACAGTAAAAGTAATTAAAAAAGCAGAAGAAGAATAATTACTTTTCTTCTTTTTTTATAATTTTTTTTAAAGTATCTTCTAAATAAACTTGTCTTGAAATACCAGAAATAGTTTTATGTGGGTCTTTTGCATTTAATATATACCCTTCATCAAACATCACTTTACTTACAGTTATTTTATCAAAACCTATCTCACGTGCTTTATCCACATATTGGTCTGGAAAAACAATATGATCTGAATATTCAATATATTCTTCTTTTGTTTTTAAATTATATAAAACAATTACTGCTTTATCTCTCCACGCATTATCTTCTCTAAATATCCCATTTTCAATAGAAATTATTCTATCAAAACCTTTAGTTTTTGGTTTTATATATTTTATTCTATTTCTCGCACCTAAAAGAGTAGTTTCATTTACTGGTTGCTCACCAACATTAGAATCAGCAGAAAAACCAATTATTTTGGGTTTTATTCCAATTTCAGAATATACCTTTTCAACTGCTTTTAATTTAAGTTTATTTTCTGAAGTTACTGCAATTTTCATTAATTTAAATATTAAGAGAAACTAATATATAGTTTTGTGTAAAAATAATAATATGAAGATTACTTTATGTTCAAGCGCTAAATTTTTTGATAAATTACCTGAAATTAAAAAAGCGCTTGAAGAAACAGGATATGAAGTACTTTTACCAAGTATGGTTGATCATCATCATTTAGAAGAAACAGCACTTACAAAAAAGATGCATGGATTAATTGAAGATCATTTTTCTAAAATTGATGAATCAGATGCGATATTTGTAGCTAATTTTGATAAAAATGGAATAAAAAATTATATTGGTGGAAGTGCTTTTATGGAAATGGCTTTGGCATTTCATAACAAAATACCTATTTTTCTGCTAAACGAAGTACCAAAAGACTTAAATTATAGAGAAGAATTAATTGCTTTACAACCTATTGTTATAGGAAAAGATTGGGATAAATTAGATAAAATACTTAAAAATAAATCTTAAACTCATATTTGGTTTTTTAACCATTTTCATATTGTTTGTGATCACCTATAAAATAAATACGTACAAACTTTTCATTTTGCATTTAATTACCTTTGGATAATTCAGGATATTTTTTAGCATCTTCTTCAGTTTCATCTCTTAATCTACCTGTATTTATTTGATTATCTATTGTTTCTAATTTCTTTTTAAGCATAGACAATTCTGTATCGTTTTTTAATAATCCATATCTATCGTTTAATTCTAATACACCTAATCTAAGAGCTTCTGTTTTAGTTTTTGCAAGACCTTTTTGAATTGCATTTTCTATAATATCTTCAATATATCCTTCAAAATTTACAGTTATGTGCATATTTTTCACCTCTTATGTGAAATATATGTTTTCTTCCCATTTATATACTTTTCGCTATTATTTTTGCCTATTTTTTGCTCATTTTCCATTAAAATATTGAATATTTGTAAAACTACAAAGTCTAGTTTGGAGTTTTACGTAAAACTTCAAGGTCTGGTTTGGAGTTTTACATTTTTAAGATATTCGTCTATATTATATAAAAACAAATATACTGGGACCTCATTTTTTGCTAGAGAGGTTTTTGTAAGATATAAAACATCCTTTTCTTTTTTACGTATATCTTTAGTCCATTTAACTTCTAATTTAAGATTGTTAATCACAAAATCTATCTCTCCTTTTCTTGTCTTTGAATAAAATAAAAAATCTCTTATTTCAAAATCTGGAAGTTCTATTCTATCATCTAAATACGTTGAAATATTTGAAAATACTGCATTTTCAACAAGTTTGCTTTCATACTTTAAAATATTTGTTTCATCGATAGGTTCTTTTTTCCCTATTCTGTATCTAGCAATCCAAAATAAAAAAGGGTCAAAAAAATACACTTTTTTATTTTTAACAAATGATTTATGATACGATTCAATATTTTCTATATAATCATTAAACATCAATAATTTACTAATCTCAATATATTCACTAACAGTAGGTTGTGAAACTTCATTTTCTGATATACTAGCCCAAGAAATAGTATTTGTTAATGCACTTATTAGTTTTGAAATAATGTAATTAAAAATTCTAGGAGATCTCTGAGCTTTAGACAATTCTCCATCTATCGCACCACTATAATCACTTAAAAGATCAGCAGATATAAAATTAGCTTGTTCAAACTTATTAATCACTTTTAAAAATCCACCATGAAGTAAATATCTTCTAAAAAGATGATATAATTGTTCCGTGGTTGGATTTTTTATTTTATTATCCACAAATTCTTTAAATGTTAGGGGGTGAAATCTTTTTTTCTTTGATAAACGTCCGGTTAATCTTTCTGCTTTTTTTAACATGTTAATAGAAGACGAACCAGTTAAGACTAGATACTTATCCTTAAATTTTTTTTGATCAATAAAATATTTTATTATTTGTTCCCAATTATCAATATATGCTATTTCATCTAAAAAAATATATTTAAAATCTTTTAATTCAAAAATTTGTGTTAGTGTATCCTTAAATTCCTTAGTAGAAAGAATTCCATCACATGCAATATAAAGCACATTTTCATTTTCAAGTTTTGATATTTGTTGTTTAATCCAGGTTGTTTTTCCAACTTGTCTTGGCCCATAAACCACACAAACTCCTTTTTCAAGTTTCATAGTCCATTCATGAGATACAGGTGAATTTTTATATTTGTTTAAATGTAAATCTTCTTTAACCCAATTTTTATTATTCCACCAGGGATTCTGATGTTCAATTTCTATAATATTCATAATTACTATTAATACAGTAATATTTTTAAATATTTGTAAAACTACAAAGTCTAGTTTGGAGTTTTACGTAAAACTTCAAGGTCTGGTTTGTAGTTTTACTGTTTTATCTTTTTAATTAAAAATACGATTATTATAATGAGAATTATTATTCCTGCTAAATAATATAATGTGTAATCATCTGTGCCTGGGGTGTCTCCGGCTTGTATTTGAATTTGCTGGGTTTTATACCCTTTTCTTGAAATCTCAATTAATTTTAATCCTGGTTCACTAAAGAATAGAGATATATATCCATTAGAATCTGCTACATACTCTTTATTATCATAAAGCGCAGTTAATCCTTTTATTGTTCTATTATATTTGTTTAAAGCATAAATTTGAATGTTCTGCTGTAACTCAGTTTGTTCTGGAAAAGTTACTTTCATATCTTCAATTAAAGTTGATTGGGGAGTTTTTATCACTTGCATAATTGTTGGATCTCTATCACTATAAGGTGATAATACACAACCAATATCTAAAATGCCATCAGTAAATTCATATGGATCAACATATGCAGTCCAAGTATTTATTCCTTGTGCATTAGTATAATCTCCTATGTCCTCTTTTTTTATTCCAATTTGAACTTTAGTTATTGAATTATCAATTGAATATGTTGTACCATTTAATTTGAATTCTGCTGAACTAACTACTGACCTTCTACTAGGATAATTAAAAGTACAAACATGATCAATATATGCATATGCTACTTTTTTATCTAATGTACTATAAATCACAAAATTATTTTTTATAAGTAAATTCATTGGCCAATCAGAAGTATGTATAATAAACCCTTCTTCTCCTGTTTCTCTATTTAATCCATAAATCTTATTATCTTTTGTCCCAACCAATAAAATATTTTCTTTCACCTCTAAATCAGTCATATCACCAATCAATTTTTTCCATAATAAAGTTCCATTATCTGCATTAACCGAATATATATAATAATCATTTGAGATAAAAAAAACAGTTCCATTATCCTCTTCAATATCTGTTATCCAGCCACCTGCTTTATAATTCCAAACTTCTCTTCCTTCTGTTATCTCAAAAGTTTTAATTTTATTATCTTCTGTACTTACAAAAACTCTCAAATTTCCTTCTTTAATATATATTGGAGTACTTGTTTTGGCTTTCCATATTATTTCGCCTTGGTTTTTGTCTAATGCATACATTTCATCTTTAATGCCAAAATAAATATAATATTCATCCATTACGGGCTTTGTTTTTGTAGAATAAAGTCCAAACGTTAATAAGTCCCATTTAACTTCTGCATTTTTTGATAAAGCATATACTCCCGATCTTGTTGTTATGTATATTTGTCCAGTATCAACAGTTATGCCTGCAATATCTTCAGTAAAAGAATATTGATTTTCTATTGCCCCCTTGTTTTGATTTAACAAATATACCGAATTTTCAGAATATATAATTAAATTATTATCTAACACACTTAAACTACTTCCTGGTTTTTTTCCTATGTTTATCTTCCAATTTATTTCTTGATCTATTATATTTAATGAATAAACATCTCCATTTTCACATCCGAAATAAAGAGTATTATTATGAATTTCTAAATTAGTTTGTACTTTAGAAAGTAACCTTAATTCAAAATTATTTGCAAAACAAAATAAAGAAAAAATAAAAATGAAAAAAATTATTTTCTTCATTATTCCCCTCCAAAAAGTGAATCATGTTCGCCTTTATCTATCTCTTCTGTTACTTTTTTTGGGTTTTTTCCATTACAGTTTAATCCCAGAGAGATACAACTACCTAATACTTCTTTTGTTGCACTTTTTAAACTCTTTCCTAATACCTTTGTTTTTTTCTTTCTTGCTATTTCTATTACTTTTTCTAACGTAATATTTCCTACTTCTTGAGTTTTGTCTTTTTTGCCTTTTTGTATTCCTGCTGCTTTTTTAATCAATTCAGAAGTTGGTGGTGATCCAACTTCTATTTCAAAAGTTTTTGTATTTTTATCAACTATTACTTTAACTGGCAGTTTCATACCTTTAAATTCTTTTGTTGCTTCATTAATTTTATTTATAACTTCTCCTATATTCACTCCCATCGGGGCTAAGGAAGGTCCTAAGGGAGGGCCTGCAGTCGCTGAACCCCCATCAATTAATGCATTTATTGTTATTTTACTCATATATTTCACCTCTTCTTTGTATCTCTCATATATACCATTCTAATAGGATATGGAATTTCTATTTTATTTTTCTTTAATGCTTTGAAAACTTCTAATTTTAATGTGTCTTCAAATGCTATCCTTTTAGTATAATCATTTAATTTATAAATAATTTTGAATTCGATTGCTGAATCCATAAATTCTGAAAATTTAACTATAGGTTGCATACTTTTATCAAACGTATCATCTTTTTGTCCAACAGAATCTATAGTCTTTTTTAATACCTTGATCACTTTATCTGGATCTGAATCATATGAAACACTTATTTTTAAAATACGAATGACTGATTTGTGTGGATTTGTATAATTTATTATTGTAGATTTACTTAATGTTGAGTTTGGTATAATTATAATATTATTTTCCCAAGATTTTATTTTTGTATTCCTCCAACTTATCTCTTCTACATACCCTGCTAGATTATCAACAGAAATATAATCTCCTTTTGATATTGGTTTATCAGTTATCATGTATAATCCTGCAAAGAAATTAGATAGTGTATCTTGCAATGCCAATGCAACTGCCAATCCCCCAATACCTAAACCTGCTAATAATGGACCTATTTCTATACCTAGAATATCTAATGCTATCATAATACCTATTGAATAAATAACAACAGCAGTTGCTTTTCTTAAGATAGGTATCATTTGACTATCAAATTTAATTCTTGACTTTAAACAAAGTTCATCTTTATACCAATCTATAGCAGAATATACTATTGATTTTATTAGATACGTAAACCCGAATATGCTTAAAATTAAAAACATATGTCCTACAGTTATCCCTCCTTGTTTTAAAGAGTATAATTCAAAATTTATAAAATCTGGAAATAAGAGTGAACACGCAATAAACAAAGATAAAATTATACTAAAATACTTCAAAGGACTAAGAGTACCCATTAATAATTTATTATCAAAAGTCGTTTTTGTTTTTTCAGTTATATGTATCATTAATTTCTTGTAAATTTGAATTAGGATATTTAATATAATTAAAATTAACCCAAATACTATTAAAAATAATAAAATATCAAATAGAGTTACTGAGAGTTCAGCAATGGGATTTATGTTTATAATTTCATCGAATTTCATAAAAATACCTATAAATACATAAATATCACATTTATAATTTAGGACATAAACTTTAAAATACTGATTAAAGAGCATTAAAATGCCGGGGAAGGGATTTTCATATTTATCAGGATTTTTCCTAATAAATTATTTTTAGGCAACCAGTTTTCTCTTTTTCGTAAACGTTTTTCTCTTTTTTAAAAGAGAAAAAGGTTTGAACCCTCGTAGGCACTAAGCCACAGGATCTTGAGTCCAGCGCGTTTGACCCCTCCGCCACCCCGGCAAATGAATGTGATCTGTGGGTTTTTTATACATATAAAAAACAATTCCTGCAATCCTCTTTAAAAGAAGGGCCTTTGAATTTAGTTAAATATGTTGTCCTTCTTATACTCCTTGTTAAAGTAATATAACTATTAATTTAAATAATTATTTATAATAAACATAAATATGGAAGAAGAGCTAACAATAGTAAACAATAAAAATACAGTTATAGGGTGGGGAAGAAAAGAGGAAATTGAATATTTAGATATGTCTTTTAGATGTGTTAATATTATTGTATTCTTAAAAGAAGATACTCTTATTTTACCAAGATTTTCTATGAATAAAAAGAAATTTCCAAACAGGTTGACTTCATCTGCTGTTGGACACGTAAATAAATATGAAAGTTATGAAAATGCTGCTAAAAGATGTTTATGGGGATGTTTAGGAATCAAAACAGAAATATTAAAAGATATCGGAGAGTTTAGTATTATATATGGTAAAAGTATAATATTTCATAAAATATATTCTATACAATTAAATCATGAAGATAAAATTATTTTAAATCCTTTAGAATTTCAAGGGTATGAAAAAAAATCGATATCTCAAATAGAAAAAGAAATTTCAAAAGGAGGTTACGAATATACTCAATCCTTCATAAAATCTTTTGAATTTATAAAAAGAGAAAAAAGAAAATTATTTGCCATTAGTGTGATCTAATAGATTAAATATATAAACATTAAACTATTTAATTAAATGTTGGTGATTAAAATGAAACAATATATTAACGATTTAAAAAATGGTGAATTTGTAGATTCATTGTTCTCTGTTAAATACAAACATCCTCCTAGAGAATATACAAATGGATATATGTTTAAGATAGGAGTTTCAGATAAAACAGGAGAAGTTGAAATAACCTATTGGGGAGGAACAAATAAAGATGCAATAACTAAAATATTCAGGGGATTTTCAGAAAATGATGTCATACATGTTGTTGGGATTGCAGGAGAATATAAAGGAAAATTAAAAATTGATATTAATGAAGATAACGGATCAATAAAAATAACAGATACATATGAGCAAGAAGATTTTGTAGCAGTTACATCTAAAGATATTGAAGAAATGTATACAGAATTTAAAACATTTCTTGAAATTATTAAAGATTCACATTTAAAATCATTATTAGACTTATTCTTTGAAGATGAATTATTTGTTAAAATATTTAAAAAATGTCCTGGTGCAATGTATATGCATCACGGATATGTTGGGGGGCTATTAGAACATACATTAGGAGTAGCTAAATTGTGTGATCAAATTTTCAAAATATACCCCTCTTTAGATCATGATCTATTAATCGCGGGCGCAATATTACATGATCTGGGAAAAATAAAAGAATTTGATGTAAGTACAAATATTCAAATTTCAGAACAAGGAATGTTAAGAGGACATATTGTACTAGGAGAAGAAATGCTTTTAGAAAAAATAAATAAAATACCTGGTTTTCCAGATATTTTAAAAATGAAATTATCCCACATGATACTAAGCCACCATGGAAATTTAGAATATGGTTCTCCTAAAACACCGCAATTTCCAGAAGCAGCAGCAGTATATTTCGCAGATGAATTTGATTCTAAAATATTTCAATATATAAAAATAAAAGAAACAGCAGAAACAGATGACTTTAGAATATACACAAAACGCTTTGGAGAAATGTATTTAAGATAATTATTTCTTTTTTATCTTAACAGCAGTTCCATATGCTAATATTTCAGCTGCACCTTGCATTACTTGACTTGTTGTAAAACGCATACCTATAATTGCATCTGCGTTTAATTTCTCAGCATCTTCTAACATTCTATCTAACGCCTGTTGTCTTGCTTCTTCTAACATCTCAGTATATTCTCTTATTTCTCCACCTACTATATGTTTGAATCCTGCAATTATATCTTTACCAACATGTTTTACTCTTACTGTACTACCTTTAACAATTCCTAATACTTCATATTCTTGCTTTATATCTAAAGTTGTAAGTTTCATCTTATCTTCACCTCATCTTCTTTTGATTCTTTTATTAATTTATAAAATATTAAAACTGCACCAATTATAAACAATATAATTCCTAAGTTAATAAATAAGGATAGTAATTCTGAATTATTTAAAAATACTCCAATTATGAATGGAGATAAAAATAAAAAAATAATTCCTAAAATTATACATATTGAACCTAAAGATTTTATATCCATTATTTTTCCTCTTTCATTTCAGATTTTAATTTAATAACTGCATAAACTATTAAAATTAAAACTACAACTCCTAATCCTATTAAAATCCATTTAAAAACTTCTCCTAATTCTAATTCAGATTGCTCTGGTTTTGTATCTGGAATAGGCATAGGAATTGTTGGCCCCTGCTGTTCTGAACCAGCTAAAAAAGTATCCGTATAGGATGCAGTATTAGAGCTTAAATCAGAAGCCCAAATTTCATAATCTATAACAGAATCTTCAGATATATCTGTTAAAGTAATAGTAAATCTATCTGATCCAGATGGAAGTAAATTTAAGGTTCTTTCGGGGGTTTTTTCTCCAGCAGTTGTCATAGAATAAATAATTAAAGGAGGGTTAATTTGAGTATCCAATCCAGTTGCATAAATACCTGTGTCTAATATACTAACTGACAACTCGTATCCTCTGATGTTTTTTTTATATGTTACTCCAGTTATTTCTGGAGGATTAATGTCTATCGGCAAAACCACTTCATTTGTGATTTTTGGATCAAATTCTTTTGATACTTCTTTACTTCCTGAAAAACCTTCAATTAATATTGGAGGTATTGCTGTAATCTTGAGGGTTTTCTTTCCATTTAACACACTATGTGTTTCTCCTATTAATTTTACTGTTCCATTTAATGGATTTCCTTTATCATCCAAAAGTAGGATAGAAATATCAAATTCTGTTAAGGGAATTTCAACTAAAGTATCTCCTTTCATTTCAAAAGGAAAAACTTGTTTTGAACCAGAATGATCAACTACTATCTGATAATCACCATCTGGCAAATTAAAAACTGCGTATCCTGTATTTGATGTTTCTCTTGTTTGATCTAATATAGTTACATTTGATTTTATTCCTCCTTTATAAATATCATATACTCTAATTGTAGCTCTATTTATATCAAAAGAAAATGTCCTTGATCTCCTTCCACTCTTTGCATCAAGTATATGCGACTGTTGTTGACCCATATATTCTAAAAACAAAGTATATTCTGTTTTTGTTAATTTTTCTTGAAATTCATTATTAATTAATTTTAAATTAACTATTCCATATTGATTGGTATACTGTTTATTAGTTGTTACGTATCCTTTTATGCTGTTTATTTGGTAATTTGTCCAAACTGCCACTTCTTCCATAGATCTGTCATTAGAATCTATAACTAATACTTCTAATTCTTCAATAAATGCTGCAGAAGATATACTAAATAAAAATATTATTAATCCAATTATTAAAACATTTTTCATACATTCACCAAAACAATTATAATGAGAATAGTTTAAAAGTGTTTTCACAATAATTTATTTAGGTGATTTAAATGAAAGAGAAATTAATTTTATCTGGATGTCTATTATTAAATAAGGACAAAGAACTTTTATTATTAAAAAGAAAGGATCATGGACATTATGAAACTCCTGGTGGAAAAGTAGAAACAGAAGGACAAATAGATTTACAAGTACTAAGAGAAACAGTAGAAAGAGAGTTAAAAGAAGAAGTAGGTAGTGAATTTGAAATAGATAGTTTACGATTTTTTTCAAATGTTTTATTTACAACTCCTGATGGTAAAAAAGCAATAGCAAATAAATTTACTGCAAATTTAATAAGTGGCGAACCAAAAATAAATGAACCTGAATTATTTAGTGAATTAGTATGGCTACCAATAGATAAATTAGAATCTGTTAATCTTTCACCAGATTTAAAAATAATAGCACCATTAATAAAAGAAAGGCTCTAAGCCTGTTCTACAAATTTTTTAATCAATTCTTTTGCTTCTGAATCTGAGTATTGAACGCGCGGGTGTTTGAATAAATAAGCAGAAGCTTCATCTATTGACCCACCAATATTTCTGTCTTTTGCTATTTTAGCTAATCGAATTGCATCAACAACTATCCCTCCAGAGTTTGCTTTATCATCAACTTCTAATTTTAAATCAATTTTAAAAGGCACATTAGCCCAAGATTCTGCTTCCATTTTTATAAAACAAATTTTTGTATTTTTTAAAAATGGTATAAAATCACTTGGCCCTATATGTATATTATCCTCTTCTAATCTTTCTGTTAATTGACTTTGAACAGATTCAGTTTTAGATACTTTTTTGGAAACTACTCTTTCCCTCTCAAGCATATTTTTAAAATCTGTATTTCCACCGACATTTAATTGATAAGTATGTTTTATTTTTGCCCCCCTATCATCACATAATTTGGATAATACACGATGTATAATTGTTGCTCCTACTTGAGATTTAATATCATCACCAATTACTGGCACTCTGGATTGTTTGAATTTATTATGCCAATCTCCATTTGAAGCTATAAACACAGGCATACAATTTACAAAGGCAGTTTTTGTTTCTAAACAGATATCTGCCCAAAATTCTACTGCTTTTTGAGAACCAACAGGTAAATAATTAACAATAACATCTATCTCTTTATATTTAATTTCATTAATAATATCTTTTCTTAATTCGTCTGTTGATTTTGTTTGATTTATTGGATCAAACCAGTCTTCAACATATTTGCCTACTCCGTCTAATTTTGGTGATTCTTTAACAATAATCTGTGTTTTAGGCATATCCTTAATATAATCTACAAAATTTGGTTTTGCATATTGTGCTTCACTTAATTCTTTTCCTACCTTGTGTTTTGATACATCCCATGCAGAAACAAATTCAATATCTCTCCATGAATACTCCCCTA
Source organism: Microcaldota archaeon (assembly GCA_020854825.1). Taxonomy (GTDB): domain Archaea; phylum Micrarchaeota; class Micrarchaeia; order Anstonellales; family JAHKLY01; genus JAHKLY01. Next base: position 182,223 of record JAHKLY010000001.1, on the reverse strand, counting down.
ATTTTTCATTCATTACTCCTACAACTGTGTTTTCTGTTCGTTTATAATATTCTAATCCTTGATATAATCCTGAAAAACAATTTCCAACTCCTATAATCCCTACTTTTATTCTACCCATCCAATCACCCATTTAAAAAAATATATTGCTATTTTGTATTTATATAAATACTATACAGTTTAAATACTTATCTTGATTTTTAATAGCATGGGAAAACCGATTCAAAGATTAGAAAGACATACAAAAATAAATAACATCTGGATGTATATCTTGTCTTTATTAAATAAAAAAAAATTACATGCATACACTTTAAATCAAGAAATCAAAAATACCTTTAAATTCAAACCTAGTAGGATAATGATTTATTTAGTATTATATAAATTAGAAAATGAAAAACTAATTAGTTCTTATTTGAAGGATAGAAGAAAATACTATAAAATAACTCCGAAAGGTAAAAATGAACTAAAAGAAGCAAAAAAATATTTATTAAAATTATCAAAAACTATATGAGGAGATACTATGGATAGAAATGAAATATTGAAAACCGAAGAAATTTGTATTGAAATAATGAAAACAGGGATAAAACAAAGAATTACCTTTAGAATTATAAGAGAAAACACCCCCATAGGTAAAATTCCTTTTTTAACTACTGAAAAATTCATAGATTTACAAGAACTTATAAAAATTTCTGAAAAATATCAACTTCCCTTAAAAGCTAAGAATGGTAAAATATTCCCTAAAGGAAAAATGGCTAAAGATTTTATAGGTCTTTAAGTTTTTTTAAATTCAATTTATCATTGAAAATTTTTTTACTCCAATCTATATGTTTTGTTTTCTTTTTTCCCTTAATAACTTCAATAATTTCATTTGCAACATCAAGGGATTTTTTATTTGTTGTGTTTATTTCAAATATTTTTTTATACAATAATTCTGATTTAACTAAACAATAATCTAAAATTTCACATGAAATATTGCTTTCTATTTTTTCTTTTGAGTAATTTCGTTTAGATAGCCTTTTTCTTAAGATATTTGGATGAGTTCTTAGAATAATTACATAATCTACATCCAAATCTAATTCGCATAATAAATGACTTTCAATTACGAAAGATTCTTCTGAAGAAATATGATTTCTTAAATAATCTTCCAGTTCTTTTAAATTTATTATTTTAGCATTATCTGCCCTATCAATTCCTCTGAAGAATTTATATTTATCTATTAGTTCATTAACATTAATTAGATTTGCTTTTAATTTTTTAGCTAAAACTTTCGAAACTTCAGTTTTTCCTGTTCCTGGAGTTCCAGTTATAATTATTTTCATAATCAAATTTTGATAAAAACAATTTAAAATCATACCTTTGTAAATATTGTTATGAAAATAACTACTATGATTTTATTTATGGCAATTATTTGCGGAAGTATATACTCTTTAACCTTAGAACAAATAATTTTTTCGTACTTAGAAACGGGTGAAACTTTTAGGTATGAAACAATAACTTGTGAAAATCAAGATTATAATATAGTTATTTCTGGAGGAAAAGAATTATTTATATTTGAAAAAACTAATGATAGATATTACTTTATTAAAGATAAAGAAAAAATAAAAGACATTTTAATGTGCTATTATATAAACCATAAAAACTTAACTATAGAAGGACAATTTGATAGATTAAATGAAGCAAAAGAAAATGTTGAGAAATTTTTTGAAAGTAGAGGAACACAAGAGGATAAATGTAAACAATATACTGGCATTGACAGACTCTCTTGTATTGACCAAACTTCTTGTTTAGTTGCATGCAGAACAGTATATATATGTGATACATATTCTTTTGGTATTGGAATGGATTTTATAGATTTAATATTATCATATAATACAAATACAAAAAAATTAGATGAGTTTGAAGAAGAATATATGGAGATATTTAATGATGCCATAAAAAAACAAGACTTAGCTTCTCTTGATGAATTAGATAATTATTTTTTAGAAATCAGCAAAGCAGGAAAAGAAGTAGAATCCAACGAATTAATAACAATGTATTATTTTTGTCCAGAGGTTAAATATAAAACTTCAGAATTAACATCTGCAAAATCGATTATTTCTAACATTAGAAAATCTATAGCTCCATTATACGAAATTGACAATACTGTAAACAGGATGTATTCTGAAACAAATTCAAGAAAAGCAGATTATATTATGCCCAAAGGAGATCTACAAGTATTAATGTTTAATAACCAAATTATAAATACTGCATATTTTAAACGATAAGGAGATTTAAATGATTAAACATTCAGGAAAAAGTTCAATTATTGAAAAACATTTTTATCCCTTTTTTAAATTTTGTCCCTTTTCTGCAAATACTATTACTATATTTTCTATTTTATCTGCGTTTCTTGCGTATCTTTTTGCTATTAATGATTATTATATATATTCTATTTTAGGTTTAATTTTTTTAGCATTTTTATTAGATGCTGTTGATGGGATTGTGGCAAGGGCAAAAGATCAAGTTTCTAAAAACGGAGCATTTTTAGATGGGATAGCAGACAGAGTAGTTGAGTTTTTTGTTCTTCTTATTCTATTAAAATGGATCGCGCTGAAAGAAATAACAGGATATCTAATTCCTATTGATATCCAAATAATCTCAATACTGTTCTTTGGAACATGTATGGCTTCATTTGTTAAGGCTTATGCTGAACATAGACAGGTTTTAAGCCATGAAAAAGCAGTTAATTTAAAGGGTGTTTTAGAACGCGCTGAAAGAGTAGGTTTGATATTTATAGCGCTTTTATCAATACTTTTGGCGCCTACATACACAATATATATTATATTCCTAATATTTATCTTAACAATTATCACTTTTTTACAAAGAATATATTATGTTTTATCTTAGGCAGCTCTTCTGTTTCTTAAAATACTTTTTCCTTCCCTAGTTATTCTATAATAAACAAACTTCTTACCTGGTTCCTGAACTTTTTCAACCAACCCGGCACTTACTAATTTGTCTAAATGCTCACTTATTGTTGACTTGCTTTTTCTAAACTTATCACTAAAATATGTTGGTATTTTATCTGCTTCTCTTAATTCTAAAAGCATATTCATTCTAAGATCATTAGATAAAAGATCATCTTTTGATCTTTGATAAAATATCTGATATCCAGCTAAACTAAGAAACACACCAATAATAATTAATGAAATATATTTTATAATCTGAATATATGACATTTGATAAATTTGAGATTCTGGAACTTCCTCTATAGATACTTCTTTATCTGAATATTTACTTGCTCCTACTGTTGTATTTTCTACTTCAAAAAAATTCTCTTCAATATATGCATCCTCCCGTACAAAAGGTTCTGCAGTTTGCATAGGTAAACTAAAATATTCTATAGAAAAAAATACGGCTAAAGCTATTACAATAATTGCAAATGTAAAATACAACTTAAAATTGCGCTTTTTCATACCTTTTTATTGGTTTTTTAGTTTAAAAACCTGCTGTTTTAGTAAGGACAGTAATAATAAGGATTTAAAGCTTATTAATCAAAATCCTATTATGCTTAAAGATATCAAACCAAGAGAATATCAAAAGAACATAGCTGAATCAGCGCTTAAAAAAGGAAACACACTAGTTATCTTACCAACAGGATTAGGAAAAACACTGATTGCGCTTATTATGATTGATAAATTAAACACAAAAGGAAACATACTATTTATGGCGCCTACAAGGCCCTTGGCTGAACAACATTATAAATCGATTACTGAAAAGTTGGATATGAATACAGAAGAAATAATTTTAATAAACGGCAGTATTAAGCCAAAAGAACGAGAGGAATTGTGGAAAAAACCAGTTTGTATATGCACCCCACAAACAGCTAAAAATGATATTGAAAATAAACGATTAGATTTAACAAAATATTCTTTGTGTATAATAGATGAAGCACACAGATCTGTAGGAAATTATGCATATACATTTGTAGCTGAAAATGCAATTGAAAATAAAGTAAAAATTATTGGTATGACAGCTTCTCCAGGAGGAGATAAAAAACGTATAAAGGAAATAATGGACGCATTATATATAACTAATATAGAAGCAAGAACACATGAAGATGAAGATGTTGAACAGTACGTAAAAAAAACAAATATTTCGTGGGAATTTGTAGAATTAGGAGAAGAAATAAAGAACTCAATTAGATACCTTAAAGAAATGTATAAAGAGTATTTAGAAACTTTGAAAAAATTTGGAATATATATACGAATCCCTTCAAAAGTAGAACTTATAAAAGCTCAAAGAAAAATACAAAATATTGAAACTAATTCTAAATATGCTGCGATGTCATTTTATTCTTCTATTTTCAATTTAGCGCATGCAATAGAATTATTAGAAACACAAGGGGTTGTTGCGTTTAATTCTTATGTGTATAAGATGAGATATGAAAAAACCTCAAAGGGTGTTGAACGAGTTTTAAGAGATCATAGATTTAAGATAGCAGAAAATTTGATAAAAAATAAAGAACATCCTAAAGTTCCTAAATTAGTAGAAATATTAAAACAAAATAATGGAACTGCAATAGTATTTGCACAATATAGAGACCAGGTACAATATTTAGTTAAAAGATTAAATACTGAAAATATAAAAGCAAAAGAATTTATGGGACAGAAGAAAGGATTTACTCAAAAAGACCAAAAAAGAATAATAGAAGAATTTAAAAATAAAGAATTTCAAGTATTGTGTTGTACAAGTGTAGGGGAAGAAGGATTAGATTTACCTTCAGTAGATCTAGTAATATTTTATGAATCAACTCCTTCAGCAATTAGAAGTATTCAAAGAAGAGGTAGAACTGGAAGACATAAAGAAGGTAAAGTAATAATTTTAATTACAAAAAATACACAAGATGAAATATTTTACTGGGCCTCAAAGAAAAAGGAAAAAAAGATGAAACAAATAATTTCAGAAATGAGTAATAAAACCTCATACGCGCCTAAACTAGAAACTAAAAAACAAAAGAAAAAACAAGCTTCTATTTTAGATTTTTAAGTGTATTTTATGTCTTTTTTTCAACTTCTTTTCGTTCAAGCGTCTTGAGCGATTTCAAGCACTCCACGAGGGCTGTAGTAGCTGTAGAGGCTGACGCCGTCGTAGTTGTCGCCAAGCCAACGGAAAACCGCGCTTATTGCTGAATCATAATTCCAAAAATATGCTTTCCTTTGTGGTCCTTTTCCATTTGGATCTGGTAAACCTGTTAATTTATTTGTTGGCCAATATCCATCTGGGTATTTTCCATCTTCTACTGGTAATTCATGAGCAATAAGGTCTTGTTGATCAAATTCAAATTCTAATACTCCGTTTTTCATTTTATAAGTAAAATGTTTTCCAGGTATTAAAAGTTTGTCTTTAGGATAAGCTTGTATTAAATTTGCTTCTCCTCTTATATCTTCTAATGTTATTATTCTTCTTTTTGCTCCATTTGGATATTCTCTATATATGATACTTTCTATTTTTGTGTTTGGTTTTTCATGTGCGAAAATAGGGCCTGTCCATAAATCAGATATTCCGTATTCACTTTGAAGTGCATTGCATACTTTATCATTTCTTGAACCATCTTCGTTAACTATTAATTTATCTAATAAATCAAATCTTGGTAAAGGTAAATTGTTTTCTTCTAATACTGTTAATGCTTCAAATAGTTTTTTATTTGGGGAAACTTTTCTTACTCTAATCCTAAGTTCTCCTATTACTGCATTTGGAATAATTTTTTGTTGGTTGGGGAGTTCTAAAATTACCTTTCTGTTCATTATAAATCACCTGATTGTTTTGTGTTAAATAATATATAAGATTGTATTTAAAAGACTTTGGGAAGTTAAAATAAGTTTAAAATTCTTCTTGGTTTTTTCTTATTGGTGGGAGATACTCAGTTGTGTCTGTATATTCTTCACTTGTTTCTTGTTTTGATAATTTTTGCTTATAATACATAATTATAATTATCTCAATTACTGCGACTACTATCCCAGCAAAAGGAACACTTGCTAATGCGACAAATAAAGGTAAAACAACTGCAGATATAGGAATTAATTTATTATCTAAATTCTTTGAAAAATATCCTGCTAAAATTGATAAAATAATTAAAATTACCCAAATTAAATTACAAAAAATGACACAAACTAAATCATCAGAAGAACATGTTACTATCCCTGCACAACCGCTTTTTATTCCAAAATTAAGGATCTTTTCACCTGCAGTGGGAATTATACAACGATTAAGATCTAAAACACAATATCCTTCTATACAATTAGAAGTATTTTGACAAGGAAGACTGATTATTTTATCACCAACTTCTGGATTAATACAACCTCCATTATAACAATATCCTTCAATACAATCTCCGCTATCCTTACATGTTTGTGCAAATATAGAAAAAATGAATATTAATAATACAAAAACTATTTCTTTTTTCATACTTTAATTGAGTTAAAAGACTTTTTAAGCTTTATTCCTTACATATCTTTATATGCCAGTTATTATATATTCAAAAATAAACATAGCCAGCACAGATATTTGTGAATACATTATTGATAAATATAAATTTAACAAAAAAGATATAAATAAATGGGAAAAAATTATCAATGACAAAAAAATAGAGATTATAAAAGTTGATAAAAATGTTGTTGAATTTGAATTTAAAGAAAAATGCGATTATTTAATTGTACCATCAACACATAGGAGTGAATCAAATGCTAAATCTTTATGTGTTCATGTTCCAGGGAATTGGTCTATTGCAGATTTAGGTGGAGAAAGAGAAACTCTCAATGTATGTTATGCTTCAAAAATGAAAACAATTTTATTACATATTAAAAAATTAGCTGAACAAAATAATATGATAAAAGACTGGGAAATAACATTAGAAGTTGACCACCATGGCCCAACTACTCCTTTGATAAATTCAGAAACACCAATTTTGTTTGTTGAAATTGGTTCAAATGAAAAACAATGGAATGACCAAAATGCAATTTCTTTAATAGGAGATTCAATAATTGATTCAATTATAGACGACACTTATTATCCTGCTGTTTTAGGTTTTGGAGGAGGACATTATGCAACTAAATTTAACAGATTTGAATTAAATAATGGAGAATATGAAAAATTTAATTATGCAATTGCACACATCCTTCCAAAATATAGATTTGATGATTTTGAAAAAAATGCAGATAAAATGTTTAAACAAGCACTTGAAAAAAATGTTGAAAAAATAGAAAAAGCACTTATTGATTGGAAAGGATTAAGATCAACAGAAAGAAAGTTAATTGTTGAATTATGCGAAAAAAATAATCTTATTTGGGAGAAGGTTTAATTATTCATACCTTAATGCTTCTGTAGGTGATAAAACAACAGCTCTTTTTGCAGGAAAATAACCAGAAACTAACCCAATAATAAAAGAGATTAAAATACTACCAAAAATTAATGCAGGATTAAAAATAATAGGAATTTCTGCAAAAATACAAACCAAACAACTTAAAAATAAACCAATTATTACACCAATTATTCCGCCAACTAAACCTAAAAATCCGCTTTCAATTAAAACAACAAGCAATATGTCTTTATTTAATGCACCAACAGCTTTTAAAGTTCCTAATTCTCTTGTCCTTTCCATAACTGACATATACATTGTATTCATTATACCTATCCCTCCAACAATTAGTGCAATTGTTGCAATTAAACCTAATGCCATTACTAAAGTTCCTAAAATCATATCTGCTGCATTACTTACAAACTCATATGTGACTATTGTAAAATCTTCATCTTCTTTTAAAACCTTATGTGAGTTCCTCAAAGCTAATCTAACATCATTTTCAAATCTTACCATATTTGTATTCTTTCTTGCTTTTAAAAATATATATGATATTTCATCTTTTTCCAATGTTTTTTCTGAAAAATCTTTTGCATTTTTCAAAGGAATTAAAATGGACATATCATCTTCTGCACCAAACGTTCCTCCAATTTTTTCTAAAATACCTACCACCCTAAATTTTTCATTATTAATATAAAATGAAGAACCAATATCTAATTTTTTACTAAATAAGTTTTCTGCTGCTGTTGATCCTAAGATGGCGACATTTGTTTCTGATGAAGAAAACCCTCTTCCTTTTTCTAGGTTATACGTTGGAAAATCTTGAAAAAATAAAGTATTTGGTATGCCCATTGCATAGTAAACAAAGGATTCATCAGAATAACTTATTTCTAGACCTATTGCTAAAATCATAGGTGTTATTCTTTCAATACCAGTAACAGATTTTAATGCTTCAATGTCCTTTTCATATAATCTTCCTTTTGATACTGAAGATGGAGGTCCAAAAGACATAGCAGAGGATAAACTTCCAGGCATTATAATTACGCTTTCCTTTCCAAATTGTTCTAATTCACCTGAAATTGTTTGTTTAAATGAATCACCAATTGTAACTAATGCAACAAAAGAACTAATTCCAATTACAATTGAAAGAATAGTAAGCCAAGTTCTAAGCTTTCTTCGTTGCATATTTCTAACTGCATAGCTTACTAAATCTGCCATTTTATTTCCTCCCTAATGCATCTAATACATCTAAATCTGATGCTTGTTTTGCAGGAATATATCCAGAGATTATACCTAAAATAAAAGAAAATAATAAACCGCCAATTGCCAATTCCATAGTTAATAATAATTTTAGTGAACCTTCTAAAAATACATTTCCAATAATCACTAGGATTATTGAAAATACAACTGCAATTATACCTCCAATTAAACCAATTAACCCACTTTCAATTAAAAATAACTGAAGAATATCATTCTTTTTAACTCCTATTGATTTTAATACTCCAATTTCATATGTTCTTTCAGTAATTGACATATACATAGAATTCATAATTCCTAAACCACCAACGACTAAAGAAATCCCAGATACTGCTCCTAAGAATAATGTAAGATAACCTAAAATATTTTGTACACTTTCTTTAGTTGATTCTGCAGTTATCACTGTAAAATCTTCTTCGCCTTTTTTAACCCCGTGTGCATTTCTTAATGCAGTTTCAACCTTTGATTGAACTGTAAGGATATCAAAAGAATCTTGTATAACAAAATATATTGCAGAAACTTGATTTTTATCTAGACTAGATATTGCTCTTGCTTCATCATATTTTATGAAAATATTATTATCTGAACCTGCCTGACCCCCAGATTTTTCTAAAATTCCAACAACTGTAAATGATTGATCATTAATCTTTATTGTTGATCCTACTTCAATATTTCTATTAAACACTTTTTTAGCAACATTATATCCTATGACCACGTGTTTTGAATCTGAATTTTGTAATAACCTTCCCTCTTTTATTGCGATGTTTGGATAATATGTTTTTAAAACATACGGATCTATACCCACACCAGATAATCTAAATTCTTCTGACCTATATTGTACTAATGTTGAAGTTAATGAAATTACTCCAACAGCTGATTCAACTCCAGACACAGATCTAACTTTTTGGATATCTGTAATATACAATTTTGAGGAAATTCTTGTTCCTGAAGGTCCAAAAGAAGAACTTAATGAGGATTGGGAAATAGGCAATATTATCCCATTATTAGCTCCAAATTTATCTAATTCTCTTTCTATTGTATCATTTAAACCTAAAGAAATAGATAAAAGAAGTAGAATAGCAGAAACGCCTACAATTACACCTAACACTGTAAGAAATGTTCTTAGATAGTGATGTGTCAGTGTTTTAACTGCGTATTCAAATTTATCTAGAAGCATTCTTCTTCCTCTTTTTCCAATACCAATAACCTATTCCTGCTACTGCTAATAAAATAACTAATGGAACAAAAAATCCCCCATTATCAGAATTTTGAAAGAATTGAACTGCTTTTTTAGAATATATCTTAACTTCTATTTTCTCTTCAATTAATTGATTATTATTAAATGTATCTTTAAAATAAACTTTAATAGGTAATTCCTCTATTTTTATATCCTCATCTATATTAGATACAAAAACATCATATTGGACACTACTAAAATCATCTAAATCTAATGATCCTATAAATTGCTTATTTTGTGCGTTTAATAACCGTATATGTTCTGTGTCGTCTAATTCAAACCAGACAGACTTTATTTCTGAATCTCCGATATTTGATACTTTTAAAGAAAGAACATGTTGTGTGCTTTCAGTTATTGGTGATGGTTCTGCTTCTACAAATATTATCACTTCTATATTTGGTTGGATATTTAAACTCTTTTTAATTGGATCAACTTTCCTTTCTCCAGATGAAGAAGTATATGCAATATTAAAGGAAGTTATATAATAACCTGGATTTATGTCTTTAATTGCTAATCTAACAATGGATGATTTTTCTTCACCTGCATTTAAATTTCCAAAAATTACACGTTCTCCACTCAAAGGAACAAAACTTAAAGTTTCTTCTAACCTTAATTCCACTTCTCCTAATCTATTTGTCCCAGTATTTTTTATAATAAATTCAACTTCTTTTGTTTCGCCACTTTTAAAGTTTAATGGAACTACCTCTAAATCTAATACATGAACTGGCTCTTCAAATTCAAAAGAAGGAGATAAAGTTTGTGAGTATTCGTTACCCAAAACATCAAAATAAGTTATTATTAAATCTACTGGTTGTCTTCCAGTATTCATATCTGATAAAACAAAACCTGAAATTGGAAAAACAATTTTATTATCTCTTATATCCCCAATATATACTGGAGAATCGTCTAGTACAAAATTTAAATTAGATGAGGATATTCTAACATCAGATGCAAAATCTCCTTCCTTAGTTAAGGTTATATTTTTGATAAATTTTTCTCCAATTATAAATGGTGTTGATGGAGTTGAAATTGATAATAGAGGGGGCCTATTCACATAAATTGGAATATCAACAGTCCTAGATAATGTGTTGTCTTGACCTCCAACTACTTCTTGTGTTCCTCTAATCAATACTTTTAAAGTATAAACTCCTGAAGGAGTTGTGTCTTTAACTGAAAATGGAATAGAAACTAGTGATGTTCCTCCTGCTTCCATATCCCCCACATATATAGATGACGAAGATTCAATTCCAGTAGAAGGTTGAACTGAGATTGATACTCTATTTAATGTTGTTGTTCCTGCATTAGTTACTGTTAATGACGCTGTTCCTTTAACTCCCGGTCTTGTTGTAGCAGGTAATACTTCATAATTTGAAACTTGTATATCTGCAAAAACAGAAGTTATTATTATCATCAAGATAAATACATTTAATATACTTTTATTCATTTTTTCTTCACCTCTTTTTCTATCACTCCATCTTTAATATAAATAGTCCTTTGAGTTAAGTTAGGTAATTTTGGATCATGAGTAACAAGAATTATTGTTTTTCCTTCTTTATTTAATTTTAAAAATAAATCTAAAATTGCAGTTCCTGATTTTGAATCTAAGTTTCCAGTAGGCTCGTCTGCTAATATTATCTCAGGTTCATTAGCTAATGCTCTTGCAATTGCAACTCTTTGTCTTTCCCCCCCACTTAATTGTGAGGGTTTACTATTTAATCTGTGTCCCAATCCAACTTTTGTTAATAAATCTTGTGCTATTTTTGTTCTTTTTTCTTTTGAATACCCATAAAACATCAAAGGAACTGAAACATTTTCAATAGAAGTAAATGTTGGAATTAAATTAAATGTTTGAAAAACAAACCCTAACGTTTTACCTCTTATATACGCTCTTTCGTCTTCACTTAATTTTGAAATATCTTTTCCTTTAAGTAATATTTTTCCTTCTGTTGGTTCTGATAATAATCCTATAACATTCAATAAAGTAGATTTTCCACTTCCCGAAGGGCCTACTATACTAATTAATTCTCCTCTATTTATATCTAAAGAAACCCCATTTAATGCATTTACATATATCTCCCCTAATGTATATCTTTTTTTAACATCTGTAATTCTCAATATATTATTTTCCATACCTATTACCTTTTTATTAAAAATTTACAAAACTTTTTCATAGTCGGAGACACCATCTTTCTGATATTTTTGAAGCATTTTTCTCCTGAAATTGTTATTGAATAAATATAACTTTTCCTTTTGCCTTGATGTTTTTGAACTTTCTTAAGATATCCTTTTTTATTCAAAGAATTTAATAAAGGATATAATTGAGAACAAGTTAATCTGATATTTTCATCTTCTAATCTTTTGACTAATCCATAACCAGTATCTGCTTTTTCTTTTATCATCCATAATATGAATATAGAAAATTTCTTTTTCATTATTTTTTTAATATTTTTTTCTGAATAAATTATCTCTACTACCATATGGAGTATATGTAAAATAGGATATATAAAGTTTTCGATATATCTACATTCCCCTTAATTTTTTAATACGCTCTTCTAATGGAGGGTGTGTTGAAAACAGTGAGGTTATTTGGCTTTTAATGGGTGTTGCTATAAATAAAGGGGCTGTTGCACTTGATGCAGTTTTTATTTTTGTATCGTGATTTTTTAATTTTTCTAAAGCACTTGCTAACCCTTCTGGATATCTAGTCATTAATGCTCCTGATGCATCTGCAAGATATTCTCTTTTTCTTGATATGGCTAATTGCACCAAGGTTGCAAAAATAGGAGCTAAAATCATAAATAATAATCCAATGACTATAACTATCATATTACTGCTTCCTTGTCTATTATTGCCTCTTAAACCCCCAAAAATAAACATTCTAGTAGTTATTTGTGCTATAATCGCTATCATACCCACTAATACAGCTGTTAAAGTCATAAATCTAATATCATAATTTTTGATATGCGCCATCTCATGAGCTAAAACTCCTTCTAATTCTTGTCTATCCATAATATTTAATAATCCCCTAGTAACTGCAATTGCAGAGTTTTTTGGATCTTTTCCAGTTGCAAACGCATTTGGATTTGGATCTTCTATTATATAGACTTCAGGAGTAGGAATTCCAACTGATAAAGATAATCCTTCAACTGTATTGACAATATATGCATCTTTTACAGGATCTGCTAATTTAGCTCCTGTTGATTTTAATACTATTGATTTACTAAATGAATATCCGATTATAGTATATATAATTGACACAACTACTGCAATTATCAAAATAAAAAGACTATCAAAAATAACACTAATTATATACCCTAATGCAATTATTATTCCAAAAACAATAAAAATTAAGAAAGTAGAAAGCCATTGATTATGGCTTATCTGTTTGTATATTTCCATATATATCTACCTTAAAATTTAACTTTCACGTTCTTTCTTGCTTCTTCTTCACCAATTTCAAAATATTCTTTTTTAGTGAAATTAAACATCCCTGCTAAGAGATTATTTGGAAATACCTGTATTTTATTATTAAAATCTAATACTGAATCATTATAGAATTGTCTTGAATATGCAATTTTATTTTCGATTCCTTCCAATTGTTCTTGTAATAATTTGAAATTCTCATTTGCCTGTAATTTGGGATAATTTTCTGCAACTGCAAATAAGGTTTTTAAAGCACCTGTTAATTGAGTATCTGCTTTTGATTTTTTCTCTATTGTATCTGCGTTCATTAATGAAGCTCTTGCTTTTGTAATCTCTGTTAAAACTTCTTTTTCGTGTTTAACATACCCCTTAACTGTATCTACTAAATTTGGTACTAAATCATATCTTTTCCTTAATTGAACATCTATTTGAGACCAAGCATTATCTACTCTGTTTTTTGTAACTATTAATCCATTATAGATCATTACTACTGCAATTAATGCAACTAGTATTATTATTCCTAATATTATTAATAACATTAAATCCACCTCTAACATATATATGAGTTATATATTTTTAAATATATCTTAAATTTAATATATTTTTTATGATTATAAACAATCATATGATTAGTAGTAATATTTATATTTGTTTAACGTGTTTAAAAAATAGATTAAAATGGAAAAGAAAAATAAAAATATTAAAATATTAAAATACATTACAAATGAAACTAGATTTAAAATATTAATTTTTTTATTAAAAAAAGAGAGATGCGTTTGTGAAATCTTCCCCCATGTTAAAAAAACCCAATCAACAGTATCAATTCATCTTAAAAAATTAGAAAACCTTAATCTTGTTAAATCAAAAAGAACGGGTAAAAAAATATATTATCAAATAAAAGATAAAAAAATAAAAACACTTTTAAATAATATTTTAAAAATGAAATACTAATTTTAAAATTATTGATTTTAAAAAATATTACTTTGAAAGAAACCTTTTTAAATATTGATGTTCATCAATATGTTATGAGTACAGAACCTAATTGGAAAGGGATCCCTAGAAATGAAATAACTTGGCATCCAATAGTAGATAAAGATAAATGTGTGGGGTGCGGAATGTGTATTACTTCTTGTAGAAAAGGTGTTTATACTTTTGATTTAAAAAATAATAAAGCAATCGTTGCACACCCAGAAAAATGTATGGTTGGGTGCACTTCTTGTGAAACTTGGTGCATTTTTGATGCAATTAGTTTTCCAGACAAACAAGATATAAAGAACTTAATTAAAGAAAAGAAAGTATTAGAAACTGCTAAAAAACAATTAAAAGAAAAAATAAACAAATGTCAATCGTGTGGAGCAAATTGCTGTGGGAGTAGGTGAAAATATGAAAATTGAAATCTTAGGATCTGGTTGTCCAAATTGTAAAAAAGTAGTGGAGATAACTAGAAAAGCAATTGAAGAAACAAAAGTAAATGCAGAAATTATAAAAATCACAAACATTGGAGAGATAATAAATTATGGAGTTATGTCAACTCCTGCAATAGTTATCAATGGAGAAATAAAATCATATGGGCGAATACCAGATATTGAAGAAATTAAAAACTGGTTAAAAAAATAATGAGGTAATTCTATGAAACTGAAATATATTTTATGTTTAATATTAGTTATGAGTTTATTTTTAAATTTTGGATGTACTGAACAAATTAAAAATGAAAATAATACTTCGTTAGAAATTTTAACTAATAAAACAAATAATGAAATTGAAAAAACTACTGAAATGCAATCAAATATTGATAAAGTAGAAATATATCATTTTCATGGTAATAATCAATGTTATTCTTGTATTAAAGTTGGAGACCTAGCAGAAGAAACAGTTAATACATATTTTAAAAAAGAATTAGATGAAGGTAAAGTAGTTTTTTCACATATAAATGCCCAATCTAAAGAAAACGAAGAACTCGTAATAAAATATGGTGCCACAGGATCCTCATTAATGATTGGAACATATAAAAATGGAGAACTTGATGAAGTTGAAAACAACATTAAAGTATGGTATAAAATAGAGGACAAAGAAGATTACATGACATATCTTAAAGGAGTAATAGAAACAAAACTAACAGGTAATTAATATGGATTTAATGATGTTTATGGAAATGATGGGAACAAATACTTCAATTCCCTTATTAGCGGCCTTTTTTATAGGGTTAATGACTGCAATTAGTCCTTGCCCTTTAGCAACAAATATAACTGCAATTGCATATACAAGCAAAAAGATAGAAAATAGCAAACACACATTACTTGTTGGGTTCTTATATACTATTGGAAGGGTTTTTACATATGTATTTATCGCTTCTTTGATCGTATGGTTTGGAATTCAATCTCAAACAATCTCATTATTTTTACAAAACTATGGGGAAAAACTATTAGGTCCTTTTTTAATAATATTAGGAATTCTTATGTTGAATATTATACAAATTAATATTTCAAAAGGAAAAAGAATAGAGGAATTAAAAGAGAAACTTGCTAATCATGGATATATTGGTTCCTTATTATTAGGAGTAATATTTGCACTAGCATTTTGTCCATTTAGTGCAGTTTTATTTTTTGGTATGTTAATACCCTTGGCAATTGTTGCGGGTGATGGAATTTTTATACCTACTGTATTCGGATTTGCAACAGGATTGCCAGTTATAATATTCTCAATAATTTTAGTAAAAAGTGTTCAAAAATTAGGTTCTATAATGAATAAAGTTGAAACATTTGAAAAATGGATGAGACATATTGTCTCCATTTTATTTATCATAATAGGACTATATTATACTTTAATGGTGTTCTTATGATAGATAAAAACGATTATTATCTGTTATTTGGAATTACACTCATATTCCTAATATTTTATTTCATACCTCAAAATAGTGAATGGTTTAATATTTCAATTATAAATGGTACTACATTACTTGGGGAGTATGCAAAAGAACATGTATTAACTTGTCTTGTCCCTGCATTATTTATTGCAGGAGGAATTACTATTTTTATTAATAAAAAACGAATAATTAAATATCTGGGACACAATACAAAAAAATATGTTTCATATAGTGTAGCATCTATCTCTGGAGCAATTTTAGCTGTTTGTTCTTGTACTATCTTACCTCTTTTTGCAGGCATTAAAAAAAGAGGTGCAGGATTAGGACCTGCAATTACTTTTCTTTTTGCAGGACCTGCAATTAATATTGCTGCAATATTCCTAACGTTTTCAGTTTTAGGATGGGAAATAGGAGCTGCTAGACTCATTGCTTCTATTTTATTATCTATTGTAATAGGCATAACTATGGCCTTTATTTTTAAAGAAGAAACTGAAAAAGGAGAAATGCTTTTTAAAGATGATAAAACCGCAAACATTTCTAAACAAATTTTAATCCTATTTTTTGGTTTAATGCTCGCAATCTTAATAATTAATGGGTTACAGATTGACCAATTATTAAAATATATGTTAATTGGAATCTGTATTATTGGAATCGGACTTATAACAATTTTAAAATTTGATAAAGAAGTTCGTAATGCATGGTTATATGAAACTTGGAATTTCTCAAAAACAATTTTACCTTTATTATTCATAGGCGTTTTCATTGCAGGGTTCTTAATGCCATTAATACCTAATGAACTAATAACTGAGACTGTTGGAACAAACAGTATATTTGGTAATTTTGTTGCTTCTATTTTTGGTGCATTTATGTATTTTTCCACCTTAACTGAAATACCCATTTTACAAATGTTGATTTCTAAAGGTATGTCACCAGGCCCAGCATTAGCCTTATTATTGGCTGGTCCTTCATTAAGCTTACCAAATATGTTAGTAATAAGAAAGGTATTAGGAACCAAAAAAACAGGGACATATGTTTTATTAGTTATATTTTATTCTACATTAGCAGGACTTGTTTTTGGATATGTAATTTAAAAATAAAAAGTGCTCCGGCCGGGATTGTCAGCTTACTGGCAATATTTAACACCAGTCAAGACATTTGAATTCCCAGACCTGCAGGGTTCTTTTCTTTCCCTGGGATTTCTTTTCTTTTAAGAAAAGAAAGGCCACCCGGGTCGCTAGGGATCTTCAGTTTTTTAAAAGGTTAATACCTAAAAAACTTTGAAAGCCTAGTATCCTTGACCGGACTAGACGACCGGAACACATAAATTTTTTTTGTATTCGCCAAAAAATACTTTTTAATTTAGATTTATAGATCAATCTAAATAAAGTGTAATATTCTTGTTTATATGTCTTTATAAAGTTTTACTTTTTCTTAAAACTGGCTCTAAAACCTGGTCTCTTATTTCTTGCCATATTTCTTCTATAGATTTATTAAAAACATCTATTTTAATCCATGATGAACCAAATGGTTTTGTTTCATATAATTTATCATATATTCTTCTACAATTTTCTTGCATAATAATATTTTTTTCAAAAATATGTGGGTCACTTGCTTCTGCTCTTCTTTTCATACTTATTTTTGGATCTACATCAAACCACACTACATAATCAGGAATTAATAAGTTTCTTCTTTTAATTTCATTAATAACTGTTTCTATACCTAAATTTTGCCCTTGATAAGAAATAGTTGAATAAAAATACCTTGAAAGCATAATTATTCCTTCTTTATTTTCTTCAATTAATAATGGTAAGTCATCTTCCATCTCTTGTAAATAAAAATTCATCATTTCTTCTGGAGAATGTTTAGCTTTTTCTTTTAAATGTCTATAAATAGGACTATTTTGATTTGGTTTAGGATATTTGCGATGATGAATAGGTAATTCTGCTTCTATTAATTCTTGGAAAAATCTTTTCATTTGCGTGGTTTTTCCAGTACCATCTATGCCTTCAAAAACAATTAGTGTCATAAAAATAATATTATAACCAAACTAATTTTAAATAAAACTATTGTTTCCACATTTTAGCTTCTAACACAATAATTTCTCCCAAGTAAGCTGGAATTGTTCTAGTTGTTGATACTTTATTTACTCTTTCTTCACATAGGGAAGGGAAAGTAAGTTCAATATATAACGTTTGATTAATTATTATAAATTCATCTTCCATATTTGGAATTGTTCTATCTATTAATTCTAAAGTTATATCTAAACAATATCCTTGTTTTTGTGCTATTTCCTGCATTTCAAGTATAACAGTTATATCTCCATTAGATAGTCTTTCAATTCCACTATTTTTTTCTGTTATTTCTAAGATGTCATTTAATAATTGATATTCATATAAAGAAGTATCTAGGTAATTAGGTTTTAATATACTTAATGAACTTATAAAAATTATTAAAATTGCTAGTGAAAAAACTGATTCAAATGACATTAATCCTCTTTTCATTTTCCACACACTCTCAATATTGAATTATCTCCTTCAAATAGTATAATTCTATTAACACATATGCTGTCAATACTTATATTTGAACATCCTTCAATAGGACAAAAATCAATATATATCTCTTTTAATTGTAATTTGTCTTTTAATTCATTTTTATCTACTTTGCTAAATGAAAAAGAAGTTAATTGATGATGATAAATAGCCTTTGAACCTTGAAATATTTCTTTTGTTTCAACAGCACCTTCTTTAACCAAATAATCTGCTGCTGCTAATATTTTGTTAAATAGTATTTGTTCTTCTAAAGAATTTTTACTTGAATTATGTATTTCAGCCACTGTTGTTAAACCAAAATATAAAATAAATGATACAATAATTACCGCAACAGCTAAATCAAATGCAAACTGCCCTTTTTTAAATCGGCTCTCCGTCCAATCTATTAACCACATAATTTTTATCATTAAAAATAAACCTCATTTCTGCTAAAACAGGAGCAGATATTTTTTTTGTATTTATATCTTTTGTTAATTCATTACCACTATATCCTATTCCAGGGGGTAATGATAATGATGTCTTAGTATAAACATTTGTTGATGTACTTATAAAATTTGCTCTTAATGCTAAATTTTCCAGTTCTGTTTTTGCTTTTAAATATATACTATATTCTATTTCAGAATCATAAGAAGTACTTAAAACTGCAAATATTATTGTTAGAAATAAGATTAAAATAGTAAATGAAATCAATGCTTCTAAAGTACTTTGTCCTTTAACCATATATATCAAACTCCTCCGTATTTGGTATAAAAGAAACTGTTGCAATATCTGTTTTAGGATCATACATACTTATTCCTATTATATTATATTGTTTAATAGGGAATATAACACTTGATAATTTTTGAAATTTAATTGTAACTCCTCCTGCAATATTTGGGTAAACTAAAATATATTCCTCACAATTCTCAATAGTTTTTGAATAAATTTTCGCTTGTTTGTCTTCTTTTATACTCCACCCTAAATCTGATAATTGACCTTGAATTGCATCCCCACACCATAATCTAATAGAATATCTTCTATCATCTTGATAATATTTATCTAAAGATACTAAATGCTCTATTACTCTTGATTTTATTTCTTTTTCCAATGATGGTTCTTCACCACAAATAGAACAAGTATAATAACTGGGAATTACACAATTAGTAGGTTCTTTAAAACAACTTACACAAACACATTCTTCCCATATTTTATGTTTAATATTAAATATAATTTTTCCTTCCTCTGCTCCTTTTTTAGATGCTAAAATTATTGAATGTTTAATATCTTGTGTTTTGTAATAATTATTTTCTAAGGAAATTGCATCTTTATATTCAAAACTTCTTATATTTGAGTAATTAGACAATGCAATTAGTATTATCCCTATAAATAAAGAAACTAATAGAAAACTAATCATTCCTCTTTTATGCGCTGGAAAGGGTAAATTCATACAATAATTAGTAGTAATAAATGATTAAAAATGTATGTATTTAATTGTTAGAGACACTTTAATAAAATTAATTATTATATTTTTTGAGAGTTAGCAAGATTCTTTTTCAAGATATCCATATTACTTAGGAGATATTAAGTATAAATTTTAACTTAAAACTAAATTAGTCTATAACTTAAAATTAAAAATAAATGGTATCTCTTGATATATCTTAATATACTATTTTTCAAAATCAGATTTAAAAAATAAAAAAAAGAAAAAAGGGAAAGAGTCTTAGACTCTTTGCATTGCAGCTATGAATTGATCTGCGGCTGTTAATGTGTCAGCTGCGTCTCTACCTGCTACAATAACCTTACCTGGTGCGATTTGTTTGACTAAAACAGCTTGTGCGTTAAAGTCGTGTGCATTTGCTCCAGTTAATTCTCTTGCTGTTACTGTGTTGACTACAGGTCCTGCTACAGAAACGAAGTTTCCAGATAGACTTGCGCCTTCAGTATCCAACATAATTAGAGAACTTGGGTTTACTTTTCCAGGTGCCATACCTGCTACAGTTGATACTCCTTCTCCAGAGATAACTGCTGATAAACCGCCTGTGTATGCACATCCAGCTGAACCAGCTCCGCTTACAGAACATGCTCCTACTGTACAAGTAATTGCATCTACTGTAATGGTTGTGTCTCCGAATATTTCAGAATCACCTTCATGTGCTAACCATGTTGCTGTGTTTGGTGTTGCATCTGTACCTGCTGTTGCAAAGGTAAAGACCATCTTTGCTTCATCTAAAGCTAAATCAACAACATAATTTTCTGAATTTGTTGTTGCTAATTTAGATCCTCTTAATGAAATAAATCCTTTTTGAACTTCTTCACTAATTTCATTCATATCTTCAGTTGCAAAACCAGTTCCTGTATATGTGCCTAAACCGAATAAATCATATCCTGTTTCATAATGGGCATTGTTGTCTGTGTCTGTTGCTGTATGTTGGAAATCCCAATCAGCATCTGCGTTTTCATAATGTAGATAGAACGAAAGTACTGCTGTATCATCTAAATCTTCAATTTCTCCTACTTCTTCAATTAAAGCAATTCCTATATCTTCATCTCCTGCACCACTAAGGTCATCATTGTAGATAACTAATCTTCCAGTTTTTCCCAATGGATCAAATTTATATGCAACATCTTGTCCATCTGCCACTACTACATCTGAATTATAACATCTATCTGTTGAATCATATACCCATACTTCACCTATAGATGAGAACGCACCAGGATCTCCACCAGTTATATCATATGCTAATTTATATCCATCTTCATTTGCGTTTGCTGAACCATCAGTAGTACCTTGGAAATCATAATTCTTATTTGCTTCTATAAATAAGAATTCTACTTGTGTACCGTCTGCTGGATCATTTACATAATCGTCTACTCCTCCAAGTCCGATTCCACATCCTTTAAAACTATCTTTTGCTATTTTAAAAGATACAGATGTTCTTGAATCTGGAGATAATCCATTATATTTAAACTCATAGTATGATGGATCATCAACAATAGATATTGCATCACCTTCTTCTAAATCAAAAGATTCATCATTCCAAAGTAAAATTTCTCTTAAATTATCTTCATTATCTCCGTATGCATCTGTTGCATCTGCATTTTTATTTTTCCAATATATATACACTTCCCAATCTTCATTGTCTACATTTATCTCTTCTCCATCAGTTAATTCCCATTCTTCTTCATAAACGGCTAATTCTGCCCATTTAGAAGTTAAGGTAATACCTGGTGCTGTTTGATATACATGTACTCTTACTTCCTCATTTGGACCTAAATCTGATGAGGCACCTGGAGAAACCTGTGTTTGTTCAATTACTTCTCCTGTTGCTTTATCAATTAAAGATACAATTGCTGGGTGTTGGAAATCTGCTCCTACTCCTGTGGATATATCATCTAATTGGATATAATAATCAGAAGTTGTTAATCTTTCTCCAATTGAGATAATTCCATAAGACGCTTCTTTTGCTAAAGTTAATGATCCTCCTCTATATCTTGTATCTTCGTTTTCAACTGCATCGTTTGTTAGATCTCTTACCATATCACTAATTATCCAATCACTGCCTAAAAAATTAATTTTAATTCTTTTATTTGCTACTTGTTTTGAAAGATCATAATCTCCAGCAGCTTCATCACCTAAACAATATCCCCAATCATTATTTTTTTTGTCAGTACAAAGAGGTAAGCCAATTTTTGATTCACTAAAGAATTTAACACTATATCCAATTCCACTTATTCTTGCATATGGATCACTGTCTGTATCATACATTGTTCTTCCCCTAATCCATGCTGCTTGTGTTTGAACTACATCCATGGATCTTACTTTTACAGTGTTGTCCTTAAATGGTGTAAAATCACTGCCAATTTTATATATTAAATCTGCATCTCCTGCTGTTTCAAAGAAAGGTGTTGCATCTGATTTATGTTCATCTCCATCATATGCGTCTGTAGGTGTCCCTAAATTACCTGCTCTATTTCCTACTTCCTCATCAAATATATCATAGATCGCAGTTTCTACAGTATAAACACCTGTTATTCCTGGAGATGTTATAGTCATAGATACACTCTTGTCTGTTACTGGGCATGCGCCTGCTACTCCATCGTCTGCGCCACATACTGCTGTTCCACTTAATTCTGCAGTATATAATACTTCTTTGTATGACTCAGCTGCTAATTTGGATGCAATTCTTGCGCCTGCTACTCCATCTGTCATTGCTGCTGCTGATGCGCCTGGTATCAAAACTGATACTTGTGGTACACCATTGTCATTTACCAAAGTTGTATCTTCGTACATTAATTTGCTTGCACTTACTGCTGCACTACCTACAAATAATGCACCAATAGCAAGTGCTGCTATTTTCTTTACATTTAGTCCTTTCACAAAACCACCTCTGGTTTATTCATCGCCTGTTTTACGGGTATGATATAAATATTATCGGCGATTCTTTTTTTCTTTTTTATACCCGTATCAATAGAATGGGCGCTACGCTCAATAGCGCTATTCTTACAAAGAAGTTCTATGTAAAGTTTTTTAAATATTGCGTAAAAACATAAACAAAAGTTTATATTAAATCAATATCATTTCGTTATATGTCAAACTACTATTCGTATACAACGTCGGAGCGATTTTTTTGATAAATCTTCATATTTTCAATTTACTCAAATGACTCATCTTCTCTTTTTACCATGTTCACTAACAAATACTTCAAATTTGTTTAGTTGTTCAGAACTTAATGAAGGGTGAATCTTATTAATTGCGTTTTTTAATATATTATTAGATAAATAAATATCTTTGCCTTTTAATTTATTTCTTATCAATTCCATTTTAACTTCTTGAATTAATGCAGATATATCTGCTCCAGAATACCCTTCTGTTTTTGTAGCCAATACGTCATAATCAAGTTTATCAGAGCCTCTTATTCCACATAATTGTGATATCAACATTTTTCTTCTAGCATAAAAATCTGGAGGCCCTATATATAATACTCTATCAAATCTACCTGGTCTTAATAATGCTGGATCTAAAAACCAAGGTTTATTTGTAGTTGCAACAATCATTACATTTTCTAATTTCTTAATACCATCTATTTCACTTAATAACTGGCCTATTACAGTTCTTCCAAACATGCTGCCTTCTCCGATAGTATCAATTTCATCAATAAATACAATTGCTGGTGCTTGTTCTCTTGCTCTTAAAAATATATCTTTAATTTCAGAAACTGCATATTCAATTCCTCGTTTCAATAAATTAGGAGCAGAAATGGATAAAAATGTGATATTAAGCTCATTTGCTGCTGCTTTAATTAATAATGTTTTACCGCATCCAGGAGGACCAAACATTAATAATCCTTTTAAGGGAGTTAATTTATATTCACTTATCAAATTTGGATGTAAAAGAGGAACTTCAATAGTTTCTAAAAGCAATCTTTTTGCTTCTTCCATTCCTGCTACATCTTCCCACTTAACTTTTTCTTCTGTTTCTTTAATTTCTTCTTTGTATATTGTTCTTTCAAAATCCATTCTAAATATTTCATAATTCTCTAATGCAGATAAAGAAACACTTGGTTTAATATGTTTTATTACATGTTCAAAATCTTCTATCTCAATTGGCACTATTTTTTTAGCTTTAACTGCTCTTTTAGCAGCAATAGATTTAGATTCCTTACAAATATTTGCTATATCTGCTCCAGAATATCTCCTTGTTTTTTTAGCTAATTTCTTCAAAGAGACGTTTTTAGATAAAGGAATATTTTTTGTATGAACTTGAAATATTTTTTCTCTTGCTTCTTCATCTGGTAATGGCATATAAATAATCTTATCAAATCTTCCTGGTCTTAATATTGCTGGATCAATCATATGGGGGACATTTGTTGCTCCTATAACAATTGTTTTTTTAACATCTTTAAATCCGTCTAATTCTTGTAAAAATAAACTTAAAATTCTAGGTCCAGTTGTATCATTAAATAAATCTCTTCTTTTTGCTAGCGCATCTAATTCATCAAAAAACAATATAGATGGGGCACTTTTTCTTGCTAATTCAAATAATTTTGAAATATTTTTCTCAGAATCTCCATATTGACTTGACAATAAATCACTTGCTTTTATATAATAAAAACCGAAATCTAACTCTTGTGCTAATGCAGACATAATTAATGTTTTACCGCATCCTGGAGGACCAAATAATAAAATACCACTGGGTGGTTTAATGCCATAAGTATAAGCAATATCTTTATGTTCCAATGGAGTAATAATTGACTGTCTTAATTCTTCTTTTACTTCATCATAATTTCCAATATCCTCTAAAGATTTAACTCCTGTTGCTTCTTCTAAATCTCTTATTCCAAATTCTCCAAAACCTTGTTTTTCAGTTCTTTCTTTTAATGTTAATATTCGTTCTTTTGTTATGCTAACATTATTTTTTTCCAAAATTGCGATAATAATTATTGTTAAAAAAACATAAATAAAAATTAACGGATTAAATACATAACCATATTCAATTGATAAAAAGTAATATCCTAAAGGTATCAATAATAGTGAAAGAGATGCAACTGTTTGTTTATATTTGTTTCGTCTTATTACTCCGGGGATCTTGGCTACTAAAAATAAAACAACACTCCAAAGAAGTAATTGAAATATTGCACTATCTTGAAATAATAATATAACTGCATTCGAACCTACTTTTGAAACTGCTCTATTAACATTATTTATATTAGCTGGGTTTGCTACTTGAAAAAATGCATCCTTAATATCTGAGAATACAGTTTGTAAATTAGTCACCTCTTTTGAATTCTGCAGAAATGTTTCCTTTGGTAAATAATTATTTGTATTCAAAGGCATAAACGCAGAATTTTCAACTAACCAAACACTTGATAATAATAAAATTAGAAAAACTGCAGGTAATGATATTAATAATGATTTTTTTGAACCAACATATAAAACAGATAAGAGCATTAATACAAATATTACTCCTCCAAAATAAGAAAATGGAAAAGGAGCAAACGGTGCTAAAATTAATATTTCTAAAATTGCAATTATATGCCAATTTTTAAACATTTGAAATAATGTAATAGATATAACTAAAAGAAAAAGCCATGCAAACATAGCTGACTGATATGCAACTGCTGGAAATGCAATTAAAATTCCCAATAATACTGCGAATGATGGTTTTTTACTACCTATATACCCAATAATTAATGAGGTACATAATGAGATAATTTGAGGAAAAAAAGGAAATGACAATAATAAACATAAAGATCCAAATCCAATTAATACAGATCTCCAAAAAATATCGTTTTCTAATAAATGATGGGTATTGGCTTTAATTTTCTGTAATTTCAAAGAGGGAATATTATTCATAGTTGAAAATAACAAAGTAAAGTATTAAAACTTTAACATATATATTAAATTTATGAAAAGATTTATTATATTAATAATTATCGGATTGTTCTTTTTTGGGTGTATTGAAAAAGAGGAATTGTTTGTAGAAAAAGGAGATAAAGTTCTAGTTGATTATATTACATATCTAGAAAATGGATCTATTATTGATACTTCTTTGCAAGAAGTAGCAATTCAAAATAGTATTTATAATAAAAATAGAGAATATTCACCAATAGAAGTTTCTATTTTAGATAATAATGGGTATATAAAAGGACTTACATATGGATTAATAGATTTAGCAAATGGATCAAACGAAACGTTAATTATTTATCCAGAAATGGCTTATGGTAAGTATAAAGATGAAGAAGTATTTAAAGTTGAAACTTATTACACATTTAATTTAATAGAAGAGCTTGATAAATCCGTATTAAACCAAGACTTTGAACTTAATGAAATAATTCAAGAAAACGCATGGAATGTCACAGTCATTAATATTACAAATAATACATATACTTTTAGACATGAACCAAAAATAAATACTACATTTATCCATATGGGAATACCAAACAGTATATATGACCTTAATGAAACACATGCTTTTGTAAAAGTCAATTTAGAAGAAGGTTCAACACATTATTTTGAACATCCTATCTCCCATACTTTAAGTGTAGGTCGAGTTATTTCAGTAAATGATACATTAATAACAATTGATTTTAACCAAAAATTAGCAGGTAAAATAATATATATGGACGTTTGGGTAAGGAATATAACAAAAAGACAATAAGGTGAAATAATGACAAAATTAAACGAGATTTATAAATGTAACCTCTGCGGAAACATAACTGAAGTCCTACATACAGGATTAGGAGAATTAGTTTGTTGCGGACAACCAATGAAATTACAAAACGAAAAAATTGAAGATCAAGGGAATGAAAAACATGTTCCTATAATTGAAAAAACTGAAACTGGTTTTAAAATAAAGGTAGGTTCAATTGAACATCCTATGGAAGATAATCACTACATTGAGTGGATTGAAATAATTACAGATGGAAAAAGGTATAAAAAACACTTAAAACCCGGACAAAAACCAGAAGCTGAATTTGATCTTCGGGCAGATAATATAACTGCAAGAGAATATTGCAATGTACATGGATTATGGAAACGTTCTTAGAGTTAATCATAAGTATCGAAAGGAATCGAAAGTATACTCATTCTGATAGGTTCCAATAGAATTACTTATTAAAAAGGTTTAATTATTTTAAATTAAACCTATCAAAATATAAGTATGCAAAACCTTATCAAACAAATAGAATTACATAAAAAAAGTAAAATTAACTCTCTCATAACTAAACGATTAAAAGAATTTAAATCATTTAGAAAAAAACATATAAATGAAATTTTTAATGAGCTCTGTTTTTGTGTGTTAACTGCTAATTATTCAGCAGAAGGGGGGATAAATATACAAACTAAAATTAATGAAGGATTTAGTTGTTTAACTCAAGAAGATTTAACAAACGAATTCAAAAAATATGGATATAGGTTCCCAAAGATAAGAGCAGAATATATCTGTTCAAACAGAGATAAAAAAAATGAGTTAAATAAAATATTAAACACAAAAAAAAGAGAAGAACTAAGAGAATGGATTGTTAAAAATATTAAAGGACTTGGATACAAAGAAGCAAGTCATTTTTTAAGAAACATTGGTTATTTTGATTATGCAATTATTGATTTTCATATAATCAACCTGCTTGTTAAAAATAACTTAATAAAAAAACCAAAAACATTAACAAAAAATAAATATTTAGAAATTGAAAACATACTTAAAAAACTTGCAAGAGAATTAAATTTATCATTGGGAGAATTAGACCTATATTTATGGTATATTGAAACAGGCAAGGTGTTAAAATGAGGTTATGGACAATACACCCAAAATATCTAGATAAAAAAGGTTTTGTTGCTGTTTGGAGAGAAGCATTATTAGCTAAAAAAGTATTACAAAAAAGAACAAGAGGATATAAAAATCATCCTCAATTAATACGCTTTAAAAATCAAGATAAACCTCTTTTATTCATCAACACATATTTATTCTATATTTGGGAAGAAGCAAAAAAAAGAGGATATTCTTTTAATAAAAAAAAGATAAACAAAAAAACCAATAAAAAAATAAACACTACTACAGGTCAAATAGTGTATGAATTTAAACATTTAAAAAATAAATTAAAAACTAGAGAACCAATAAAATTTAGATATTTAAAAAAAGTCTTAAAAATAAAACCTAATCCCATATTTAAAATTAAAAAAGGCGAACGTGAGTTTTGGGAAAAGGTATAAAAAATAGTTAATACACATCATTTATATGGTTGACAATGTGATTTTGTTTTATGCAAAATACCCTTTTACTCAATATGCAAAAGATTACATAAGTTCAAAAGAAATTGTGATCACTCAGAAAGTAATTGAAAGTGCAGAAGAGCGAGTTATTGAAAGCATAACAAATAATATTGTTCCTAAATTTATAGAATTTGTAGATGAAACAATTGAACAAGAACTTATTATATACGCAATTTCAAGAATGATCGTTTCTGCATTAGATAATAAATATTTTTCTGCAAAATATGCAGTTGCAGAATCAAAAAGAGCAAGAGAGTATATAGAAAAAGAAAATGAAACAAATATTCATAAATTGGTTAAAGATTTAGAATTAAATTTTGAAAAAGAAGGAAATTACTTTCTTTTACCATTTGCAAAATACTTAAAAAATTCCCCTGGTTCTCCAGAATATTTTTTAATAAACAAAGAACTTTCAAATGGAAAAATTAGATTAACAAAAAGTGAAAAAAATAGGATTATTGAAGAAAAAATAAGACAGAGAGTAGAAAAAACTTTACCAAAAAAACAAAAAATTCCAGAAGTATATAAACTACAGATTGAAAATTCTGCTTTAAAAATAGAACCTTTGCTCCCAAAACCTAAAACAAAAGAAGTTAATTTTAGTGGGGATATTGCACCATGTATGAAACTGTTATTGGATGATTTATACCAAAATAAAAATTTATCTCATCATGCAAGATGGTCATTAGCAATCTATTTACATAAGATAGGAAAATCAAAAGAAGAAATATTAAATATATTCTCAAATAGTCCTGATTTTAATTTAAATATAACTGAATACCAAGTGGAGTATATAATATCAAAAGACTATTCGATGCCTTCATGTACAACATTAAAAACATATGGCTTATGTATCACTGAATGTGGATGTTTTAATCCAATAAAATATATTAAAAGGTTTGATAAAAATGAATAAAATTGAAGAATTTATAAAAGAAAAGTTTAAAGAATATTATAAAACTCATCATATTTCTTTTCCAGATATAAACAAAAGAGAATTTGGGATAGGAAGCTGGGATAAAAAAATAGAAATGAGACATTTATCTTTTAATTCAGATGAACTTTTGAATAATTTTTTGATAAATGACACTCCGTTTTATATTTCATGCTCTTCTGCATATTATTTATATCCTGAACTTAGACCAATGGTTAAAAAAGAATGGACTGGTGCAGATTTGATTTTTGATTTAGATGCAAATAAATCAAATAATATTAAAGAAGATTTAGAGGAAGTTAAATATAGAACTATTAATTTAATTGAGAATTTTTTACTCACTGATTTTGGATTTTCTAAAAATGAAATTCACCTTAATTTTTCTGGTTCAAATGGATATCACATTCACATAAGAAATGAAGAAATTAGAGAATTAAAAAGAAAAGAAAGAAGAGAAATTGTTGAGTATATTAATGGAACAGGATTAAATTTAAGATCTATAATACAAAAAACACCAGATAGAAAATTTTTAGGACCAACTCCTAGTGATCATGGGTATAGGGGGAAACTTGCTCGTTTTGTTGTAAATAATCCTGAAAGATATCACCCAAGAAAAATAAAAGACAAAACATATTTAAATAATTGGAAAAACACAGTCTCAAAAGGAAATTGGACAATGGTAATGAAATCTATTAACCAACAAAAATTAGAAGAAGACCTCTTGACATTAGGTGTAAATTTATCACAAGATATTGATATAAATGTGACTATTGATCTAGCAAGACTTCTTAGAGTTCCAAATACATTACATGCAGGCAGTTCTCTTTGTGCCGTCAAAATAACTGATTTAACCTCTTTTGAACCATTAAAAGATGCAATAGTTTTTAAAGAGAATGATGAAATATCTATTGAAATTACTGAAGAAGTTCCTGAGATAGAATTTAATAATAAAACTTATCCTAAATTAAAAAAAGATACTAAACTATCTATAGATGAGCCATATGCCTTGTTTTTATTATGTAAAAGATATGCAAAGATTAACCAATAGGTTTAAAAAGAGAATAATATATAAAAACCATCTCAACAAAGGTTATAAAATATGTTTTGAGGTGAATTTATGGAAAAATTAAAACTTGCGTTTATAATGGGTTTGCTTCCTAAGGAGATTATTATAAATCTTACAGTAGAAGAAATAATTGAAGGTATGAAAATACATACTCAAGATCTAAATATTCAATCAAAAGAAGAATGGAAATTTACACATAACTTAGTGAAATGGAAAAAAGAGATATTAACTGAATTAGTAAATCAAAAAAAACCACCAATTGATTTAATAACTCAGGCTTGTTTAGAACTTATTAAACATCACCCAGATGAAACATTACCATTTGTAAAAAGAATTATTAAACCTCTAATAATTGAAGATTCTGAAAAATTAACACAATTTGTTTCACAATTTAATATCTTAACCCAATCTTTAACTACAAATTCAAATGCAGAATTAAGAGCATTTATTGGTACGCTATATGATATAAGAAGAAAAGAAATAAACCGAAGTGGGTTTGGTAATGGATCTACCCGCGTAAAAAGAGGATGGAAAAAACCAGGAAATGCCTCATTATAATAGAGAAAGCCTTTTAATTTGTTTCTACAAATAAGTAGATATGCCTGAAATAACTTATACTTATCTTAGAAAATTGCAAAATGAGGAAAAAGAAACAATGATCTTAACAGAATTATCTGAGGAATTTTATGAGAAGGTAGAAATATTTGTAAAACAAAAAAAAGAGGAAATTGAAAAGGAGCATTCAATAATTAAAATTAGGGAATTTGAGAATACAATAAAATTATTAAGAACCATTTTTCAAATAAGACAACAAAAAATACTATTAAGAACTATACAAAGCAGTGGAGACGATAAAGACGGAATGACAAAAGAAGAAATTGAGTTATTTGATGATGTAAAAAAATTGATGAAAAATCATACTCAAATATTCGAGACTTCACTTGAAAACAAAAAAGAAGAACAGAAAGTATTAAAAAAGGTGAAAATCGTAAAGAATGTACCTGCTTACACTGGTATAGATGGGTCTATATACGGACCTTTTGCACCAGAACAAGAAAAAGAGTTGCCTGAATCAGAAGTTAAGTTTCTTATAAAAGCTGAAATGGCAAGATTAGGTGAATAAACATGAAATATCCAAAAGAAACCAAAACATATTGTCCAAAATGTAAAAAACATACTAAACATACCTCAAAAGTTGAATCTACTTCAAAAGCTAGAGGTAAAACAACAAAAGGTTCAAGAAAACACGAAAGAATTTTGAAAGGGTATGGGGGAAAAAGAAAAGGTAACCCAACAATTAAAAAACAAGGAAAAAGACAAAGAGTTCTTTTAACATGTACAGAATGCAAAAAGAAACATCAAAGAGTAATCGGATCCAGAACAAAGAAAAAACTGGAAGTAGTTGCAAAAGAAAAATAGGTGAATGAGTCTTGGATATAATACCAGAAGATGGAGAATTAGTTATAATTAAAATTAAAAAAATATTACCTTATGGTGCATTTTGTTCTTTAGAAGAATACACAAATAAAGAAGGATTTGTGCATATTTCTGAAGTTGCATCTAGATGGATAAAAAATATACATGAATTTATATCAGAAGGAAAAACAGATGTTGCAAAAGTAATAAACATTGATAAACAAAAAGGACAAATAGATTTATCGCTTAAACAGGTAACTGAAACAGAAAAAAAGAGGAAATTGGATTCTGTAAGAAGAGAAAGAAGAGCAAATAAATTAATTGAACAAGTTGGAAAACAAACTAAATTAAAGGAAAAAGAAATAGAAGATATAAAAACTGAATTGATTGCTAATTTTGAAGACCTATATAGCGCATTAGAAGAGATATCAACAGACGAAAAAGGAGCTTTAAAAGACATAAAGTTACCTAAAAAATTTGAAGAAATGCTGATAACTGTTTCAAAAAATGCAATAAAACAATCAAAAGCAGTTATTAAAGGGATTTTAAGTTTTACAGTATATGATAGTGAAGGTGTTGATATTATCCAAAAAAGCTTAGGCAAAATTAAAGATTTTAAAAATGCAAAAATTGATATACTTTATCTTGGTGCACCCAAATATGAAATCCGAATTGAAGCAGAAGACTATAAAACTGCTGAAAAAACATTAGAAAAATTTATTAAAAAACTAGAAGAAAAAACAGCAGGCAAAATAGTTGATATATCATTTGAAAAAAAGAAATAGGTGGATAAATGAACAAAACAACAATTAAAGAAATAAAAAAGGTAAAATTGAATAAACCTATATTAATAGAAGGCCTTCCAGGTATCGGATTAGTAGGAAAACTAGTAGCAGATCTAATGATTGATGAATTGAAAGGTGAAAGAATTGCAGATATTTATTCAGATTATTTTCCGCATCAAGTTATTATGAGAAAATCTGGAATAATAAAAGACACCAAAAATGAATTTTATTTAGTTAAAAGAAAGCAGGGCGACCTTTTAATTTTAGTTGGAAATATACAAACTCTAACAAGCGAATCCCAATATGAAGTAAATAGAGAGATAATAAAATATTTTAAAAAAAATAAAGGCCAGTTAATAATTACTTTAGGGGGGTATGGTACTGGAAATCCAATTGAACAACCAAAAATATTCGGTGCTGCAACAGACAAAAACGTAATAGATACTTATTCTAAATTTGGTATTGAATTTGGAAAAACAAGAGGAGCGATAATTGGCGCTGCGGGATTATTATTATCTTTAGGTAGAATAGAAAAACTACCTGGCTTGTGTATAATGGGAGAAACACACGGAGGATACGTTGATGCAAATGCAGCAAAAAAAATGATAGAAATTTTATCTAAAATGTTAGATATTAAATTAAGTACAAAAAAATTAGATAAAAAAGTAAGTGAAAATAAAAAATTACTTGAAAAATTAAGGGAACAAATGGAAAAACAGCCAATTAGTGGAGGAGAAGATTTAAATCTTTCTTATATAAGATAAATTGGGGGTGTATGGATGAAAGGACAAATTTCAGCAGAAATGTTGATCATTCTTGCAATAGTTCTTGCAGTAGCTGTATTCTTAGCAGTACAATTAATGGGAATGACTGAAAAATTTGGAGATACAATTAATCAAACAAGTAAAGTTCTTGACTGCCAAACAGCAGGATTAATACAAGGTTCGTTTTGCTTTGACGATGTTGATTGTGGAGATGGAAATCCAAGTACTTGGAAATGTGAAAACAGCAAATGTGTGTTGAAAGGACCATGCAGTTAAAGATTGATGTCTTATGAAAGGTCAAGTTTCAATCGAATTTCTTATCGTTTTTGTTATCTTTTTCTCAATACTTATTATATCTATAGTTTCTTTAATAAATGTAAAAAATAAAGGTGACCAATCCTTAGAAGAACAAAGAACAAGATTAGCTGCTGAAGAAATAGCTAATACAATAAATAATATCTGTATATTAGGAAATGGAAATAGTAGAAATTTATATGTTAATATTAATAATTACTCTTTGGAAATGCCTACAGATAGAACATTAAGATTAAAATACAAAAATATATCAGTCGCAAAAGAAGTTAATTGTATATTTAATGAGGGAATTTATTCAAATTCACTAATAATCTCTTGCTGTGACCAAGGAAAAATAACTATCGAATAAAAAGATATGTTTTTAAATAACAGCCTACCTTAATACTTGGTGATACAAATGACAGTAT
Source organism: Microcaldota archaeon (assembly GCA_020854825.1). Taxonomy (GTDB): domain Archaea; phylum Micrarchaeota; class Micrarchaeia; order Anstonellales; family JAHKLY01; genus JAHKLY01. The sequence goes on along the minus strand of JAHKLY010000001.1, from coordinate 148,130 downwards.
ATGTAGAAATAATAACCTCCCCAAATTGTATTCATTCTCCTAAGGCAGTTAGATTAATTACTAATTTAACAAAAAATTCAAAGAACATAATTGTAAAAGAAGTAAGTTTATTGACAAACGAAGGACAAGAAAGAGCAGAAGGATATGATATTGAATCAACACCTTCAATTGCAATTAATGGAGAACTCATTTGTGAAGGATTACCTGAAAAAGGAGAAATAAAAAAACTGCTTGATGAATTTATTTACAAAGAAAAAGAAAGAGTTTCATATTTCTTTTAAGGTGGTATGTATGGCAGTTACTATAAATATTAAAAAAAATGAAATACGAGTAACTGACCCTTCATCAATTGGAGTATTATCTAAAAGTTTTTATGGAGTAATGGATAAAGGAGAAATAATTTTATTTCCTGAAGAAGCACTTTATCTTGCAGATATAAGAAATGCAAAATGTTATGATGATGCAGGAAATTTATATTCATTTAATGATTTAGCTTCTTTATTTTTAAAACATAAAAAACTGATGGCTAGATACTTTACATACAAAGATTGGAGAGATAGAGGTCTTATAGTAAGACCAATGAATGAATTAAACAGTAAATATGAAAGGAGCCCTATTAAAAAATATCCTTCAAAAAAAATAACTTTTGATAAATATGCAATAGATGGGCTATTTTTTGAAGATGATTTAATTTCTATAATTGATGAACCAATAATTGGAAAAGAATTATATGATAAATATTGGATAGGTCAATTTGCATCATATAAAGCTGAACAAAGAGGAAATATTTCTAAATTAGATATATATGAAACTCTATTCTTATTAAATCACTCAAATTATAAATTGAAAAATGCAGGAAAAAAAGAAGTACAAAAAGCAGGGCTAAAAGTGCATAAAAATTTTAATTTAATGTATGATGTTTATGAAGATTGGAGATTAATTGGATTTGTTTTAAAAACTGGTTTTAAGTTTGGAACTCATTTTAGACTTTATTTTCCTGGTGCTAGCCCAACGAGAAGTAACAAAGAATGGATACACTCAAAACATGTAGTCCATATTTTTCCTAAATCAAGCAAAATGATTATTTCTGAATGGGCAAGAGCCATAAGAGTGGCACATTCAGTTAAAAAAACGTTTATTTTGGCAATTCCTGGCGAAGAAGAAAAGAAAAAGGAAGAAAAAACAAAGCAAAAAAACGCATCTCATTTGGACTTTTTATTATATCACCGCGTAAAAGGAGGAATCGAAACTCCAAAAGATGGCCAACCTAAATATTTAATGTTTTCTCTAAGTGAAGAAGAATCTATTGGAGGACAAGAATTATCAGAAGCAATTCAAGAATGCGCTGATGTAGGATTACAACTTCTTTTAGCAATAGCAGACAGAGAAACATCTGTCACATATTATTTAGTAAAGCGCATAGACCTCCCAGGAAGCAAATATGAATATTATGAAATAGACTGGGTCCAACCTTAAATTTGTCTTAAAACCATCAGATATCTCAATTGTTTTAATAATAAATTATGTCTTTTCCCACTACTGATTTTATAATGAAACTGATTATTTTTTATATTTGCGAACATTTCCAAAGTAATTGTATCTAAATCTAGCGCATTTTTCAACTTATCTAGTCTATTTAGTAAATTATGCTGTTCATAAAAAAACAAATGGTCTTTATCTTCTATCACATTATGTAAATGAATATGTTTTATTCTATTTCCTAATTTTAAAAATCTATTAAATTCTTCTTCTGATATTCTTAGTGCATGGCCAACATCAAAAGTTATATTTGAATTTGGTATTTTATTGATTAAATATTCAATTTCTGAAGCTCTGTTAAAAGGCGCTTCAGATATATTTTCAATACAACATACTATGTTGTTTTCTTTACAAAGAATAGATATTTTTGTTAAATTTTTAATATTATTTTTTCTTAATTTTTCTGTAGATAATGTCTTGTTAATTGAAGGATGAACTGTCAATTTCTTAATTCCTATTTTTCCAAATATATTTACACTTTTATAAACGAGATCATCTAACTCCTCTTGTGATAAATCAATCTCCCAATGTAGATGACCCAATATTTCAAAACCATTAAGCACCTTTTTAATTTTTGATATATGATCTGGAGTATACACAGTCAAGTCAGTTTGTAAGGTTAATTCAAAAAAATCAAAATTTTGTTTAGCAAATTCTATTTCAGAGAATAAATTTTCTTCAAAATGAGGCATAAAACCAAATTTCATAAATAAGTTATAAACTAAAAATCCTTAATTGTTTGTTTTGAAATCGTTCTGTGAAAAAACGATTTTAGTAAAAAATCGTTCTGTGAAAAAACAATAATCTTAATAAATAATCCTTTGAAATTAAATAAAGGATGTGATTTTTATGATTATGAAAAAACTTATATCAGAAGTTAAAGGAGCTAAATGCAGAATAGGTTTTCCAGAAGCTGAAGATGAGAGGATATTAAAAGCAGTTAATAAAGCGCTCAAAAATGAAATGATAATTCCTGTTTTTATTGGAAAAAAAGATAAAATTATAGAAAAAATAAATGAACTTAATTTAAAAGAATTAAAAAATGTGGAAATAATAAATATAGATGAAGATAAATTACAATATGCTTGTAAATTATTAAATGAAAATAAAATTCAAGGAATAATAGCAGGAGCTGTTTATACTTCTAAAAAAGTTTTAATAGACACAATAAAATTAATAGGAACTGAAGAAGGAAATAATACAATTTCAAGCTTTTTTTTAATGTATATTCCAGAGTGGGAAGGTGGAGAAAACTCTCATTTAATATTAGCGGATTGCGCTGTTAATATCAATCCTTCAGAAGATAGATTAGCAGATATAGCTATTTCAACTGCAAAAAGCGCTAAAAAATTATTTAATTGGGATCCACGTATAGCAATGCTCTCATTTTCAACAAAAGGAAGCGCTTCACATGAAATGATTGATAAAATTAGAAATGCAACTGAATTAGCAAAAGGAAAAGTTCCTGACTTAAAAATAGATGGTGAAATACAGGCAGACAGTGCTTTAAAATTAGAAACAGCTAAAAGAAAAATGACAGATGTTGGAGAAGTAGCAGGTAAAGCTAATATCCTAATCTTTCCAGATTTAAATTCAGCAAATATTTCCCATAAACTAATTGAAATCCTTTCAAAAGGCGCTGAAGCATATGGCCCTATTTTACAAGGAACTAGAAAACCAATAAGTGACTTATCACGAGGCGCAACTGAAGAAGACATTTATGGGACAATTACGATTGTATGTAAAAAAATATTAAGCGAGGAAAAAATATGAAAATATTAGTATTAAACTGCGGAAGCACATCAATTAAGTACGAATTATTCAATATCTCTAATGAAAAACCTCTTGATGAAGGATATATTGAACACATCAAACACATGTCTGATTTTGAAAAACATTTAAAAAATATTTTAAATTCACTTATAAAAAAAAGTAAAATTAAATCATTGGAAGAAATACAAGCTATTGGCCATAGAGTAGTTCATGGAGGAGATTTTTCAAAATCTATTATAATAACTCCTTCAATTTTAAAAAAGATCAAGAAAAACAGTAATTTAGCGCCTTTACATAATCCTTCAAATATTAAAGGAATAGAAATAATGAAAGAACAAATACCAACTGCTAAACAAGTTGCTGTATTTGACACTGCATTTCATCAAACAATGCCTGAAAAAGCATTTATGTATGCTTTACCCTATAACTTATATTCCAAGCATAAAATACGCAAATATGGATTTCATGGAACATCACATAGATATGTAGCTATTCAAGCATCTAAAAAACTTAAAAAACCCTTAAATAAACTTAATTTAATAACTTGTCATTTAGGAGGCGGTTCAAGTATATGTGCTATAAAACAAGGAAACTCAATAGATACTTCAATGGGATTTACACCTTTAGAAGGATTAATTATGGCAACAAGAGCAGGAGATTTTGATTCTGCAATTGTTTTTTACCTCCACAACCAGTTAAAAATATCTTTAAAAGAAATAGAAACTTTAGTTAATAATAAATCAGGCACTTACGGAATTTCAGGCGTTTCTCCTAATTTTAAGGAAGTTTTAAATAAAGCTCAAACAGGAGATAAAAGAAGTAAATTAGCATATGACATGTTTATTTATAGGGTACAAAAATATATTGGCGCTTATAAAGCAATTTTAGGAAAAGTAGATGCAATAATATTCACAGCAGGAATAGGAGAAAAATCTAGTAAAACAAGAAAAGACGTGATGAAATCTTTTCCTAATTTAAAATATTTAGTAATAAAAACAGATGAAGAAAAAATGATATTTTTAGAAACCAAAACTTTAATCTATTCAAAAGATTTATAAACACAATAACCCCAAATAGATAACATGAAAATACCAAATTTAATTGAAATTACTCATACAGAGAGAAAACCCAAAGCCCCAATAAAATTTATGCACTATTTATCTAATACTTTAAAACTAACAATAGCAGGAACTTTATTGTTTATATCAATAGCAAGAGCAGAAAATACTCCTTATCTTCCATTAAATATGATAAAACCAGAAGATATTGCAAGAGCAGAACACGTTGAATTACAAGAAGAAAACAAACCCCCATACAAACTAGATATTAAAACAATTTATGAAATTGACAGAGAAGTAGATGAAAAAATTGCTATATGTGGATATATTGATAATTTTAACATTTCAAATATTAAAAATAAAATATATAATTTTTCTATACAACTAATAGACGGCCATAATTCAGTTCTATGTGAAAGAGCATTAGCTAAAAATGACGAAAACAAGAAAATAATGGATGAAATTAAAAAAGCAATAGAAGATGCAGAAAAAAATTGTAATAATACTACTAAAGTAATTGTATTAGGATTCTTCAATGGAATATCAATCACAATTGAATCAATAATCGTCCTTGGAACAGTACAAGGAAGTTTTTGGAATGCTGAAAAATTTGACTTCTAATTTCTTTTACCAAACGAAAGGTATTTAAATATAAACGAATATTTACTAATAGATATTTAGAAATAGGGTGATGTTTATATGGCTAAATTGATTATCGCAAAACAATTGGCAGGAAAAAGAGTAGTTTCTGGAGACGGAGAGGAATTAGGAAAATTGATTGATTTAACAGTAGAAGAAACAACAGGAAAATTATCAGAATTAATGATAGAACCAAATCCGGATAGTATAACAGTTAGACAATTAAAAAGAGAAGATGGATTAGTTATGGTCCCTTATGCTTCAGTTTTAGCAGTAAGTGATTTTATAATAATTGACAAAAGAGCAATGTCAAGCAATTCAACTTCTTCAATATTAGAAGGGTATGGAAGATAAATTCTACTTTTTTTTCTATTTTTCAATACATATTTAAAGTGCAAACTAGTAATATTTTTGGTGTTTAAATGATAGCAGGCGCAGATGAAGCAGGAAGAGGATGTGTGTTAGCTGATTTAGTATTAACAATAGCATTAATTGATGATAAAAACACTTTAGAAAACTTAGGATTAAAAGACTCTAAATTACTAGCGCCTAAAAAAAGAGAAGAATTAGATAAAATAATCAGAAAAAAATGTAAAATTTATTCATATACTATAACTGCTGAAGAGTTAAATCAATTAATGAATAAACATTCATTAAATGAAATTGAAGCAATAAAAATAGCGCATTTAATTAATAAAATTTATGAAGATGGTTATAAGATAAATATATTATATGTAGATTCTCCAGATCACATTGCATCTAATTTTAGCAAGAGGATTAATAGACGATTAAAAAAAGAATTAATTGATAAAATAAATATTATTTCAGAACATAAAGCAGATTATAAATATCCAATCGTATCTGCTGCTTCTATTGTTTCAAAAGTTATGCGCGACGCTGAAATAGAACGTATTAAACAAGAAGTAGGATATGATTTTAATTCAGGATATACAAGTGATAAAATAACTATAAAATTCTTAGAAGAATGCCATAAAGATCCGAAAGTAAAAAAGTATATAAGAGAGCACTGGGAAACATATAAGCGCATAAAAGAAAGCGCAATACAATCTAGTTTAGGAGAGTTTTAAAATACATCAATTTATATAAATTTATTATCTAAACCATAATGTGGAAGCAAAAAAAGAATTTATGGAAAGAGCCATCCAAGCAGCAGAAGAATCAGTAAAAAAAGGAAGTTATGGTATAGGTGCAGTAGTAGTTAAAGATAACAACATAATCTCAGTTGGTTTAAATACTTTGAAAATAGATAATGATCCAGTAAATGGCCATCCTGAAATTGATGCAATAAGAAAAGCTTGTAAAAATTTAAAGCAACCATATTTACAAGAATGTATATTATATTCAACGCACGAACCTTGTCCTATGTGTTCTTCTGCAGCAATTTGGGCTAAAATGGAAGGAATTGTTTTCGGAGTTTCAATGGAATATACAAAAAATGAAATGAAGAAAAGAATGGGTGGAAAATTCTCATGGAGACAAATAGATATTTCATGCCAAGAAGTTTTAAATAAAGGAGAACCAAAATTAAAATTGATTCCTGATTTTTTAAAAGAAGAATGTATAAAATTATTTGATTTGACTGTTTAATTCTTATCCAACAAAAAAATTATCTCATAATCTTGACCAGTAGCTTCGAGTACTGTTTTAATTATATAATATGTGTTTCCTTTATTTTGACTACCAGAGATCCCAAGTATCTTCATAAAAATATAAACACTTTAAATTATAAAAAGCTATTGATTACAATAAATATAATTTTCACAATTTGTCTTTAATTAAAAAATAAGTTATGGTATTAACGCCGTATAATTTTCATTCTTTTGAAATGTGTGCTTCCTATCCTACCACTCATTTTTTCTTTTCTAAGTTTTATAAAATTGGTGTATTTCCAATCTCTCTCTACTTTATCCCAATGATTATTATCTATATTCTGCCTATTACGTGTTATAAATCGTTCTACAGTTTGCATATCTATCCTACTGCTTCTTATATCTAGCTCTGAATCATTTGATTCTATACCTACACTTCTATAATCAACCATAACTGTGGCTTCATTTAAAGTATCTATCTTAGAATGATCTATTGAAGAAGGAGAGTATATATCTACACTATCTAAAATGCCTTCTTCAACTAATGGTTGCAATTCAGTTGCCAATCTAAGAGTAGTTTTTTCTGGATAACAACTCAAAAGAAGTATTTTAGTATATCTTTCACTACTAATTTCTTTTGACATATTCCCCCGCGCAAGCTCTCCTCTCCCTCCTCCATGAAGAAATATGGCTGCTACATTCTCTATATTATCTTCTCTGAATCCGATGAAAGAAGGCTTATTTACATTCAAAGAAATCCCAAATTTTTCAGTATTGGTTTTTAGGGAGACAATAGAGGGCATGAGAGATCCAAGAATAGCTGCAGATGCAAAAACTTTAAATTTTAGTTTCTTTATTGGCAAACAAATAAAAGCTACCATCATAATAATGGAACTCAACCCAATTGTATAAAAAAAACCGGGAGAGGTTGTAGAAAGTTGTCCATATAAAGTACCAGGTATTTTTATCCCTGCTAATTTTGAAACAATACTTCCAGTAACTATACTTAATACACCCAAACCAAGATATTTTAAATACTCTAATATGTCCTTGTTTAAGAAAGATAATTTCATGTTATAATTTATATTTATTAGTGTTTATAAAGGTTTTGGAAAACACACTCTCTTTTTTATTACATGATATTTATAGAATATGCTAGAATCTACACAAAAATAACAAAAATGTGTAATAAAACTTAAAATAAAACAATACATAACGTTATAATAATTTATTACCTAATTTAAATTAGTATAATCTAGATTAGTTAATTTTTACATACGTAAAACAGATTTTTAAGCAAAGAAAAAAATAAGCGCTTAAAAAATAAAATAATTGGTTTTTAATTAATTTTTAATTTATTTTTCTATTTTTGTATTGTTTCTTTAACTAATTCTTCAACATCTAAATTATCTTCGTATTCTAAAATGTCTTTTAATTGCGCATGGGTTTCTGGGTGTTTTGGAATCATAAAAGAACAACATTCTTCATATGGTTGGATAGATATTTTAAAAGTATTAATTTCTTTTGCTAATTGAATTATTTCTGTTTTATCCATAGCAATTAAAGGTCGAAACACATTTATTTCACTTATTATTGGCTGTGATGCCACAAACATATTTTTCATTGTTTGAGATGCAACCTGTCCTAAATTCTCTCCTGTGCATAAACAATTTGCTTTATATTTTTTAGCAATTTCATATGCTAATCTAAACATAAAACGCCTGTATATAAGTAACCGGTATTTAGATGAAACTTCCATTATCACATTATTTTGTATGTTTTTGAAATTAATAGATTCTAAAATTATATCTGGATCATATATCTTTAATAATTCAAATAATTCTAATATCTTTTGTTCAACTTCTGGGGTTCTATAAAAATGAACTAAGATCATTTTACATCCTCGCCCCATCATTTGATAAGCAGCCACTGGTGAATCTATACCTCCTGAAAATAAACAAACACATTTCCCTGAAACACCAATTGGTAGGCCGCCTAATCCACTGATTTTTTTAGTATATAAATATGTTTTTTCTTGTTGAATATCTACATATAAATAATAGTCTGGATCTGTTATTTCGGCTTTTACACCGTTTTTCTCTAAATTTATACCCAATTGTCTGTTAAATTCAGGAGATTTAATTGGAAAGGATTTATCTGCTCTTTTTGTTTTTACTTTAAATGTTCCTTTGTTTGTTTTAATTACTTCAAATGCTTTTTTTTCAATTTCTTTAACATCTGTTTTTGTTGTATAACAAAATGAAAAATTTTCAATTCCAAAAATAGTTTTAAGCGCACTTTCAATTTCTTCTAAATTTGAATCATCAGGTAATTTAATTTCGAAATATCCTCGATATTTAATAATTTTTCCGTTTATTTTTTTCTTAATATTTTTAATTAAGGTATTTTCAAAATAAGACCTATTTTTACCTTTAAGTGCTATTTCTCCATAGTGAATAATTACTGAATCATACATATTTTCACCAAACAAAGTTAGACTTTTTTTCTCGTTATCGTTTTTCTTTCTTTTGTTTTGTTCTTTTGTTTTGTTCTTTTGTTTTGTTCTTTTGTTTTGTTCTTTTGTTTTGTTCTTTTGTTTTGTTCTTTTGTTTTCTTTTCTTTTTGGTTAAGCTTTTTCTTTTCTTTTTTTAAAAGAAAAGAAAAAGGTTACATTGGAGGCATATCTCCCATTCCATGTCCCATAGAACTTCCAGATCTTCCTTTTGAACTGATTATGTCATCAATTCTTAAAATCATATTAGCTGCTTCCGTTGCTGCTGAAATTGCTTGTTTTTTAACTCTTGTGGGTTCTATTATTCCTTCTTTAGCCATATCTTCTACTGTTGCTAAAAATACATTTATCCCATAAGTTATCCCTTCTTTCCCTTTATGTTTTGCTCTAAGAGATACTAATGCGTCTATTGCATCCATTCCTGCTGATTCTGCTAATGTCCTTGGAATTACTTCTAATGAATCAGCAAATGCTTGTATTGCTAATTGTTCTCTTCCGCCTATTTCAATAGCATATTCTCTTAATCTTTGAGCCAATTCAATTTCTATTGAACCGCCCCCAGTTACATATGATCCATCTTCAATTGCTGATGAAACAGCACCTATTGCATCTACAATTGCTCTTTCTACTTCATCTACAACGTGTTCTGTGCCTGCTCTTGCAAAAATAGTTACTGATTTAGCATCTGTACAGTCTTCTACAAAAACCATTGCATCACCTGCAATTTTTCGTTCTTCAACTTTTCCTGCTGTCCCTAAATCTTCTGCAGATAAATCATCTAATGAAGAAGCAGTTCTTGCATGAGTTGCTCTTTCTAATTTTTCCATATCTGATTTCTTTACTCTTCTCACTGCTATTATTCCTTTTTTAGCTAAGAAATGTTGTGCTAAATCATCAATACCTTTTTGACAAAATACCACATTTGCACCAGTTGCATCTATTTTTTCAACCATATCTTTTAACATTTTTTCTTCCTGTGCTAAAAACTGCTGCATTTGTTCTGGTGAAGTTATCTCTATTTTAGCATCTATTTCTGTTTTATCAATTTCTAATGCTGAATCTATTAATGCGATTTTAGCTTTTTCAATTTTTTTTGGCATCCCAGAATGAGCTATTTCTTTATCTATTAATACTCCTTCAATTAATCTTGTGGTTCCAACTGATTCTCCTGCTTTTTTTTCAATCTTAATTAAATTCTGATCAATTATATACATATCTTCATTTTTATCTGCAACTCGTATAACTGCGTCTACTACTAAATCAGCTAAATAATTTTGAGCATCACCTAAACCTACATTCTTAGAATTCATTGATATTTTGGCTATTTCTCTTAGTTTATCTTTATCCTTAATATTTATTTTATTTCCAATTTCATTCAAAATTTCAGCAGATTTTGTTGCAGTTAATTTATACCCTTTAGTAATTATACTTGGATGAATATTTTGGTCTAATAATTCTCCTGCGTTTTTTAATAACGCGCCTGCAAGCATAACTGCAGTTGTTGTTCCATCTCCTACTTCCTTGTCTTGAGTTTTTGCTATTTCAATGATAATTTTTGCTGCTGGATGATCAATATTCATTTCTTCTAAAATTGTTGCACCATCATTTGTGATAACAACATCTCCCAATTCAGAAACAAGCATTTTATCCATTCCTCTAGGACCTAAACTTGTTCTTACTGCATTTGCTACTGCATATGCAACATAAATATTAATTCTCTGTGCATCTCTACCTAAAATCCTATTTGAACCTTCTGGTAATAATACGTTCTGTTGATTTTCCATATTACTAGTCATAAAATCACCTCATAAAATAAATAGTACCTATGTGTTATTTAATTATGATGAGAAATATTTTTAAACTGCTTGTTATTTTATTTTGACAGATAAATTAAAAACCTTAAAGTTTATGTCATTATAATGAAATTACCTTTAAAAAACCCTTCTCTACCTATCCTTGCAGTTATAATTTTTAGTTTTTTGTTTCTACTTTTAACAATAAATTCATTTTTAGGATATACCCCGCAGAAAATAGAATTAAATTCATATCTTATAGAAGAGAAAAATCTGGAAAAAATAAATATACAAATAAAAGCCAATGAAACATATTTGTATAAAATAAATTTATTTGATGATATATTCAACATCACTTATTTTATAACAGAAGAAGAAGGACAAATTTGTATAATTGAATACTTATTTGAACAACCTACTATTATATGTATCAATGAAAAAGGAAATGAAATATATCCCTTTCCACAAAATTCAAATATAACTTATTCACAACCTATATTCTTTTTTTCTCCTTGGATGCTGGCAATACATGATAATTGGACATGGAATAGTAAAAGTGTTGTAGAATTTAAGAATAATCAAGGAATAGAAATAAAGGATTCTAACTTACTCTCTTTTAAAACCATGCAGAGAGAAAATATTTTTGGGAGAGATGCATATAAAATTGAAATTACTGAAGGAACAAGAAAGGAATATTATTGGATAGATAAAGAAAAACGAATATTATTAAAAAAAGAAGGAGTAGAAAATATAATTTTAATTAACGGACCATTTAAAATCGTACAACAACAAGTGGAATAACACCTATCTCTAACTCCTTTTCAGCTATTTTGATTGTATTCTCCATTTCATCTATTGTAATTAAAGGTGGAGCTCCCCACTCTAATTGTAATGATCTTGCACCAATAATCCTCGCTCTTTCATATTTTGTTAAATCTTCCATCATGATCACCTTTTTTTATTTTTGCTTATGGTTTTTGACGCTCTTTTCTTGAATATATCCTCAAATTCTTCAATATCCATCATATTAGCAGACTTCTTTGCTTTTTCTACATTATTCTGTTTTAAATTATCTTTTATATCTTTTAATTCTGTTAGGATATCTTTTAAAACATGTATGGTCTCTTCTCCTTTGTTAGATTCGATTGTTTTTCCTTTTCCTTGAACTTCTGCTACTCTTTTTAGTATTTCTCCCATTACTAAATCTGTATCCTCTATTCCTGGAATTATCCCTTCTTTTTCATTTCCTCCCGCAGTATCTAAATTTAATGTGCCCAATCCAAAAAATCTTTGGTATAATGGTTTTTCAATTGAAACATTTTCAATTGCTGCATAAGGTATATCTATTCTCCTTTTATGTAAAACTCCTGTTCTAATTAAAACTTCGTTTTCTCCGATAGTATAAGAAAAATTTCTGTAAGCCATATCAATCCATATATATGCAGGCAAACCTATGAAAATAATTAAAATTAATAAAATAAATATATAAGATAAAATAGGAAGATCTGGAGATAATAATAAAAAGTTAATATTAAAAAAGAAGAAATAATACACTGCACTTAAAATAATCCACAATACTATTATACCTATGATGTATTCAACAGACCAAAGTAATTTTATTTTTGGACTTAATTTATATGTTTCTTCCATAATATCTCCTATTTAATTAGGCCACCAATTGCTTTTAATAATTGTGGCCTTTTTGAAAGAACTTTTGTAACCACTGGTGGAAAATTACCTTCTAATAATTTTTCGATATCTTCATCATCCAATGAACTTATTACTACGTTTAAATCTTCATCATTTAACATTTCTAATGCTTTTCTTAATTTTAATCTCTTTTTTAATTTCTTTTCTTCTGTTTCATTCCATTTTGTTTGAAATTCCATTAAACGTTCTTTTGAATAGTCATTATCCTTTATAGCTTGTGCTGCTATTTTTCCAGCTAATACTCCTGCTTTCATTGCTAATGCAATTCCGCCTCCGTGAATTGGATCTACTTGATGAGCTGCTGTGCCTGCCACCATAAATCCATCTGCAACTAATTGCTCTCTAGATGCACCAACTGGGATTAAACCACCCTTAATAGCTACTGGTTGCGCGTTTTTGAAACGTTCTTTCATTGGTCCATTAATCCACTTATCTAAATATTCTTTAGCATATGGTGCTTCTTTACCCCCTACACCTACACCTACATTTGCAACATCTTTACTTTTTGGGAATATCCACAAATACCCTCTGGGCGCATATTCTTTAGAAAAATAAATTTCTATTAAATCATCACAAGAAACATTAACCATTTCATATTCATATCCAGTATCAGAATTATATAAATCAGAGGTTGTATTTAAACCAGCCATTCTTGCAATTGTGGATTCTGCCCCATCCATTGCAATTACAATTTTTGAATTTATTTCCTTTATTCCATCATCTGTTTCAACTTTAATACCTATTATTTTATTTTCATTTTTTAATAATTCAATAACTTGAGATTTAACCATTATCTCTGCTCCTGCTCTTCCTGCTTGTATTGCTAAATCTTTATCAAAAACTTTTCTATCTAATACGTATCCTTTTGTTTGATCTGTTTTTACTACTATATCATTTTGTATATCTGGCGAAACTAATTTTGCGCCTCCAATTTGAAAAGAATATGATTTTTCAGGAATTTCAATATCTATACCTTTTAAACTCTCTAATCCTATCCCTTCTCCACATCTAACTGGTGCACCAATCTCTTTTTTTCTTTCAATTAATAGAACTTTTGATCCGTTTTCTGCTGCTGTTTTTGCTGCCATTGAACCGCCAGGTCCTGCACCTACTACAATAATATCATATTCAGAACTATAATTCATCAAAACACCTCATTCCTTGGAAATTGCATTTGCGGGGCAAATTTGAATACATGCACCGCAGTTAATGCATTTTGTTTTATCAAATACTATTCCTTTTTCAGTTAAAGTTAATGCTTGTGTTGGACAAACGCCTACACACGCCCCACATTTTATACATTTGATCCCATTAATATATACCATCCATTCACCCCACATACATAATTAAAAATCTATTTCATTTTTACTTAAATCGTCGTATTCTTTATCATTAAAAGAGTATATAAATGTTTTTGAATTTAATATTTCTTCTTCTTTACCTTGAAATACTATTCCTTTATCACAATCAATCAAATAATTTAATTGATTAGCAGTACACAAAATAAATGGTTGCCTATCTTTATCCACCATTATTTTTGATTCAATATTCAATGATTTAAATAAAGAACATAAAAATAAGCATTTATCCATATCATCTCCTATCTTATGTTTATCCATTTCTTCAAATGAGAGCCAAAAAGATACTGGCCAACGAATTGTTTTTATAGTTTTAATATATTCAACAGACTTTTGTATAGCACCATCAACAGAATATTCTTCTCTTTCTTTTTTGATTTCTTCTGCTTTTGTTCGGATCAATCTATTTTCTGGATTTATCAAATATTTTAAAACAGAAACTGACTTCTCTTCTTTCTCTTCTATCAATTCTTTATATCTATCTAAAACTAAAGTAGTTAATAATAGTTTTTGTTTTATTTTTTTTAAATTCTCTTCTAAATCTATTAACTCCTCACATTCTTTATTATCTTCAGTAGGTTTAAAGAAAGGAAGTGCAATAAAATAAATTAAAAAATACATAAATATATTATATATAGAATATTAAATAAATATATCTACCTTGATGTTCTGGTTTTTTGTGTATTATTTTTTAGATATAAAATATATTAATAACATAGACTCCAAAACCAATAAAGCAGACAAAAATAAGATGATATTATAATAATTTATTTTTCCCATTATTTCTATTTTATCTGTCTCCTCAATTTTTTCATTTAACTCAAGATTTTTTATAATTTTTAAGTTTGTGGATTCGAATTCATTTGAAAGTAAAAATATTGTATATGCTCCTTCTTTATCTCCTAATTCATAAATATACTTTGCTTGTGTTAAATACAATTGCGCCCATAATCCAGAAAGATTCTTGTTTGATTTAAAAAATACATCTGAAGATTTTTCTAGATTTATTTCATAAAAAGCATCAGAACTTGATTGTTGAAGTACATGTGCAAATGAAGCATCATAAATTGCAGTTATATATTGTTTTTTATTAAATGCCTGTTTTGCTGTTCTTAAATGTCTTAATGCTTCTGAATTTACTTCAGGTTGTCTAGATATAAACTCTTGTTCTAATTGAATTTTATCGTTTGCAAATTTTTCAAGATTTGATTCATTAATCAATTTTCCACTACCTGGAATATTTAAATAATTCGCGATTTGACACCAAGATTTTGCATATAATATTTCATATAAATATGGATATTCTGCGCCTTCTGTTGTTTTTTCTGAAAACAAAGGTAACCCTTCCAATTTATCTTCTGCCCAATTTAAGCGCATTTCACTTCCAGATATCCATTCCCAATTAGTTTCTGTTTTTTTATTTAATTCAAATTTTTGAAGGCACTCTTCTGTTTCTTTTTTTTCTGTTTCTAAATCAATATCTCCTAATTTGGTTAAAAATTCGAAATCAATAATTTGTAAAAACAAATTATTTGCTGAAGTGAATACATATCCTTTATTTGATAATTCTCTTTGGATCTTAATTTCTTCTAAAAAATATTCTAAAAATTCATATCTGCTAGAGTTAATTCCTACTATATCAATATACTCTTTTATATTATATTCAAATTCAAATGCCATTTTATCTCCAATTTCTGAAAATAAAACAAGATCTGGAGTTTTATTTAATACATTTAAATTATTTGGAATTTCTGTATATTTTAATGGGGTTACTTTTCTTTCTATTTTTGTTCCAGTAGGTTGAAAAAAAATATCCTTTGCTTCATTTAAGGTATTCACATTAATTATTTGTATTTTACCTAAATCTTCTAAAGATGAAGCAATTATTTTAGATCTAACTGAATCAATAGGAGTTATGAAATAAGTTTTTCCAGTCTTTGCTGCTGCCATCGCTTTTTCAGTTATTCCCCCGACTGTTCCTATATTTCCGTTTTTATCTATTGTACCGGTTATTATTGCATCATTTCTAATATTTTTATTATCTAATATTGCAGAAATTGCTATTGCCATTGAAGCACCTGCACTTGGTCCATCTACATATTTACTATTCAAGGTATTAATTACATCAAAATACACAGTGCATTCAGATAATTCCTTATTAGAGATATAAAACGCAGATATAGCTGCGTTTTCTTCTGAAGTTTGTGTTGAAATACCTGTTTTAGGGAATATTGAAGTATAGACATTGCCTTCACCAGGTTCAATCATGATTTGTATTGAAAGTGATCCGCCATCGTCTCCGCCAACTACTGCTGGAACATCTATCTGTTTCATCCCAGTAGGACAAAATGAAATAATAAAACTTATAATTAACAATAAAATAAAAATTTCTTTTTTCATATATTTAATTAAAAGATAAATAATTTAAATCAACATGTAATATAATTTAATCAAATAAAAACTGGATACAAAAATAATAAATGGGGATATTACCCCAAAACAAAAAACAGAAGTCGGTTACTATTTATTTATTTTTTCTTTTTTCCTTTTGCTTTTGTTGTTGTTTTTGTTGCTGTTTTTGCTTTTTTCTTTTTTGCGGCCATTTTAACGGCACCTCCAAAATTTAACAGTTTAACATCCGATGATAACAAATAAAAACTTATCTGTGTTTTTTGAAATTATAATTTTTGTAATTCTTTTCTGTTTGCTAAAACATTTTTATCCCTACATAATAAAGTTACACGAGAAGGGATATGTTCATCAACAAACTTATATTTAGTTAATTTCTCTAAATCTTTAGTGAATTCTTTTATTTCTTCCATCTTTAACATATCACTTAATTTTAATTTTCTATTTGGATTTCTTGCACCTCCAACAAAAACAAATGATTTTATTTCAACATAATCTGGTTGTGCTTTTTTTATTAATTCTGCATATTCATCAGCACAACAAAAGTTTTGGTTCCTTACTAATGTCATTCTTAAAACAGTTCTTGTTTTTCCTTTTATTGAATTAATAAAATCTAATGTTTCTAAATATTTATCCCATAATTTTTTTTCAGAAGGTTTACACGTTTTTTCATAAACCTCTCTATTTGAAGCATCAAAAGAAACATATAATTGTTGAGGTAATGCGTTTTTTTCTGCTAATTTTTTTAATGCTTCAGGAAATGTTCCATTAGTTACTAAAAAAACAATCATTCCTCTTTTTTTGGCGGATAAGATCAATTCTACTAAATTAGGATAAATTGTTGGTTCACCTGCAAGTGATAATGTCAGTAATTTTGGGTTTGATGCTTCTTTCAAAATTTTTTCTTTTGTTTTATTATTTCCTTTATATCCAGATACAAACCTTAACTGTTCCTTTAATAACCCATCTAATATCTGGTCTGGTTTATCCCAAACAAACTTTTTAGAGGGTTGTTCATTAAATTTTAACCCCAAGTCGTCTGTCATAGTTCTCCAACAAAAAATACACGATTGAGAACAAAATTGTAAAGCGCAAGTAGATTGAACACATTGATGAGACTTTATTCCATAAAATTTATTTTTATAACAAGTTCCATTTCCTATCATAGATTCTTTAAACCATTTGCACCTCTTAACTGCCGAATGATTTCCTACTATATGATATCCTTGTTTTTTTAAAATATCTAACATTTCCATCATCTCACTTTTTAACATATTTAGTTATTTTATTTTGGTTTTTTAATATTAGTTTTATCTGGTTCTTTTGTTTTAAACATAATCTCTTCATTTCAGCTTCAATAACGAAATTTATGATTTCTCTCTTCAGTTTACTTTCTGCTGTTAAACTCAAAATATTTTTTGAATGGTTTGCCATACATTTATTTAACGAATTTATATTTTTCTCTAAACTATCTAATACTCCTAATAATTCCTCTGTTGATTTTTTAGTTAATTCTTTGCAATGCGGGAAAAAAAGAGTTCTTTCTCTTAAAAAAGAATTTACTCTTTTATTATTTTTAAAATAAGGAAATAAATTAAAAATATCTTTTTTTTCCATATTAAATTAAATCAAAGAACCTTAATAAATTTATTGTAATTGCCTTTGTTTTTCTTTTGGATAAATTTCTATAATTTTGTACTTTCCGTTCGTGTGGCCTCCGCCTATAGTATACTCTAATATTATAACTTGTCCTAATGCTGTCCAATCTTCATTCACTAATTCAATAGGGATATCAATAGGATAAATTCTATGTTCTCTTTTAAAAAATTCGTATGTTTCATTTTCTATTAAATTAGTTTCATCTAATCCTTGTTGTTTATTTAATTTTAATATCCAATTAAGTTCTGTTTTAAATCCCATAATTAGATTTCGAAGGTTTAATTTAAAAAAGTAGTGGGAGGTAGATTTGAACTACCGACCTCCGGGTTATGAGCCCGGCGGGCACTCCAGACTGCCCCATCCCACTTTAAGTTTTATTTTTTTCTTTGTATGATAAAGGCATACTACAAACAGGACACCTAAACTTTAGATCTATTGCTTCTTCAAAAGGAATTAATTCTTTTGAAGAACATTGTAAACAATGATAATGATCTGTTTGTACATTTTGTGTAATTTCCTCTGCATTTACTGCTTCTTCTAATAGGGCTTGCACTTTGTGATCTTGGAACTTCCAAATATATGAATACCAACCAGTTTCAGAATCCTTACTTCTTGAATAAACAACTATTCCTTTATTATGCAACTTATTTAAAGTTGATCTAACTTCGCTCACTTTGGCTTTTATCTTTCTAGATAGTTCCTCATCACTCATATCATAAGTAAATTCTTGCATAAGTGCTAATGCGTGTTCTCCTGCTAAATCAATCAATTTTTGTCTTAAAATAGGATTTTTTAGAAACTGCCTTCTGCTTTCTTTAATCTTTTCTTCTTGTCTTTTATTAGGTTTCTTCTGTTTAGGTAGTCTCTTTTGTGCTAATTGTTTTCTTTCATCAGGAGTCATTTTACTGACAGGTTTAGTTGATTTTAAATTAACTGTTTTTTTAACTAATTTTTTATTTTGTGTTTTAATAGATTTTTTTACTTTTTTAATTGTTTTAGTTCTAACTGAATTAGCACTTTTCTTTAGGTGTGTTATTTTCTTAACTTTTATTGTTTTTGTTGCTGGCTTTTTTAATTTACTTATTGTTTTTTTATTGGACGTTTTATTTTTGGGATTATTTTTTTTATTTGTATTTTTCTTCATTGGTTTAGACATTTTCAAAACCTCTGTGTTGGTAGTAATTAATTTGGATGTTGTTGAGTTTAAAAAGCTTTTGCTAACTTACATGTATTATCTTCTTTCCAAACAAATCTGGCTTAATCATTAATTTAGCATCTTTAAAATTTACTTCTAATTCTGTAGAATCAAAATATTTATCTAAAAATATAGCTAATGCCGCTACTTCTGAATGTGGTTGATTTGTTACACCTATATTAAACTCTGCTTCTTTATATATTTCTGAAGGTACTTTTTCCCCACCAACAATTATTAGTATATTTTCTTTTTTTCTTATTTCCTGAATTGTATTTTGAATTTTCTCACCATACATAGTTAAATGAATTAAACAAAATTGCTTTTTCTTATATTCATTAATTACTTCTTTCCATCTTTTTCTATATTCAATATCTATTCCTTCACCCCAATTATTATTCACCTTAATTACTGTATTTAATATACTTTGATCTTTTTCCCCAGAAATTATGATTTTGTTTGCACCTAATGCTCTTGCAACTAAACATATATGTGTTGTTATTCGTTTATCTCTAGCAATTCTATGTCCAAGTCTTAAAACTACTATCTCCATAAATATTCTTTCGTAGTAAGCTTTTTATAATGCTTTATATAGATATTTAATTTT
Organism: Microcaldota archaeon; assembly: GCA_020854825.1. GTDB lineage: Archaea > Micrarchaeota > Micrarchaeia > Anstonellales > JAHKLY01 > JAHKLY01. The sequence goes on along the minus strand of JAHKLY010000001.1, from coordinate 128,271 downwards.
GGGCTCGTAACTCAGTTTGGTAGAGTGGCTGGCTCTTAACCAGTAAGCCGAGGGTTCAATGACCTTTTTCTTTCTTGTAAGAAAGAAAAATCTCAACGAAAAAGAAAGAACAAGGATTGAATAAATCCCTTCGGGCCCGCTTTTAACAAGTATTATTTTACTAAATACAAACATTTATAAACACAGGAAAACACTAAAAATTAAGTGAATATACTATTTAAAAGAAGGGAATGATATGCGGCGTAACCATACAGAAATTATATTACCAAAAAAAGGAGATACATACTATAAAATACTCAAACTAAGAGATGAATCATTTTTGATGCAGGAAAAAATTACCCAAAATGGTTCTGTACCTACTTGTATTGGACAAGTTTTAGAAACTACAGTAAAAGGAACTAAGGTGCCTCAATTTCCAAATATAGAAAAAAACGAAATACATTTATTTGAAATAGGAAATATAATTTTAACTATAAACACATCTAATTCAGTTAAAAAAACCGCATTTGATCTGAATGACCTTTTAATAGATTAATTCTTTTTTTTTTATTTTTTAAACCTAATTAATTTATATATGTTGTAATTAAATAAATGTATATGGAACTAATACTTATACCTACTGCACATATTTCTAAAAAAAGTATTCAGCAAGTGATAGACACTATAAATTTAGAAAAACCAGATATAATTGCTGTTGAATTGGATAAACAAAGAGCAATTGGATTATTACAAAATAAAAAACCGAATTTATTGGTATTATTAAAAAATCCTGGTTTTTTATTTATGTATTCTGCACAACAAATAATAGGATTAATATTTAAATCTAAACCTGGAGAAGAAATGAAAACTGCATTGGTTGAGTCTGGAAAACATAAAATTCCTATCTTACTAGCAGATATGCCTATATCTAAAACAATTGAAAATATGAAAAAAATCCCATTTAGAGAAAAAATAAAAATGTTTGCACCTGTGAAAATAAACGGAATAAATTCTATTGATAAATTAACTGATCCAGATAAATTAAGACCAATATTAGAACAAATTAAAATTAAATATCCTAAAACATATCAATTTTTATTAGAAGAAAGAAATCAATTTATTTTTGATAAACTAATTTCTTGCAATTATTTAAAGATAGTGGGTGTTTTTGGTGCGGGACATATTCCTGGATTAATAGATCTTATAAATCAATATAATATAAACAACAAAGAAAAAATAATAAACTTCAAAATTGTGAGGTAATAAAAATGAAAATAAAACAAGAATTAACAGAAGTTTTTTTACATATTAAAACTGTAAAAATGCTTATTGCTTTAAAGGAAGAAGATACTGAATGGTATATTTCTAAACTCGCAAAAGAAAGTGGTTCTACGTATGTATATACAAAACAAATATTAAATATCCTAACAAAAGAAAAGGTTGTTAAAGTAATAGAAGAAGGAAGAATGAAAAAAATAATACCAACAAAAAAAGGTTTGGAAATAGCTAATTTACTTGAAGAAACAATAAAGAAATGTAAAATATCAGAAAATAATGAAATTATACTGCCCTTAGAGTAATTAATTTCCGTATTGCATTTTCAACATGATCATAATCTCTAAAATGAGAATACACAAAAAGTGCAATCGGATAATCATTTGGTAATGTATTACTATTGCCTTGAACTTTAAATATTACTGTTTTTTCTTCTCCTGGTTGAAAATCACCTAGTTTTTTTTGTTCTGTCTTATTTATCCCCGGAGATCCAAATCCTATTTTATCTGGACATTTTGCAACAACTGAAATCATATTTACTTTAGAATCATTATTTTTAACTGTAACTAGCAGATCAATAGATTCATTCTTGTGTGCATTTAACCTATAAGGTTGAAATTGTGTTGATATTGTCATTAGTTTTGACGAATTTTCTTTTTGTTTGCCTAAATTTTTTATTGTATCTATAATTCCCATACTTATATTTAGCAACGTTAAATATAAAAACTCTATTGTGGTGATTGTATTTATGTGTATAATTACTTTTGAAGGTAATAAGGCAGTTATGGATTGTGTGAGATGTACCCTAGGATTAGGTACACCAAACTGTTTAAATAGCCATCTTAAAGCTATTTCTGGATTAGAAAATAGACCTAAAACCCATAGATATGAAGAAGAAGTATTAGTTGAATTAAAAGAAACAGAAACAAAAATACTGAATGAATATGTTGAATTAATAAGAGAACTTGAAAAAATACTTATAAACCAAGATATATACGGGATGAAAGAAGATGATAATTATTATAATAGAAGAGACCTACTTAGACGTTTTTATGAAGAAACACTTATGGATCCATTAATAGCCATAAGAACACTAGAGGAATATGAAGAAGGATACCCTAAAAGACAAATGTTTGTTGCAGGACATCAAATATATACTCAAAAAATCAAGGAGATTTTAAAAAATTTTAAATCCTCAAAATTGTATCTATTATGTGAAAAACACCAAGGATTACAAAATGCATTTATGTCCTTAACAAATTTAAACACATTTGAATATTTATCTACATCTAGCATGCCAATTCCAAAAAATTCAAAATTAGAAGAAACGTATGACTTGAACTTTGGGATAAAGGCTGAAATATATATTACGCCTGGAACCGAAACAAAAATATATTATCAATCAAATCCCAGAATAGAAAAATTAGATAAAAATTTAAAAAAAATGTTAACTGAAAAAATTACAAGTAAAATGCGTGAATTAATTCCAGAGGGAGATTTGAGAACAATTCATGAAGAATATGTTAGAAAATTTAGAACTGAATTTTTAGATGAAGCGATGACACAAAATAAACAAATAACTAACGAAGAAGCAACTGCGATGGGAAGAGAAGCTACAAATTGGTTAATTGGATTAGGTGGGCCTATTGAAAATCTAAGCTTAGATAAAGATATAACCGATATTTACATAGATAGCCAAAATTCTCCCATATATATAGAACACCAAAAATATGGAATATGTCATACATTATGGAGATATAACGAAGAAATGTTGGAAAAAGCATTCTTAGATATTATTTTTGAATCAGGCCATTCAAGAAAATTTGATAAACATAATCCAGTTATTGATGTAGTTGTTCCTAGATTAAATATGAGATGTCATTTACAAAGACCCCCTGCAACGTTTGGTGATCTACAAGCTGCACTTAGACTCATGAGAACTCAACCATTTACCTATCCATTATATCTTAGTTATAATTCAATATCTCCATTTTTTGCAGGATATGATGATTTTATGGTTTCTACTGGATCTTCAGAAGCAGTTATGGGATTGAAAGCTTCTGGTAAAACTTCTTTTGTTAGTGCAAAAATATCTGCAATAGGAACAAAAAGAAGAATTTTGCCTATACAGGATATTGAAGAAATTCCTGTTGCTGCTTACAGGAAAAGAGGGTTTCATATTGGATCTGTGAGAGTGCAGTCCTCAGAAAAAGAAGAAATGTCAAAAACAGAATTGGATTTAGTCACTATGGCTAATGTTTCTTTGAGAATGGGTGATGCTTGTGTTATCATTAATGAAATTAGATCAAGACTAGCAATCCAAGGAGTTATTAATTTATTAAATACTCAACCAGGTGTTTTCTTATTATATAATCTTCATGCAGAATCATTACAGGATGTACAAGATAGATTAGAATTGGTATTTGGAATGCCTTCTGCATCTATGTTTTCAACAGATAGATATACTATTCTTAAAAAATTAAGATTTGGAAGAAAAAGCAGAGTATATAGGATAATTGGAGAACAATTTGAAGTTGATCCTATAGAACACAAATTTATTGAAGTTTTCTCTTTTAATAAAGGAGAAACTATTGATGAATGTAGATTAAAATGTAATTTTATTGGAAATCCCGAAGCTAGTTCATGGAGTTTAAAAGATTTAGATTTAGTTAAACTTGAAAAAAACCTTAAAATTCTTTTTGTTCCTCCAACACTTCAAAGAAGAAGTATTGAAAGTGGATTGAGTCCAGAACAATGTATTATGCAGGCTTTTTTTAAAGGTAAAATGTATTCAGATATATACGAAATTAGTAAAAAATATAATGATCCTCAATTATTAGAAATTGATTTTGTATTAAAAACAAATGCTCTTGCTAATAATCTTCTAAAAGAAGAGGAAGGAAAAATTGGGGAAATTAATTATTCTACCTTAGTTCCATTATGGAAAAATAAATTTAATGAACTAATAGAAGAAGATTTAACTTCAAGAGGAATTAAACGCTAGTTTTTTAAAATAAAATAAATAAAAGGATAATATGTCTGTTCAAGATAAAATTAAAGAATTAGAAGAAGAGATGTTTAAAACACAAAAAAACAAAGCTACTGAACATCATCTAGGTTTATTAAAAGCAAAATTAGCTAAATTAAGGAAAGATTTAAATACATCTAAAAAAAGCGGAGGACAAGGAGGATTTGAAATTAAAAAAACAGGAGATTCCACTGTTGTTTTTATAGGACTTCCATCAACTGGAAAATCTACTTTATTAAATGCATTAACTGGTTCAAAATCAGAAGCTGCTTCATATGAATTTACAACTTTAACATGTATTCCTGGAATATTAAAATATGATGGTGCAAAAATTCAATTATTAGATTTACCAGGTATTATAGAAGGAGCTTCTGGGGGAGTTGGCAGAGGAAGGGAAATATTAACAGTTGCAAGAAATGCTGATTTAATTTTATTGATAACAGATGTATATAAACCAGATAGAAATATTTTGATAAAAGAATTAACAAACATTGGAATTAGAATAGATCAAAAAGAACCAGATATATCAATTAAACGAAAAGAAAGAGGAGGAATTGAAATTAATAAAACAGTTAAATTAACAAAAATAGATGAAAAAATGATGAAAAATATCCTTGGAGAATATGGAGTACATAATGCTAATTTAGTTATAAGAACAAATGTAGATGTTGATCAATTTATTGATGTTGTAGTTGGAAATAGAAAATACATTCCTTCTTTAACTATATTAAATAAAGTTGATTTAGTGACTGATGAATATTATAAACAATTAACTTATACAAATTTTATTCCCATATCTGCAGAAAAAAAAGAAAATATAGAGGAATTAAAAAAAGAAATATATGAAAAACTTGATTTGATACGGGTTTATACAAAACCTAGAAGAGAAAAAGCAGATTTAGGAGAACCTATGATGCTTAAAAGAAACTCAACTGTTAGAAAGTTTTGTGAATATTTACATAAAGACCTTTTAGAGGATTTTAGATATGCGCTTGTTTGGGGCCCTAGCGCAAAACACCCAGGACAACAAGTTGGTCTTTCACATAAATTAAAAGATAAAGATATTGTTTCAATAATAACTAAAACTGGAAATATCTAATTTTTAAAAAAGCTTCATGAACTTTTTGTTGGCCATCCTTACAACAATAAAAATTAAACAAACCATACCAAACCAGACATGAAAATCCACTAAGAATCGCGGAGGATTTGAACTGGATTTTAAATAATTAATAAATAAAGGAATTGAAGTAAAAATAGTAATAATAAAACTTACCATAATGATTACTTTCAATATTTTTAAAAAGTTTAAATTTTCTTTCATAAATACTTTTTTAACCTTATGATTTAAATATATTCTCTTCTTAATATATACAATGAATTTAAGTATGTTTAAAGATTTAAAGGCGCTTAGCGGTTCTCCATATTGTTGTATTTGTTATGCGCTTGAAGGACCAGATGGAACTTTGCTTATTGATAGTGGAGATGGAAGTATATATTTTGGATTTCAACCAACAGTAACTATATTAACTCATAATCACTGTGATCATACACAAGGAGTGGAAAAAAAATGGAAGAACGTATTTATACATAAACATGATTTTGAAAAAACAAATTTCTCATATATTCCGGATAAAGTAACTGAATTACCCTTTGATAAACTAAAATGGGGAAACTGGGAACTAGAGATCATACATTCTCCTGGACATACGAAAGGAAGTATATGTCTTTATGATAGAAATAGAAAAGTATTATTTTCTGGAGATACTTTATTTAATAATGGAAAATCTAGAACAGATTTAGGAGGATGTGATGATTTATTATCATGTTCTTTAAATAAAATAAAAAAATTAGAAATAGAGCACTTGTTCCCAGGACATAACTATTAATATAAAAATTAATATTTTTAATTACCTATGATAAATTGTTTCCTCTTTTTTATGTAAAGGTACTCCACATTCTTTACAATATTTAACATTCTCTTCATTTTTAACGCCACACTTAGGACATCTAATATATATTTTTTCTTCAACTTCTTTAATAAAGTTTGTTTTTTCAACTCGATTGTGTCTTTCTATTATATTATATGAAGAAACTACTCCATAAATAAAATCAATAACTCCAAATAAAATTAAAATTATTGAAATTATGCTTAACCAACCAACTGTTTCAGAACAAGGTTCAAAAATTTTTAAAGTGTGACAAATTTCATAAGCATCAAATATTCCTCCACTCGTTGTTGATAAATATATTATAATACCTAAAATAAAAATCAGTAATCCTCCAATTACATGCTGTCTTTTCATCTTAATTTACCTCCTTAAAATCTTTTTTCAATATTTCTTAACCAAGAAACATTATTTTTGTAAAATGTTCTTATATCTGAAATATCATACATTAACATTAATGGTCTTTCTAAACTTAAACCCCATGCTAATACTGGATATTTATTACATAAAGGTAAAGAAACTTCTGGTCTAAATATACCTGCTCCACCTAACTCAATCCATTCCCTTTTTTCTGAAAAATATGCTTCTATTTCAACACTTGGTTCAGTATATGGAAAATAACCAGGTACAAATCTAATTTTTTCAAAACCTAATTTTTTATAAAATTCCTTTAATAATCCTAGTAATTGTCTGAAATTTGCATCTTTCCAAATCACAATACCTTCAACTTGAAAAAACTCTGCTAAATGCTTATAATCTATTGTTTCATTTCTGTAATTTTTACCTATACAAAAAAATACATGTGGTTTTTCATCCTGACATTTTTCATAAAGGTATTTAGAACTCAATGAAGTAGTATGGGTTCTTAAAACAGACTTTTCAGCTTTTTTAATATCCCAGTCGTATTTCCATCCTTTTTCGTGTTCTTTTTTAACTTTATCTATTATTAGTTTATCTTCGGGCAATACGGCAATATTCTCTTTTAAATAAAATGTATCTGCTAATTCCCTTGCTGGATGGTCTTGGGGTTGAAATAAAGCATCAAAATTCCAAAAACTTGATTGAATAATATCTCCTTCCATTTCTTCAAAACCCATATCAGTAAATATATCTTTTATTTTATTTGTAAATAAAGTAATGATATGTCTTTTTCCAGGATATATTTCTTCAGAATTTATATTAACATCATAAGGAAGAATAAATTTTTTTTTCCATTCTCCACTTAAAATAGCCTGCTGCGTTATTTCTTTTAATTCTTCTTGTTCTATCGGAAGTTCATTCAGTGCCTTTTCTCCTTTTTCTGTTAGTGTTGCAGATACTTTTTTTGTTATTTTTTCAAAGATTAATTTCCTTTTTAATAAATGCTCTTTACTAAAATCATCTAACTTTTTGTTTGATTTAACAAGTTCACAAGCTTTAATAATTGCTTTTTCGTTCAGAGCTTGAATTCCTTTATTTGTTGGAAATAATTTATTACCTTCAATTTTTATCCACGCATTTCTTAATGCCCAAGACATACCTATCTTTTTTTCTTCATCACTTAAATCTGATAATAATTTATTTTTTGTTGCTTTTTCTATAATATTTAACTCTGGAAATCCTACAAGAAGATATTTTTCTGCTTCCTCACTTAATTTTAATTCCTTTTTAATTTCCTCTTTTATTTCAACTAATTTATTTTCTGCAAGCCAGTATACTGCTCTTGATGTTTTATCTTTATTTAAATTAGTTAAACTAGTTAATTCTTCTAAAGTATTTACCAATTTTAAGGTTTTTAATATCTGTCTTTCATATTTTTGTAATATCATAAACTCAGTCCTTTTTTGTTATTTTATGTATATAAAATACTGAAAGTACTATTATAATTATTATTATAATTATTGGTACTCCTTCAGATCCTTTTATTAATTCTGTTATTTTTGTTTGTATAAAATAAAAAAATTCTACAATTTCATACTCTAATGTCTCTTCTATTTCAAATTCTAACATGAATTTTGGCATAATTGGTTTTGACCAAAAAATAGTTGAAATATAATAAGGTGGAAGAGTATCTCTTAAAGAATCTGGAACTGGATTTATACTTGTAATTTTAGCTCCTTCTGGAAGTAAAAATGTTAGTTTCGTGTTTTGTGGTAATATTAAATCTCCGTTCTCATTCGTATCTAAAAAAGCAAATTTATTTAATGTATATTGTGTAGTTCTGGGTTTTATATTTTTTAATACAAATAATCCTTTTGAATCTGTTTCATTATTAAATTTTGAAGAAGGTAAAACATTATAACTTATTGAAATAATAGTATATCCATTATCATATATTTTCTGAACTGGTTCGGGTATAATTACTAAATTTTCTATATTGACCTGTTGGCCCCCTATGTGATATATTAAATTAGGTAATTGCAGTTTGTAAAACCAGCTTTGTATATTATTTCTACTCAAAGTGGTTGAACTCTCTTCATATATTTTAATAGATTCATCTCCTTGTATATAAATTGTAAAATCTTCGGTCACTTTTGCACTGCCGTCTTCTTGAACATATACACGTATATCTGTAGATTGTATCTGAAAACTTGCAAAATTAACCAAAATCAAGCACAAAATACTTAAAACAACATATTTAAAACTTATCTTCATAATTACATTACATAAAAATAATTTATAAATGTTCACATTTGGAGGTGTAACTATGATTAGAGGAGGAAAAATAAATTCAGTAGAAGCTAAGAGAGATAAACAAGATGCTATCCAAGGATTAAGTATAAATATTGCCTTAGATGACGTCAAAGCAGATGGAAAAAACATCACTATCTCTTATACATACAACGCAAAATATGAAGAAGGAGTTGGAATTTTGAAAATTCAAGGAGAAATATTTATGGAAGAAGAAATTAAAACAGCAAAAGAAATAGTTAAAACATGGGGTGAAAAAAAGACATTACCAGAAAACTTTGCAGAATTAGTATTAAATAGTATTAATTATACATGCGGAACAAACGGAACATTAGTTGTAAGAACAGTTAATTTATCTCCTCCTATGATTCCTCCCAGAATAAGTTTGGCAAAAGGAGCAGGCACAGCAAAAGCCTAATTCTTTTTTTTTTAAATTTCTACTATCATTCCATCTCTAGCACAATTTGAATTTTTGAAAATTTTACGTGCTTCATATTCTAAGTCTTTTGATTCTTTGTGTCTTTGACTTATGTGAAATAATAATAATTGTTTAACACCTGCTGTTTTTGCGATTTGTGCTGCTTGTTTTGCTGTTGAATGATAATTTTTAGCTGCTTCGGCAGTTAAAGAAGACAAATACGTTGAATCATGTATTAATAAATCTGCTTGTTTACTATTATTTATTGTACTTTTTAAAGGAAGTGTGTCAGAAACATAAACTATTTTTTTACCTTTTAGTTCATAGGAAATATCTGATAAATTAATTAATTTGTTGTTTATTTTTATTTTGCTCTTTTTTTCAATTTCTTTAAATAGAGGTCCTATTATTCCTTTTGCTTTTGCTTTATTTTCGTAAAATTTGATCTTATTATTTTCTTTAAAAACAAACCCTAAACACATAGGAATATTGTGTTTTAATTTGAATGAGGAAAAAGAATAATTTTTTTCCTTCAATATTATTTTTTTTGAATTAACTTCATGAATATCTGCATTTGTATATTTTTGAAACATTTTTTTTGTTCCTAAAGGTCCAAAAAGAACTACTTTTTTATCTTTGTTTATTAAATTCATTGTTTCTAAAATCCCGTATACTCCTAAGCAATGGTCTAGATGTAAATGAGATAAAAATATTTTTGATATTTTTGATGGATTTAAATTATATTTCATCAATTGTCTCTGCGTTCCCTCTCCACAATCAAATAAAATTATTTCACCTGACAAACATAAAGCAATGCTTGGTAAATTTCTATCTTTTGTTGGAACGGACCCTGAGGAACCAAGAATCACTATTTTCATAAAATCAACTCAATATTTCTATTATTTTTTGTGTTATTTTAATAGATTCTTCATAAATTTTGTTTATTTCTGCTGAAATATCCAATATCAATACTAAAATAATATCTTTTGAAACTTCTATAAAAAACAAGTTATTATTTTGTGATTTGATTAATAAGTAGTTTAAAGGTTCTGTTTTAAGTTCTTCTGCTGTTTGTTCAAATATATTAAAGACTGAAGCTACAGATACAGCAATATCTTTATTTATTTTATCTTCATTAGATAAAAAAGCTAAGCATAACCCATCCTTTCTTATAATCAAACTTGCTAAAACGCCAGGAAATTTATTAATAGTTATTAATTTTTTTTCTAATTCTTCTTTTAATTCCATAAAAAGATTAAGAGAAATACATATATAAATAGTTATGGGACTGAAATTCCGTTTTTATCTATTAAAATTTCTATTTTTTCTGGGATATCATTCTTATCTAAAAACCATTTCTTTTTTATTTTTTTAATATATAATATATTATCGTTTAAATGTTTTATAGTTGCTTCTGTTTTTTCGTCATGCATTCCTTCTTCTAATAAAAATATTGTTGATGCGCCCATAGTTTTTAGTCTTGCGCCAATTATTTGTATAAATTTAAATATTGATTCTGATTCATTATATAATAAAAAAGTAGATAAGGATATAAAACAAATTCTAATCGGTTTTTCTGGTTTTGATAACTCAGATACTAATTTGGATATTGCTATTGAAAGATCATTTAATGCATTTGGACCTTGAATTAATATATCTTGTCTGGAATTATCTATATTTTTCCCTAACGTCCATGAATAACAATCTATTATTTTAAATAAATTTAATTCTTCTTTAATATTTAAATCCCAATTAAATTTTTTAGATATTTTTTCTACTTCAGTAGGTAATATATCTGTTGTAATAATTATTCCTGGTTCTCCTTTTTCTAACCCTGCCTGGATAAATTGTAATGCAAAAAGTATTTTTTCTTCCCCAGAAGGTCCTATTAATACATTATTACTTCTAACTTCTAATCCTCCTTCTAAAAATATATCTAATTTCTTGTTTTTTAAACTTAATTTATTTATATTTGGAGAAATAGAATATATACCTACTTTTGGTCCCATAGGTGGAAGTTCAAAAACCATAATATAATAAAAAAGGAAAAGAATAAAAAGATGAACTTAACAGGTTCCTGAAGAAGAAGTACCTGTTCCTCCTCCAATACCTGGTGATGCTGTTGCTGTACTTAAATTAGTATTACAAACTGCCGGTGGATTTTCTAACATATTACATATTCCTTGTTTTATTCCCTCAGGAGATCTTGGCCAACTAACAGGTATCCCATTAAAAATCATTGTTGGTGAACCTTTAACATTGTATATCTCATTTTCCAATTTATTAATCGGATATTGAGGATATCTTCCATTCAGCCAGGAATTTTTATCTTCATATAACATTGTTAAATTATATGTTTTATCTAATTCGTTAATACAAGGTTGTATATTTGATTCTGTCAAATTTACTTTGAACAAACAATCTGTCGTATTGCCTGTGATTGTAAAACAATTTAAATAATCAAAAAAGACTTCATTATATTCTTTTTGTAAACAATATTGTATATTATTCTCATCTATTTCTATCTTGCCATGCATAATATAATCAACAAACTTTATATTTAAAGTTAATTCATCTCCAAATGCTTTTTTAACAGGTATTATTGCTTTTTGGGCTTGTAATCCATATGGACAATAAGACATAATAAATAAATCTATTTTGGATTCATTATATTTATTACCTATAAATTGTTCTGTTCCAGGTAAAGATAATACTAATATGTCTGTATTTTGTTCAAAATATCCCATTAAAATAAATTGTTGTAAAATTATTATTTGTTCGTCTGTAATTTTTTCTACTGCTTCTTGATTTATTATTAAAATTGGAATTGTTGTTAATTTATGTGAATTTAATATTGTTTTTGCGTCTTCAGATAAATAATTTATTATATTTACTTCTAAAGGTAATCCTGATGATTCAAAAAAAGAAAATAAATTATTATAATCTTCTGTTTTAGATACATCTATAATTACTGTTGCTTCTAATTTAGGTAATTCTTGTAAATTGTCACATCCTTCTATTGTTATATCTTCTAAACATATTTTTTGTGCAAATGCTGTTGTTACAGGAGTAAATGGTATTTCTACTGATTTATTTTTAATATTTAATACAAAAACAGATGAAGATAATTGTAATTTTTTGGCTAAATTCATATTTTCATTAAATTTTAAATATCCTATTTCACTTATACATGCTTCTTCAGAAGCAGATGAAATATTTTGGACATATTTTTGTATATCAATACATTTTTTGTCAATAATTATATTTGGTAATTGTTTATTTAAGTTTTCAATAAAATTATTATATATTGTTAAATCCCAAGAAGGATCATAAAAAAAATGTAATGTTGGTTCAACTTCTGTATTTAATGTTTGATTTTCTGTTATTTCTGATGTTTCAGTACATCCAAAAAATAAGAACATACTAATTAATACTAATCCTATTAAAAAAATTACTTTATTCATTATTTTCATCTCCTATTAATTAAATTAAAATATTAAATAAGAATACATTTTTAATATTTACTGTTTTGCTTAGGGGGTGTGGGACCCTTAACTTCTATTATTAATTATTATAATTAATATTAAAAATATATGTATCTATAGTTACATTATGTTAATTTACTTATATGATATAAAAACAAATTTAAATGAATATAACAAAATAAAAAGAAGGTTTTATTATAATTTAAGAAAATCAAATTTAAAAAATTGTGAATATTTAACAAAATCAGTTTTATTAGTTCCAGAAGATCTTGAACACGAAGCAGATATATTTTTTAATAAATTTATAAGATATTTAGAAGTTTATAAATTAAAAGTAAGTGAAATTTTAGAATTTTAATAAAAATATTAAAAAATCAGAAAAAAAAGTTAAATTTTAATAATAGTAGAAGTAAGGGGGGTCTATATTCCCACTTATTCTCTTGTTTTTGTTACAATTACAACATCTTCTACAGATTTAACACTTTTATAAAGAATACTTTTTTCCTTTAAAATTCTCATTGCTTCTTCCTTGGAAACTAAGAAATTTAAAGGTTCCATAGTTAATCTTACTACTTCTCCTTTTTCTAGATCAACTATTATATCTTGTACTCTTCCTAAAAATCCACCACCATCTGTGTAGATATCCATTCCATATATATTTGATATTCTTGATGCCATCTGCCTCACCTATTTCTTTTAATTTAAAAATTATTGGTATTTATTAAAAAGAAAAACTTTTTATATACAACAGGTTAAATAATTCTTATGAATATTTTAGAATTGCTTACTCTAAGAGCCCCAGAAATAGATAAAATAATGGAAGAAATAATACCTAGAAATGCAGAACCAAAAACAATATATCCATTGATTTGGGAATTTTTAGATAGAGGAGGAAAAAGATTCAGACCTCTTTTAACTTTATTATGTTGCAGGGCAGTAGGAAGCGAATATGAAGGAATTAAAAAAGCAGCAGCAGCCTTTGAAATATTTCATAATTTTACTTTAGTACATGATGATATAGAAGATAATTCATTAAAAAGAAGAGGAAAACCTTGTATACATATAACTAACGGAATCCCATTAGCAATAAATGCAGGAGATGGGTTATTTGTATATGTTTGGAAAGCAGTAGAAGAAGCAAATATTCCAAAAGATAAACTACAAAGATCAATTCATATTTATAATAAAGCATTTAAAGGAGTATTAGATGGTCAAGGCTGGGAAATAGGCTGGTTTACATATAATAAATGGGATTTAACAGAAGAAGATTATTTAATGATGGTTAAAGGAAAAACAGGGGCACTAATAGCAGGAGCTTGTGAATTAGGTGCATATTTAGGAGATGGAACAGAAAAACAAATAGAAGTTTTAAGAGATTTTGGTTTAGCAGTAGGAATAGCATTTCAAATACAAGATGATATTTTAGATATAGTAGGAGATAATAAAAAATTCCAAAAAATTATAAAAGGCGACATAACAGAAGGAAAAAGAACCTTAATAGTTATAAATACCTTAGAAAAATGTACTCCTGAAGAAAGAGATTTTTTAACTAAAACATTAGATAGCCATACAGAAGATGAAGAATTAAAAAATAAAGTTGTTGAACTATTTGAAAAATATGATTCTATAAATTACTCAAAAGAATTTGCTAAAAATATTATTAATAAAGAAAAAGAAAAATTAAATAAAGAGCTTAAAGATTCAGAGGCAAAAGAAAAATTATTAAGTATGGCAGATTTTTTTATAAATAGAGAATTTTAATCAATATTTCCAGGACCAGACATTTCTTCTTCTATTTCTGTTTCATGAATATAAATCACAGAAACATAGTTTATTTCTTCATTTCCTGACCCATCTTTACAATATAAATATATTCTAATTCTTTCATCTCCACTTGCAATTGATGAAGAAGGCGAAAGAGCAATATTTTCAGAAACATATTGTCCTGAATAATAATTTCCTAAACTTTTTTTACTTCCACCAGCTTGATATTGGCATGTGATCAAATAAGACAAATTATCTTCTATTTCAAATTCTAGATTTATGTTCTTTTTATTAAATTCTTCTCCTTCGTATGGAGAATAGATACTTATTTCTGGTTTTTCAGAGTCAGCAATAATAGATATAACATTACTAGGTGTTATTCCTTCATTACCAGCACAATCCTTTACGACTATATAATAGTGATATTCTTGTTCATTATATGTGTCATAATCAATCCAATATTTTTGATTTGTATTATCTACATAATTAAATGTTCTTCCAACTAAACTTTTTTTATAAATATCAAAAGTATCTTCTTTTACACCTAAATAACTCCAAAATAGCCTAATTTTCCCATCTTCTTGTGAATTAGCTTCTAAAAATACGTAATCACTTGGCGGAGTTATATCATAATGTATTTTTGCACTACTTATTTCTGACTCACCATATTTATTTTTACATTTATATTCAATTTCTCTTATTCCTTCACCATATCTTGCACTTAAAGAAAATTCTTTAGAGTTTCTATAATCTTCCCATCTTCTCCAAATTCCAGATTCTACTTCTCTATATGTACATTCATCAGCACAAACAGCACTTAATTTTAAATTAATAGTTAAAGAATTAGTGCATTTATCTGTTATTATATTTAAATTTGAAGGAACACCAATACATTTAATGATTCCAGAAGAGCCAGAAATTATTTTATATTCTATTGTATCCCAATTAATCCCTAAACTTTCATTTATATTATTTAAACATTCAACATACACAGTTTTTATCCCTTCTTCAGAACTCAGTACCCAATTTAAAGAAGAGGTATATTTTTCCCATTCACTCCATTCTCTTTCTTCATTTTTATATCTACACTTGTTTGCGTTTTTAGAATTTACATATAAAATTACTTCTCTATTATTTGTTATTTCTTCATCTCTATTAATAGTTATATTAACTTCTTTTGATCTGTATTCTCCAATTATAATACTTTTTATATTTTTGGAAAATATATTTTGATTTCCTGCTTCATCTTCACAAACTAGTTTTATTAAATAAGTTCCATTACTTTGTTTTTCAATATTAAAATTAAAAGTTAAAAAAGCATCAAAAAATTCCTTTACTTGATTAGCAATTAAAGTATTATTTAAATATATATAACAAGATAAATTATTTGGATAATTATCTAGTAAGTAAATAGAAAAGTTTATGATTTCGTCTTCAGAATAAATGTTTTTTATCGAACGTATAAATTCCATTTCTGGTAAAGTTTTATCTAAAATAATTGAATCACTTTCAATTGAACCTTCATTATAATTTCTGTCCTGACATTGATAATACACAATTTGTAATCCTTCTTCGTCAATTAGTTCCCAGTCTTTTATTAAAACATAATTTGTATAGTCAGTCCAGTTTCCGCCTTCGTTTTTATATCTACAAATATAACTATCATGTGATTCCAAATTTAATTTTACTTTTTTTGTATTTGTATATTTAGTTCCATTATTGATAGAAATAATAGTTCCATATGGAGGAGCAGTGTCAAAATAATAAGTAACTTGGGTTATACCTTCGTCTTCTTGTGTATTATCAACAGCACGTACTAAATAATAGTAAGTACCATCTTCAACTAACCACTTATCTATAAATTCAGTTTCATATATTATTTCTTGATTTATTTTTTCACCTTGAACAGAATATTGTTTACTTCTATATATATTATATCCAATAACATCAACAGAGGGAGATTTATCCCAAGTAATTTTTAACGAATTTTGAATTTGTGTTATTTGTATATTTTTTGGAGGAAGAGGAGGAGCGTCTAATTTTAAAATGCCAGTTACATATAAACCTGAGATTATAATAACAGCACCCACAAAAAGAATTGCTAAAATCCAATAATGGCTGCCTTCTTCTTCAAACATATTATTCATTTGTTTACAATCCTTTTTATATTTTTCCTTTTTCAATATAATGTGATGTAAATGCCAAAAATAAGGCAACAAAAAAAGGAAGAGCAAAAAAAAATAGAAGATTCATATATGCTAGAGAATAATCTGCATAAATTTGAAAAACACTTTTTTGAAGAAATGACATATTTAACTCCTTTAAAAGAAGAAGAGAAAATTTTAGATAAATTAAGAAAGACATCAACAGAAAAAACAACCCTTTCTAAAATAAAAAACAGAATTTTGATATTAATATTAAATATTCTTTCTATAATTCGCAGTAGCCCATCAAAACAAATCTCCCCAAAAGCAAGAGCAGTTTTAAAACAACTAAAAGATTTGGCAATTTTATATGAATTGGGTTGTGTTGATGAAGAAGAATTTATTTTTTATAAGATGGAATTAGGGGAAAAGTATTATGAAATTTTAAATTTTGCTAAAAAAGTAGATTTTAAGCAGGAAGGAGAGGAATTTTATATTTCTAAAATAAAAGAAATGATAAATAAATTTGAAAAGTGATCAGATGGATTATTTAGGTCACCTATTAATTGGATTTTTGTTATGTTTAACATCTATTTATTTTTTATATCCAGAAATTGTTTCTACTGAAAGTGAAGTAATTCTCTTTTTGTTTATTGGTATGTTAAGCGCCATTATTCCAGACTTAGATCATCCTAAAAGCAAAGGAACAAAGATTATGAATGGAACAGTATTTATTTTATTAATATTATTTTCTTATAAATTATTTTTTATTACTTTTTCTTCAGATTCTTTTATTATATTTTTATTTTTTTCAGCTGTTTTTTGTTTAGCTTGGTTAGGTTTAAGTAATTTAATACGTCCAAAACATAGGGGGATAACACACACATTGTTAGCAGTATGTGTTTATTCAATAATATTATATTTTGTTTTTGGAATATTATTTTTATTAGCGGGTGCGATAGGTTATTTTTCACATTTAATAGCAGATAAGTGTTTTAAAATAATATAATTATTTTTTGTAAATCTTCGTTTTCCCTTTGTCATCATGGACTTCATAACCCATTTCAATCAGCTGGTCCCTTATTTTATCAGATGTTTCCCAGTCTTTTTCTGCACGGGCTTTGTTTCTTTGTTCAAGAAGGTTTCCAACTTCTTTAGGTACTTCAGGCAGTTCAAATTTCATGACTCCTAAAACAGAATCAAGTTCTTTTAAAAATTCAAGAACGCTTTTGAAATCCTCTTTTTTCATTAAATCTATTTTAGTGTTTATTTTGTTAATAAAACCAAACAAGTTTGGGAGGGCCTGTGAAATTTGAAGATCATTATCCATGGCTTCAACAAAACCATTCCTTGCATCATCAACAAATTCATCTATTTCTGCTGTTTTTCCTTCTTCTGTTTCTTTTTCTTTAAGTATAATTCTTTGAATAAACAAGTCAATATTTTGTAATGTTTCTGTGGAACTTTTTAAAGCATCAAAAGTAAAATTTAATTGTTCACGATAGTGGGTCGAAAGCATAAGCCATCTTATTGCACTAGGTTTATATCCTTTGTTTAAGAGGTCGCGTAATGTGTAGAAATTTCCTGTTGATTTACTCATCTTTTTGCCTTCAACAATCAAATGCTCCGAATGCAGCCAATAATTGACAAATGTTTCTCCGGTTGCTGCTTCGGTCTGTGCAATTTCATTCTCATGGTGAGGGAACATGTTGTCAACCCCTCCGCAATGAATATCAAAGTGATTACCAAGGTATTTAGTACTCATAGCAGTACATTCAATATGCCAACCCGGTCTCCCTTTCCCAAGTTCTGTTTCCCAATAAACATCTCCGTCTTTTTCATCCCATGCTTTCCACAGTGCAAAATCTGCTACCTGTTGTTTTTCATATTCGTCTTGTGCAACTCTAGCTCCAGATTTGAGCTCTGATAAATCCATGTGTGCCAATTTGCCGTAATCCTTAAATTTAGACACTGAAAAATACCAGCATTTATCCTCACCTTGGTAGGCATATCCTTTTTCAATGAGCTTCTTGATTATTTCAATCATTTCTGGGATTGTTTCAGTGGCACAAGGATAATTATTTGCAGGTAATATATTGAGGGTTTTGATATCTTCAAAAAAAGAAGAAGTATATTTTTTTGTAAATTCTTTAAGTGAAATATTTTCTTTTTGTGAATCACGTATTGTTTTATCATCAACATCAGTAATATTCATAATATGAATTACTGTGTAACCTTTGTATAAAAGCCATCTTTTAAGTAAATCTTCAAAAATATAAGTTCTAAGATTGCCTATGTGTGCATAATTATAGACAGTAGGTCCACAAGTATATAAACTAACTGTTCCTTCTTTAATGGACTTAAATTCATTGATTTCTCTGGTTAATGTGTTATATATTTTAAACATAAAACTCACATATTTCCTTGTTAGTTTATCTATTTAAATATATAGGTATTAAATTAAAATTATGGTAACTAAAGAACAAGTAATTGAAAAATTAAAAACAGTTTTTGATCCACATATCCCAATTAGTGTTTATGATTTAGGATTGATTTTAGATATAAATATTAAGGAACAAAATAGAGTATATATTAAAATGACATTTACTACTCCTGCATGTCCAATGAAAAAAATAATAGCACAAAAAGTAGAAGATTCAATTAATGAACTTGATGGAGTTAAAGAAGTTAAAGTAGAACTAATGTATAATATTAAATGGACACCAGAAATGATAAATCCCAAATTTAGAGAAGATCAAGAGGATTGACAGTATTTTTTATCAAGCTCTTTAATTCTTTGTCTTAATTCTTGTATTTTTTTTTCGTTATTTCCCAATAATTTAGAATGGGTGTATGGGGTTAAAAAAAGAGAATTTAAATCCATAATCATATCTGTATGTTCTTCTTTCCAATGATTTGATGCACCTTTTCTTTCTAAGGTGTTTATTTGGGTGTCAATAATATTGAGTATTAATTCACAAGTTATAATTGGTAAATCTAATTCTTCACTAAGAAAAATACAATTTTCTAAAACCTGAATGTCATAATTTCCAGGACCCTTTGATATTTCTTTCATAAATGTGTCTGCAACTTCTTTAATTTTATCTTTATTTATTAATGTATCTGTTTGATTAGTTATTGTTTCCTCTTTTTTTTCAGATAAAATAGTTATTTCAACACCTAAACATATAGGTTCATAAGGAGATTTAATATTATTTAATATCCAAACTGCATCATTTGTTTTATCATCTAAAATTATTTTTGGAAATTCAGTAGTTTTTTGAAATTCTCGTTTGTTTATCAAATTTTTAATATTTTTTAGAAAACCCATATATTTATTATTTAGAAAGATTATTTAAATATTTAAGTCAATATTTTAATATGAAATTTGAAAAGGCGTCAGATATTCAAGAAATGGCTGAAAAATTATTAGACGTTTTAGATTTTGGGCACATTAATGAGGCAAGAATTATATGTATGCGCTCTTTTGGATCAAATGCAAATGCTTATGCTCGTATTTGGAATTTTCCTAAAATATGGCAGGAAGCGCTCGAAGTTAAACCCTTTTATGTTATTGAAGTATTATCTGAGGAATTTGATAAATTATCAATTGAAGACAAAGAAAAAGTCATTATACATGAAATTCTTCACATCCCAATGACCTTTTCAGGCGCATTAAGAAATCATAAATATAATGGCGGGCGCGTAGATGACAGGACTGTTAATAAAATATATAAAGAATATCAAAAGCGCGTAAAAGAAAGAATACAGTTTTTAGATTAATTTAATTTATTCTTAATCTCCTGTGAGCGCCTTAAGCCTTCATATACTTGATCATTGATGACTAATGCAGGATATGTAGAAATATTGAATTCGTGTTTTAATGCGCGTATTACTGCACTATCTTCATAATCTCCATCAAATGAGTATGTGCGCACGTTTGTTTGGTTGTTTATATTTATATCATGCTTTAGTTTATCTAATTCAAATCCTTGATCTCTACAAAGTATACATTCTGTGTTTGAATAGAAGTATAATATAATTGATTGGTTAAGATTGCATTGTTTTATCATTTTTTTTGATATCAAATAATCCCTCATTTCAAGTTTGAAATATTGCATTTTTAATTCTTTGTTTTCAATTCCTTGGTGTTGTTCCATATAATCTAAGTTTGCACCTATAGAAAAGGTTTCAGAATCTAACGTAACTGCATATTCACCATATAAATCACACCCCATTGATGAGTTATCTAATAAGAATAATAGTTCATAAGAGTGCATTTTAACATTTAATGTTTCTACTTCTTTTCCAAAATCGATTAAATAAATATCATTAAGTTTCATTCCTATATATATGCCAGTTAAAAATAAAGCTAGGGTAATTATAAAAACAGTTGTATATACATTCAAACTAAAATTTCTTCCCATTTTATTACCTCACAATAGATTCTCTTGTTTCCCAAGATTTTTTTGAAAATGTAATTTCTTTATAAAACGCAACAAGCCATGAAAATACCATAATATATCCATAAGCAAATATAAATATTAATATTCCGATTGGGTCCCATCCTACTTTTGTGCCCTCTTCACTATTTTTTTCCATAAAATTAATAACAGATAAAGTCCAAGATACAGTTAATATGGTGATTATTATTCCAATCCCTGTAATATGGGACGTAGATAAATAAGCTAAAGAAACAAAACCAAGTTCATTAATCCATGAAGCATTCAACAAAGCCATAATAAAAGGAGCAACAATACCTATACATATAGGTATTAGTATTATAAAATCAAAACACATACCCAAATATAGAAAGTCTCCATATTCAAAACTAAAAAGATGCCTGTTTTTTATTCTATCTCTTATGCCCCCCCTTATCCATCTTACTCTTTGTTTTATTAAGGATAATATATCTTGAGGGGGGACAGTATACACATAAGCATCTAAAGAAGACCGTATTTTATATCCTAAACTTTGAATTCTTAAAGCAATTTCAATATCCTCTGTTAATGAATTTTCATCAAACCCTTTGAGTTTATTCAAAATTTTCTTTTTGTATAATGAAAAACCACCTGGAGTTACATAAATACTTTCATAAACCATAAATATTCTTCTAACATATAAAATTACTTCATACTCAAAATGTTGAAATCTTTCTATCCATTTTTTGGGATTAAATATTTTAACAGAAGACGCAACAGCCCCTATAGATTTATCAGACTTAAATATTTTTATCATATTATAAATTGTATTCGGAGCTATAAATGAATCAGAGTCTATTGTACCAACAAGTTCTCCTTTGGATTTTTTTATTCCATAATTTTTTGCACTTGCAGGACCTCCATTTTCTTTTTTAAATATTTTAATATTTTGCGATTTATATTTTTGTTTTATAATATCACAAGAGTCATTTGTAGAGCCATCGTCTACTATTATTAGTTCTAATTTGTTTTTTGGGTAATTGCTTTTAAGAACACACAATATAGTTTTTTCTAATGTTTTTACAGATTCATTATAAGTAGGAATTATAATTGAAACTTTTGGTTTCCAATCAGTATCAGAATATTTTTTTTCTATCTCTTTTTTATATTTGATTATAGAATAAATTAGAAATACATTAGCAAATAGTAATATGAAAGTTCCGATATATGTGAAAATATTCCAAATAAATTGACAGATATACATAGATATTTTAATTATTAGAACCCTTTTTAATCCTTAAGATTTAGATAAATATATGAATTTCTGTAAAAAAAACATCCCACTGGTTTTATTATTTTTTTTTGTACTATTATCTGTTTATTTTTCTTTTATAATAATAAATTTAACTAACATTTTTTCACTTATATTTTTTATATGTATTTTTTTAAATGCAGTCTTTCTTTTATCTTCTTATTTTTATTATTTAACTCAAAAAGAGGACGAATTAATTAAAACATCATTTGAAAAAGAGCCCTCTGTAGCGGTTGTCTGCACTTTTTCTGGAGAGGATAAAGAGATAGTTAAAAACACACTAGTATCAATGAAGAATATAAAATATGAGAATAAGAAATTATATTTATTGGATGATTCAAAAGGAAAAAAATTAAAAGAGGAGCTTAAAAGATATTGTACAAAAAATAATATTCAATATGTTTCAAGAGAGAATAATAATAATTTTAAAGCAGGAAACTTAAATAATTTTATTTTTAATTATTGTAATGAGGAATTTTTAATTATTTTTGATAAAGATGATTTTAAATTAGTAGATCCTAATATTATAATTGATTTATTACCTTTTTTTAAAGACAATAAATTAGCATATATACAAACAAAAAAAACCACAATAAATGGGACTATTTTTGAAAATGCGATTAAAGAAACAAATGCGTTTTTTTATAATCTAATCCAGCCAATTAATAATAAAAAAGATGCTGCTTTATTTGGGGGTTCTTTAGCATTAATGGATGTAAAGATACTTAAAAAATTAGGAGGATTTCCTAATTATTTAATAGAAGATATTGCATATTCCTTTAAAGCATTAATAAATGGATACAAAGGAAAATATATAAACAAAAGTTATTGTTTAAGTTATAAAATAGAGAGTTATAGTGAGTTCCAGAAACAGCAATTTAGATATAATTTCTCCAATACTCGGTTGCTTTTTGATTGTTATATCAAAAATATAACTAAAATTCCATTCAAACTTCATTTCAATTTTTTAATACAATTTTTAGGACTTCATTTTTTATCTGTTAGTCAATTTGTTTCTTCTATATTTTTAATCTTTTTTTTAATGTATATACCTGCAACTTATAATTTTTATATCTCTTTATTGCTGTTTGTTTTTTTATTTCCGTTTTCTATCTTAGTTTTTTCTAAAATTTATAATAATTCTTATAAAATTGGTATTTTTGCGTATTTAATTAATTTTTCTTTAATCCTTACTAGGATTTCTGCATTAATAAAAGGAATATTTAAGTCAAAACCGAACACCTATGGAGTTACGGGTTTGGGAAAAAACAAATTTGAATTTAAAAAAGTAATAAATAGGAGTGTATTAGGATTAATCTGCTTTATATTTTTATTATCTCCTATTTTTTTTATTCCATTTAATTTTATATATTTAATTATTATTTTATGGAATGCTTGTTTGTTTTTAACTACTTTTCTATTTCTATATCTGTTTGGTTAGTTTCTTGTTCATTTTTTTTATTTTTTATATCTTCTAATATTCTTTTTGTTTCATATTCATTTATACAATCAATTAATTTATTAGTTAATTCCCAAGAACACTTCCCATTTATACATCGACAACTTGTTGTATTTTCAGTATAACAAGAGTATATTTCTTTCCATTGGCAGTTAGTTGTTATTTCTTTTTCTATTGGTGCACAAATTTCAGTATTACAACCTTGTATAGAACAGTCTGAATCCTGTTCACATTCTTTAATTTCAATAGGAATATTTATATTTAAGTCTAAACACATGTTTTCTATTGTATTATCAACAATATAATCACAATATGTTTTATTTCCAGTATTTCTAGTTAATTCAAAATAGCAGGCGTCTTTGTCTTCTTGTGATTTAATTAAATTACATATGTTTGGGTTTTTATCAAAATTTAAAGCAATAATTAAACATTGATATTTTTTGGTTTCTTCTTTAATATATTCACACATTTTTGAGCTTTCTAATTCATAAGAAATTTGTTTAAAACATCCATCATTTTCTTCTTGATTTATACAATAAACGAGTGCGTTTAATTCTCTTCTTGCATCAGAAAAATAACTGTAAAATTCATTAATATTTACTTTTTCTCCAGGTAATTTTAATTCTGGGGGATTATCACTAAAACTTAAAGCAGTTCTTTCAAATACAGTTTCTTTTCCAGAATCAAAATAAGTTATTTTTATATATAAAGGAATTCCAAACTCATCATCATAACATACAGTTTGTGTAAAGTTTTTATATTTATTTACTAAGGGATTAGAAGAAGAGATACCTATTTTTGCTAGATTTGCAGCAGATAAGTCTTGATAATTTATTTGAAATTCTATTTGATTACAGGTTCTCTCAGCAAAATTTCTTTCTAAAATATCTCCTTTGAAATCTAATGATTTTGTATCTATTAAAACATTAAATGTATTTTTTGCTTCATTAGTTAGTTTATTATTAATAAATTTTGTTTTTGCATCGTTTATTTCAGCATCAAATCGTGAATCATTTATTATATCTGCACATAAAATATCTTCATCATACATTTGTTCACAAAAAGTAGTATTTTCTTTATTTAGATATACCCATTTTGTATCAACTTCAGATTTTGTGATAACTACTTCAGTTTCTCCTTTAAGTAAAAAGATATCTAAAGTTGTACCTTGTACTTTTTCAGAATAGGATATTTGATATGTTTCAGGCAATGTTAATTGTTTATCTAAAGAAGTCAATATTAATTCTTCTTTTTTCAAATTTTCGTTTGTTTCAATACATCCAAACAAAACTATACTTATCATCAAAACTAATAACAATATTTTTTTCATGTTTTAACCTCCCTTTATGTTTTTACTATTATTTTAATTATATCATTATGTTTTAAAATATACTCTTTTCCGACTATTTTTTTAGTTCTAACATTAATTGCACGAATAAAATGTTTACCAAAGTCAGAATGTATTGCAAAAGCCAAATCAAGAGCGGTGGTGCCTTTTTTTAATAAAATAGCATCAGGAAGTATTTGATCTTTATTATTAGTTAATTTATTTTCATCTTCAACTGGATACACAACAATCATATTCAAAAAATTTAAAACTGTGATATTCATTAATTCCTGTATTCCAGTTCCGTTTTTTTGTATTATCTGTTTTAATTTTAATAATCCCTCTTCTTGTTCTTTATCTAAGTTTTTCTGGAGTATAATAAACTCTTTATTTCCTGGCAAATAGTGTATTATTCCCTTTTCATTAGCTTTTTTTAATGCTAATTCAGCAACCCCACAAACAGGAATTATTAGTTTGTTGGGAAATTCAATTTTTAATTTTTTAATATTTTCATCTGTTTCATTTAAATCTGTTTTATTTGCAGCAATGAGTATAGGTTTACTTTTTTCTTTTATTAATTTTGAAAATTCAAAAATATCTTTTTCATTCCAATCAATTCTTTCTAAATTTAAGTTTAATTCTCTTGCAGTATGTTCAACTTCTAATTCATTTATTTTTAAACCTTGTAATACTTCAGAAACTGAATCTATTTTTTTACCTTTTATTTTATTCCAATTTCTTTCTAATATACTTTTAATCCAATATATTAATTCTAATTCTAAAAATAAAATTTCGTTTTTAGGGTCCGATTTAGAATATTTTCCTTCTAAATTTGTTCTTCCACTAGCGTCAATAACCTGAATTAAACAGTCTGCCTGAGCTAAATCAGTAAGAAATTTATTTCCTAATCCCTTACCTTTATGTGCATCTGGCACTAAACCCGCAACATCAATGATATTTATAGGTACAAACCTATAGCCATCAACACATTTACTATTTTGAGGATTACAGGTTATATTAAATTCAGTACAAGGGCAATTAACTTTAATATATGCAATTCCTTTATTTGGGTCTATTGTAGTGAAAGGATAATCAGCTATTTCAGCATTTGCCATTGTTATTGCAGAAAACAGAGTGGATTTTCCACAATTTGGTTTTCCACATAATCCGATTAGTACCATGTTTATATATTATTCAGTTAGGTTTTTAAGTTGTGTTTTTCTAATATATCTGTGCTACTTACTGAAAAATACAAGCCAAAATCTTTGACGCAGATTATAGGTAATGATAAAGAGATAAAGAAAATTATTATGTGGGCTTTAGATTGGCAAAGAGGAAAAGTTGAAAAACCTTTATTAATATATGGTCCAACTGGAGTCGGAAAAACATCTGTTGCATATGCTTTAAAACATCAATTTGACTGGGAATTATTAGAACTAAATGCAAGCGA
Source organism: Microcaldota archaeon (assembly GCA_020854825.1). Classification (GTDB taxonomy): domain Archaea; phylum Micrarchaeota; class Micrarchaeia; order Anstonellales; family JAHKLY01; genus JAHKLY01. The sequence continues at coordinate 101,593 of JAHKLY010000001.1, read as the reverse complement.
TATAAGAAATAAAATAAATACTGAAAAGACAGTAGGCGTAGCTGCAGAAACAATGAGTTTATTCGGAAAAACTAGGCTGATTTTGATTGATGATGTGGATAAAATGTCATCAACTAAAGATAGGGGAGGAACACCCGTAATTTCTAGTTTTCTCAAAACTTCAAAACAACCGATTATTCTAACTGCAGATGATCTTTGGGATAAAAAAATAGCGTCACTACGTTCCTTATGTGGAAAAATTCAATTTAAAAAAGTTAACAATTCATCCATACAGAAGTATCTTATCTCTATTGCTGAAAAAGAAAATATTAATATTTCAAGGGAAATAATAGAAGAGATTGTTTCGATAAATTCAGGAGATGTTAGGGCTTCACTCAATGATTTACAAGCAAGGAATATAAGTGTTTTTAGGGATAAACAGATTAATGTTTTTGATGCTTTAAGGATTGTTTTAAAAACAACTAATTTTACAGAAGCAAGGAATGTCTCATTCACAGTTGACTTAGATCATGAAATGTTTAAATTGTGGATAGATGAAAATATTCCCAGAGAATATGAAAAAGCACAAGATATTGCAAAAGCATATAATAATTTATCAAGAGCAGATATTTTTGATGGTAGAATACTTAAAAGGCAATACTGGGGTTTTTTAAGATATTCAACTGATCTTATGACTGCAGGAGTGGCATTATCTAAAAAAGAAAAATACAAAAAATTTACTGGTTATGCATTCCCAAGTTATATTCAAAAAATGGGATCTTCAAAAACAAAAAGAGCAACAAATAAACAAATTTCCTTAAAACTCAAAAAATATCTTAAAGGATCTACAAGAAAAATAGAAGATTCTTTTGAAATAATTGCATCCATTTTGAAAAAGAATATGAGAGAGGGGATTAAATTTTATAGATTAGATATTTCAGACGCAGCATATATTTTAGGTGTAAGTGAAGCACAAATCAAAAAAATAATGAAAGAAGAAACACAAAGTGAAGACCAGTCAATAAAAATAAAGAAAAAACAACCAACTAAAGAGATTGTATTAATTGAGGATAATACAAACAACCAATTAACTCAATTTTTTTGAGGTGAAATAGTATGAAAATAATAATCATAGATACAAATTTCTTTTTTTTAATGTCTAGTAAGAAAATTGATATTTTCAAAGAGATATGTGATCTAGTAATGGAGGAGCATAAATTAGTGGTAACTTCAAAAATTTTAACTGAATTACAAACATTATCTAAAAGAGATACGGATGCTAGATTCGGTTTAAAAGTATTAAATACAAAAATAAACGAAGGGGAAATTAGATTAATAGAAAATATACAGCATCCAGATGAGTTTATTGCAGTTTTTGCTAAAAATAATAATTTGATCGTTTGTACAAACGACGCAGATTTAAGAAAAAAAGCTAAAAAAGCAGGAGCAAAGGTTATTTCTTTAAGGGCAAATAAAAGAATTAATTTTATTTAGGTAAAAATACTGAAAAATAGGGTAATAAAAACATATTTAAATACTTCACCACATTAAAGTTAGTAGAACAACTTAATATTAATGGGCAATAGGTGAAATTATGTATAAATTATTTAAAATAGAAGATAAAATACGCGTTCCCCCAAAATATTTTTCAATGAAATTAGAAGAAGCAATAGTAGAGTTATTAATTGAAAAATATGAAAGAAAAGTAGATAGGGAAGTAGGAATATTATTAGATATTCAAGAAGTGAAAGTTTTATCTGAAGGAACAGTAATCCCAGGAGATGGAGGAGCTTATTTTTTAATTGAATTTGAAGTTTTAAGTTATTTACCAGAAATAAACGAAGTCATTGAAGCAAATGTAACTGAAATAGTAGAATTTGGAGCATTTTTGAATTTAGGTCCAATTGAAGGACTTGTCCATTTATCTCAAATAACAAATGATTTTTTAACTTATAATAGAAAAACCTCTTCTTTTGCGGGGAAAGAATCTAAGAAATCATTAAAAAAGGGAGATTCTGTTATGGCAAAAATATCTACAGTTAGTTTAAAGAGTAATATTCATGATATTAAAGTAGGATTAACTATGAGGCCAGAAGGATTAGGAAAAGAAGAATGGGTAAATAAAGAAGAAAAGAAGAAGGAATCTGAAGATAAAAAACCTAAGCCAAAAAAAGTTGAGAAAAAAAAATAGGTGGTTGAATGGCAGGAACAAAAGCATGTAAGAATTGTAAGTATATTGTTGAGAATTTAAAAGAATGTCCCGCTTGTGGAGAAAAAGAATTTACAGAAAAATTCAATGGGCAGATTTATGTTTTGGACATAAATTCTGAGATCGCACAAAAAATTGGTGCTAGATTACAAGGCAATTATGCAGTAAGAGTTAAAAGATAAATACTCACTTTAATTTTTATTTATTTTTAATCAAATCCTTTTATGGAAAAAGAAATAAAATTTTTATATGACAAACCTGCGCTTATTATTGATGAAGATATTTTAGTAATCGCAGATATACATATAAGCGCTGAAAAAAAACTTATCCCTCAAGGAGAAGAAATAATTAATCTCACACAAATAATGTTAGATGATATTTTAGAAATTATTTCTATTCACAAAATTAAAAAGATTTATTTATTAGGAGATGTTAAAGAAGATTTATATGAATTAACTCCCGAACTATTTTTATTTTTTACAAAACTTTCCGAAGTTATAACTGTAGCAGTTATAAAAGGAAATCACGACGCAAATTTAGAATCAATACCAAAAATAAAAATTCACCCCTGTAAAGGAATAGTTCATGTTTGTAAAAATAAAATTAAAATAGGTTTAGCACATGGGCATGCTTGGCCAGATGGGGAATTATTATCATGTGATTATTTAATTTTAGCACATGAACATGCGCACATATCTATAGAAGATGAAAAAGGTAAAATATATTACGAAAAAGTTTTTTTAACTGCAAATATAGATGAACAAAAAGCAAAACAAAAATATACAAAAATTAATAAAAATTGTAAATTAATTATTGTTCCAACATTTAATCCAGTTTTATCTGGAAGAGCGATTAATGAACAAAAAATTGGTTTTGGACCCATTTTTAGGAATAAAGTATTTAAAATGAATAGTATATTAATATATACATTAAAAGGCATTTGCCTTGGGCAGCTAGAAGAATGGAGTGATAGATATGGGGCGAAAAGGAAGAGGAAAAGAAAAACTTGAAACTTGTAGTGCTTGTGGTGCGAAAGTACCAAGAAACAAAGCAGTTTATTTTGAAAAAAGAGACTTCTTTTCAACAGATTTAAGAGAATCTGATAAAGATCCAGAATATGATAATCCATATAGAGATACAGCAATGTACACAAAAAAATTAACTTATTGTATAAGTTGTGCAAAACACAGAAAGATTTTTGAGAAAAAGAAGAAAGCAGCTGCTGCAAAAAGAGAACAGGAATAAAGGAGGTATTAGATGGGTAATTCCTCAATAATGAACATGACTGAAGAAACAGTCAAATTTGGAGATAAAGATTATAAAGCAGTTAGACTAATTTTAGGAACAGTCCCTTTGTTAATTATTAAAGCAGAAAATGGATATGTGGCATCAACATACATTGACCATGGAGCAGCAGAAAAACTCGGAGATATAGCATGTTTTGTTACAAATGTTAAATCATTTGAAGATTTTGAAAAAGCAAAAGTAAAACACGCAACTAGTTGGGCAGAAGATTTAGGTATACGTCCAGGAATGAGTATAAAAAAAGCACTTGAGATAATGGGAGGAGATTAATTGAAATGTACTATCCATACTAATCGAGATGCTGTTGGAAAATGTTCTATTTGTAAAAAGCCATTTTGTGATTTATGTTTAGAAAGTTTAGGAGAAAAAAGAGTGTGTTTTAAATGCTTAGAAAAGGTAGCAAAAAAACAAATTGACAAATCTAAATATAATCCATATAAATCATTAAACTTTTCGTTATTAGTATCTATTGCTTGTTTTGCGTTAATATTTTTTTATATGATATTTTTAAGCCTGCCAATACTACCAGAAGCATTTACAGATTTATACTCTCTTGAAGCAAAGGATTTTATGGTTTTAATAGGTAAAGCAGTTTTAATATTTATTGAAATATTATTGATATACCTTTCGTCTTCAATTGCATTTATACTAGGATTATTAATAGTGATAGGATTAATTGTATCTCCCTTTATTCCTTCTTTTATAGGAAGTAATATTATGCCTGAAATCACAACTGAGGTAGTAGTATTTCATATAATTTTACCTATATTGTGTTTCATTGGGTTATTAATAGGTAAAAAAGGGTTATCAAATAAAAATTAATAGAATCCATCCTCTATTCTTTCACTTCTTTTTTTGGATAATTCAGCTCGTTTTTGACAAATATCTAATTTAATGTTTCCTCTATCTGGAGGTGCTAAAATACTATTCCAAAAAGATTTAGTTTCATCATACCTAAATTGAGCATATTCACATATTACTGGATCTCCAAGAATTATTGCAACTTCAGTTAAGCAGTCTATCATATTCCCATATTTATCTTTTGCATTAATGTTAAAGGTTTCTTCACAAAAACTAACTGCATGAAAGTTATCTTTATTATATGCAGCAGTGATTGCAAGTGATTTATAACATAGAATAGAAGAAGAATCTAATGTTATACTCTCTTTACATTTTATTCCTATCCCTAAATCTTTTGTTTCTAAATAATCCTGAACAATTAACATAGTAAAACATTCGTCTTTCACTTCTCCATCCAGCATAACACCACAGTTTTCTTGTTTTACTGATAAGCACCCAGATAAAAATATGAATATAAATAAAAAGATTATTTTTTTCATAATACCTCACCAGAATCTGTAGGTATACTCCCTCTTCTAAAATTACGTTCTATAATATTTTTTAAACTTTCAGCTGAATAGCCAATACGTATTAATCTAGTATGTCCCCTAATTCCTTTTCCACTTTCTACCATTGTTATCAATCCAAGCATTTCCAAATCGTTTAAATACTCTTGGAACCATCTAGCAGTTCTTGGTTTTTTCTTATGTTTTTTACAATTTCTTCTATATTCCTCGTAAACTTCACCAGAAAATAAAAACCCAGACTCTTCTTCATTTAATTTTTCATATCTACTTCCTTTTAAGTCTAAATCTGCAACAGATAATAAAACTAATTGTTGATGGTCTGGTAGAGTGATTATTGCTTCTGCGGCTAAATCTTCATCTACGTTCCTTCTTGCTTCTTCTACTTCAGAGTCTGTTATTTTTTCACGATTTTTATCTTCAGCAATTTCTCCTGCTTTTAATAATAATCTTAATGCATATCGTGCATCTCCATTTTCTGAGGCAGTTATAGCAGCAGTCAAGTTTATTGCTGATTCATCAACTATTCCTTTTTTAAATCCAAGATTTGATCTATATTTTAATATTTCCTGTAATTCTATTGCAGAATAAGAAGTAAAAACCATTTCTGTTTCATATAAACTACTTTTACTTCTAGCATCTAATTCATCTTTAAAATTAAATTTATTTGATATTCCTAACAAAGAGACACTCCCTTCAGATAATTCATCATTCATTCTAGTTAATGTATATATTAAATCATCTAATTCTTTAATCATATCTACTTCATCTAAAACAATTATCAATCTTATTTTATTTTCTATTATCCAGGAAACTAATTTTTCATAAATATAAGTCAAACCAAATCCACTTTTATCTAATTCAGAAATATATGTTTTTGCTATTTTTTGTATTATCCTATATCTAGTGTTATACACTTTACAATTAACGTATGTCATTACTGCTTCTTTTCTTTCCATATCATTAAATTTTTTCATTATGTTCTTGACAGAAGCAGTCTTCCCTGTGCCTGTTTTACCATAAATAAATAGGTTATGGGGTCGTTCATTTTTAAATGCAGGAGAAAGTACTTTCATTATCTTTTCTATTTGTTCCTCCCTAAATAGAAGTATTTCTGGAATATAATGTGGGGAAAGTACGTTTCTATCAACAAAAATACTTTCTTTTGCTAGTATATCTGAAAATGAAGGCATAGTATCACAGAAAGATTTATAAGAAATATCCTTTTAATTCTTTATGTTGAAACTATAAGTAGGAATTATACTAATGAGGTGAGATGAATGGGATTATTCGAAAAAATTTCAGGAGGGCTTGGATTAAGTAAAAGTCTTGATCTAGAAGAATACATGGATACTGTGGAAATGGATGAGGTAGATGTTCTTCATGAACCAGCGGATTTTTATGTTAAACCAATAGCTCTAGAGAAAGAAGAAGATGTAACAGCTATTGTAGAAGAATTAAAAGCAAGAAATATTGTGCTTTTGAATGTTTCTAAAATGTCTAAATGGCCAAATAAATTAAAAGCATCTGTAGGAGCATTAAAAAAATATGTTTCTAAAGTAGGGGGAGATATTGCAAGAATTGATAATGATAAAATTTTGTTAACTCCAGGTAGAGTAAAAATTGTTAAAAAATTAAAGAAGAGATAGTTCTTCTTTTTTCTACTTCTCTATTTTTTTATTTGTTCTTCTAAACACAGATAATATAGAAACTGCTTCTTTTGAGCTTATAAATGATCTTCCGACAAGTCTTTTAAACCCAATTTTAACTTTTTTTGGGTTTCTCATGTCATATGAAAATTTATCTACTAACATATTAAAAGATTCTAAAAGTTTTTCCTTTTCTTTTTCAGATACTGCTTGTTCTGGTGTTTCGTAGATTAGATTATTCAATTCATAAACTATTATTGCTACAGAATGAGATAAATTCATAATAGGATATTTTTTATTTGTAGGAATTGTTATTAAAAAATCACATAAATCTGTTTCAATTTGTGTTAGCCCTACTCCTTCTCTTCCAAATAAAATTGCTATTTCTCCTTTTAGATGTTTATAATTTTTGAATTCTTTTAATGCAATGGGAGTTCTAAATGTTTTTTTGAATCTTTGAAGTACTCCAGTAGTACCTACAATATAATTACAGCCTTTTACTGCACTATATATATCTTTATATATTATTGATTTTTTAAGTAAATCATTTGCGTGTTTTGCAAACATAAGCGATTCATTATTAATTATTTCACATTGGGGATTAACAATACAGAATTCCTTTATTCTAAAATTTTTCAATACTCTTGCAATTGCTCCTAAATTCATTGAACCTTCAGGTTCTATAAAAATGTATTTAAATTTTATTTTTTTCATTCTACTGTTGCCTCTATTATGTTTAATTCTTCAAAAAACATTTTTTTTGTTTCTAAGATTTTAACTTTAAATCCTTGGTCTTCTAATATATCTATCGTTTTTTTAGTATTATCCAATGAACTATCTACTAACAAAATTTTACCTTCTTTTTTTAGATGTTTTTTAACATTTTTAAGAAATTTATCAAGTGTTTCTCTACCATCTATTCCTCCATCTAATGCTTTGTTTAATTCTCCCTTTACTTTATCTTCTTCTTTTGTTGGCAAGTAGGGAGGATTAAAAATTATTAAATCAAATTTATTTTCTTTTTCTATTTTTTCAAAAAGATCACTTTGTTTAAATTCACAATTTTTAAGATTATATAATTCAGCATTTTTTTTAGCCAATTCAACAGCCTTTGCGTTGATATCTATACCTAACGCATAATCTGCAGTTTTAGAGGCTATAATGGCTTGAATACCGCACCCTGTGCCTACATCAAGTACATTACCTTTAGCACCTTTAACATAATCAGCAAGCATAAACGAATCTTCGCGCGGCTCATATACATCTGGGTCATCCATGAACTCATATTTTTCATAGTATGTTTTAGTCATTTAAACACCTAAACTATTGATTCTTGTAATTTTTCTCTTAATTGTTTATATTCTTTTATTGCATTTTTTCTTTCTTTTTCATTATTTGCTTTTGTTAATGTCAAATAACTTTTTTCTAATTGTCTAGCATATTTTTTATATTTAGTTGCATTATAATTATGATATTCTGTTTGTTCATCATTATTATACATTTTTTGTCTATATGCTTCTCTATTTTGTTGTTCTGCTTTTTCTCTAAACATTTCAAATAATTTTCTAGATTCTATTGTTGTTTCAAAAAGAGTTTTATATTCAGTATTTTCTGGTTTTGCTGTGTAATTTCTTAAAATATCTAAGTTTTGCCTTTCTGGTTTATCAGAATCTTGTAAGTAATATGATAGATATTCATCAACTTTATTTTTTTCTTCTTTATTTTCATATGAATATGAAATAATAAATTCTTCAACATCTTCTCTTGTTTTTCTAAAAGAAGATATGTTTTTATTAAAACTATCAAATGTTTCTCTTTCTTTAGTGCTTCCAAAAACAGTTTTTATTTTATTCCATATTTCTTCAGTTACAGAATGATACTCTCTGTTATGTATATATGCCCCAGTAAATCCGATTAGGTCTCCACTTATCAAATTATCAAATCTTTTTTGATTTATTTTTCTTAATTCTTCATCTTTTGTTTCTTCGAATGTATTTAATATATCCCTTGCTTCTGTTATCATTGAAGAATATGTTCTTGTAAATTCACAATTATTTCTAAAAGAAGATATTTGTTTTATTTCTTCATTATATTTTTCCCAGGACTCTAAAATTGAAGAACGTTTTTCTTTTTGTTTCTCTGTCCAACTAGAATATTCGTCTATAAAACTTTCATTAAGTTTAAATAAATCTCTGTAAAGTATTGTAGTTTCATATGTATTTGTGATTCTATAATATGTATTTTCTCTTTCTTCTTTTGTTAAATTTCCAGATTCGATATCTGAGTAGTATTTATCAAATTCAGTTGTCATTGTTTTATATTCTGTGTACATTTTATATTGGGTAGTAGCTATAGGCATGCGTTCATCTGTGTCTACAGTTAAACTTGGTTTTTGAGTTTCATTAACATATCTGCTGTTTGCTTCTAATGCAATTTTCCATCCTTCAATAAGAATACTATACTGAGTATCTTCTTTTCTGCTTTCATATTCTTCTATCTTTTTATTGTATTCTTCAGTTAGATCTCTTTCTTTTCTTTGTATTTCTTCTAATCTTTTTTGTAATTCTTTTTGTTCTTCAGAACTCCATATTCCATATTCTTTTCCTTCCTCTAATGGTTCTAAGTAACTACTTAATTTAAATGCTTCAAACAATAGGGTTTGTTTTTGTTCGTTTATAATTTGTATTTCCTTTTCTAAGTTTATTTGTTCGTCATAATTAGTATCTATATACTCATCTAATTTTTTTGTCATATTTTCAATAAATAAATTAAACTCAGTTTTAAATGATTCATCTTCACGTATAGCTTCCAATACTCTTTCATCTGCTTGAAATGTTTGAGATAACGGAGAAATAGCAGAAATAGCTAATTCTATAGTATAATTATTTTTATTGAATGTGCTTCTAAGTTTTTCAATTTCTTCATCACTTTTTATACTTTCAGTAGAACGGAATTCCTCAAGAAATTCAAATTGTACTTTAGTTTGAATTTCGTTTAATATATTAAATATTTCATTTGCTTCTGAATACATACCATTTGAAGCAAATTGTTCATATATACTTGTGCCACTACCTATTAATATAATTAAATTGTTTGAATATCTGGTTATATCTTCTTGTATGTTTTTATATTCAGTTTGATAAATAGATTTTAAAGCAGAAATTCTTTCTGTTAATTCTAAAATTTTTTCATGTATTTTTTCCATATTTGTTGAATTCATTTTGCTAGTCAATGAATTTAATTCTAAAATTAGTTTTTCTTCTTCATTTTTATAATCATTTTTTAATATTTCCAGCTCTTTTTCAATTTGTGAATACCGTTTTTGTTCTTCTTCATTTAATCCAGTTATTCCAGATAGGATAAATTCTTTTTTTGCTTCTAATTCTTCTTTTTCTTTTTCTAATTCTTGTTTCTTTTCCTCATTTTTTTCTTTTTGTTTTTTATATTCTTCTTCCCATTTTTTATAATTTGGATTTTCAGTTGAAATAGAATAGGCATTAGGCAATAGTTCTCTAGAAATAAAATATAAAATCATAGCTTGCTGAGTCATAATTGTTAATTTATCTAATTGCTTCTGTATTTTTTGGTCTATTATTCCAGTTCCTGTGTTTTCTCTTGTACTGTCAAATTCTTTTAGTATCTCATTAATTTGATATTCAGATAATTCTGAACCTTCTGGAAGATTCATTTCTGAATATGTCCAGATTACGCCCTTTCTATTAGTATCCAATTCTTCAATTTGTTCTTCTATCTTTCTTAACTCTCTTCCTGTTGCAGTTCTTTTTTGTTTTTCTAGTTCTTCTCTTTTTTGTTCTATTTTATTTAATTTTTCATTTATTTTTTCTTTATTTAATTGTAGATTTTGTGTTAAAACAGCAGTAGTAATCAAATTAAATAGCCCTTCAATAGTTAATGAATAAGCGTAATTACTATTATTATTTAATCCTGTTCCTTGGGAATTTAATGCATATTTTATTGTATTTAAATTTTTAGTTCTTAATTCAAATAATTGAGTAGTTTTTCCATTTAAATCTTTTGCAGTTATTATTACGGTTTTTCCGTCTTTAGAAGGAGATATAGTTATACTTTTTGGATCTATATTTTTCCAATTTTCTTGTAGTTCTTTAATAAATAATTTTTCATTTTTGTTTAATGCAGTATAACCTCTTAAAGAAAGTCCTATTTTTGATAAGGGACCATATATGAGTCTCCCTTTCCATTTTGTTATAGTTTGATATGGAACAATACCCATCGTGAATCTATTCATCATCCCCTGTATCCAATAGTCTCCTAAATAAAATAAGCCTGTTAATAAATCTTTACTAAACGATGCACTATAATCTAGTGGGGGCCCAGCGATCATTTGGGGGGATACTCCCCCTATTCCTCTTTCTCTCATGTTCATGCTTTGCATAGCTTCAGTAGCCATCCTAGCTGTTTCTGAGGTTCCTTCTCCAAATAATACATTTGCTCCTTTTTCACCAAACACACCTACTGCTACCTTACTGCTTATCCCTTGAACAGATAATTTAACCTGCCTAATAAATCCAGCAGATTTAACTGCACCTGTAATTGCTTTTGTAGTTTTTGGTTTATCTACTAAATCTGTTTTTCCAATCCCTTTTTTAATATCTTTAACATTGGCAGCAACTTTTGGAGTTTTTGAATCAACAGATTTTTTTTCTGATTTTTGAATTTTACCACTAATCCCACCAATTATTTTTCCTACTGGAACCATCATAGTAAATGATACGGATTTTGGTTTCATCCTATACTGTCTTCCAGTGGGGGGCCTTGGGCCTGAAAAATTAAAAAAAGATAACGGGTTTCTTCCAGAGGTAAACATTGCAGCTCCCAATATGCCAAAAATAATCAAAACCCCCATACAGATTTGATTTGTTGCACCAGTCACAGATGGAATACAAAATCTAACTGGTTGTGTTGCAAATGTATAGTTATTATATTCTTCTAAAATAGTGGGTGAAGGATCAAAAAATCCTTGGTCTTCACAATATTCTGGTAAAGAAGCGATAGTTTCTCCTAAACAAAGTGATAATCTTTCTAAATCTGTATTTTCTCCAGGGCAATAGTAAAAAGAAATAGTTGTACAATTTGAACAAGTGGATCGTATATAATCTAAATTAAATACAAACGTACCTTCTTCATTAGAGTACATTTTGCATAAATTTCTTGTACCATCATTACATGAGTATCTTACAAAGATTTGTGTATTTGATATTCCTATCTTTGATCTTGTTTCATTTTCATAGTATAATAATCCTTCTATTTGCATAGAAGTATCGCTTGAAGAAATAAACGCTAAAATATTTGCTTGTGTTATGTCTGAAGAAGTACACGTTTGCATAGGTCTACAATAAATATATGGAGTATATGTAGTTGCAGGAGGTATTGTATCAATTGGTTTAGCCGAATATATAAGAGATAAACTAATAAGTAAAATAAAAAAGATAAATTTTATATTATTATTTTGTTTTAACTTACATAACAAACTAATTCACCTCTTCTCCTCGGCATATTTGGTGAGCCAGGACATGTGTTTATGTTTTCTGTTTTATCTATTTTTCCGCAGTCTTGTCCAGGATCTCCATCTCGTGGATAAATTATTAATTCATTATTTAATTGTGAATAACTTGTTTTATCATATGTAAATAAATTTCCGCTTAAATCATCTATCATGCAACATTTATATCCATTAGGTAGTGAGCTTATTATATCTGCATCCCATATTGTTAGGTCTTTTATCCTTCCGTTTGGTCCTGCTTCATCAATTGTTCCATCTGAATAATATATATTGCAATTATAAGTTCCTGTTGTTTCATTACACAATATACATCCTTGTGTCCAATCAACTGCAGTTCCTTCATATGTTTCGAATGTTTGTTGTACTCTTGCACACATAGGCATACATTTTACATTATCTGAATCTTCTAATGTTCCATCACTACATGGTTTTCCATCAGAACAAATGTGTGCATTTGTTCCTTCGCCGCATAATCCAAGGTCTATATCTTGTGTTGTACATTCAACACATTCACATTCAGTTCCTTCCCATGCATAAACCTTTGAATATCCAACATAACTGTCAATTCCTATTAATTCTTTTGAGTTTTCTTGTAATGTACAGAAATTTTCTGTTTTTCCATCTTCCCCTAAAATTAATCCTGTACCATCGCCTTTATCGCGCCATTCAGAATAGACAATACCTATAATTCCTGCATTAACTAAGTCATCTTGATTACTAAATAAATATTCATAAAAGGTATTTAAGAATTCTTCATTTGCCCATTCATCCCCATAAAAATCATCATCATAATCTGTTGTTGTATATTCTAATTTGTATCTCGCACCAACCTGATTAGATTTGTAATCCATTACAAAAATTGAAAATGTATTAATACATGTGCTTTCTCCACACTCCTTTAAATAGTCTTTAATATCTAGATTTGCACTTATACAACCAGAACCTCCATCACAGATTCCCCCTTCATTATAAACAACATTTCCATTTATCATTAGTGCTGTACAATCATCTTTGCATATTTGAGTTATTTTTGCTGAATTAATAAAATCTTTAGTTGGTAATTCAACTCTTCTATCTACTCTGTAAACTACACATTGATTAAAATCACATCCAGTAAAGTGTATTTCTCCCGCTGTAGGTAAAGCAATACTTGGTGCAGGTCCACATTGCCATCCAGTTCCAGTTCCTTCTCCATCAGTCCATCCAATTTCCCAAGGCATCCAGTCTGAGTAATCTGTATTCCAACTCAAACCGGCATAATATTCATGTCCAACTTCAACACATCCAGTACTTCTCAAATTTCCTTCTTCATCTTCATACCAAGCACTTGCACAGAAAACTGCATCGCTCTCATCACATGTATAGTTTGTTCTCCATGAAGGATGTCCATCTGATCCACTATATGATGCACCTTTTATTCCTCCTATATCACTCCTATATGCAGTATTTAAAATTTTTATATTTGTTTCTTCTGCTCCTGCTCTTGTTTTTATTTTAAAATCTAAAATTAAACTTGGTTTTTCATAACGTGCTAATAATTGACGTGTAAAATTGGTTTTTGTTTCAACTATATTCTGTATTCCTTGTTCATCAGCACTATAAAATCTAGATGAAATATATACATCTGGATGAAAATCTAATGCTAGTATATCTATTAAATTTAATCGTTCTTTATTCATATCTTGTTTTGGGTTTACTAGATTATCAGCATCATAACCAAAAAAGGCATCAAGATTATTTATTAAGTGTTCGCTCATGGTTGCACCCATTTCACCTTTTATGTGAATTGCTACTAAACAATTTGGACACTCTCTTTTTATTGCTCTTGCTCTTTTTGTGAAATCTTCGTGAACACTAATATCTGAACCTTCTAATTCGCCAATTACAATAATTTCTGTTCCTGTTCCTAATATTTTATACCCTCCATATTCCACAGGATCCTCTTCAGTTGGCATCGTTTTTAAATAAGGAACTAAATAAGTTGAAAATACACTTTCATTAGTAGAGGTGTATTTATACAATCCAATCACTTCTTCACAATTAGTTGGATTATATCCTTCTTTATAGCAAAAAGTTCCAATTAAATTAGGATATTCTGGATTGAAGCATATCCCACCTGATATTTCAGCACATTTTTTATTAATCTCTCTTTCACTATATAAATTATTATCTGTTGCAATTAAAATTGGAACCACATTTAATTTTTGTAATTCTATTTTTTTATCATATAAATATTTTACACTTGGTTCTGTTTTTCCTGTTTCATACATTATTGGTTTTCCATTACATTTACAATAATCATTCTCACTTGATAATAAGCTCCCAGCATAAAATTCACATTCTTCTGGGCAGTAATCAGTATAAGTATCTGAAACTCTTATTTCTTGAACAGCCATTGTAACCATTGTTGAAGGTTCACACCATCCATATTCTCTTAATTTTGGCATTATATTTAAATTAGCGCTTGTTTCATAATTTTCTTCGCAATTTCCCCAGTCTATAATTTTGTATCTAAATGGAACTTTAAAGTTTGTTCTATCCTCTTCAGTATTGTGCTGAGGTAAATTATACCAAGTATGCCAAGCTCCAGAATTTTCTCCTAAACAGTTTTTAACAATATTCCAATTTCCTGTTCTATATGAATCAATCCATTCATCAAAACACTGTACTGTTTGTAATTCAAAAGTAACATCACACCTATCTTCATTTGCAAAATATAGATTGTCAATGTATTCTGGATTAACATAAATATATTCGTCTTCTATTCCATAGTATCCATTTAAATAGGTATCTTCTATTCCACTTAATGAATCTGGTTTAAATCTAATGTAAGAAGGCGCACTTTGTTCTATTCCACAATTAATTTCTGAAAAATCAAAATATTCAAATCTATTATAACAAGGGTGTATTCCTTCATGTAGTCCTTCCCAACAAACTTCATCACAACAATCTATTTTTCCATTTGAACCTAAAACCCCATCACTTATTTTTTCATTATCTAAACCATCAGAACACATTTCTCTTTGATTGCTTAACCAACAATCCCAATCTTCAAAGTCTATTTTTCCATCAAAATCATTATCAACCCCATCAAAACAATGAAATTCGTAAGTTCCGCAACCTTCAACTCTACAATCTTCATCATTTATGCAAGAAGTTATAGGATCACATACTGCCCAATCTGTTGTATGGGGGCTACAGTATTGACAAATCCCTCCTAACATATCATTACACTGAACTTCTCCAGTAGTTGAACATCCTTCAGGAATATCAAATCTAGCATAATCATAATTTTCATCTGCTAGATATACAAAAGGATTCAAATAATTTTGGTTTGTTATTTCAAAAACAGGAGTTATTATTTCTTCTTCTGTAAATCTTGCCCTTCCACGTATAAGTGTTCCATAACAACCAGTACAATATTCTTCATCCAATAATCCTCTTTGACATGCTTCTGTCGCATTATTAGTAAATTTAATAGTCCCTTCCCCTTTACACCCAGTTATTTTTGAGGTGCCTATTGTAGATTCTCCAGTGTAACATACAATAATTCCATTGTCTAGTTTACTACAATAGCACATAATATCTCTATTTTCAGAAACGTCATCAATACAGGTGTATCTTGAATAACCCCAGTCATTTGTACATAATCCAGATAAACATTCTGTATTACTTGTACATTCAAAAATCATGCCTGAATGGTGAATTCCGTCTGCATCAGTATATCCAGTCCATTTTTGATAATTCCAAACAGAGTTTAACATTTCAGCATAAAAAGATCTATTCAATCCATAAATAGTATCCATAACATAAGTTACTTCATTTTGAGTTACTCTTAGTGGTTCAACATCTAGATAATATGATCCTCTATTATTCATAAAAATAGGATGATTTTCTGTTGTTGTACATTCAGTTGGTGATGCTCCCCATGCATAGTCACAAAATAATTCGCATGCTCTTCTTGTTGTATAATTATCTGGAAAATAAGAGATTTTAAAAGCAGTTGATGTTCCTTCAAAGTCTGTACATATCCATGCATTTGTTGTATATTCACATCTTGTAAATAGTGAATACTCCCATGCTTCTCCACAAGCTTGTTCACATTCATATTGAGATTCTTCAAAACTTCCAGTTGAAAAGGTTAAAGTACTTCCACTTGGTTTTTGACATTGCCACCCAGTTTCAGGCACATAACTACAAGTTGCACCTTCAGGAACCAAATAATTCATAAACCTGTCTTTAGTCCCACTTGGATTTAAATATGTTAATTTATCATAAACAGGAAAATAGTATCTTGCTTCCTCAAATTCAGAAAATGTTGTTCCTATACCAAATCTAAATGAGTTTATCCATTGTTCTCCGTTCGAAGATTTTATTTCATTTGCAGTTTTATCATTTAATATTTTAAAATCACAAAATGTTTTGTATAATTCTTGTTGGAACTGTTTTTCATTTCTATTTAATTGGTTTGATATTACTGAACTATGGTCATCTGTTATCTCACAAACAGATGGATATAATGTAGGTAAGTAAGAGCTTTTGCCACATACCATTGCAACGCAGTTTTCATTAATACAGGGATTAAATTCTGCATGAGTACATATTGGAAAATTTATAATTAGTGGCTCTCTACTTATTAAAGGATCTTCTTCATAATAACAGCTCCCTCCAATGACTTCTCCATCTTCTATAATCACATCACACTCTATTTCAACTATTGTTCCATCAGGTAAAGTGCAATTACTCATATTTGATAATGAATAATTTAAAGGCGCATTACAACAGGAGATGTATTCATTTTCATATTTAGTGCAACCAAAGAAAATTAAAAACATCATTAAAACTAAAATTATTTCTTTTTTCATATTTTTCACCTAAACTGATTTTGAAATTAATCTTATCATATCTCCAGTATCTCCACCTAATATTGGTGTCATTGCCATAATTAATATTACAGTTGCAGAAAATGCAACAAAAGGATAATAAATCGAACGTATAGTTATTTCTACTAGTATATCTCCAATTCTTTGATAACTAAAAATAGTATATTCGTATGTTTCTTGGCTATTTACTATATTTGCTAAAGAAACTCCTCCTTTAAATCCAGGGTAACATCCATATGCATTATCTAAAAATGGAGGATCTACTCCTGCAGGGCGTGTAGTAAATGAAGGATCTAACATGATATATAAAACAGGAAATATAAAATATGCACCTATTGCTAAAGCAATTAGTAATCCCCCAACTCCTCTTGTTATTGGAAAAGTTCTAAGTAAAATACCCAAAGGTAAAAATACTATCAACATATTTGCAGAAATATATTCGAGCATTACATAAACTGAATGCAATCCAACAGTTAAAGGAATAATTTTATTTGTTAACATATATCCAGATTCGATTTGTTTTCTTGTATTTCCGTACCAATCACCACACCAAACTGTATAGCCCATAAAAGAAAAACACCTAGATGCTTGTTTTTCCCAAACTGTATTTGTTACATATATTTGATCATATAAGTCATCCAACACTATGATTTGTTCTTCAACTCTGCATTTTGCAAAATTAATTGGTTCTGAAGCTGGATAATCCCCACCAGCACAAGTTACAGTATTAGTAGTTAATAGGTCATCTGTTATAAATGAAAATGCTTGTTGGAGTAGTAGAATTAATAGTATAATCATTATTGCAGAAGCAACAGCATTCAATCCCTCGCTAATTGCCCATGCTTTTAAATTTCTAGCATCAAGTATATATCCAAAACTATAGACAATTCCTGCGATTCCTGCACATAAAACTACAGCTATAATTCCATACATCATCCATCTCAAATCAACCCATCTACTTTTTAGTAGTTCTATATTATCTGCATCATAAATATCACCTGCATTAATTGTAAACATAAGCACGAAAACCAATGCAAAGATTAAATTAATTTTTTTCATTTATATCAACTGCGTTAATTTTGAGATATCAACTTCTTCTCCGAGTAATTTTGAAAAATCTTTCGTTACTAAAACTACTCCTATAAATCCAAGGTATGGTAAAAATACCCCTGCTAAAAATATATGGGTTGTAGATTTAAAAATATCTATTAAATTATTATGTGAAAAATCATCAACTGTATTCCAATCCATAATATCTACGATTCCTTCTAATGAAACAGGCCAAATGTCATTTTGAATATCTCTTTCATCTGGAAAGATCATACTACTATGCCAATTTTGCATAATTGGTCCCCAAATCATAGCTTCTATTGTAAGCATAAAAGGTAAAAATAAAAATAAACCCACAATAATTGCAATTAAAGCACCACCTAAGCCTCTTAAGAAAGGAATTGCTCTAATTATTATGCCTGCAGGTAAAAGAATATATAAAAATCCAGAACTAATATATTGTAATAAATATAATAGGAATAATGAATTGAAAAAACAGATTGTTGCAATGTTTAATGAAGTGTTAAATAAAGAAACATAATTATAATTACTTGCATGCGCGTTCCAACTTGTAGCAGGACCTCCTAAAAATGCCATTGCACACCCATATGGGTTTACATGCAATTCATCCCCTTTACAACCAAATTCATTTAATGAAGCCCTAATATTTCCTACTGCTATATTATATCTTATTAGTGACATTACATCATTAGAGTATTCTGCTATATTTGATAAATAACTGCAAGAAATATCATACATATTCCCAGAATATGGACTTCCTCCAGAATACATTCCTGCAGATATAGCAACACCAGAACCTTCTGTGCAAAACCAGGTAATCCCTCCTAATATAAATACTGCTATTATTACGGTTAATATTGCTTGTCCTAATTCTGCCTGTGCCCAAACATTTAATCTAGGATTTTCAGTGATTTTACCTATCATATAAATTATTGAAATAAATCCTAATGTTAAAAACACAGCAACAAAAGTAGGCAGTAGAAATTCATCTACTACTATGTCGCAAACAAATCCACAGCTCGCACTTAAGTTAGAAAAAAGCAAAACAAACAATGTAAAAAATATTTTATGATTCATTCATTACACCGACAATCTTGTTAAATACATTAAATCAACAGTTCCACCAAAGAATGAAACAGTTGCTGTTATAAAGGTAAGGAGCATTATAATTAGTATTAAGGTAAATAAAATTATATCAACAATTATTTCTGCTGCTAATATATCTAAAGTTGTTTCATTTAGAATCCCTTTTCTTGTTCCGTGTGTAGTTCCATCCCCTAATCCCAAATTAGGTCTGATATGTTCTGAAAAACTAGGATTAAATTCATTGCATCTTTCAACATCACTGTCATCTATTATATAGGTAATATGTTCTGGATCTCTTGTTATCCCTAAAACATTATTATGGAAATCTTGAGATATTGTTTCTAAAAATAATACTGATACTGGGAAAACAATTCCAAATGCTAATGCAACAGCAATTAAAAATCCGCCAAACTGCCTTGTTAAATGGAAGGTCCTAAAAAATATTCCAAGAGGTAAAAGAAAAGTGTATAATATTATTCCAATTTGATTCAATAAATTCAAAGAATATAAATCAGTTATTCCAATTGCAAGTGTAGATAAACCAGTAGTTATTGGACCCAATGCAACATTTAAGCCAGAACATCCTCCAATATAAAATCCAACACTCCAGAAACTACATGATGCATATTTTGAACCTTGTTCTGCAAGTTTATTTGTATATAAAATTATTCCTTCAAACCTTTCTTCTGCTCTGTTTAGTTTTTTATCTAATGCAGTCTGTGCTGATGCATGTAAAGTTAATTCTTCTCCTCCAAGTTTTTCGTTTAGTATCGGCATTAAACTTATTTCAAAAACTCCAATAATAAATAATAAAACAGCTATGCCTATTCCAGTAAATATTACTTGTATTAATTCATCTTTGAATACAGAAGTGTAATGTTGATTTTGTAAAATAGATGCAATAATATAACCAAATATAACAATTGAAAATGAGACACTCACAGCAATAAAAACCATAGTTTGCCAAGATGCTAATTCTGCAGAAGGAGTATCTAAAAATTCTGCATGTGCTAAAGAAAAGCATAGTAAAAGTGTAAATACACTTAATTTAGATAAGTTTTGCCAATCCAGGTATTTCATAATCACCACCAAGGAATTGTGAAAATCCTCTAATAAATGCAATTGTTAAGATTATACTTAATAAAGGTAAAATATATGCAGGGAATAATAAAATACCTAATGCCTTTGCATTTGTTTCTCCTTCTGCACCCTCTATTTTATTTATTAATTCTTTAGGTCTTACATCATAAAAACCTTTAATCTCTCCACACACAGAAGCACAGTCGGTTCTTATTTGAGGTAATGTTGTACAATCTGGACTGCATTCCCAACAACCTTGACATGGGCTCAAAGGTAATGTATCAATCATACATTCAGTAGGGCAATCGTAACAACATGAAAAATCACAATCTGGATCTCTTAATTCTGAATCAATAAATCTGCACCCTGCATCACAATCTGCGCAACTTTCACATCCATTTCCATCTGTTGTTTCTGGTAAATATCCTAAACATCCTTCAGGACATCCACTTGAAGGGTCAGATAGTAATCCTTCTGTTGTCCTTTCCCAATATATATCTCCACATGCTAAATTACAATCAATTTGATATGGTGAGGGGATAATTACATTACACATACAACTATCACATTCAGAAGGACAATGAGGATGAGTTGTAGTTCTATCTGTTCCATCAGCATAATCAAATCTACAATCGGCAGGACAATCACCACATGAAGAAGACCAACAATTATTTAATGTAGGAGTCAAATTCATTTTACATTCATTTGGACATAAAGTTGTTGGACAATAATAAGTTGAATCAGATTCAGAACAATCTGTTCTTTCTCTTATTACTTTACATTCTTTTGGACAATCATTGCATGCTTCTTCATCACAAAAACATAATGATGCGGTTAAAGGTAGTTCTCTACATCCTATTGGGCATCCATTACAAACAGAATCACAAAGCACAATATCATGATTTAATGATATATCTTCCCATATTTCTTCTGAGGGTTCAAAATCATAAAATGAACTACCTGTAGGTAAATAGGGAGAAAAAATACTTGGAGAATATATTAATGAGCCATCACTAGAATTAAATCCTAAAGGATATTGTTGTAGACATTCAGCAGGACAATTATCATTTAATGGAGAGAGCATTTCATCACCATATATTTGAATAGATAGAGTAAACATAGCAAAAACATAGGTTAATGGTAAAACAACAATAACTCCTATTCCTATTGCCATTAATAATCCGCCCATTTTTCTTGTTAAAAAGAAGGACCTAAATATTAATCCAAGCACAATAAATATTGGGCCAATCGAAAAACCTATTGCATTCAAAAAATATTTTTGTGCTTTTAATGATGCTAATATATTTCCATAGTAGTCTATCAGGATTGAATTTCTTTCTACAATTAATCTTAAATTTGCATCTGGTGATTCTGAAAAAGACATGTAAGGTAAAGTTTGAAGTGCCCATCCTTCTTTTAAAGCAGCTCTTCTACCTATTGTTAAAGTTTCAGACATTAAATTTTTTGCAGCTTTATTTGTAGTATCAAATGTATCATCTAAATATAAATTTGCTATACAAATTGCTTTTTGTTGGCCTTCTACACATTCAATTCCTAAATTTTCAAAAATATCTATAATCAATAATTCAGATATAGAATCTAAAACACCTAATCCCACAATTATTAAAGCCAGCATAATTCCAGAAACTATAATTTGAGATAGTTCAACATCTGCCCATGCTTTTAAGATAGTTATATTAAATGTTTTTGATATAATATAAGCCAAAGCAACAAAAGCAAAGGATATTAGTATTACAATTATGGCCATTAATACCCAATTTTTTAACCAAGTGTTTGAGATAACAGATCCAGGTTCCAAAATTCCCCCTTGTGTTGCATCAATAAATAATCCTTCAGAAGTAGTATTTGAGAAGTGATCTATTGCATATTCATTGTCAATCCAATTTCCACTAATAAGAACAACGCAAAAAATCAATAGGATTAATACTTTTTTGTTCATCATTACACCAATATTTGTTTGAAACCTTTATATATTGCCATTACTGAAGTAATTAAAATAACTAAACTTAAATTAGGAAAAAATATTGCTTGCGGAAGTAATATCGCAATTGGGGTTATGTCTCCCATTGCAAAATCAATAGGTGCAGAAATAGGCAAGGTATTTGAGGCACTAGAATAAAGTAAATAAGTCATAGGTAAAATAAAAGCTGCACCAATTACAAAAGCAAATATGAAATTACCAATATCTCTTGTTGCTGGGAAAACCCGTAATACAATTCCTATGGGCAGGAATAATGAAAAAGATAAATTTTCTATTAGTTGTAAAATTATTTTTTGAACTTCTAAACTTACTATTGTTGCAAAAATGATATTTACTACAATATCCTTTTGAGTGCTGTATGATAAATAATATGCTCTATATGATTTACCTGCTCCTCCACTAGATGTGAATGGGGTGCCAATGAAAGCATAATAAGTACTTTCAAATTGGTCATTTAAACTGCTTCGTGTTAATTCAGATATATATGAAATTCCTTTTGAAGTTTGACTATCAAGGTATATATATGCTTTTTCAAATATATTGTCACTTAATTCTAGAAAAGCAAACATACTTCCTAAAATTATAAATATTAGGAAGATGGAGATTATAGTATTGGTTATTTCTGTTTTTGCCCAATGAATAAATTTAATTTGATTTAATATTTTTCCTACCATGAATGAAATTGAAATTATTGCAAAGGAGAGTAAAACTCCTAATAATATATACACTAATGAATCTGTTATTATGCTTGATTCTGCAAAACAAATGGAAATGGTAAATAGAAGTATAAATAATATTTTTTTCATTAAATCAACCTACTTAATCCATAAATATGGATATCTGCGCCTAATGCAGAGGATATACTTTTTACAGACACAATAGTTAAAATTATTGAAATTAAAGGGAGAACTATTGCTAATAACCATTGAAGAGTAACTAATGGGAGAATTGTTTTGATTATTAAATCATATGTTTGATCAAAAGTTGCACCTTCCATAACTGCAAAACCAGAAAGTGCAGCACCATATGTATATTGAAACATGGGAACTGCAAAATAATAAATAATTTCAGCTATTGGTTTACATGCGACATAACATGTATAAAATCCACCTGTGAACCAACCGATAATTGCACATAGGGTTGCACACACAGACACAATAAATCCAAATTGTCCTAGTTGAGCAATGCTTGCAGGAATTGTACTGCATATTATTCCTTGTGCAGGTATGTTTCCAGGGTCTATTCTTTTTGTTGTATCAAAGATAGTACTTAATTGCGAGTTTAAAACTTCATTAGGTAATAGTGTATTGTATATTTCACCAGCAAACACAACAGACAAAGGGAATATGAAGTAACCTGCAATGCAGAATGCAAGTAATATATTACCAAACTTTTTTGTGAATGTTAATGCCCTCAACACAATTGCTAAAGGAAAAAAGAATAGAGGGATAGCATATAATAAATATTGAAGTATTATTTTTTCTGCAGTTAAAATAAATATTGCTTGTCCTAAAGAATCAAAACTTCTATTAAATTTTGATACAAGCGGACCCAATCCAAAGTTTTGTGATCTTGATTCAAATTGAGTATATAACCAATCTACTACGGGAATAGAAGATGTTTTTGAATATGAAAAAGAACTGTATCGTGTTAATATAAAGTTTGTATGACTTAAATGGTCAAATGTCCGTATGGTATTAGTTCTTTGTTTTATTATATTATTCAAAATTAAATCCTCATAATTTTCACCCAAACCTGTTAAAGTAGGCAATATATTTGCAGAAACAATTAAACCAACAAGTATTACGGCAATTAATACTGTAGTAAATATTTCAGTCATTTCTGTTTTTGCCCATGCATCTAATTGAGGGGATTGGGCGAGTTGGGATATTAAAAATACAATAACCGCGAATGATAAAGATATTAAAACTGCAAGTGCCATAGGAAAAAGATTAAAAGAAAGAGAGTCAGGAGATTCTGCAAATACTCCTCCTAATAGTAAGAATAATATTAATATAAGTAATTTTTCTTTCATTAAAGAAAATCACGAAGAAAAAGTATATAAACCTACTCCTTATTTTCTTCTAATGGATCTGCATAGGGTGCAAGAAGTTTTGCAGTGACTGCAAGTGCTTTTTTAACTTCTGTTTCTGTTTTACAACCAGTACAAATAACCTTTCCATTCTTAAATAATAATAATGAACTCTTTGGCTCCTTTAATTTAAGAATAGCACCAGGAAACTGTTCTGGTTCATATTCAATTTGTTTGAATTTTTGAGTTAAAGTATACAAGTCTAAAGAAACATTTAATTCTCCTGAAGCAACAATATTTTGTACATCGTAAGATACTACAAATCTTTTTGGAGGGGGAGTTTTTGAATATGGGGAAACCAATTTAAATGCTTTTAATATGGCTTTTTTAATTAACTCTTCTGTCTTTGCACCAGTACAAATAACCTTTCCATTCTTAAATAATAATAATGAACTCTTTGGTTCCTTTAATTTAAGAATAGCACCAGGAAACTGTTCTGGTTCATATTCAATATCTTTTAGTTTATATGCTAAGGAGTATAAATCCAATTCTATCTTTAATTCTCCCGAAGCAACAATATTTTCTATTCTGTATTTAGGTTTTATATTATTTACTGCCAAAATCTTCACCTTTTACTCAACAATATTAAAAAGAAAGTATTTAAATAGGTTTGTTGGTTATAATTTAATAAATCTTTTTTATTATTTTAACTAAAAGAGGGATATTTATGAAAAGAAGCAAAGGAAAATTAACAGGAAAAACAAGATCAGTAGGAAGAAATTCAAAAACACTAAAAATTAGTGATATTGTTAAAGAATTTAACTTGGGGGATAAAGTAATTATTAAGATAAGAGGAAATTATCATAAAGGAATACCACATCCAAGATATACTGGAAAGGTAGGTAAAGTAGTAGAAAAAAGAGGAAGCTCTTATGTTATTGAAATAAAAGATGGAAATAAGTTAAAAGAATTAATTTCTTCAGCAGTTCATCTTGAAAAATCAAAATAGGTGTTAATATGATTGGAAATGAATTAAAAGAATCAAAAGATATTTCACTTGCAGAAGTTTTAGAAATATTAGAAAAAAGAAAAAAGAGAGGGCCGTTAGGTTATGAACAGCAAACCAGCCATGATTATTGTGAAAATTTTGTTAAATTATCAATAACTGATACAAAGGGGCTAATATCGCAATTATTAGAAATAGAAGAAATTAATGAAAAAACTGCAATAAAAATTGTAGATATTATGCCTATGAAAGAAGCCCAACTTAAAATAATTTTAGCTA
The DNA here is from genome assembly GCA_020854825.1 of Microcaldota archaeon. GTDB lineage: Archaea > Micrarchaeota > Micrarchaeia > Anstonellales > JAHKLY01 > JAHKLY01. Next base: position 76,106 of record JAHKLY010000001.1, on the reverse strand, counting down.
AAGATAGAATTGAGTTATCTTCTGAAAAATTACAAAAGGTATTTGAAATTATTATGAATTATAAACCAAAAATGGAAGAATATATAAAGAAGAAAAAGAAAGCACAAGAAGTAGCGGAAAAGAAAGAAAAAACAGAAACAAAAGAAGAAAAAAAGAAAGAAAAAACAGAAACAAAAGAAGAAAAAAAGAAAGAAAAAAAAGTAAAGGAAAAGAAGAGTGATAAAAAATGAAGATGGAAGAATATGCATATGTATTAGATTTTCTTTCTCAAGGCAGAGTTACTGATAGGTATAGGGAACCCATCGCACATGTAATGGGTACTACGTATTTTACATTACTTGAAATAACTGTTAAAAAAGATACTTCTCTTTCAATAGGACAAAAAATCTTTGTAGGCAAAGACGGAAGAAATGAAGTAGAACGAATTAAGAGGAGGATTGAATATGAAGATTTAACTGCAACTGGTAAAAGTCAGTTAGAGTCTGTTATTAAAGAAATAATTATTGAAAAAGAACAAGAATTTATTAATTTTTTCAATAAGTGTGGTGCAATATCAATAAGGCAGCATCAATTAGAATTACTTCCCGGAATCGGAAAAAAACATACTGAGGAAATAAAAAAAGAAAGGGAGAAAAAATTATTTGAATCTTTTAAGGATATTCAAGAAAGAGTTTCCTTAATACCAGATCCGATTCATATTCTTGTTATACGCATATTAGATGAAATAAAACACACAACTAAATATTATTTATTTTCTAAACCTCCTATCACAAAGGAGAGTAGGTTTTAATGAAAAAAAATAAAAAATTAGGGCAAATTTTTGTTAACTCTAAAATTCTTAAAAAAGAAATAAAGTTGGTAGATATTAATAACAAAATTGTTCTTGAAATCGGCGCAGGCGATGGTAGATTAACAGAACTTCTTTCTGAAAAGGCAAAAAAAGTTATAGGTGTTGAAAAAGATAAGAAATTTTGTGATTTATTAAAACAAAAATTTCAGAAAAAAAAGAATGTGCTAATATTATGTGGGGATTTTCTTAAATTTCCCCCTAGAGAAGTTGATATTATTATTGGAAATGTCCCATATTATATTTCATCAGATATTTTACTTCATTTAAGAAAATTTAAATTTAATACTGCTGTTTTGATGTTTCAAAAAGAATTTGTTTTGAAATTAATTGAAACTGAAAGGTCAACAAAATATGGTTTTTTAAGTTTCATATCTCAAATGTATTTTAACATTAATACTAAATTTATAGTAGATAAATCTAATTTTAACCCAAAACCAAAAGTTGATTCAATAGTTATAATTTTAGAAAAAAAAGAGATAAATATAGACTTTAAAACAGAAGAGATAATCAGATACTTATTTAATCATAAGAAAAAGACACTTAAAAATGCATTATTGGATTCATGTTATGATATCAAAATTTCTAAAAAATGTATTGAAGAACAAATACAGGAAATAGAGAATAGGGACAAAAGAGTTTTTAAACTTACTAATGAAGAAATATTAAGTATTTCAAAAAAGGTGCAAGAATGGAAGAAGAAGTGTTCTTTAATTGGAGAAAAAAAGAAAGAGAATTGTTAAATCATCTTCAAGTAATTGTAATTAATATTGTTTTATCTACTTGTGCATCAATAATGACTTATATTCAATACTGGGATATTGAACCATTATATAAAGGGTTAATGGCGATAGTGATTATTTTATTTAGTGCTTCAATAGCCGTATTTAAAAGAAAATTTGCAAGGTTTTGGATTTTTGTGTTATTAATTTGGATAAGTTATATAATTGCTTTAAATACTTTTTTTGAACTATTTTGGGGATTAGTATTAATCATTTTATTATGTTTGTATATTTTAATAAGTAAAACTAAATTTTTTGAAATATAAAGCGGGCCCGGCCGGAGTTTCATCATTTTTTCTTTTTAGTACAGGTTTTTCTTTTTTTTTAAAAAAGAAAAAAGTGTATTTGAACCGACGATCTCTTGGTCCGAAGCCAAGCGCGTTATTTATTCAGCCAATTTCCATTTTTTCAAGGATTTCTTTTCTTTTAAGAAAAGAAAGGCTACCAAACTACGCTACGAGCCCATGCTAATATCCTTTTTATAGTTTTCCATTTATAAATTAATCTATGATTACAAATATGTTTAAATTTTTTTTAGGAGTTGTAGTAATTGTTTTTCTTTTTTCTATTTTATTTGCATTTGGTATGATTGATTTCGGTAATTTAAATCCAAACCATCTTTTAAGTCATATTGGAAATATGTTTAATAAACAAAGTCCAGATATTCGGGGAGATATAGTTTCAGGTTCTATTAAAGCAAGAGAAATTGAAGGAGATATTAAAGGTGGGAAAGGAATTGAAGCAGAAAAGATAACTGGAGATATTACCGGAGGGGAAGATATTACTGCTAATGAACTTTATGGGGATATAACAAATGGTTCAAATATTGATTTAGATGCAATGGTTGGAGATATCACAGGAGGAAAAGATATCAAAGTTGATACGCTAGTAGGTGATATTTCAGGAGGGGAAAATATGTATATACGAGTATTAATAGGAGAAGATAAAACAAGTACATCAACTGATACTATAAGAATAGATAGAATTATTGAAAAAGAAACAATTATCAAAGAAATTTGTTAATATCCCTCGTAAGTATTTATGAATTCTTCAAACGAGTAATCTATAAATGGTTTATGCAATCCGTGCATTTGTGCATTTTTTAAAGCTGAATAATATTTTTGTTTTGTTTTTGTTCTATAAATAATGGGTATAATATCATTTTTTTCTAAAATGAAATTATGTATTAATCTTGCTGTTCTTCCATTTCCATCTATAAATGGATGGATGCTTACGAATTTTATATGGAATATACATGCTAATTCAAAAGGAGAATATTTCTTTTTGTTATGCCCGTACCATCCTATTAAACTCATCATTCTTTTTTTAACTAATGCGGGAGGAGTAGGTATAAAATCATTTCCAATAATGTAATTTTGTCTTTTTTTATATTTTCCTAATTCTTCTTTTGGTTGAATATTTTCTTGTATTATACTATGTAATTTCTTAATAAATCTTAGAGTTAAATCTCCCTTGTAATCCTTTATAAATTTTATTGCATAATTTAAGTTTCTAGCCATATATATTTCTTTCAAATCTTTTCCTTCAATTCCTTTATTATCATGTGTGACAAAATAAGTTTCTTTTTTAGTTAAAGTTGAACCTTCGATAGAATTTGTATTGTAAATATATTCATTATAAAATTTTTCATTAAAATTGTCTTTTTCACTCCTTGACATTTCTTTAAAATCTTTTTGCATTCTTTTGTTTATTTCTATTATTCTTTTGATCTGATCTTTAGTTATCTCATGTTTTTTTGGATTAAAAACATCTTTATTTTTAAGAGCATAAACAACAGCTTGCCATTCATATTTATTTGGTTTTTTATTTCCAAAATAATATGCATTTTTTTGTACAATTTTTCCATTAAGCTTTTTGTTTTCTACTGCATAATAGTAGTCTATTCCCTTAACTGTTCGTTTCTTTAAATATACCATATTTATAATATAAATCTACTTCTTTTTAAAGTTATGCCCTACCTTTTATCTCTTTAAAATTAGTTTGTTTCAAAAGTTATGCCCTACCTTCAGTATTTTAATAGTTAAATACATCTGGTATAAAGGGAGGATAAAAATTATTTAAAGATTTAAACTCTTTGTTGTTTTAAAAAATATATGGTTATCCCAAAAGTTAAATTTATTGTTTGTCCGTTAGATGAATCTATTGATGTAATCAATACATTTTTGAATTTTGAAAATACAACAAAATGGAGTAAAACCATATTTACAGTATATCCTCAATTAAAAAATGAATTAAAAGATTGTAGAACTAAAAAAGAAAGGAAAAAAGTTGTATCTTCTTTTTTTACAAATGAGTTTCATAAAAATAGTTCTCTTTTAAATAAAAAAATAATGATTTTTCAGAAAGAATGGGATAAAATTAATGATGAAATAATGATTGCATTTTCCGAAATTATTGAAACTAATTGGTTGAGAGAAGATAAAATAATTCAAGCAAGAATATCTTTAAATCCAATATGCCAAGATATTTAGAAAAAAGAACATTTGATTTATACTATAAAGAAAATATAAAAAATATGAAAGCAATTACAATACATGAGTTATTACATTTTATTTATTTTGATAAGTGGAAAAAGATATTTCCAAAAGATGATATCTCTAAATTTGAAGCACCAAATAAAATATGGCATTTAAGTGAAATGGTTCCAAAGATTATCTTAAATGATAAAAAAATTCAGCACATATTTAAGTATCCATTTTCTTCTTATAAAGAATATGATTTATATTTAATAAACGGAAAACCAGTAGTATATGGATTACAAGAAATTTATGAAAAAAGAAAAAATTTCACAGATTTTTTAAAAAAATCTAGAAAGTTTGTTGATTGTTAAACATTGTTTAATTATCAGAGCTCCAGGAACTGGTGACTATAATACTTTTGGTAGTCTCCGTGCCCCCTAAACGCTTTTAAGCTTTGTGCCCCCAATAAATTTGATAAAATGGCATATATTGAAAAGAAAAAAATAAACGGTAACATTTATTACTATCTTACTAAAACAAAAAGAGTTAATGGGAAGTTTAAGAAAAAGAGAAAATATCTTGGGACAAAAATCCCAAAAGATATAGAGAAATATTTGAAAAAGAAGAAAACGAAAATTAAAATAAAGCATTATCTGACTAAACGACAATTGAAAATTGTTGATAAAATAAAAAAAGAATATTCTAAAAAATATAAAATTGATAAAACGTTATGGAAAACTGAGAAACAGAAATTAATAAGTTTTATTTATAACACAAATGCAATAGAAGGGAATACATTATCTCTTAAAGATACTGAAGAAGTATTAAAAGGTAAAAAAATTAAAGGATTAGAAACAAAGAAAAGAGATGTAAAAGAAATAAAAAATATGAAACAGTGTATTGATTATTTATTTATGTATAAAGAGGATATAAGTATAGAGTTTATACTAAAGCTCCATAAAATAGAAATGAATGGGCTTATGCAGGATGCTGGAAAATTTAGAATTTATGATGTGAAAGTAGGTAATTATTTTTGTCCTAAGTATCAAGAATTACCAAAACTCATGTTCGAATTAATAGGGTGGTATAATATAAACAAAAATAAACTTCATATAATTGAATTAGCTTCTCTAATGCACCTAAAATTTGTGAAAATTCATCCTTTTGGAGATGGAAATGGAAGAGTAGCAAGACTTTTAATGAATTTTATTATGTTAAACGCAGAATATCCTTTGATAAATATATTTAATGATGAAAAAATGTATTATTATTTAGTTTTACAAAAATATGACTCTGATAATAAAGAAAAAGACTTTGTAAAATATATCTATGAGTTATTTGGTATACAGTATAAAGAGTACGTAAAATGAAAATTAATTTCAATATTCTGATTATTAATTATCTTTTGAGTTCACAATAAAATCTTTACAGAATCTTTTTCAATAATAACAGTATGTTCTGCTTGTGATACTAATCCATTATCAACTTCTTTAAGAACTGGGTAAGTAGTTAATATCCCACTTCTTGTTAATTCTCTTAATGCTGCGCTTAATGCTATTTGTGAATTTATTACAGGAGATAACCATCTCCTTGCAAATGGTAAAGCAAAATAATTTTGGATTATGTGCGCTAAAACTTGTCTTGATTGTCTCATTCTAACATTTTTCATTTCAGCTAAAGAATATATTTCCAAATCTAAACCTTCTTTTACTGCTCCGTAACCATTTGTTGCAAAAGGTTCAACTGCAAAAATATCTCCCTCTTTTAAAATATAATCATCGTCTGTTTTAATATTTGGAATTATTTCACCTGCATGTAATAAATATGGTTTAAGCATATGTCCGGTTAAATTTTCAATTGGTTTAAAACCCATTTTTTTAATTTCGTTTTCTATTATTTCTCCGATATCTCCAACCTTTCTTCCAGCTTTCATATATGATGTTGCTGCATCTAATGCATTTTTTGATGCTTCAACTAATTTTGCATGTTCGCCACTTAAATCAATAGTATACGCATTATCTGAAATACAACCTCCTATATGTATCCCAAAATCTATTTTAACTAAATCATTATCCTCTAAAATTTTATTATCATTAATTTTTGGTGTGTAATGAGCTGCATTTTCATTAATACTAATATTTGTAGGAAAAGCAGGTTTGCCTCCTTCATCAATTATCATTTTTTCAATAGTTTCAGCTATATCTAAATAAGATTCTCCTGGGATAATCATTTTTTTACTGTTATTTAAAATTTTGTTTGCTATTTGTCCTGCTTTTATGTAATTTTTAATATCTTCTTCTTTTTCCATACCTATTTTTTAATCTGAAATATTTATAAATAGAAACTAATACATTAATTGTATGGGGCATATTAAACAAACTTATTGGGAAAGTAAAGTAACAGCCACTTTAACTAAACACGAATTAGAATTGATGAATAATTTTGGAAAGTATTTGAATATACCTATTGGAAAAAGAGATTTATTACATGAGGCATTTTGGAGAGCTAAAGATAGCATTATAAAATCAAATCTCGATTTAGAAAATATGGGAGAACCAAAAAGAACTCAATTATTAGAAGTAATTGCATATGTTTGGTATTTAGAAGGATATGCAAACGGAAAAAACATTGTTAATACTGCGATAGAATCTTTTAAACAAGAAGAAACAATTGAAGTTCTTATTTCTAGTATAAGTACTGTTTGGGCAAAAGAAAAAATTGAGAAGATGTTAAAAGATAATGAAAATAGATATACTCAATTGACTGAACAGAGGATAAAATTGGTCCCAAAGTTTTTAGAAGGATACTTGCCAAAAGAGAATTTTGATATCTCGTCACAAATTGAAACAGAAATATTCCAACCCTCTGTTACAGATACAGATAGGACTTTTGTATCTACAGATACTTTAGAAAGTGCAGCGCACATTGTGGATGTAGATACAATAGAAGATTTTTTAGAAAAAGGAAAGAAGTCAGTTACTTATTGGATAAGACAAGAGTATGAGAAGTTCAATGCACAGGAACAAGGATTAAGTTTTGAATGTTTTGAACAAGCAATTGTTGCATATTTAAATGGATTAAAACTAGGAGAGATAACAAGATCAGATTTTTTAACTATAATTGATTATTCTTTGCCTTCTTATGAAAAAAGATTATTTGTTTTAAATATGGAGAATAAGAAGATAGAGAATGTATTATATGTTTCACATGGGGCAAAAAAGACTGAAAAATCAGAAATGGCAGAGTTCTCAAACATACCTAATGATAATAAGTCCAGTATGGGACTTGCAGTAACTCTGGTTGGACATATAATAGTGAAAAAAATGGATATTCATTAATTTTGATTGGATTAGAAGAAGTTAATAATAATATGCAAAGGCGCGGAATAGTAATGCATGGAGCAAAATATTCTAGAGAACCAATGAATTATTCAGACGGGAAGTATAGGTTAGGCTGTAGTCATGGCTGTCCTTCAATTGATGATAGAGAATCTAAATATATTATTGATAAAATACGAGGGGGAACAGCAGTTTTTATTTATTCAGGAGATGATCAATATGCTCAAAAGTCGCTTTATTTAAATGAACAAGATGCACAATATACGTTTTCATATCTTATAGATATGCAAATAGCACAAGCTAAAAAACAAGAAAGAGAAAAAAAGAGTTAATAATATTTAATAACATTTAAAAAAAACTATCTAACCCTATTTGTTTGCCTTTAGCTTTTAATTCGTCTTCTTCGTATCCCAATTCTTTTAATATCTTTAAAACAGCAGGCATAATTTGTTTATTAATATAATACTCAGGATCATAATCTTCAGCAAATTCTAATAATTCAGCTTTATCTGATATTGAACTGCCGTTTTTTGTTATTATATACCCAACTAATGCACCACTTTCTATTTTTTTACCTCTTTTTATTGCTTTTTTAGCAGCGCTTACTTCTGGTGATTTAATCGCATAAGAATGAATATTTTTTTGTAATTGGGTGTAAATAACTAAATCTTCTAAAGGTATTTTACCCTCTTTTAATTCTTGAATAGTTTGTTTAACAATTTTGACTGCTTTTTCTTTATCTCCATCTTGTAATATTGCTTTTAATATATCCATTTGGGTTTTTTTTGCTATTTTGGACCAGTCTCTTCTTACTAATTCAAAACCTCTTATTTTTATCATCCCTTTTTCATCTATCAATGCATATTTCTTTTTTGCACCTGTTGCTGAAGTTCTTTTACTTACAAATACTCCTCTCGGATAAAAGTCTTCTAATTCTAATTCCATATTTCCAGGTAGTTCTTTGTTTATTGATTCCATAAATTCTAGTGCCTCTTTTTTTGTTTTATTTTTAAGGATTAGAAGTATTGAATCTGTATCTGAATATAAAACGTCAAATCCTAGTTTTTCTGCTTTTTCAATTGTTGATAAAATATAATGTCGCCCCCATGAAGTGATACTAGAGCCACATTCTCTTGAATACCATCTTGCTCTTGGATATACTGTCTGACCGTAAAAACTATTTGCAAGAATCTTTAATGCCCATTGTCTAGCAAATATTTTATTGTATTCTTCTGAATCTTTTGTTAATTTTTTCATTTCTTTTTTTAATTTAATTCTTTTAGTTATTAATTCTTCTAGAGTTTCAGGGATTATCCCTTTTCTTTTTTTACAAAATTTATGCCCTAATGGAGAAACATGTGTATTTTCACAACAATCACAATTCAAAGTAAATGGATCTATATTATGTGAAATAATAATAGAAGGATACAAACTTCTAAAATCAAAAACTGCAATATTAATATAAATTCCAGGTTCTGGAATTTTAACGTATGCAGCCTTTATAGGATTTCTTTGTCTTTCTAATACTTCATGGTGTCTTGGTATTTCTGGAATTATTTCATTTCGTTCATGTGCTTTACGCATTAATAAACTTTCAACAAGTCTGCCTGTTGCTGAAGAAGCAGTTTCTTCCAAAGTTAAACCACATACTTTGGCTAGTTCTATTTCAACAGGTAATAAATGTTTGGATATTTCTATTACTGCTTTTGAATCTCCTAATGAATAATCTGCAAGTATGTCTCTTTCTCTTTCATTATTCCACATTTTCCAAATATCTTCTTTTTTTACAAGTTCCTTTGTTTCACTTTTTTCACCAATAAGTTCATGATAAACCCGTTTTAAAGTGAATCTTGTAATTCTAACTGCCCCAATATTGCTCAAAAATCTAGCTACTGGATATAAATCAACAGGAATCCTCCCAGGTATTTCTATTTTTGTATTTGATCCATTTTTTTTAACTAAAATCTCAAGATTTTCTTTTCCTAAAGTTAAATCCAATCCTAAAACTCTTGCTCTTTTTCTTAAATATGGAAGATCAAATTGATTTATATTATAACCTAAAATTAAATCAATATCTTTTTCTTCTAAAATGTTACAAAAACTTTCGAGCATTTTTTCTTCATTAGTGTATGTTATTACAAATTCTCTATTTATCTTTTTAAATGTTAAAACCTTTGCTTCTTTCTGATCTGCGTAACTTATCATGATTATAGGATCTTTTTTTTCATTTGGAATACCCGAAGGATTATATGTTTCAATATCAAATGCTAATATATTAAAATTTTCTTCTTCGTCTATTGGAACTATTTTATCTATTTTATTAGAATATATAAATTCATATGATTTAAGTGGCCATAATTGTTTATCAATTAAGTATCTTTGTATAAATCTAATTTTATATTCATAACATTGAAAATCTTCTAGTGCTTTTTTAATTAATGGGATATGAGAAGGAGAATAACAGTATATTTTAAATAATTCTTTTTCTTTTCCTTTTACCCAGTATCTTATTTTTTCATAATTCTTAATTTGTATAGGTTCTCCATTGTAAAGAATTTTAAATAGTTCAATATCTTTGATAACATTTTGTGGTGCGTCTAAGTAAAAATAGGGATCATATGTATCTGTAATCCTTACAGTTCCAGTTTTTGTTTTAATCCAAAGAGTTATATCTTCTGAACTATAGTCTATGTTTAGTAAAAAGCCAGATATTTTCATCAAAATATTAGGAAAACAGATTATTTATTCTTTTCCATGTATTTCAACGATTTCTTCTAAACTTAAGTACTTATCTGATTTTTTATGTGAAGTATACTCATTTTTTATTTTTGGTTTTTGTTGGTGCTGTTGTTGTCTTTCTTCTCTCCTTTTTTTGATTTTTTCTCTTAATAAATTCATTTCTTCCCTTATTTCACTTAATTTTTTATCTATTTCTTCTTTTTTCTTGTTTATTTCAAATATATCTTTTTCAACTAACATAGCCTTTTTTCTAGCTTGTTCTACTCTCATTGTTTCATCCAAATGTTTTTTTACTTCTTTAATTTTTTTTAGAAGTTCTCTTTCTATTTTTGGAGTGTATGCTTGTGTAGAAACTTTAAATTCAAGCATCCTTAGTTCTTTTCTATACGGACCTGCCCTTATATTTTTATTCTCCACAATAAACGGTTGTAATGCCTTAAGTTCTAAACTTTTGTAATGAAGCCGTTTATTGATTTTTTTAGCCTCCTCAATTAACTTGTTTTTTTCATTTTCCACTTCTTGGATCCTTTGTTTATCTTCACTTCCTTCCATAGTATCACCATTGTAGAAGATTATTGCAACCAAAAGGTTTAAATACTATGCTATTGTAATAAAATTTGCTCTTCCGTCTTCTAAGAATTGGTGGGAAACTGGTCGCCTTGCCAGCGCGTGTAAGCACGTGCTGGCCTATTTCTATATATGGGGGAAATGTATGAATTTTATTGAAATCGATGGACAAGAAGGAGGAGGTCAAATACTAAGAACTTCTTTATCTTTAAGTGTAATATTAAACAAACCCATAAGAATTTTTAACATACGTAAAAATAGACCAAAACCAGGATTAAAGAATCAGCATTTAATGTGTATTAATTCATTAAAAGAAATTTGTAATGCAGATGTAGAAGGAGCATATTTTGGGAGTCAGGAGATAATATTTATTCCCGGAAATATAATATCAAAAAATTACTCTTTTGACATTCAAACAGCCGGAGCAATTGGGTTGGTTATCCAAACTATATTGCCTCTTGCTTTTTCTATAACTTCTGAATTAAAAATAAACATAAAGGGAGGTACACATGTTCCGCTTGCACCAACTATTACATATATACAAAAAGTATTTTTACCAGTTTTAGAAGAAATAGGGATTAAGGCAAAGATTAATTGTTTATCTTATGGTTTTTATCCAAAAGGAGGAGGAGAGGTTGAAATATATATTTGGCCTGTTAAATATATAAAATCATTAAGATTTGAAGATAAGAAAGAAGAAATTAAAACAGAAATTTTATTGTGTAATTTACCAGATCATATAGCAAAAAGAGAAATAGAAGTATTAAAAGGATACACAAAAAATATTAAAATAATAAAAGATTCATCTTCTACTGGTAATTGCATAACTGTATATACCAGATATAAAGGTTCAACAGGACTTGGAAAAATAGGGTTTCCTGCAGAAAAGATAGCAAAAGACACAATTAATGAATTCAAAGGATTTAATAGTAGTTTAGATAAATATTTGGTAGATCAGATATTAATTTATTTGGCATTATGTAATAAAAGAAGTGAATTAAATATATCTGAATTATCAGAACATGCAAAAAGCAATATACTGGTGATTGAAAAGTTTTTAGGAAACATATTTGAATTTAACGGAAATAAACTTATAAGAAAGTGATTAAATGACAAGAAAAGAAAAAGGTTCAAATGTTAGAAAAACCTTATTATTAGATTCAAAAGCGATTGTGTTAGCATTAATATTGGGTATGGTGCTAGCGATCATTGATATTTTTTATTTAGTTATTATGTTAATATTTTTTGTATTAGCTGTGTTAGTGACTAAATACAGGTATTATGATAAAAAATCCATGGGTGTTTATGAACATGAAAGAGGATGGGAAAATGTTTTTGCAAATGGATTTATTCCTTTAATTGGAGCTTTAATTTCTCCCGGAGCATTTATAGGTGCAGTAGCAGCAGTAATGTCTGATAAATTTGCATCTGAATTAGGAATTTTAGGAGAGGATCCAATAGATCTTAGAGATTTTAAGAAAACAAAACGAGGAACAAGCGGAGCAATTAGTTTATTTGGAACATGGATGTCTTTAGTAGGAGCACTATTGATAGGTATGTCTGCATTATTGTTTTTTGAAGAATATAACTTATGGAGTGTTCTTTTAATAGGGGGGATTGGATTTTCGGGATCTGTTGTTGATTCCATATTTGGGGTTTTTGAAGAAAAAGGCATAGGAACAAAAATGACAACCAATATTATTTGTGCAATTATAGGTTTGATATTAGGGTTTTTATTTATTTAAAATAAGAATAAAAGGCTTCCAAAATATAATGAAAATAACAATCCAATTAATATAAATGGGACAAACATAGGCAATTTAGTATAAACAGGATATTTTGAAATTTTTGCGTTTTTTAATCTTTTTAAATCAGAACTAGAGACTACCCTAGGTATATTGTATTTTTCAACAATTTTCTTATTCATATACTCAATTGCAATAACATCTTCGTTTTCTATTTTATTTAAAGGTATTTTTTCTATTAATGTTTTCATAAAACGTTCTTTAAATATTGAAAAATATATAGAAACACAAATTAAAAAACCAATCAAAATTAAATATATTGCAGGTAAATCTATCTTCTTTGACAGCAATATAAATATTAAAAAAATACAAATAAGCGGTAAAGAATAAATTATTCTTTTTAATTCAATTTTTTCTTTTCTTTTAAGAACCATAGGCGTGTACTTAAACAGTACATATATGATAAATACAAATCCTGCTACTGAAATTATTGAAAAAATGAAGGGTAAATTGATATTACTAGTATTCCCAAATAGTTTTGGTTGTACGGGCAACAATAATGCTAAAGAGCACAATATAAAAACATCAGCTCCCCCTATTTGTCCTGCTTTATAAAATAAATAACCTATTATACCAACAATAAGCGCACATCCAATTGAATATATTATTAATGTTAGATTGAAATCAATAAAAACAATTATTAAAGATAATACAAGAAAGATATAAAGTACTAAATCAGGTATGTTTTTTTTATTAAAAATATCAAAATATGCAGATATAGATGTTCCAATTACTGCAAATAATATTCTTAGGATTTCATAGTTCATTGTTAAATTTGTATAGAATAAGTCTATCATATTAGAATAGTTAGCAGAAAGATATATAAAGTATACTGAAGAAATACAAAGTATTAAAAAGAGTGTGTGATACAATAATATTGTGTATTAGGGGTGAAATTTATGCCACGTAAAAAAGTAATTGAATTAAAAAAAATGAAAAAAGATTTAGAAGTTGAAAAACTTAAGCGAATCAAACCTGCAAAAATAAAAAAAGAAAGAAAAGATAGAGAAAAAGAATTATATTTAAATGTAGCAACAGTTGTTAAAACTGCACAAGATTTACAAAAACAAAGAAGAGCAGAAAAAAGAAAATTAAAAGGATTAGGATTATACACTTTAGAAGAAGCATTTGATAAAGTTAAAAAAAGTGGTGTTGAAATTTCATTTAGGGCATTTGGTGGCAGAATTGAAAGAAAAAGTTTATATTCTGTAAAAGTTGGCAGAAAAAGATACATCCCTTCATTAGTTTTACAAGACTGGGTTCAGTTATACAACAAATTTTATACAGTAAGACAAGCATATACTACTTTAAAAAAACACGAAAATATTAACTTTAGAGCATTTATAGGCAGAGTAGAAAAAAGATCAATTCCTTCAGTAAAAATAGGAACTCAAAGATGGATTCCAAGAGATGCAATAGATAGCTTAACACATGTAGCAGATAATTATTATGATGTTGCAGGTTCAATAAAGGAATTATCTAAAAATGGGTTAAAAATTAAAAGAAATGCATTTGAAAGAAGATTGGATAGAGGAAGAATTCCACATGAGAAAATTGGTGGAAGAAGATTTATAAGAAAAGAAACTTTATCTGAATTAATTGAAAAAGAAAGCGCAAGAAGAAAAAGATAATTTCTTCTCCTAATTTTTTTTATTTTACATTCCAGGTAGTTTGAAATTGCCTGATTTCATCATTTTTTCTATTTTTCCGCGCATACCACGATTTTTCTTAAACAGGTTCATCATTTTTTTTGCTTTTTCAAATTCTCTTAACAGAGTTTTAACATCTTCAACAGAAACACCCGCTCCTTTTGATATTCTTTGTATTCTTGTACTACTTTTTTTCAATAAATTATAGTCGTTTTTTTCTTCTTCTGTTAAGGAATTAATAACAGATTCATATTTTTTCATTTTACCTTCACTTTGTTCAACAAATTCTTTTGGTACATCAGGTGCACCCATCATACCTAATACTTTTCCTAAGGGACCCATTTTTTTTGCTGCTTTTAATTGTTCATAAAATGTTTTCAAAGTTAATTCCTGTTCCAGTAATTTTTCAGGATCCATTTGTTGTTCTTCAGCAATTGTTTTTGCTTTTTCCATTAATGTTTCTAAATCTGGGAAACCTAAAAGTCTGCCAACGAATTTTTTAGAATCAAAAGGTTCTAAATCTTCCATTTTTTCTCCATATCCTATAAATGCTATATTAGAATTTGAAACTGAGACTGCACTTAATGCACCGCCTCCTTTTGCACTACCATCCATTTTTGTTATTATTACTCCGTCTATTCCTACTGAATTATTAAATTGTTCAGCTTGTTTTCCAGCAACTTGACCTATATCTGCGGATATAACTAAGAATTTTTTATCTGGATTATATGCATCAACTATTTTTTTAAGTTCTTCAGTTAGTCTTTCATCAAATGCACTTCTTCCTGCTGAGTCTAAAATTAAAATATCTTCTTTTGTTTTTTCTAACGCATATTTAATTATTTTTTTAACATCTGTTTCTCCTTTAATTCCATAAAATGCGCAATTAACTTGTTTAGATAATTGTTCTAATTGTTCATAAGCTGCAGGTCTTTCTACATCACATGCAATTAACGCAGTTGATAAACCTTTTTTCTTATAAAATAATGCCATTTTACCGACTGAAGTGGTTTTTCCACTACCAAATAATCCTTGTACCATTATTCTTTGTTTTTTTAATTCTGGTTTGTAATCTTTACCTAATAAATTTGCTAATTCTTCATAAACTACTTTTACAACATGTTCACGCATTGAAAGTCCTTTTAAAAGTTCTGCATCCAATGCTTTTTTTTCAATTTCTTTTGTTAATTCAAAAACAAGTTTTACATTTACATCATTTGAAATAAGGACTCTTTGTAGTTCTTTTACTAGTTCTTTAACTGCTTTTTCATCAACTATTGATGCGCCTGTTATTTTAGCTAATGCGTTTCTAAGTCCTTTTCCTAAGTCTACCATACAATTATTATTTAATTAATCCCTTTTAAAAGAGTTTCTAAGCAGTAAAAATCTTTTTAAAGATGTGCAATAACAATATTAGTACAAAAATTATTTATGGGCCAGTAGCTTAGTCAGCTTTGTGTTGAAAATATTATTTCAACCAAGACCTAAAATGGTTGGAGCGCCGGTCTTATATGACCTATGATGTTTGCACATTAATTTGTGGGCATTATATAGCTCTAAGCTAACCGGTGGCCGGGAGTTCAATGACCTTTTTCTTTCTTTAAAAAGAAAGAAAAATCTCAACCAAAAAGAAAGAAACAGGTAGAACAAATCTCCCCTGGCCCATTTTCTATTTGTGATAAAAATGAATAAACAAAAAATAGCGCAGGAAAGGATTGAAATTCTATTTAAGTTAGCGCAAGAGGAGTTTGATAAACATCCTGAAAGATCTAAACGATATTTAGAATTAGTTGATAAAATAAGAACAAAAGTTAATTTGCGCTTAACAAAGGAGCAAAAAAAGCTATTTTGTAAGAAATGCCATACTTTATGGATAAAAGGAAAAACGCTAGAAATTAAAAAATGCGCAAAACTACCAGATATTTATATTTGCAAAGCTTGTGACACAGAAAGAAAGCTTTAAATATCCTTCTTTTAATAAGAATATACATTCCAGGCAAAGTTAGTGGTTAGGAGTTTAATCCACAAAGCAATTTCCAGTTGAGATTTTCCAGCTGATTTTGAGTTTCTTAGAAGATAATGGAAATGAGGTGAAATGAATGGTAACTGTATTTGATGTACAACCAGGAAAGCTTATAGAACAAGCAGCAGACGAATTGGAAAAGATGGGCATAGAAAGACCAGAATTTATTAAATATGTTAAATCTGGAGCTCATGTTGAAAGGAGACCAGATCAACCAAACTTTTGGTATATTAGAATGGCATCTTTGTTGAGACAGGCATATACTACTCCTTCAGTAGGTGTTAATAGATTGAGAACTCACTATGGAGGAAAAAAAAATAGAGGTAGAAGACCTTCAAAACATTATGATGCAGGCGGAGCAATAATTAGGAGAGGACTACAAGAATTAGAAAAACAAGGATTTATAAAAAAAGCAAAAACAGGCAGAGTTATAACAGGTAAAGGGAAAAAATTCCTAGATAATATTGCAAAACAGGTTGCAGAGGGACAATAATGATAGATAAAGAGAAACTGCAAGAAAAGATAAGAAAAGAGCAACAAATAAAAGTAAAGATAAATAGAATATTAGAACCTAAAGCATATGAAAGACTTATGAATGTAAGACTAAGCAATGAAAAGTTATATTTTTCAACAGTAGCTTTGTTATTACAAAACATAAATGAAATTAAAAAAAGATTAAAAGAAGATGAAATAATTGAAATATTGCAGTCTTTAAGAAGTAATTATGAACCCAAGTTTGAAATAAAAAGGTGATATTTATGGGAAGTATAAAAAATAAAGATGAAAAAGACATTCTTGTAAAAGCAAAAAAGCAGAATAGGAGAATGCCTGTATGGGTAGTAGCAAAAACAAATAGAAAAGTAGTACAGAATAAGGAAAGAAGACATTGGAGAAGAAACAGCCTTAAAGTCGGTTCAACATTAAATAAGAAACAAACAGAACCAAAAATAAGGAGAGGAAAAAATAAAAGAAGGTGAGAAAAATGACAGATATAGAAAGAGTATATACAATACCATTAAGAAAAGTTTTTGATGTTCCACGACCAAGAAGAGTTCCAAAAGCGATTAAAGTAATACGGGAATTTTTAGCAAAACACATGAAAGTAACAATAGATCACGTTTTTTTAAGTGAGGCTGTAAATTCAACTATCTGGCAAAGAGGAATTAAAAAACCGCCAAGAAAAATAAAAATTAAGGTAACTAAAGAAGGAGATAAATTAATTGCAAGATTGATAGATGAAAAAGTAGAGAAAAAAATAGAAAAACCAAAAGAAAAACCAAAGCCTAAAGAAGATGAAAGGACAGAAGAAGAGATAAAAGCAGATGAAAAGAAAAAAGAGTTAGAGAAGGAAATACAAAGAGAACAAAAAATAGCAGCAGCCCCAAAAAAAGAGATGATTAAGGATTTAAAGAAGTAGATTAATATGAGAAACACAAAAGCAAGCGTATATGGCAACCCATTCATTGGTGTTTATGCAATAGCAAATGACAGTATTTGCTTAGTTGCAAAACACATGCCAGATGAACTAGTAGAAAAAATACAAAATACTTTAGGAGTGGAGACAAAAAAAGTATCAATTGGAGGTACAGGGCTTTTAGGAATATATGCAGTTTTGAATTCAAATGGAATTATTGTTCCTTCTTTGATTTCTGATGTTGAATTAGAAGAATTAAAAAAATTGAATTTAAATGTATATGTATCTGAAGGAAAGTTTAATGCGATTGGCAATAATTTATCAATAAATGATAAAGGAGGAATAATTAATAAAAATATTCCAAAAGAAGAAGCAGACAGATTCAGTGAATTTTTAGGGATTAATCTAGTTCCCATAGATATCAAAGGTTATGAAGTAGTAGGTAGTCTTTGCGCAGTAACAAATAAAGGATTTGTAGTATATAATGATATACGAGAAACGCAATTAAAAGAGTTAGAAGAAATATTTAAAGTAAATGGAATAAATAGTACTGCAAACACAGGATCATATTTTGTGGGATTATGTCTTGTTGCAAATTCCAAAGGCTGTGTTGTAGGAGATTTAACAACTGGATTTGAATTACAAAGAATCCAAGAGGGATTAGAATTGATATGAGGTGAAATTTATGAAATATAATATTATAGGTACAATAAAGTTGGGTAGAGAAAGTAGAACCTTTAAAAAAGGGATTGAAGCAAAAGGAGAATTTGATGCAACAGAAAAAATATACAAATTTTTTGGTTCAAAACATCAAAAATTAAAAAGAACCCAAATAAAAATTGATAAAGTAGAAAAGGTGTAATTATGAATGAAGAAGGAAAACATAAAATTGCATATGAAATGCAAATGTATGAGTATCAGGCAAGACAAATGCAGAATACAATTCAACAAATAGAACAAGCATTACAGGAATTAATGATGTCTAAAGAAGCAGTTGTTAATTTAGAAAACTCAAAAACTGCGTTATTGCCATTAGGCGCAGGTATTTTCGCAAAAGTAGAAATTAAAGATTCAAAAAAGGTAATAGCAGCTTTTTCTAATGGATTATTCTCAGAACAGGATGCAAACGCAGTTTTAGAAAAATTAGACACAGATATAAACATATATTCAACAGAATTAGAAAAAATGAGTAAAGAATTCCAAAATTTAATACAAAAACTACAAGATTTGAGTAAAAATGTACAAGAATCTGAAAAAGAGTAATTGGTGGTATTAATGTTTGGTCTTCTTAAAGATAAATTAAGTGGGTTTGTTAATAAATTAACAAAAAAAGAAGAAGAAAAACAGAAGGAAGAGATTAAAGAAGAGATTGAAGAGATAAATGAAGACTCAAAAGAGGAGGAAACACTAGACAATGCACCAGAAAAACAGCAAGAACCAAAAAAACAAGAAACAACTAAAACACAAGAAGATGAAAAACCAAAAGAAAAGAAAGAAGTAAAGAAAAAAACTGAGGAGAAAGAAGCAACAGAAGAAAAGGAAAAAATTGAAAATAAAGAATTAAAAGATGAACCAAAAGAAAAAGAAAAAATTGAAGAAAACGAAGAAGAAAAACCAGTAGAAATTAAACAAGTAATTGAAAAACACGAAGAAATAGAAATTGAAAAACCTAAACAAGAACCAAAGATTGAAAAACCAATAGAAGAAATTAAACCTAAACAAGATAAAAAGATTAAACTAAGTTTAGAAAGTAGATTAAGAGGATTAATTTCAAGAAAAATTAAAATAAAAGAAAAAGATATCAATTCTTTATTAGAGGAATTAGAACTTTCATTATTAGAAAGTGATGTTAATTTAGATGTAGCAAGTGCGTTGAAAGAAGAGATAAGAACTTCTTTAGTGGATAAGGAATTAGATAAATCTGACTTAGAAGAACAAATTAGAGAATCAATAAAACAAGCTTTAATTAACATAATGGATCATGAAGATAGATTTGATTTAGTAGAAAAAGTAAAATACGGTAAAAAACCGTACAAGATTTTATTTATAGGGCCCAATGGTGCAGGAAAAACAACAACAATTGCAAAAGTATCAAAACTTCTTGAAAATAATAATTTAAGTTCTGTTTTATCAGCATCAGATACTTTTAGAGCAGCAGCCATTGAGCAGATAGGCATTCATGGTGAAAGATTAAATAAAAAAGTAATAAAAGGCAAATATGGTGCAGACCCAACTTCTATTGCATATGATGCTGTTAATCATGCAAAGTCCAATAATTTAGATGCGGTTTTAATTGATTCTGCAGGCAGACAAGAAACAAACAAAAATTTAGTAGATCAATTAAGGAAATTAGGACGAATTATTGAACCTGATTTAACTATTTATATTGGTGAGAGTATAGCAGGGCATTCTGTTATAGATCAAATAAAAGAATTCAACCAAGCTGTAAAAATACAGGGTGTTATTTTAACAAAATTAGATTGTGATGCAAAAGGAGGAAATGCAATTTCCATACCTCGCGCAACAAATATACCAGTTGTTTATGTTGGTGTAGGACAAGAATACGAAGATCTTATTCCTTTCAAACCAGATCAAATAGCTGATGAGATTCTCGGATAAATTAAAACTTTTTAATTGCTTGAACCGGACAGATACTAACCGCTTGATCAATACATTCTTCATTTCCACCAGCATAACTATCTTTTACTTTTGCTTTTCCTTCTGATGTTAATTCAAATACTTCTGAACATACTGCTACACATGCGCCGCATCCTATACATTTTTCTTTATCTACACTTACCATTTAATCACCTATCTAATAAACATTTTAAAATTTGTTAATCTGATATATAAATATTAAGTTTTATAACTATATGTAGGAGTTGATATTATGAATTTAGATAAAGTTATAGATGCGAGATATAGTGTAAGAAAATTCAAATCAGATGAAATACCCGATGATTTAATTAAAAAATTAATAAATGTTGCTAGATTAGCACCAACAGCAAGAAATACTCAATCACAAAAAATTTACATTATTAATTCAAACGATTTAAAAGATAAGTTAAAAAAAGAACAAGCATTTAAACAGGATTTTGTTTATACTGCACCTTCTATTCTTATTTGTGCTGTTGATCCAACACCATATCCAGACCCAGAAGAAAGGGGAAAAAAATTTGCTATTATTGATTGCACGATTTCATCTACATTTTTAGTATTAAAAGCAACTGAATTAGGTTTAGGAACATGTTATGTTGGTGTGATAGATGAAAATAAGATAAAACAAGTTTTAGATATTCCAGACAAATATTTAATTCCCTTCGTAATTCCAATAGGTTATCCAGATATTAAACAAGGTGAAAGAAAGAGAAAACCTTTAGAAGAATTTTATGAAAAGATTTAATTTTATTTTTTGTCTTTTAATTTTTTCAAAGCATCTTTTAATGCATCTTCTGCTAAGTTTGAGCAGTGTTTTTTAATTAAAGGTAATTGACCTAAATATTCTTCAACATCTTTGTTTGAAACCCTTTGCGCTTCATCAATTGTTTTTCCTTTGATTATTTCAGTAAGCGCTGAAGAAGTTGCTATTGCTGCTGCACATCCAAATGTTTCAAATTTAACATCTTTGATTATGTCTTTTCCTTCCTCATTCTTTTCTATTTTTAGATATAAAAATAAAACGTCTCCGCATACTGCGTTTCCTGCTTCACCAGTAACTGTTGGGTTTTGCATTTTACCCATATTGCGCGGATTCAAAAAATGATCCATTACTTTTTTATTGTATTTTTCCATTCTAATCTCCTAAAATATTTAAAAGATATATTATTTTGTTATATATCTATAAAAATATTAGTGTTCAGATATAACATAGTTCCTAAAAATAATTTAAGGATAAA
The DNA here is from genome assembly GCA_020854825.1 of Microcaldota archaeon. Classification (GTDB taxonomy): domain Archaea; phylum Micrarchaeota; class Micrarchaeia; order Anstonellales; family JAHKLY01; genus JAHKLY01. Next base: position 54,566 of record JAHKLY010000001.1, on the reverse strand, counting down.
TACCTGAGAAAAGAGAAAGAAATTAGGAATTTGGTTGGGTATATTCCGTAGGTTCAACAGGTAAATTAAATATATTATCAGAAACACTATAAGAAACAGATATTAATTCCTGTGATAAAAGTACTTCATTAATACTTTTGCGAGCGAAATAGGTTACTACTCCATTAGGTGCAAAACAAAATTTAAACATATTACTAGAGCCATATTGTCCCGGGTCTACATCTGCATGAAAGCAATTACTCATTATGCCAGCATGAGTTTCCTGATAAAAGGAATAATTATCATCTTTAGAAAAAACACGTTCAATCCCTTTTTTGTTTATCTCATCTTCCAATAGTAATGCTGGATCTCCCACTAATAATATTGTTTGATAAAAAATAGGTTGGGGAGGGACATAACAGGTTAGATTAGTATTTACTTTTTCTTCACAAATATATGTTTCATTAATTAACTGGAATAAATGTCCACCAGAATAATTTTCATTAATTCCTTCTTCTGATTTAAATATTGGGTTAATGTTTAAGTAATATTTATTTCCTTTTTGATAAAACGTACTATTTGTGAGCAGAGTAGTTTTATTTGTATAAATGGAATACTGGGCCTTATATTCCAATCCTTCATCAAGTTTTAAAAAAGCTTCAATTTTTTCCAATGAGTTTTTTGTTGATTGGGAAATAACTGAGTTTGTCTGATTATTAAGTTGTGTTTGTTCATCTGTTTGATTGTCATTAGTTATATGTACGGGGTGTATTGTTTCTGTACAATCTAACAGAAATAGTAGTATCGCTAACAAAACTGACAACATAATGATTGATTTTTTTATAATTTTACCTTTATTTCTTGTGTATCTCATTATTTATTAATGTTTGTATTGTTAAGTTTTAACGACATGTTGAATTGCCTTTGAAACTTTTTAATTGCGCCTTGTTTTTAAAAGGCGACATATTTCTTAATTTTTCCACTATTTCTGGCAGTACTGATAAGAAATAGTCAATATCTTCTTCAGTATTTTCTTTTCCTAAACTTATGCGCAATGAACCATGCGCTTCTTCAGGTTTTAATCCAAGTGCGAGTAAAACATGTGATGCTTGTAATGAATCTGATGAACATGCAGATCCTGTTGAGCACATAATCCCTTTGTTATCTAAATGCATAAGAATTGATTCTCCTTCGATTAATAGAAAACCAAAATTAACTAAACCTGGAAGTTTATTTTCTCCTGCGCCTTTTCCTATCCCATTTATCCAAGTGTTTTCTATTTTAAGAACTTCATTTGTTAATTTTTCAGTTAAATTTTTTAATTTTTTATTTATTACATCTTTTTCTTTTTGAGCTATTTTGGCAGCTTCAGCCATTCCGACTATTGAAGCTGTATTATATGTTCCTCCTCGTAAATTCTTTTCTTGATGGCCGTGTATTATTGGTTTAATATTTATTCCTGATTTTTTGTATAGCAAACCAATTCCTTTTGGGCCGTAAAATTTATGTGCTGAAATAGAGATCATATCTGCCATAGAAGAATTTATTTCAATTTTTCCAAATGTTTGAACAGCATCTGTATGAAATACGATTTTTGTTTTATATTCATTGCTTTTATCTTTACAAATTTTATAAATTTCTTCAATTGGTTGAATAGTTCCTATTTCATTATTTGCGTGCATTATAGAAACTAAAATAGTTTTTTTTGTAATTGATTTTTTTAATTTTTCAATATCAACTAATCCTTGTTTTGTTATTGAAATATATGATATTTCAAAACCCTGTGTTTCTAAGAATTTACATGCCTCTAACACAGCAGGATGTTCAAATTTAGATGTAATAATGTGGTTTCCTTTTGATTTATTAGCTAATGCATAACCAATTATGGCTAATGAATCAGATTCTGAACCACATGAAGTAAAAATTATTTCTTCTGATGAACACTTTAATATATTTGCTAATTCTTTTCTTGCTTTTTCTATTGCATCTTTAGATTCTTGTCCATAATTATGTAGAGAAGATGCATTTCCGTATTTGGTTTTTAAATAAGGCAGCATTTTTTCTAATACTTTTGAATCTAAATGAGTAGTAGCTGCATGATCAAAATATATTTTTTTCACTAAATCACACTCTTTTTTTACCTTCTTCTCTTACGGATTTAATCATTTTTTTTACATATTCTTCAATATTTTTTGAATCTTCTAATCCAGTTCCAACTTGTATTATGTCTGCTCCTGCTTTTATAACATTTTTTGCATGTTCTGGAGTTTTTATTCCTCCTGCTACTATATAAGGTACATCAATACTTTGAGATACAATTTGTATCATATCTAATGGGACGTGGCCAGTTTCAGGATTGCTCCCCGTATCTGTTATTACCATTGCAGACCCAGATAATTCAGCAGCCATAGCTAAACCCGCAGCTATTTTTGGTCTTGCCCTAGGTATTAAATTTACATCACCTACCCAACCTGCAGTTCCGCCTGGTTCTACTATTAAGTATCCCACAGGTATTGTTTCGATTTTATATTGTTTAATCATAGGTGCTGCTAAAGTTTGTGCTTGTGATATCCAATAAGCATTTCTACTATTTAATAAAGACATAAAGTACATAGCATCTGCATAAGGAGTAACTGTTCCTATATTTCCAGGGAATAATACTACTGGTGTGTTTGTTTTTTCTTTTATTCCTTTGGTTACATTATCTAAAATTTCTCCTTGTACACCTATACTTCCTCCTAATAATAAAATATCTGCACCTGCATCTGCAGTTTTTTTTGCAGTAATTATACAGGAATTTAGGTCTTTATAGTCAACAGGGTCAATAACTCCGAAAAATAAGGCTCCTTTTTTACTTAATTCCTCTTTAATATATTTTTCAATTTTCTTCATTTTTTGTTCCCTCCGTTTTATTATATTCTTCTTGTATATAATATTCAACCATCTCTTTTATACCTTTTTTTATGTCCATTTTTGGAATAAATCCCAATTCAATTTCAATCGTATATATACTAAATTGTCTGTCAGAAGATATTTTATCAATATATTCATTTAATAATTTTGGTTCACTCATTGTTAAATAGCTTGTTAATATTTCCAAACCTGCTAATATTTTTGGTATAAAAATAGGAGTTTTATTTTTTGGTGGCTCTATGTTTAACTCTTTTGCACTTATTTGCAATAATTCGTTTTGTGTTATTGTATTTTTATTTGTAACGTTATATATTGAACCACTTTTTGTTTTATTTTCTAAACTTAATATTATTGCTTGTATGGCATCTTTAGCATGTAGGAGAGGGATATGATTTTTTCCATCACCTATAATTTTCATATTTTTATTTTCAATAGATCTTAAAATATAAAAGTATCCTTTATTAAATCCTCTACCATATAACATAGACAATCTAAGTATTATAATATCCATCTCATCTTTGAATTTTAATAACTCTTGTTCAGCCAGCATTTTAGATTTTCCATAAGCATTATTTGGTTTTAATCTATAATCTTCTTTTATTGGATAGTTAGGTAAATTTTTTCCATAAACTGCGGTGGAACTAATAAATATAAATTTTTTAATTCCTGTTTTAGCACATTCTCGTATTAGATTTTTTGTACCTTCATAATTAACTGAATATAATGTACTTTCAGGAGCAATATAATCAATAACTGCTGCTAGATGTATAACTACCTGTATTTCCTTTGTTACTCCTTCTAATGTTTCTGGATCTGTTAAATCTCCATAAAATAATTCAATATGGGGATAATTTTCTAATTTAGAGGTTTCATCAGGATTTTTTAGAAGTATTCTTAAATTATAATTTGTATCTGCAAGTTCTTCTAATAAATAAGCTCCTAAGTGTCCAGTAGCACCAGTAATAAGTATATTCATATATATTTAATCCTGTAAAAACAATAATAAAGCTTGCGAAAGATATAAAAACAGAAAAAGATACCAAATATATATAAAAGAGGGTTGAATATGGCAGATTATATATCAATTTCACATATGGACACGATTAAAGGGAATTATTATGCGTATGAAAGGAGAAATGCTCCAGAAGAACAAATTGATTTAAGAACAAAATTAGCATATTTTTCTGGTGTTCCGTATGGTATTCAATTGACAAAAATTGATGAAGCTGTTTTTAGAGCATATAACTTAGAAAAAAATGAAAAATATAAAGAAATATTTAGGGCAGGGAATCCCGAATTGAGAGAAGTAATCGCTTTGACATATTATCATTATGGTTATTCTAAAGAAAGAGATAACTTAATTAGAAGCTATTTACATAATTTAGATTCTTCTAAAAAAGGAACATTAGCAGAACAATTTGTTAATCAAATTGAAAATAATAGCATCAAAAAATACTGTATAAATTGGATGCAAGAGAGGCAAGATGTAGCTGAATATTTATTGCCAATTGGAAAAATAGAATTAAGAGCAGAAGAAAGGTCTTTAGATATAACTCCAAGAGAAAGAGAGATACTTGATAAAAAATATAGCCAAATGGTTCCTACTTTGAGAAGTCGTTCAATTAGAGAACCTCCAAAATCTGAATTTATAATAGAAGAGAAAGAAAGAATTCAAAAGTCTCCAATTATTTCTGAAGAGGGTTTTGGTCAAATTAAATTACCAGTTCCAGAAGAAATTACAGATGCAATAGGCAGGGATGTTCGTTCTCTTTTTAGTGATAAATTAGAAGAATTTAAAAAGGATATTGAAAATTTAAAAGAAAAATATCATATATATGAAAATTATGTAGAATGGCTAAATAATAAAGAAAAAGAAATTAATAAGATTTTAGAATTTAGAGATAAATATAATGTAGATGTTACTGCTGAAAAGATTATTGAAATCCCTATTTTAGACTCAACTCCAATACCTCCTAAGGAACGTGAGGTAACAGCAGAAAAAGAAGAATTAAAACTTAAATCTGGTAAAGAAATTAAAGAAACTGAAAAACAATTTATAAGAGAAGAACAACAACGAGTTGAAAAATCTCCAATTATTCCAGAAGAAGATCAAATTGCGCAGGAAATTGAAGAGTTAGAAAGAAAGATAGAAAAGAATGTTTGGACAGCTTCTATTTCTAAAGATTTATCTAAATCAGATTCACGTGAATTTCCTTCATTTAATCAAAGAGTAGAATATGAAGGAACAGTTGAAATGTTCCCCGGAATAGAAGTCCCATATAAAATAAGAGAAATTAGAAAGGGAAATAGAATTGAAAAATATGCATTTTTTGATCCTAATACTGAACCATTTGCAGAAGCTATTAAAGCAGGAGAAATAACAAAGGAAGAGGCAAATTTATTTGTTTTGATATCTTTAGCTCAAAGAGATGTGAGCATACTTACTATGGAATATTTAGATGAATTAGCAATTAGTGCAGAATATAAAAAACAAGGAAAAATAGAACTTGCAAAAGTACATGAAAAAGAAGCAGAAAAAATATTATTGGATTTAGAAAGTAGAAATGCAGATCTTGAATTTGAAAGAGAAAAATATTCAAAATTAACCGGAAAAGAACCAGAAGTTTTAGTTGTTGAAGAAACAAAAAGAAAAAATCTAAAAATTATTTTAGGTCCTATAGTACCTTCAATTGTATTAAAAGAATCAAAGAAAGAGGAAATATATACATCTCAAAAAGAAACACCAAAAAAGATAGTAGTTTCTGAATCAAAAACAGAAGAAACAAAAAGAGAGTTAGAATCCGAACCAGTTAATCCTTGGCAAATAAAAAATGAGGACAATAGGCAAATCTTTGAAACAACAAGGATTCTTCCTGTTCAAAAAGAAGATCAAAAAAGTGCAATTCAAAAAACTGAATTAGAAAATTTAACAAAAAGAAAAGAAGAGTTATTAAAAGAGTTTACCTTTGCATCTTCAGATGAAAGAAGGATACTCTCAGAAGAATTAAAACTTTTAGATGAGGATATTAAAAAATTACAAGAAGCAAAAAGAGTAGGGGGAAATGAAAGTGGAGTTCAATTTTAAACCAGAAGTGAATATAGATGTAAATCCAATCTTCCCATCATATTTTTATTTAATGCAAAATGGGTTAGATAGAAACAAATCTTTTGGAAGAGGAGAAATTAAGTTTACTGAAGAAGACTATAATTCAGCAATAAAAATATTAAATTTTTTGATAATTGATTTAAATTCTTGTTTAATAGACATACCAAATAAAGCAACAAGAATAGAAAAAATACAAGAAATTTTAATTAACACTGCTACTGCGATTCACTATTTTCAAAATCAAGGAATTAATTTATTAATTACTAAAGAAGATGCAGAGAGAATTGTATATAATTCATTTTTTGATGTTTCCTTTGAAGGTCAGGATTTATCATATTTTAATTTATCTAAATTTTATTTAAATTTTTCTTTTGAACATAACAACACAGATATGGCAGATCAGTTATGTGAAATAGTAAAATGGAATATATTTGATATGAAATTTAAAGTCCAAACACAAACGTCAATAGGGGATATAGAAAGACACATTACAGAAATAGATGAGTCATTTAGTTCATTAATTATAGATACCAATACGGGGATACTTGAAAAAGCACAGTTATATGATCAAGAAAAATCAATGTTAGAAGCATATTTAATGATTGAAACCCTAAAGAATCAATTCCCCGAGAGGAGAAATCCATACACAATCAGTGAATTATCTGAAAAAGGAGTAATTTCAAAAACAGGATATATCTTAGAGAGTTTTATTATAAATAATAGAGATACTCCAACTTTATTTATGTTAAATAGTTTACTAAAAACTAAAAAAGAATCCCAATATGAAGTTTACAAAATATTTCTTTCTTTAAATTCAATTTATTCTTCTGAATATATAACTTCAATTGGAAAACAAGTTTTTTCAGCTCAAGATCTAGAAAAAATAGCAAAATTTAGATTTAGAGATATTACTCATTTTTATACTCTTTCGAATATAGTAGATCAAATAACCAAAAATATTGAAAGTAATATTAACACTAATGAAACTTTAAATTCTTCTTTTGAATTTATGATAAATAGAATAAAACAATTCCTTCCAGAAGAAGCAATCAAAATTATTTATGGAGATTTTAATTCTACTCAAAGTAGATGGGAGGCCATAATGGAAAATATGCCTGAGGAAGGAAAACAATTTTTAAAATCACAAAACATTCACCCTCCCAAAATAGAATCATATTTAAACCAAGAAACATTGCCTAAATTTTCTCAGTTAATCCAAAAAACCACAGAATTTTTAAGAAGCAGAAAGTTTTACCCACACCAAAAAAATTATGAAAATTATTTTACAACTGTGTTCTCCTTTTTTATATTAGATGAAGTGTTTCATAATTTACAAGGAAAAAAACAGAATTGTTTCAGAGCTAATTTAGAAGGAATTTCAACAAATGAAAAGATATTAGAAACAATAGTGGGTTTTCAAAAAAATTCTTATGAAACTGGAAAACAGGATATATCCGTAAAAGATATGCTGAGTATTTATTATTATAATAGAGTAAATTTAAATCAAAATGAAAATAATCATTTACACAAGTTATTTGTATCTTTTTATGGTATGTTAATATTTGAAACAAAGATAGATATGGGTCTTTATGTACCTAAGTTTAATGATTGTTATGATGCATTAGTAAAATTAGAAATTTTCTGGTGGTATGGGTTTCAAGTAAATAATAAAGAGGAAATGCAAGCAACATTTAATTATATTGCTTCTAATCAGTGGACTGATGCTACTACAATTCAACAGAGATTAGGCGGAAGGAATAAAGAATTATTTATTAAAGTTTTAGAAAGAACGTTAGATAATCTATATCTTCAAAGAGACAAAACTTCATCTCCGACAGTGGAAGAATGGAAAGTATTTTCCATATATGGAATTTTAAAAACAAATGATAATTTGGGAACTATTAGAACTCAATTAAGTTCTAGAAGACAAATAATAGATTTAACTAAGATACCTTTTAAAATAAAGGAGCATTTAGGTTTAACAAATGTAAAAGAAAATTTATTTAATATAAATGCGAGCCATTCTACAAAAACAAAACAAAATATATTTATAAGATCAACTAGTAATTATCCAGGAGTTATTTGGTTTAAAAGTACGGGAAGCATAAGTGATCAAATACCCTTACATTTTGTTTCTGGAGAGAGGGCCATAGAAATAACTCATAATTTTGGACAAGATGTAAATAATATGTTGGGAGAAATAGAACCCGGTGACTATCTTGAAGAGAAGGTTAGTCATTGGGGAACTAACAACACACATAATTTACTTATTGCATATAATAAAAATGGAGAAATTTCAACAGTTGAATTTCATAGGGGATTTGTATTAAATTCTTTAAAAGTAGATGTAGAGTTATACAAACTAAGAATTAATAATTTTTTGTTTAAAAAATCAGGCCTTTTAAAACGAGTAAGTTCTTCAAAAATTGATAAAACATCCTCACCCAATCAAAACATTTCAGCGGAAACAATTATGGGAGTTATATATTAATTGTTTAACAATAAACGAACTTTCCTTCTCTTGATTTCCAATTTTCTATTTCAAAATAATCCCTTTTTTCCGGAGGGGTTTTTTCCCATCTTTTTTCTTTATTTTCTTTTCCTTTTCTTCTTGATTTTCCTTCTTTTTTCTTAGGGGATGAGATAGTATTTTTTATTTTTTCTTTAGTATCAGTTCCAATTTCTTCTATTTTTAAGTAATCCGAACTTGGTTTAATATTATCAAAGGGATTTATTCTATTTTGACCAAAAATTGAACTGACTGCAAGCAATCCAATAAATACTTTTGTCTTCATTTTCATATAATCAACCCACATAAATAGCGCATTCTGACTTTATAAACCTTTCCATTATCTTACTTTTATTAAAACATCTTAAAAATATCAGAGTATATATTCTATTAAACAAACATAATTCAAATTTAAGAAAACCTTTTTAAATGTTAAACTCCATACAAAATATATGACATTACTTGATAAATTAAATATAACTCCTGGTAAAACAATTGAAGGTAAAAAATTTGATACTACCATAGAAGAAGGAGAAACATTCGAAGCATATATTTTTAATGCTAAAAAATTTTTAGATAGAGGAGATTTAGAATCAACGTTTTTAAATTTATCAAAAGCTTTTCATAAAGAAACTCCTAATTATTATAGGTGTGCAAGATTATTTGAAACATTAGCCATAAAATATGAAGAAGTAGGAGATTTTAGAAAAGCATTAGAGAATATTGAATATTCGATTAGTTCTTGGATTAAAGAAGCTGAAAGATTAAAATCTCAAGAACGAGATGTTGAATCATGTCATAATAATATAGAAAGATTGGAAAAAATTTCAATTAATTTAGAAAATAAAATTAATTCAGAATTTAAAATAAAACGAGGAAATTGATATGTCCCCAGAATATGTACAAAAAACAGAGATATATATGAAGTCAATAAATTATCTCGTAACTCCAGCTAATGAACAACAAGCAAAAATAGTTCAACAATTAGAAGATGCAATTCAAAATAAGGATTATGCTAGAGCAGTTCAATTAACAAGACAAGGTATTAATACAGAGGATAATATTCTTTGGGTTTCATTAACTGTTCAAACTGCAATTAAATTTAAGGAACTAGGACAGTATCAGTACGCAGGAGAATTATTAGAACTTAGAGCTGAGAATTTTAGAGAAGATGCTAAACAAGATAGGCAAAGGTTAGCATATGAAACATATTTAGAAGGAGCGATATACCATTTAAATATTAGAAATGAAAATAGAAATTATTTAATTGCTAGAGAATGTATAAAAAAAGGAATGCAAGCAGCATTAAAAGCAGATGATTTAGAAGCATATGCACAAATAGCAAGAGAAGCAGAAAATTTAACTGGAGAAGGATTTATGGATAGTGTTTTATCTGATGTTAAAAAAGTATTCAGAGATGATGTATTATCTCTTAAAAAATATACACTAACAGAAGAAGCAGTTAAAGAATTAGTAGGAATTATAGTATTATTTCAAGATAAAAGTAATAAGGTTAAATTTGATGAAACATTTATTTTAGATGATTATAAAGTAAATTATTTTGATAGATTACCAGAAGAATTTAAACCAGCCGCAAACCAAGGATATTCTGACCATAAAAAAAAATCTTTTGATGATTATGCTACTCACTTTTTAGTTGGTGAAGAGAGAATTTTGGCAGAAAAAGAAGAAAAACGAAAAGCAGAAGAAGCAGAAGCTTTTAAATATAAAAGTATAATTAACCCTTTTTATAATCATTTAGTTGCAGCAGAATTAGAAAAAGATACATCTTATATTGAATATATAGAAGTAGATGACTTAATCAAATTAAAAATTTCTAATGATAAATTAAAAAAGGCTATTGGTGAATTTTTAACTCAAGTAAAACGTTGGGTTTATGAAAGTGATTCAACAGAACAAGAATTAAGTAAAATTTCTTATGCTATATTAGTTATTCAAAAATTAAATGTTTCAACTTCTAGACAAGAGATGCTTACTATTTTAAAATCAGAAACAAGAACTATTGAAACTCAATTAGCTCAGGAATAGTTATTCTATAATATCAGTAGTGCCTTGAGGTAAAATTTGTAGAATTTCATCTATTTCAGCATCTAATTTTTTAGCTATTATTTTTGCAATTTCTCCCTTTTCTTTATTTCCAGGTTTGATTATGACTCGTTTTTTTCCTGCGCTTTTATTTTCACCTGGTAAAACCTTTACAATCTCAATATTTTTTTTATTTTTTTCAGTAAAAAGAGTTAATCCTAGAATAGTATTTTTAAACCATTCTCTTTCACCAGTTAAAGTAAATGCACCTTTACCTACTGATCCTCCTTGTGAGTGTTTTCCTACTTGTTCTTTTCTAAGTGCATATACGTCTACAGTTGTATATCCAGTTTTCCATGCGCTAGAATATGAAGCTGCAAAGATAGCTGTTTCTTCCTTTTCTTCTTCTGTTGCATTTATTCCGTCTTTTAGAATTGTTGCTGGTGCACCTTGAATATCTGCATGAAAAAATAAGTCATTATCCTCTAAATATTGAGAGTATAAAACATCATTTTGTTTTGCATCTCTACCTGCAATTACTAATTTTCCTTTTGAGGTTAAAAACCATCTAAATCTTTCAAACCATTCCTTTTCTCTTTTTATTCTTGTTTTTTTCTTAGGTTTAGGCTTTGATTCTTCTTTTTTCAATAATTCTTTTGTTTTTTCTATTTCTTTTTCTAATCTTTCTATTTTTTTTCTTGCAAATTTACTTTTACTGTAATAATCTGAAGCATTATCATTTAATGATTTTTTAACATTTATCTTTATTTTCATATTGTTATTTAGTAAGAGAGAACATTTAAATATTATAGGATTTTAATTATTTTATGGTAACTAAGAAAAATTCAAAAAGTAGAAGATCAAAAACTACTAAAAAAAAGACAGCTAAAAAGAAATCAAATACTAAGAAAAAGACAGTAACGAAGAAAACAATATCTAAAAAAGAAAAAGTAGAATTGCCTAGAAATGCTCCTGAAGAATTTTCAAAACCTCATAAACTAATGTTAGTGTTAAGTTTTTCATTTTTAGCGTTTGTTTTTTCTCTTATAACATACTTATTTGTTTCTAAAATACTATATTTAAATTTGTTTTTTGTGTTTGTATTTTCTATGCTTGCCTCTAGAATATTAGCAAAACAAAAAAAGAAATCTGCAATTTGTTGTTCTTGTAGTGGTTGTTTAATAGGAGTGGTTTCAAGTGTTTTAGTTATTTTTGTTATTTCGGTATTATTTCTTTTTAATATTTTAGTTCAAGATATAATTTTATATTTAGCATCTTCACTTTTAATTGGAGGAATTAGTTGTTTCTTAGGTTCAAAAATTTAAGCGCTTGTAGTCTACCGGTAGGATACGAGCTTCCCATAAATCCTTTTTTTTTAAAAAAGAAAAGGTCTTTACTCAAAAAAGAAAATTTAAAAATACAGGTTGCTACGAAAATTTAAATCCTAAAAATAATTTTTGGAAAAAGCTTGAGAACCGGGTTCGATTCCCGGCAGGCGCACTAATTAATGCCCCTACGGGGATTTGAACCCCGATCTTAACCTCCGCAAGGTTCTATTCTATCCAAGTTATACTATAAGGGCAATAGTAAGTATTTTAAAGAGGTTTCCCTTTAAATAATATTGCTTATTTTAGGTATTAGGTGATATTATGAAGAAATGTGATGGTTGCGGAAAAGTTGCAGCAAAATTTGTGGAATTTCCATGTCCAGACTGTGGAGAAACAATAATAAGATGTCTTCATTGCAGAGAATTAGGAGTCCCATATGTATGTAAAAAATGCAAAATTGAAGGTCCATGAGGTGTTTTAATGGCAGATGTAGTTGTAAATGTTAGAATATCTACTGAAGATCAAGATAGAATCCAAGAAATGATCGAAAAAATAAAAGAGGTATGCAGATTAAATATGGCAGAATTAGAAGATGTGGGATTTGGTATTAAAGTAATTAAAGCTCAAATCTTTGTTGAAGACAAAGAGGAGGGTTTTGATGAAGTAGAAGAAAGGATTAAAGCAATAGAAGGCATAAGTGAAATAGATGTACTTTCTATGGATAGACAATAATTGTTTAAAGTGTTTGCAATAAATATAAAATTATGATCCAATCTTTAAGTCTTTTTAATTGGAAATCTCATGATGAAACTTTGCTAGATTTTTCTAAAGGTACAAATGTATTAATCGGCATTATGGGTTCGGGCAAAAGTAGTATTTTAGATGCAATTTCCTTTGGATTATATGGTACATTTCCAAATTTAAGAAGAGGAGGGGCAAAATTGGAAGATGTAATCAAATATAATCAAGAAGAAGCAAAGATAAGACTGAGATTTAACCTTGAAGGAAAAGAATATGAAGTTGAAAGAATAATAACAAAAAAAAGTAGTGATGCTTTATTATATGAGAGAGATGTATTAATACAAAAAAGCCCAAAAGCAGTGACTACAGAAATAGAAAAAATTCTAAATGTGGATTATGATTTATTTAATAAAATTATATATTCTGAGCAGAATAATATAGATTATTTTTTTTCATTAAGACCAGGTAAAAGAAAAGAGGAAATTGATATTTTATTGGGGTTAGATAGATTTGAAACTGCAAGAGTAAATACTACGAAGATAATAAATAAAGTTAAAGAACAAATTGTATTTTTAAAGGAAAATATAGATGTTGAAAAGGAACATGAGTTAGATAAAAAAATTAACGAACTTAAAGAAGAGATTGGAGAATTACATAATAAAAAAAAAATTAATTCAAAAGAATATGAAAACTTAAAGGGATATGTGCAACAATTAGGAAATACAGTTTTAAAATTAGAAAAACAGAAAAAAGAGTATCAAAATTTAAAAGATTCAATTATACGAAAAGAAGAATTATTAAGTAAATTAGAAAAAGAATTAATAAATTTAGACTGCTATAAAAAACTTAATTTAGAAGAAAAAAAGAAAGAATTAGGGGCATTAAATATTGAAAAAGTAGAAGAACAGATTTCGGAATTATTAAAACAAAATAATAAATTAATATCTAAAAAATCAAAATTACTTTCAGATATAGAAAGAACAAATAATATTATAACTCAAATTAAAGAATCACAAGAATTTTTGAAGAACATAGATATTGAAGAATTAAAGAAAAACTTAAAAAATACAGAAGAAAAACTAGAAAATATAAAAAAACAGATATCAGAAGGAGAAATTAAGAAAAAAGATTTAGAAAAAGCAGTTCAAGAATTAAATACTGAAGGATTATCTAAATGTCCAGTATGCGATTCTGAACTATCTACTGAACATAGAAATACTTTGATTATGGAAAAAACACAAGAAAAAAGATTAATTCAAGAACAGGAATTAGAATTACTAAAAGAAAAACAAGATATAAAACAAAAAAAAGAGGAATTAGAATCAAAGATAAAACAAATAGAAAAGAAAAGAGATAAAATAGACGAATTAAATAAAGAGAAAAAAGATATGACTGAATTAAATGTTCAATTAGCAAATATTGAAAACCAAATAACTGAATTAAAAATAAATAAGGAAACTTTAGAAAAATCAATAAAAGAAAAAAGAGAGCAAAAAGATAAATTAAGAGAAGAGATAAGAGTTATAGAGGAATATTCTAAAAAATTAAAAGAAAAACAAGAATTAGATACTAAACTTAAACAAGAGAAAGATAAATTGAAAGAATTAGAGTATGATGAAGAGATATTTAATAAAATAAACAAAGAATTACAAGAAAAAAATAATCAATCAAATAAATTTGAGTATGAACTTAAGAGTATTAATTTAGAATTAAAAAATAAACAGGAGATATTGGAATTAAATACAAAGGAATCAGAAAAAATCAACAAATTAAAAAAAGATATCGAATATTTTAATAAAAAAGAAGAACAATATTCAATTTATAAAAATTGTATAATTGAAACACAAACAGAAGTTAGAAAAGGATTAATAGAGGCTATTAATACTGCAATGATGGAAATATGGCCCATTATTTATCCATATGGGGATTATGAACGAATACGATTGGATCCTCAAGAAAAAGATTATGTTACTCAATTATATAAAAACAATGTTTGGAGAGATTTAGATGCAACAGCATCTGGTGGTGAAAAAGCTTGTTTAAGCTTAACAATGCGGATTGCATTTGCAATGGTTTTGACTCCAAATTTATCATGGCTTATTTTAGACGAACCCACTCATAATTTGGATGTACAAGCAGTTAATATGTTTTCAGAAACATTACAAGACAAGATTCCAGGAATAGTAGAACAAACATTCGTTATTACACACGATGAATCCTTATTAAATAATGATTTTAATGCTCTTTATAAATTAGAAAGAGATAAAACTAAAGATGAAGCTACTAAAGTAGAAAGAATAAAATAAGTAAATGTTTATAAATATAAAGTTCAATATAATATTATGGGAGTACAGTCAAAAAATATATTAGGGGTTAAACCAGAAATACAAAAACAAGCCACTATTTTTAATGAGACATTTAAAGAAGCAGAAGAATTAAAGGCATATATTTTTCTTGCAAAAAGAAGTTTTGAAATTGGGGATTTAACATCAGCTTCTAATTATCTTGCTGAAGAGTTTCGTACTTCTATTCCTCTTTTTCATGATTGTGCTATTTTATTTGAAAAAATCGCTTTAAAATATGTTGAAACAAAACAGATAGATGAGGCACTTGAACACATTAGATATGCAATTAGTTCATGGACAGAAGAGACTAAAAGACTGGATTTACAAAATCAAGATATACAGCACTGCCAAAAAAAGATTGAATATTTAAGTAAATTATATGGAGAAATAGAAAAAACCAATCAACAAAAATCAAAAATAAAAGAGGATTAAATGGGATTTAAAATACTTGAAGAAAAAACAACAGTTGATTTTCAACCAATAGTTATATCTTCTATAAATTTCAGTTTCACTCCTTTTTGTAATACAGATGTAGATAGTATAAATAAATTTATAACAGCATTAGATAAAAAAGAATATAGAGAGATATTAAATATAATAAAAGCAACAGTTACTAATTCAGCTGCAAATATTATCCATTGGGTATCAATTGCTAAAAAATTGGCAATATCTCTAGAATCAGATAATAAATATTTATATGCAGGTCAATTTTATGAATTACGTGCAGAATATCATATTAGCCCGCATATCCAAGAAGTAAATTATTCTAAAGCATTAGATATGTATAAAAAAGGAGAGCGTTATTCTATTAAACCTAAATACAGAGGTGCAGATCCTGAAAGAGATGAGTGTATTGAAAAAGGAAAACTACTTGCAGAAAAACTAGGAGATACAGATTCATATAAATTTTTTGGAGCAGGTTATGCAATGGATGATGAAGACTGGGAAATTCAAGAAATAATAAAATTAATGGCTGAGCTTGAAAAATCCGAGAATCCTGAAGATCGTGAGCGAGGCAGACGCCTTAGGATATTTTTAGAATCAGAAGAATTATAAATAGGATTAATGAAGTAAATTTAAGTAAGACGCCTTAGGATATGGTTAGAATCAGACATTTTCCCTGCATAAAATTGTGTATATTTAAACTAATAAACTTATTAACATTAAAAATGAATTAGCCAAAACCTAAATATATTTTAAAAATAAAAGAAAAAAAGGGAAAAAATAAATTCCCTTAATAGATGTTATAGTTTCTTAGTTATCGGCTGCTATGTCGTATATAACTTTTAGTGCTGGGAATATGACTGCTCCTCCGATGAACATAACTAATGCACTAAAGATTCCTAGAATCCATGCACCGATGTCACCTGGTAAGATTGCAGATAATCCTACTAATGCACTTCCTGCTATTCCTAAAGCAATTGCAGCAATTAAGAAATTTATAATTTCTTTGTCGCTTATGTTTAGGATACCGACAATTATTCCGAATACTACTAATAATGCTAGTAGCATTGGATCAGATCCCATTACTCCAAGTATTACTGCTAAAATAATACCTAGAATGAATAGGTAGCCTCCGATTTTTTCCATTGATTTTGCTTTTGCCATATATCGGTCACCAGTAAGAACTACAATCACTATATTTATAAACGTTATTCTTCGTTGTAAAACGAAAACTTCTACTATTTTTAACCTAATTTCAAAACAAAAAAGATAAATCTTTATTAATCTTCATATTATAATTCAAATATGATATTCTTAAAAAAAGCTAATAATACCCCAAATTCTCCCATTAAACAAGTCATAGTTATTAGGAAAGATATAACTTTAGGTAAAGGAAAATTAGCAGGGCAAGTAGCCCATGCAGCAGTAGCAGGATATAGAATTGTGATGGGAGATAATCCAGAAGTAGTAGCTAAATGGGAAATGTGGGGGGAAAAAAAAGTCGTAGTTAAAGTTGAAAACGAAAAAGAATTAGTTGATTTATTTCAGAAATTAAAAGATAAAAAGATACCAGTTGCCTTAATTAGAGATGCAGGATTAACTCAAATAAAACCAGGAACAAAAACTTGTTTTGCAATTGGACCTTGGTATGAAGATCAAATAGATAAATTTACCAAAGATCTAAAATTACTTTAGGTTTTTTTATGAAAAAAAAGATAGTAATTATTGGTGCAGCAGGAAGAGATTTTCATAATTTTAATGTTTTATTTAAAGATAATAATGAATATGAGGTTATTTGTTTTACAGCAACTCAAATCCCAGGGATAGATGGAAGAAAATATCCTAAAATATTAAGTGGAAAAATGTATCCTAAAGGAATCCCCATTTATCCAGAACAGGATTTAGAAAAATTAATTAAAAAATATAAAATTGATGAATGTATTTTAAGTTATAGTGATCTTTCTTATAATTATGTTATGAATTTGGCATCTCGTGTTAATTCAGCTGGTGCTGATTTTAAAATGCTTTCAGCAGAAAGCACAATGTTAAAATCTAAAAAACCAGTTATTGCTGTTTGTGCTGTTAGAACAGGTTGTGGTAAAAGTCAAACTACTAGATATATTGCAAATTATTTAAAACAAAAAGGAAAACGGGTAATTATAATTAGGCACCCAATGCCATATGGAGATTTATCAAAACAAGTAGTGCAAAGATTTGAAACTTTACAAGATTTAGAAAAATATAATACTACTATTGAAGAAAGAGAGGAGTATGAAGAGCATATAAAAAATGGATTTATAGTTTATGCAGGGGTAGATTATCAAAGGATTCTAAAACAAGCAGAATTGGAAGCAGATGTAATAATTTGGGATGGGGGAAATAATGACACACCTTTTTATAAACCAGATCTGATGTTTACAGTTGCAGATGCATTAAGACCAGGTCACGAAAAACTTTTTTATCCTGGAGAAATAACATTTAGGATTGCAGATGCGATTATAATAAATAAGGAGAATACAGCAAATAACCGAGATATTGATACAATAGTATTAAATGCAAAGAATATGAATTCAAAAGCTAAAATAATCCATGCAGACTCTATTATTACATTAGAAGGAAATATAATTATAAAAAATAAAAAAATTTTAATTATTGAAGATGGTCCTACTTTAACACATGGAGGAATGTCATTTGGTGCTGGTTACAAGGCAGTTATTCCTGAAAATCCAAAAATAATTAATTGTAAAAAATATATTTCTGGAAGTATTAAACAAACGTTCGAAAAATACTCTCATTTAGATGGGAGAGTATTACCTGCAATGGGATATTCAAAAGAACAGATTAAAGAATTAGAAAAGATAATTTTAAATATTCATAAAAAAGAAAAATTGGATTATATAGTATCTGGAACGCCTATTGATTTGAAATTATTAATTAAAACCAAAGTTCCTATTTTAAAAGCAAAATATGAATTAAAAGAAAAATCAAATATTATTCAAATACTACTTTTGAAGATAAATTAATCTCCAATCCCTTTTTAATAGCTTTCATATATTAGTTAACACCTAATTCTATAGGTGGGGGCGAGAAAAATGCATAAACAAGATTTATTATTTGAATTAAAAAAGAAAATTAATAATATTTCTAATTTTCCAAAACCAGGAATACATTTTAGAGACATAACACCCATATTAACTGATTCAGAATCGTTTAATAATACTATTAATTTGTTAAAAGAACATTATAAAAATCAAAAAGTTGAAGCAGTAGTTGCTGTTGAACCAAGAGGTTTTATAGTTGGTGCGTCATTAGCAGTTGCATTAGGTGCTGCTTTCATCCCTATGAGAAGAAAAGGAAAATCAAATATGACATTAAGTAAAGAATATGGTTTAGATTACAGGGCAAATATCCTTGAAATGCCTCAAAATTCAATAAGGGGAGGAGAGCGAGTATTATTTTTTGATGATGTACTTGCAGGAGGGGCTACTGCAAAAACAGCAGTAAAATCTATAGAAAAACAAGGCGCAACAATAGTTGGATTAGGTTTTTTAATTGAATTAACTAATTTAAAAGCCAGAGATGAATTTAAAGATTATGAAGTACATTCTTTAATTAAATTTAAAGATAGGTGAAGAAAGACATGATTAAAATAATATATGTGTTATGTTTTATCATTTTTTTACCTGGATGTATACAGCAAGGCATTACAGAAACACCAATTCAAAATGATTTAACTCAAGAGCAGTTAAAATTAGAGTTTTTATATGCAGATGGGTGTGAAGAGTTTTGTTTGCCTGCTCTTTTAATTGTTAAAGATATGGAAGATGAAATTATAGAAGAGCAATTAATAGTTAAATATATTAATTTAACAGAGCGCCATACCAACCCAGAAATAATGAAAATACAAGAAGAATATAAAGATATGAATAAGATTCAAGGCGTACCTGCATATGCACTTCATAAAAATAATGAAACCTATTTTTACACAGGCTATTTAGAAAAAAGCGCATTAATAGATTGGATCTGCCAGCATTATGATATAAAACCAGATATTTGTTTAAATTAAACAAAAAACATTTTTTTTCTTTTCTAATATTTCTCCATCTTCGTCTAAAAGTCTTAATGCTACTAAACAAGCAGTTTCAGGTATTTTTATATTGCTGCTTATTTCACTCAATTTTAAATTTTTACCTTCAAGTATTTTTAAAATAGGTAGTTTATATTTTTCATAAAACTCTTTAGTTGCAATATAAAATTTCCCATCAAAACCACGTGTTCCTCTTATATCTCTATTTTTTATTTCTTCTTTTAGTTGATTGCTTATTCTTTTTGCTTCATTTTCATCAGTTATTATTAGGTAATTATCATTACCAAAAACACCTTTTTTTTCTACTTCTTTGTTTTTATTCAATAATCTAGGGTATATAGATTGGGATATACTATATACTCCTGTTTTTTTATATTTTCCTTCTTTATATATAGAAACTGTTTTTTTAGAAATTAATGAATCTAATGCATCTTTTTCATATTTTGTAAGTATTTTATTAACTTCAGAAGGGATTCTTTTTTCAAATTTAAAAGAATTTAATTTTTTTAAAACTGAAAATTCTTCTTTGGTTATAACATTTTTATCTTTTTTTATTAATATTCCATCATTTGTTTTTGTTATGTTTATATTTTGTCCTAAGTACTTTGCAATTTCTTCTGATATTTCAATGAAATATTTATTATTCACTTTTACAACAGATATTTTAATCACCTAAATAAACGTTTTTTAATTACTTTTCCTAGTGGTTTTTCTTCTTTTATTATTTCTGCTTCAAATGTATATATTTCAACAGTGGGCCGTTTCCACATCTCTTTGGGTAATCCTGCTTTTTGACATGTTTGACATAGGAATTCTTTGGCTCCCCAATTATATTCTATGGGGATTTGAGGCAATAACACCCCTGTTGCCCCACCATATTTTATAATCAATCCATTTTTTCCTATTTTTATTTTCGATATATAATCTTCAGGGGAAGAAACAGTCAATATTTTTGGTCTTGATAGTATACTGATCTCAAATATTATTGTATTTAATTCATCCTTTTTAATAGAAGGAAATCTAGGGTCATGTAATGCTGCACTTATGGCGTTATCTATAATATTACTACTTATTTCTCCCATAGGATATGGATATCCAATTTCTCCTCTTAATTCTTCTTCAGGGAAAGATTTAAGAGTAACATAAACACCTGCTTCTTCATTTAATTCTTGGTCTTTTAAAGTAGGAGTTATTTTTTTATTAGTTTCAATGTATTGTTCTACTGCATTTCTAGCTAATTTTATTAAATAGTCTGCTTGTAATTCGGAAACCATGTATTACTTTATAATAGACGTATTTATAAATACTTTTGGATTAAAATTTATATATGATAGTTCCTATTGAAAAAGGGAAAAAATATTTAGTTAACATAATATCAGAAACAGCTAATCATGAAGGAATTGCTAAAATAGAAAATTTTCCCATATATATTAAAAATGCTAAAAAAGGAGAAGAATTAAAAATAAAAATAGTAGATATTAAAAATTATTACGCAACTGGGGTAAGGTGAAGGGTATGAAGAAATTATGTATTGTATTCATCATATTGTTAAGTTTTTCTATAATAAATGCAGAATTTATCTATGATAAAACATTAAATGGAACAAAAGGAGATGAATTATTTAATAATCCAATTAGTTTATGGGTGGATGAAAATTATATTTATGTTTCAGACACCAGCATGCAAATTGTATATATGTTAGAATACAATGGAGAAGTGCAGAAAAAAATAGGATATTCAAGATCAAGTATCAATGAATTAGACGAACCAAAAGGGATATTTTTATTTAATGAAGAAATATATATATGTGATGACAAAGAGATTAAGATTTATAAAAAAAGACCTAGTTTAGATGTATTTTCTAAAAATATCCATTTTTATTCAGATCCTTATGCGATTGCATTTGTAGACAGATATTTTTATATATTGGATAAATCTAGTAGTAGAGTATATATACATAATAGTGATGAATCATACAATCAAACGTATATAAATAAAGGAAGGTTTAATAGTCAATTTGATGGTCCATCAGATATTTTTGTTGGCCCAAATAATTATTTATATATTGCAGATTCTGGTAATAATAGAATTCAAGTTGTAGACCAAGATTTTAATTTTATAAGAAATATAGGAAAAGGTAGGGATGATATTTTTTTAAAAGATCCTAGAGGAGTTTTTGTAAATGATAAGTTTGTGTTTGTAGCAGATACAGGTAATAATAGGATAGTGGTTTTTGATTTATTAGGTAATTTATTAGAAACACTTGGGACAGAAGGAGATGAAAAGTATGAGTTTTATAACCCAGAAGACGTTTTTTATTTTGATGGTAAAGTATATGTTGCAGATACGGGGAATTCAAGAGTAGAAATTTATGATTTTGAATTTGAACTTTTAATGGATACTACTTTAGAAAAATTGAATATAGCAGAAGAAAAATTAGAGAGTTTACAATTAACATTAGAAAAAACAAATAAATTGGGGATAAATAGTAGCATAGATATAAGTGAGTATTATAAAAGTGCAGAGTATTATTATTTAGAATCAAACTATCAATTATCTCAAGAAAAAATTGAAGAATTTGATAAAAAATATGACGAAGCAATTAAAGAAATAAACGAAATTTTAGAGGCAGAATTACAAGAAGTTTCAAAAGATATTGAATCTTATCTTTTATATTATTCAAATTTATATAATTTATCGCCGGAGCAAGAGTTGTTTATTAGATTTGAATACTCTTTTTTTAATGATGAATATATTGAATCTTTAGAGTACTTATATAGTATACATTTATCTTTAGAAAATTTTAAAAATCCAAACGAAGTTTTATTAGAAACTGATGAATTTATTGAAGAACGATTAAATAATTCAAAAGAAGAGTTAGATTTATTAAAATTTCAAGCTGAAAAATATAAACAAACTATAAATTTTAATTCATTAGATCAGAAATTAGAAGTTGCAATTTCTTATGTTGAAGTAGGAGATTTAATAAATACAAGGAAGTCTTTAGATATTTTTGATACTGAATTTGATTTATTGAATATATCTTTTTCAGAAACTAAGAGTAAAATAGACCAAGCACTAGAAAAAATAATAGAAGCAGAATCAAAAAATAATCCTATTTTTAATAATGAATTGAAAAAAGCAAAAACAATAGTTTATGAAGATCCAGAAGCTGCAAAAGAGATAGCAGAAAAAGCATTAGGAAGCTCATTTGACGTAGTGAATATGGGATTTTTAATAATAATCTTAGTTCTTTTATTAGCTTTATTTTTATCACATAAAGTTTTCAAAAAAACAAAAAGAGGTAGATATATATGAAAAAAATAATTCTTGTTTGTATTATTTTTGGACTTTTTATATTAATGGGATGCACACAAAATAGTGGATGTAAATTAGATGCACAATGCAGATCATATGAAAAGTGTAATACTGCAACTGGAGTATGTGAAGCAAAACCAGGATATTGTGTGTTAGATTCTGAATGTGGAGATGAATTAAAAGAATGTAATTCAGAAACGGGAAAGTGTGTTTTCAAAACTAATGCCTGTAGAGTTGATGCAGATTGTCAATATTGGCAATTATGTGATTCTTCAATAAATACTTGTTATGCAAAATCAGGATATTGTACTGAAGATTCTCAATGCAATATTTATACTCAAGAGTGTTCTAAATTAACACACCAATGTGTTCCAAAATCGGGGTTATGTGAGAATAATTTTCATTGTGAAGCCTGGGAATTATGTGATGTTTCCATGGGGAGATGTTATCCATTGGAAGGCAGATGTACTATAACATTAGATTGCAATGAATGGGAAATATGTAATGAAAAAACAAATTATTGTGAGCCAAGAGATGGGTTTTGTAATAATGATTTAAATTGTGACTCTTGGCAAACTTGTAATTTAAATCTTAGAAGGTGTTTTGCTTCTAAAGGGAGATGTGGGACTGATGTAGACTGTCTAAACTGGCAATTATGTGATAGAACATCAAATACTTGTAAACCCAAGTCTGGATACTGTTTAACTGATAAAGATTGTATGAAACATGAAAAATGTGTTCAATCAACTAATAAATGTGAGGCATTAGCAGGTTATTGTAATTATGATTCACAATGTAATCCTTGGGAAATGTGTGATATTGTTACATATAGATGTGCTCTAAAACATGGCATGTGTGGAAGTGACAGTCATTGTTCAACAGGAACCTCTTGTGATTTAAATCCATCAAGTGATAGATTATATTATTGTGTTTCCAAATAAGAGACACAATTAAAAACCTTCTTTTCTTTATTTTTATATGGCAGTAATTTTAATGATTTTAGATGGATTAGGAGGGAAAATAAATACAAGTGCTTTATCTAAATCTAAACATCCAAATATGGATAGTTTATTGAAAAATGGGACCTGTGGTTTAATTCAAATACATTCTGATAAAAGAGTTCCTGAAAGTGAAGGTGCGCATTTAGAATTATTTGGTTACTCTCCAGAAATATATCTTAAAGGAAGAGGACCATTAGAAGCATTGGGTGCAGGAATAAAATTATGTAATGGAGATATTGCGTTTAGAACTAATTTTGCAACAATTGATTCAAAAGGAAAAGTGTTAGATAGAAGGGCAGGAAGAATAAAATCTAAAGAAGCTAAAAAATTAGAAAAAGAGATAAATTCAATTAAAATTAAAGGAGCAGAAATAATATTTAAACAAACAGTAGATCATAGAGGAGTATTAATATTACGAGGAAAAGGTTTGTCCCATGAAATAACAAATACTGATCCAGCACATCCAAAAGAGGGAGAATTAATTTCAAATTGGAAAAATAAAAAATATCTAAAAAGTGTTCCTATTAAGAACTCAAAAGAGGCTAAAAGAACTGCCGAAATAATAAATGAATTCACAAAAAAATCAATAGAGATACTTTCAAAAAATAAGATGAACAAAAGTAGAATATTGCCTGCAAATATATTATTACTACGCGGTCCTGGGTATTATTGTCCTATAGCACCAATGAAAGAACGTTTCGGAATAAAGGCTTGTTGTATTGCTGGCGGAGCTTTATATAAAGGGTGTGCCTGTTATGTAGGTATGGATAATATTAACGTAAAAGGCGCAACAGGTGATGAATTTACTGATTTAAACGCTAAAATCAAAGCAACTCTTAAAGCAGTTAAAAAATATGATTTAGTATTTTTACATATTAAAGCAACTGATGTTTTTGGACATGATAAAAATTGCAAGAAAAAGATAGAATTTATTGAAAAAATAGATAAAGCTATTAAACCATTAATGAAGTTAAAAAATACTCCAATAATTATTACTGGGGATCATGCAACTCCTTGTTCTATTGGCGAGCATACTTCAGATCCAGTGCCTATTTTGATTTATGCAGATGAAATACCTAATGATAAGATTAAGGTATTTAATGAAAAGAATTGCGCAAAAGGAGAGTTAGGTTTAATATATGGAAAACATTTAATGCCCATTATAACTTATTTATTAGGTCTTTAAAACGCGCGAAACTTGATAATATTAAATTATTATTTACCTACTTTATTTCTTTTTTAAAATCTAAAAAAATATAAAAAAAGAGAATAAGACGCGCTTATTCTACGTTTGCAATAACTGTTGCTACTGCTGTTCTATAACCTGTATATCCAATTTGTGTATCACTTCTTAAATTATACCTTATCCATAGCTGTCCTCTTATTTGAGATCCTGGAGTTAATGTATTTTCATGAGTTCCATCTGTACCATAAACTTTAAGTCCAGGTGCAGAAAGTGGAGGCACTATTAAATCACCAAATGAATAAGGCGTTCTAGGTGCAAGTGACTTTGAACCACTAATGTATTGCCATAAGTGATTAGTATCTATAAAGTCTTTATTTACTTGGCCAGCAATAAAAGTTGCTCCTTTAATTTCTATGTCTTCTTCTTTCATATGTTTAAATTGTCCATAAATTTCTCCAGTTGCACCTCCTTTAATTATTGGAGTTATTTCACTGCATGAAAAACCTGCTTCCCCAAACACACAAGAAGGAGTTCCTCTTAAATATCCTCCTAATATTATTAATAATAGCGCTAATACAATTACAATTACTAAAAGCGCCCAGCCATAAGTCATTAAATATTCCATAGCTGCTTGTCCTTTTTTCTTTCCATTCATTTTTTACTCACCTCAATTATAAGATATTCACGATTAAATCGTGTATCTCAATAACGAACATTAGATTTTTATACCTTCTTACCAAGTTAAGGATCTTAACACAGTTGTTAATACTGCACCAATAATAAAGTAAATTATTACTGAAGCAACTAATAATAATGGGAAAAATTTCAAACCTTCTTTTTTCTCACCATGTTGTATTACTCCTATAATCAAACTTGAGATAGTAACAGTTAATAATAGAGTTAAAATAGAGAATAAAAAGAAATCATCACTAGATATTGGTACTTGACTGAATTTCATTGATGCAAAATTCCCCATGGGGCCTGCGTTTGCATTAATACTTGAAAAACTTGTCGTATCTGGGACTTGTAAAAATACTTGTTCTAATCTCATTAATAATTGATGTGCAACTGCAAATAGAAAGGGAGTTGCAACAGCAGCTGCAAATGCGATAAATATAACATACATTAATAAGGAGGTTGAAATTTCTTTTTTGATTATTTGTGTTTCTCTTGCTTCCTCCCCAGTTCTTTCTAAAATATTAGCTATTTCACCACCAGTAGCCATACCTTGTTTTATTAATGAAATTGCTCTATTTAATGATCTTGATGCAAATCTTGCCCCTAGTCTATCTAAGGCTTTATCAACAGGTTCTCCACCAAAAGTTCTTCTTGCTACTAATTCAACTTCTAAAGATAATAACCCAAATTCTGGTTTAGCAGCATACCATAAAGCTTGATCTACATTCATACCTCCTCTTACATTTGCTGCAGCTAATAGTAAGAAGTCAGGTAGAAATTCTTCCATTTTCTTTCTTCTATCGTCAATTCTAAGCATTAAAAATACATAACTAGCCATAATTGTAGTAAGAGTCATTATTATAAATGAAAACATAAGTGAAAGTGTTATTAATAGAGGAATTAATACTGGAGATTCATTAGAAATTAAAGTTGGAGCTATAAATTCAATAGTTCTAATTAAATAACCAAATGTGAAGTCATTCCATAGAGATAAGATTGAAACTAATATTGAGGATAAAAAAACAAATACAACTAAAAATCCCATATATGATTCTGCGGCCATATTTATACCTGCAGAATCTAAGGTTTCAGCAGTACCTCTAATTTGTTTCCTTGTAAACAACCTTCCTATTCTTTCATATGGTGCGTTTGCCATTTTATCCACCTAAGTTAATTCAAATCTTGGTCTTGAAGACTCCATTATAGATACAAATGAAAATTGTATCGCGACTATAAGTAAAAATATTAAGGGTAATAATACAGGGGCTATTGTTAGTGCTTCACCACCTGCAAATGATAGTATAACTATTAAAAAAACAACTCCCAATGAAGGAAATATAATACCAAAAAGCATAAAGAACATACTTAATGGGTTTAGTTTTTGACCATATGCCTTTAAACTAATAACTTGTTCTTTTGCTATTTGATCTAATGTAGAATCTAAAGCAACTGCAATATCTGTTCCAGAAACAATTGCATTAACCATTTGTAAAATTACCCTATTGAAATATTTTGAGGGGCAATTATCTCCTGCTTCTCTTAAAGCAGTAGTTTCTGGTTTTCCTAAACTTATATCTTCTATTATTTTATTAAATTCTTCACTTACTGCACCATACCCTTCTGTCACTCCAACCATAGCATCAAAAAAAGGTATACCTGATTTTAATGCAATTACAATGTGTCTTCCTGCAAAAACAATATCTTGATCAATTTTTCTAGCTCTTTGAAGCATTTTAACTGCAGGTAAAGACATCCAAAAGAAAAACATAAATGTGAATAATAGAATGGTGCCAGGTAATAAATATAATAATTGTAAATTGAATGTGAATAAAATTGCGAATAAAGCGATTATAATTGCAAATGTATAAATTACAGAAGTAATTAATACTTTAATAACAAAATTTCCAGTATCTGTGTCCATTTTTGCCATTTTTAAATTTTTTTCTAAATTTGGAAAATATGCAGCAATAGATTCTGCAAGGTTAGATAATTTGTCAGATCTTTTAATATCTATCTTTTTTCTTCTAACTGGTTTTGAAATGTATGGGTGTTTTGCTTCTTGTTCTTCTTTCATTTTTATTATCCTCTATCAGTTTGACTTAATTCTTCAAATGGATTTTTCTCTTTTTTGATTCTTTCTTGTATTAATTCCTCGGAAATTCCATGGTTTATAGCCATTTTTTTCCTTGTTTCATATCTAAATTCCTCAGGAGATATTTCTCCTGAATTGAATTTATCATATAATTCCTTTATATATTCACGAGCATAAGATATTAAAATATAATCTCTCATTGAGTTTATTTCATCTATCTTATTAATTTGGTCTTCCCAACTAATTTTTTCAATTTTTTCGTCTTTTTTTTCTGCAATCGCTTCTTTTATTAACGGTTTTTTTTCAATTTTAATTCTTTTTTGTTGGGGTTTTATAACTTCCTTAAATTGTTCTTTTATAGTTTCATCTTTTATAGATGAAATCTCACTTAACATTTCAGTATTATATGATTTTGCAGCTATCATTTTTTCAATTTTTTGAACTTCGGTTATTAATTGGTCAAAAGTCAGACCAGTTATTTTTGTTTTTATTGTTTTTCCTAAGTCTATTCCTTCTATTTCATAATTTATTTTTTTTGATTTTTTAAGATTTTGTTCATATTCTTGAATTTCTATAACTATTTCTTCAAAGCCTTTATTGTTCAAATCATTCATAATCAAACGCCCATTTTTTATCTTTTTTCACAAATTCTTGTAATATTTCTGGGTTTTTATAATATTGTGCGACTATGTGTCCTACTTCATCAACTTTGATATAATTATTTTTATTCATCCATTCAATAATTTCTGCTTTTTCACTTATATCTTTTTCAATCTCTCTTATTGACATACCTGCATATAATTGTAATGTATTTGCTATTGATATAGTTTTTCCAACTTCTTTTAGTTTATCAGTTTTAATATCCCATTGGTGTAACATGTTTAATTCTCCACCTTTCATCACTTCTGCAAATTCTAATGTTCTTCTAATCCCAAATCTTCTATGTCTGAATTGAACTACGATTCCAGCTAATGCATCTAAAACTGTATTCGGAACATTTATTGGGGGATTAACGAGTCTTGTTATTGTTTGTTCAACATTATCTGCATGTACTGTTGCGTATACTGAGTGTCCTGTGTGCATAGCTTCAAACATAACTTCTGCTTCTCTTTGTCTTCTAACCTCACCAACTATTATCCTATCTGGTCTTTGTCTTAATGAATTTACCATAAGATCAAGCATAGTTATTTCTCCTTTTCCTTCTGGATTTGGTTCTCTTGTGCTCATAGGAATCCAGTGTAAGAATGAAGGTAAAGTTAATTCTCTTGTATCTTCGATTGATACAATTCTCTGATTTGGAGGTATAAACCCTGCAAGTGCGTTTAAAAATGAAGTTTTACCTGACGCAGTACCCCCAGCAATTAATAAAGATAATTCATTTTGTACACATAACCATAAAAGTCCTGCTAATTCTGGAGAAATACATTTAGTTTTAACAAATAAAGGCATAGTCCAAGGATTTTTTGAGAATTTTCTTATAGTTATTGTATTTCCAAAAGTTGATACTGGAGATAAAGTGGCATTTACTCTATCTCCTGTTTGTAAATGTGCATCTAATAAAGGATTTAGAATATTTATCTGTCGTCCTACTTTTCTTGCTATCATTGCAGCATAATCATATATTGATTCTTCATTTTTTATTTTAATATTTGTTTTTAACCATCCGTATCTTTTATGATATACCCATATAGGATCTTCAGATGAATTAATTACAACTTCTTCTAAATTATCGTCGTGCATTGGGACTTCTAAGTCGCCCAATCCCAGTGTATTTTGTATTAAATAAGAGGCCAGTACTTGTTTTGTTTCTGGAGTTAAAGAAGGAAAATGTTTGTCTAAAAGTTTTAATGCCTTATCTCCAAATTTTCTCTTAACTTGCTCTGCTTTTTTTGGGTCAATCAATTCAGATATATCTAATTTAACATCTGTAACCAATTCTCCTTTTAATGTGTTTAATATGATTTTTGTCCCTTCTGCTAATCCAGGAATAGTTACTACATAATGAGGCACATAATCTTTTGTATCTAAAATCTTAATATTTACGGGAATATTTTCACTTTTAAAAAAGTATGAATCTATAACTCCTCCTGTTCCAGTAGTTCTTAATTGTTCTACACTACTTATTACAGGTTTTAATGGAGTAGATTCTTCAACATCATTTTTTGTATTCTTTTTATTAGTCATCTAACCACCAGCTGTATTATCATATAATAAAGATATAAACATTAACTATTTAAAGTCTTTCTAAAAGAGTAATTTACTTAAAGAAACAGAAAAATTACTTATTTTTTAACTTTCCCACATTTCTTTTATTAAATCTCTCAATTCTTTTCTTTTTCTTTGCAATATTTTTTCTTCTGTTTTATTTAATTCAACAGCATCTCCAAATTCTCTTATTTCACTAGATATTTCTATTGCCTCTCCTTTTTTCCTTGGTAATCTTACCAAATCTATTTTTTTGTTTAATACTTCTAGTTCAATCGTTATATTATTTTTCATTTCTTTAATCTCTCTTATTTTAATAAAAACTCTATCAATGTCATTTTTTTCTTTTATTATAGTTTCATATTTTTCTATTGATTCATTTATTTTTATTATTTCTTGTTTTACCAATTTATTATATTCTCCCATCTTTTTTGTTATTTCTTCTTGTTCATTTTTTATACTTTCCCTTTTTGAATTATACTCTTTTTCTAAATTTTCCATTCTTTTAGAATAAAATAATACAGTTTCTTTAAGGTTTTTGTATTTAGAATCAAATTCATTTATTGGATCTAAAACTTTGTCTATTTCTTCTTTTATTTTTTGTGTTTTTTTAATTAGAACGTCTTTTTGTTTGCTTACTTCTTTGTCTAAATTTTCTAATTCGACAGTTTGTTTTTTAATGTCTATTTTTGTCTTTTTTGTATTTTCTACCTTTTTTATTATTTTTTCTAAGTTTATAGTATTTTCTTCAAATGTTTTTAATCTTTTTTCTAATATTTCTAAAAGTAGTTTTCCTTCTTTTGTTTCAATTTTTTTGTATGCATTCTCCAATTTGTTTATTTCAATTATTTGGGTTTCTATTTTATTTTTAATCTCTTCAGTTTGTTTGATTATTTCGGGGATTGTACCTTTGATGTTTTTTAAAGCAAAAATTGTATCTTCAAATGATCCATTTTTTAAGTTTTGTTTAATTGTTTTATAAGTTGAATTTATATCTTCTGTTTGTTCTTTTGTTTGTGTTATAATTTTTTTTAAGATTTCTATTTCTTTTTTAGTAGACTCCAATTGCTGGTCCATATTTTTAAATTCAGAATACGCACTTTTTTGTTCTTTGATTATATTTTGTATATTTTCTATTTCTTTGATAGAATTTTCCATATCTGTTTTAAGTTTTAGTTCAATATATTTTAATTCTTTAAATCCTTTAAGTCTATTATTGGGATCTGATATGTTAGCGTATAACTCTTTCCATTCTTTTTCTTTTTTTATTAAATGTTCTGAAAATGAGTCTAAATCAATTTTTAAATTATTTAATTTTGAATGATGTTGTTGCAGAATCTCTTGTGCATCCGTCCCTAATTTTTCCATTTCTTTAA
Source organism: Microcaldota archaeon (assembly GCA_020854825.1). GTDB lineage: Archaea > Micrarchaeota > Micrarchaeia > Anstonellales > JAHKLY01 > JAHKLY01. The sequence continues at coordinate 23,212 of JAHKLY010000001.1, read as the reverse complement.
CTTTTTGTTGAATGTATACCAATTTTGGATCAAAAAGATTCAAAATGTTGTGATACTCTTTTTCAATATCCTCTAATTCTTTTGATTTTTCTTCAATCCTTTTTTTAATTGAATTAATCATTTGTTTTAAATTTTCTTTTTGTGTTTTAACATCACCTACTTTTTCAAGAATTTTTCCCTCTGCACCTTGAATCCAACTCAAATAAACTTTTGTAAATTGGTAATCTATTTTTATAATTCCTTGCTCTTCTAATACTTGGGCCCAACTTTCAACAGTTTGAAATGGGAGTTCCAATTCGTCTGCTGCTTTTTCTAATTCTATTTTTTCTCTCTCGTGAACTAGTTTGATTAATGCATCAACACCAGTACTAATAAGTAATTCATCAAATTCCATACTATGTAATCATGGTTTAAAGACTTATAAAGATTTCTGTGATAATTAACAATATGTGTACAGATATTAGGAGAAAGAAAAAAGATCCATTAACTTCAATAAAGAATCAAAATTGGATAAGAAAAAAGTTTGGTGAAATTGGAATCAAAGTGTATATTAGTATTAAAACTTCAGTATCCTTTGAAAAATTAATAAAAGAAACAGGAACAACTAAAGAACAATTACTTGAAATGCTTCAAATTATGGAAAAAAAAGACATAATTGAAATTCAAGGTACTTTAGATTTACCTATTGATCAACCTGAGCCAATAGTCACTAAAGAAGAAGTTGAAGATATCAAAAAAAGTATCTCTCAGAATATTGAAGAAAATCATAAAAAACCAGAAGAAACAGAACTAGTTTTAAAAGATGCAACTGAAACGAGAGGGGAAGAAATAATACGTGAAGAGCCAACCGAAATAGTTAAGCAAAATAGAAAACCCCCTGTTTATCCAGCTGAAGAAGAGATAAAAGAAGAACCCAAAATAAAACCAAAAGAACCTCCAAAACCCCCAGAAAAACCAAAGAAAGAGGAACAAAATTTATCTCCAATAGAAAAAATAATTTTTGATAAATATGGAGACTCAGGTGTTAATGTTTATAATTTAATAGATGGTCAAAGGACAGCAGAAGAAATACTTAGAAAAACAGGAGTAACAGAAGTTAAATTAATTGAAATTTTAGAGTTTTTAGATAAACAAGGAATAATTAAATTAGAGAAACCTTCTAAAGAAAAACATTTGAAGAAATTATCTCCTTTAACTGAGTATGAACTAGAAGGAGTAGAACCAGAAGCAGATGATAAGAATATCATACCTATTGACATACCAGTTAAATCTAAATTGAATTTTTCACAAAAATTAAGAATTGGACCTGAAATAGCATTAAAATTTGGTTCTGATGGAACTAAAGTTTTTGATTTGATAGATGGTGAAAGAACTGTTATTGATTTAGCAGTAGAACTTAATATGAAATTAATTAAAATTGATGAATTGATGGAATTTTTAGCAATAAGAGACGCTGCTTTATTTAAATCAATGGACAGAGAGCAAATAAGGTATAAATATGGGGATGAAGGATTTGCAATATATAAAAAATATGGGAGAGAAGGAGTTTATGTATATGAATTAATAGGTAGAGTTCCCTCTTTTAAAGACATTGTCAAAATTACGGGGATTGATCCTCATTTAGTAGTTGAAGTATTTATATTCATACACAATGTTTTGGATATTGAACTTCCTTTAACAAAACAAATGATGTATAGCCAATTGGGTATTTCCTAACTTAATTTTTCAATTGTTTTAGTGTATTTGTGTTTAAAAATAATAATCTGGTATTTTTTCCTCGTAACCATCAATAGTTTTATAAATCTATTTTTCAAAATGTAATAACCAGTTTCAAAAGAGCAAAAAGGTGATGATATGGATGAGATGATGGAAGAGATAGAGAAAGTTATACACAATTCAAAATTTTTTAAGAATTTTAAAAATAAACTAGAAGCTTCAATATGTGTGGTTTTAGTATTAATTGGAGTATCAACTGCAGTATCTAATATTGAAAGAGCAAAACATTTAGATAAATATTCAAAACCAGTTATTAAAAAACAGGGGCCTATAGTACCTCATTTTACATCACAAAGAGACCCAAATGTAGATATGTTAATTGCATGCGCAAGAGCAAAACCACAAAAGATGGAAAAAGTAGCAAGAATAGATTTAAAGCAAAAAACAAGAGATAATTATGCACTAAGATAATTCTAATTATCTTTTTTTATCTTTCTAAATATGAAACAGCCATTTTTTCTAAAACTAGGTCTTCTAATTTATAAGTTTTAAGTAGTTTTTTGTCTATTTTAAGTGCTTTTAAATCAGGAGTAAATTCTAATTTAAGTTTTTTAGCTTGTATTTGTTCTAAAATGTTTTCGATTTTTTTATTTCCTTTGTAAAAAAGGAAAAAATCAGATGTTTTTTTGGCGCCTGCTTTTTTAATGGCTTGAGAAACATGTTTTTCAGCACATATCCATAGTAATAATTCATTATTTAATGACTTAGACTTGTTTTTTCCTTGTTTAAACGCATTCTTAGCTTTATCCAATGCAATTTCTATTTGTCTCTCAGAAACAATATATTTTGGGTCAATCAGTTGGTATATTTCATTTTTGATTAAATCATTAATAATTTGGAATAATTTTTTAATATCTTCTATTTCAGAGTATATCCTTAGTAAAACCATACTTTTTTAAATAAGACTATATATATAAAATAGTACTGTTTTAGCTAGAATTTAAATTCTAGTATTTTTATATTTGAGGTGTAATATTATGGAACAATATCATGGAAGATCTAAAAAGACAAATAGGGGTACAGGAGCAAGGGTTAGAAAAAAGAGCGACAAAAAATTGTCAAAAGTAGGAGGACCATCAATAAATACAAGAGTAGTTAATCAAAAAACAAGTGAGGAATTAAAGATTGTTAGGACAAGAGGAGGAAACGAAAAAATTAAACCAAGAAAATCATTTTTGGTTAATGTTGCAGTTAAAGAAAATGGAAAAAATATAATTAAAAAAGCAGAAGTAAAGTCTGTAGCACAATCTCCAGAAAATAGACATCATGCTAGGATGAATATTATTGCAAAAGGTTCAATTTTAGAAACCAATATTGGAAAAGTAAAAGTAACAAGTAGACCTGGTCAAGATGGTGTAATCAATGGAGTTTTAGTTTCTTAAAATTTCTTTTTTATTTCTTTTATATTTATGCTTGTTTTGAAGCCCATTGAATCAAAATGAGTTTTAGTTGTTTTATTTTTTTTATTTAATTTTTCAATTAGTTTTTCTAATTTTGGTGATTCTTTTTTTAATATTTTTGATAATCTGTCTGTTCTATAGAACCCAACAGGCATATCAGTTTCTTCAATAAGAGTAATTAGTAAAGTATTTAATTTATATTTATTTTTGTAATTGCGCTTTTCATTTAGTTCTCTCATGTTTTGAAGTATGTTTTTATTATGTAAATTACCTAACCATAATGGTCCTGCTATTTCCCAGTTTTCATTTTTGTTTGTATTTTCAAGTTTATCCGCTTTTCCATTCTCATTGCCTTTTTCTTCTGTTTTCTTTTTGTTTGTATTTTTAGGTAATTCATTTGTTTGTATCTCTAGAGTAGAAGGATTAAATTCCAAATATCCAATTTTTCTTGAAGTTTCAGCTGTTTTTTCAGCGCCTCGCTCTAATTTAATGATTGTTTTGAAATAATGTCTGTGAGATAATGAAAATAAAGGTTCTATTGAAAAATCATATTCGGTAGCAGCATAACTTATATTTGCTAATAAAATTCGCAAACCCATTTCATGACATAAATAATTATTCATTGGAAAAGAATGATATAATTTAATACAAGCTTTTCGTTTTGCTCCGCATAAAACAGCAGTATCAGTTGCTGTAACAGATAGATATGCAGTTTTTATATATGATTTAGAAGCAAATTCGCCTATTGCACTTCTTAAGAAACTTTGGGGTGAACCAAATGGATCTAACTCAATAAAATTGTAATCTTTGCCAAATAAATGCTGTAAAATATCTGCATTATAAGCTGTTGCTTTTTTACTAGTTACTTTATTGTATTTAATATTTTTTTTCATTAAAGGAAGCGCGTGTCTGTTAGCATCTACTAATGCAATAGATTCAACATTTTCATTTTCTTTTATATATCTTATACCTCTAATACCTGTTGCACTAAAGCCATCACATATTCTTAGTTTATCTTTAATTGCACCAACACATAATGAAGATATATCTCTGCATAATTCCATATGCGGATTATAGAAGATATTTTCTTTTGTATGAATTTCTGTTGTGTTTTCTTTTACTTTTTCCATTTTTTCACTTCTATTCTGTATACAGTTTATTCTTTTTCATTTAATTTTTTCAAAGCATCTATTAAGCCGTGCGCATAAACAATTGCGCCAAAAGCAGTTGTCAAATCTTTTTTTTCAACAAAGTATTTTGTATCATAGTAATATCGCTCTGCTAAGTCTATAATATGTTTATATTTCTCTTTTGTTTCAGAATCTATTTCTTTTATTGAATCTTCGAATTTTCGCAGATCTATTTCAATTCGTTCTTTAATGTCTTTAGTCATAACAATTTTATAAAAAAAAGAAATTAAAAAGTAATGCTTTATTCTGATTCAGTTACTAAAAAAGCCCACCAGGGTTTTTCTGTTTTTATGAGTTCTCCGTTTTCTGCATTTACTTGTGTTTGTACCTGCATTTGTGTTTGAAATATTCCTAAAATTTTAACTTGTTTTTGTGCTTTAATCTCGTAAGCTGCTTGTATTTGTTCTCCTTGACCTACTTCCTTTAATTCTATTTGACAATTATTTTCTTCAGTACAAATATTTAATTTTAATGCTTGTATTGCTGTTTCAGAAGCTGTATCCGGCATAATCTTTAATTCAATATTCATTCCATTACTAAGTTTTAATTTTAATTTTGTTTTTTCACCTTCATTTTCCGAAGTGACATTTAAATTAGTATTTGCAGAGATTTCTTTTGAACTTATTTTTATTTGATTATTTTTTTGTTCTTGTATTTGTATATTTTCTCCAGTTTCAGTTGTATAGTTACCTGTTCTTATTTTTGCAGTAACAGTTTGTTGTATTTGATTTGTTTGTCCTTTATTTTCTTCTGAAGTTTGAGTGTTTGTTTGAATTTGTGCAGATGGTTGATTATTTTCAGAAGACGTATTTTCTCCTATTGATACTATTGTTTGTTTTTGTACTCCTTGCTGTTGCGCAAAAATAATAGAAGTACAAAGAACTAAACATAATAATACTATTATTTCGTTTTTCATGTATATGGTACTACAGTAAATAGTTTAAAGCTTTCATAGGTTTAAAATTTATAAATGTGAACTACTAAGTGATATTATGGAATTTATAAAAACAGATAAATGGATAGAAGGAAAAGGATATAAAAAAAGAATATTAATAGATGATTTAGCAGATAAAGTAAATCTTATTCAAGACGTAATAATATTACCTAATCAAATAGTTCCTCAACATAAACATGAATATACAGATGAAATATTTTATATAACTGAAAATTCGGCTATTATGATAGTTGAAAATAAGAGATTTGAAGTTAAACCAGGAGATATGATTTTTATTAAAAAACAAGAGATGCATGGTTTTGAGAATAAAACTGATAAAGAGTTAAAATTACTTGTTTTAAAAATAAATTTTAGAAAAGGAGATTCTTATTTAAAGTAAATTATTTTTTGTAAATAAAATTATTTAATTGGGATTTTGCTTTTTCGCGTTTTTCTTGATGTTTTTTAAGAAATTCGTTTATTTTATCTATTAAAATAGCTTTTAATTCACCGCTTAGTAATGCGCCTGATTTGTAATCTTCATATATTTTTTTAAGTTTTTTATCATCTTCTTCAAAAAATGTAAGCCATTGATAAGACACATCTATTTCAGGTATTCCTCCTTTTTTTCTATGTTCTTCGACAGTTTCACGCCCACCTGAAAAAGCATATTTATTAATTTTTTTCTTAACAGTTTTTGCATCATCAGTTGTAAAGATGGTTGCATTATTTCCTGATGACGAAGACATTTTTCCATCACTTTCTATTCCTGCCAATCCAGGTAGGAATCTGCATTGGATAGATGCAGGTTTATAATATCCTAATTTTGGGATAACATCTCTCGAAACTCTGAAATGTGGATCTTGGTCAATCGCATGTGGAATTAAACAAGGTCTTGGTTTTTTATTTTTTTCAAGTATATTTGGTAAAAAAGCTGGAACTGCCTGCATCGCAGTATAAAATATAGCTCCTATATTTTGGTCATTTTCAAAACCAAATGCTGAACGTACTGTTGAAAAAGTTATTTTTTTAGCAACTTTTATTGCTTCTGGATACATGATGTCTGCATGTTTAGTATCAATTAAAAAGTGAGTTTTTTTAGGGTCAAATCCTAATGCAATAACATCAAGCATATTTTCATAAACCATTTCTTGAACTTTATCATATTCTAACTCTTGTTTAAATAGAAATTTTTCTTCATCAGGAAATTGAAACCATAATTCAACTCCAAATTTATCTTGCAACCATTTAGTAAATATCCATGGTATTAAATGACCTAGATGAGTATGTCCTGAAGGCGCCCTGCCAGTATATAAGAAAAATTTATTTCCTTTTTCATATTCATCTAAAATAAAGTTCATATCTCTATGAGCAAAAAATATTCCTCTTTTTAAAAAATAATGTATCTCACCAGTATGTTTTTCAATTCTTTTAATCATTTTATTATCTAGTTTAGACAAACCAAACTCAGTAATTAGTTTATTATAATCAATATTACCCTTTACTTCCCAAGGAGTTACAATACTATTCATAAATAACCCTCTTTTTTATGTATTTTTTGTGTTTTTTTAGTTTTTACGGTATCATTTTCTATTATTTCAATCCCTTTTTTAGTAATTATAAAATCATATATTTTTTCTTCAAAACAACACCCTCTCATTTTTACTATTTCTAATCCTCTTCTACGTTTTCTATTTTCTAATTTATTAGACAAATGTATAAATCCATCTGTAAAATTTTCTATACCTGAGACAGTTTTAGGAATATCATTTTCTTTGAATCGTCCATCTTCTCCTATTAGAAGAGTAGTTGTTCCCCAAGTTCTTACTTTGGCTATAAAATGTAATAAATTTTGTCTTTTTTCTAATTCATTTTTTTGTAATAAACCAAAGGGAGTGATTGGATCTATAACTACTCTTTTAACATCTGTTGTTTCAATCATTGTTTTAATTGCATCTTCTTGTTCAAATAATTGTTCTAATTCACTTACTGGAAATTCAATAAAAATTAATTTTTTTTCTTCTTCAAGTTTTTTAATATTTAATCCTAATTCCTGCATGTGTTTTAAAGTTGGGATTTTTTTTTCTTCAAAAGAAATATATAATCCAGTTTCATCATTATTTTTTATGCCCTCTTCTAAAAACTGCATGCCAAGTGTGGATTTACCAGTACCAACTCCCCCAGAAATTACTGTTATGTTTTCTTTTGGTATTCCTCCTCCAAGAATTTTATCTAATTCTTTAATACCACTTTTTATTTTTTCCATATCAATCATCTTTTTGTATTTTTTCTAATAGTTTTTTACCCATTTCTTCTCTCATTTTCATTTTTAACCCATATTCAATTTTATCTTTATCTGTTAAAGTTTTTCTTAAATACATTTCGGTGAAATTATAACTAAATGAAGCAGCATTAAGGAATAATCTTTGTAAGGTACCTGCATCTACATTCATTCTATGAGGTTTAACAATTTCAATTCCCATAGGTGCATATTTCATACATATATTTAATAGAGATTCTAGGTCTTTTGCTAAAACTCTACCTTGAGCATATGTTGAATATAAGTTATTTTCATATTCTAATGCATCTTCAATCTCCCCATATGCAAAAACAACTCCAGGTTCTTGAGTTAATTTTGAGATAGTATCAGTCATTATGTTTTTTACTATTTCTGAAGAACTGCCATGTAAGTCAAAATAGATTTCTGCTAACACTCCTCCCTCTTTGAGAGTTTCTTCAATAATTTCTTCTGGACTTTTTTCATTTTTCATAGAATTCACCTAATATTATTCATAAGAGAAATATTAAAAGATTACCCATCAAAGAAGTATATGGGTTTGAATAGCAAATAATGTTAATAAATAAACAATATATACCATTACTAAAACAATCCCTTCATTTCTTTTGAGTCTATTATCTGTTCTTAAGAAATGATGTAATGTTATTATAGATACCATTAGAAAGAAGCTTATTATAAAAATGATAGGTTGTTCTATAATAATTGGTGCTAAAACTGCACCAATTCCCAATATTAGAGTTAGATTAATTATACAGCTTCCTAAGATATTCCCTAAGGCTAAATTAAAATGTTTTTTTTGTAATGCCTTTACACTAACCATTAATTCAGGTAAGGTGGTTCCTATCGCTATCAAAGTTGCACCTAAAAAGCTTTGTGTTATACCAAAATTTACAATGATATGAATTCCATTTTCTACTGCATATGATGATGAAAATATAACCAAAGATATACCTATTAGAAAATAACTTAAGCCAGTAATTGCTTGTTTTCTAGTCGGGCGTTTTCCTTCATATTCTAAAGAAATTTCATTTTTTATTGTGTACATGAGAAAAATTAAAAATAATAGAATTAGAATTATTCCTTCTAATACTCCTAGTTGCGGACTCAATAAGATAAATGGGATAATTATAATAGATATAAGAATCATTTTATTTAGCTTTTTAATATCCTCTTTTTTGATAAATATTGTTTTTCCTAATATTCCCATTACTCCTGCAGTTAATGCGATATTAACAATATTTGAACCTAAAATATTTCCTAATGAGATTCCTCCTGCATGAGATAAACCGGAAGATATAGCAACAGATAATTCAGGTAAGGAAGTGGCAAAAGATATTAGAAAAAAACCAATCACTAAATCACTTAATTTTAAATATCTTGCAATACTTATTGCTCCAGTTATTGTCCAATCTGATGCTTTAGCGAGTATTAGTATCGAAATTACAAAAGCAAGTATTGAAAAAATCATTTATTATCCTCCAATTTTTTAATTAATTTATCCAGAGTAATCGACTCTTCTAATCCAGTTTCCATATTTTTTAATTTTAATTTATCAGTTTTAAGTTCTTCATCACCAATAAATAATACATAGGGTATTCCTAGAGAATTAACAAAATTTAAATTTTTACTCAATCCTTTACCAACTAAATCAATATCTGTATTAATTCCTTGTTTTCTTAATTTTTGAGTTATTTCTAAAGATTGTTTGAATGTATTAATAGGGATCACAAAAACTTCAGTTGTTGTTTTTTTAATCTGCGTTTTCTTTAATTCATCAAATATTCTACTAACTCCAAATGAAATCCCAACTGCAGGAAATTCTTTTGTTTCATTTGCATACTCTTTTATCATATCGTCCCATCTTCCTCCTCCTGCTACTGATACTTTAATTTCTGAGTTTATAAGTATGACTTCAAATATTGGTCCTGTATAATATCCTAATCCTCTTACTAAATATGGAGCTATTTTTATATTTGTTTTTCCAGTCAATTTTAATATTTCTTTTAGTTCTTCAACTCCTTGTTTTGAAATTTTTTCTATTTCTTTTAATATATCTTCATTTTTTTTATTATTTATTTTATCTATGAATTCTAATAGCTTTTCTGCATTTTTTACTTCTTTTAATTCTTCTTTTACTCCGTTTTTTCCTATTTTATCTAGTTTATCCAAAGAAATTAAAGTTTGATTTAAATCTGAGATTTTAAAGTATTTCATTAATTCATTCAGAATTTTTCTATTATTTATTAAAATTTCATATTTTAATCCCAAAAGGTCAAATATTTGGCCTGTCATAAGCATTAATTCTGCTTCTGCAGTCATTTCTTTACATCCAATTATGTCTACATCACATTGTAGAAATTCTCTATATCTGTTTTTTTCTACAGGACCATCTCTCCAAATTGAGCCAATTTGGTATCTTTTAAACGGAAATTTTATATCTCTTCTAGATGCCATTATTCTTGCTAAAGGCACAGTAAATTCATTTCTTAGTGCTAATTTTCTTTTTCCTTGGTCTTCCAATGTAAATGTTTCTTTTAGTAATTCACTTCCTCCTGCATACTTAGCAGTTAATACATCAAGTCTTTCTAAAGCAGGGGTTTGTAAAGGTTGATATCCATATATTTTGAAAATTTCTTTAATTTTATCCAGTATTTCTTCTATTAAAATTTGGTCTTCAGGCATAAAATCTCTGGTTCCTTTTGCATTTTCTAATTTCATAATATCATAACTCTCCTTTAAAATAATCTTTGAATTTTTGAGTTAAAAATATTTTTTTTGTTCTCCCTGATTTTTTTTGTGTAATAAATCCTTTTTCATTTAATTCTATAACATCTTGATAAATTGTACTTCCTAGTTTTTTGCATAAATCAGACTTTAAAATTCCATCTCTTTTTGCAATATATCCCAATGTTTTCAATGCATGAGGATTTATTTCAGCTTCTTTTGCAAAATCTTTTACTTCTCTTGCATATTCGGCTTTTAAAGTCATAATATATTTTCCATTTTCTTCAAATATTTGTATAGGTCCATTTCTATCCTCGTATTGTTTTTGAATGGTTTTTATCTCCTTAGTTACATAACCAATTGCAGCTATATTTAATAATTTAGCTAAATCAGCAACTGATAATGGTTTAGTTGACATAAATAATGCAGCTTCAATTATTTTCTGTTTTTCAAGCGATTTTTCCATGTTTATCATCTAGTTCCTTTAATTTATTAAAGTTAACGTGTATTATAATCTCCCCAAAAAGTTTTTCTTGTATTAAAAAAACCTCATGTTTTTGTTGTAAATATAATAAAGGTAATAACGCAAAAACTTTTTCATTTGGTGTTTTGTTTTTTATTAAATTAGAAAATAATACCATTCCTTTTTCATCTTTTAAATTTAACATTCTTTGTTTTACTTCATTTATCTGTTCATCTATTGTTATTTCAGGTAATTGTAAAATCATTTTTTTTGGGATTTCGATTTTACTTTGTTTTTCAATTCTATTTTGTTCTTCTTTAAACACTTCTTCAACCGCTTCTACTAATTCTTCTAAAGATACTCTTCGTTTTGGAGGAATTCTTGTTCTTAATTCTAACATAGGTATTTCTATTGGGCCTTCTTCTTCATCTACAAATGTTTCATCTACTTCTATTTGGACTTCTTCTTCAAAAACTAAATCTTTACTTTTTAATTTTAATAAGATAGAGGCAGCGAGAATTAAATTAGCTGGAATTTGTAATTCTAAAGTTTTCATTTCTTTAATTTGTTGTATATATTTTGAAGTGATAGCACTTATATCAATATCCCAAGGGTCAAACTCTTCTTCAACCACTAAATCCATCAACATTTCTCTCCAAGAGGGATATGAAACCATTTTCTCTAAATCTAGTTTAGTTTGCGCTTTATCCTTAACCATGTTTTTATTTAAAAAAGAGAAGTATAAAAAGTTAATCTCAATTATTTAAATTATTTTGTCCAGTATAGCGAACAAATTTACTGTTTTTTGTTTAGTATACTGAATATTTTTGTATTTTTATACGTAAAATATAAAATTAGTCGGAAAAACGACCAATTTCAAGCTGAATTGGTTGAAAATACGACCAATTTCTTAACAAGGTTTTTCATTCATAAATTTTTATATTCAAATTAGTCGCAAAACCGACCAATTTCATTCAAAATTGGTTGCAAATGCGACTAATATCTATAAAATTGATAGATATTATTAAATAATTGAAATATCTAATATAAAATTAAATGATATAAATTAATCAATAAAATTATTGTTAAACAAATATTTAATAATTTAATAAAGAATCTTGTTTTGGGCGCTTTAGTTTTTCTTTTTTTAAATCTTCTTTAAATTCTATTTTTCCAAAAACTCCATCATATCCTGGTATTACTGTTAAGTTTTCATTTTGCGCTCTCCAAATAGCTTCAGATATCTCTGATTTACCTGCTAAATTTAAACTTTCTTTAGAAGCAGTTAAAACTTTAAATTCATTTCCAAAATATGTTATATATTTAAAATATTCTTCTTCAACTGTTTTTGTATTTTCTCCTTTATTAAGTACTTTTGCAATTATTTGTCTTAAAGGAACTAAATGTTGAAACAGAATAGCAGTTAATGGCTTTTTTCCAATTTCTCTGTCTGCTAAATCATCAACCCTATGTAATACTCCTAATGTTAACTGTTTTCTACAAACAGGACAGATGTTATTATATTTTTTACTCTCTTGAGGATTTAACGATATTTTACAATGTCTATGTCCATCAACATGATATTTTCCTTCTTCTGGATAAAATTCATATGTTTTTGTTATTTTATTCTTTTCATTTTTTGTTCTTAAAGTTTGTAAAATATTTTTATATGATAATTCTTCTAATCCTAATTCATTTAATTCTCTTCCTAGTTTTTCAGGTGAATGACAATCTGAGTTTGATATTAAATTATATTTATCTAAATTAGAAATTCTCCAAAACATTGGTGGATCCGCAGATAATCCTGTTTCTAATGCATGTATGTGTTTTGTTTGATCTTCATAACAATCTTCTAAAGAATCAAAACCTCCTTTTGATCCAAAAACACCGAACCACGGCGTAAAGCAATGCGAACTTACAACTTCATTATCTCTTGAGATATTCATTATTGTTTCAACTAATTCAGGAGAACTGATTTTAAAGATGGGTCTGCCGTCTGATTTTAAATCACATTTTTTTCCGAGTACATCGCTTATTTGTTCAACAATTTCTAATGAAGGCGCATACAAAATATGGTGGATTTTTTTGCATTTTCCATTTTTATAATAAATAGTAGAAACCTCGTTTTGTAAGATATAATTAATTCCTTTATATTCATATATTCCTTTTTCTGTTTCTTTAAGTTTTTCTTTTAATTCTTTAAACCATAATGGATGACAGAAATCACCAGTTCCTAATAAATCAATTCCTTTGAATTTTGCCCATTCTGAAAAACTATCTAGATCACTTCTTGGAGAAGTAGCCATAGCATATTTTGAATGTATGTGTAAGTCAGCTAAAATTTTCATATACAAATTAAGAAAACAAATAATAAAAGACTATTTAATACTAAAATAACACATTTTTTAAATATTTGATACATAATAGGTAATATGAATTTGGACACTGAAAATATACACATTGTTAAAATGGGTGAAAATAAAAAATCAGAGATTTTAACCAATCTAAGAGTAGAAAAAATGATTGATACAAATTCAAAAATATGCAAGCCTGTACTTTTAACAGATTCTAAAACTATATGCACAATTTATACATTTGTAAAAAGATTTTCTCTTGATTATCCTGATTATGAATTATGGCTTGATAAATGCAGAAGAGAACTAGAATTAGAATATAAGCAGGCAGTATATATTACAAATCCAGAAGGCATAATATTAGGTTCTTTAATTTTTCAAAAACATAAAGAAGACCAGTCTATTTTAGAGCTTAAAAATTTGAGGGTGCATCCGGTTTTTGAAGGAAAAAAAATTGGATCAAAATTAATAAAAGCAGTAGAACAGCTCGCAAAAGAGCAGGGTTTTAAAAGAATTCAAGGAGATGCACATTCTGACAACCCAGTTATAGAGTTTATGATAAAAATGGGCTACTTTATTGATGTAGAAGAAACTCTTTATACAAACAAAAAAGAAGCAATTTTGTGCAAAGACATAAAAATTTGATTTTAGAATGAGTAGATATGGAACATCTAGCAATACTTTCAAAAAAAGGAAAATTTTTAGATAAAATTCTTTCAGGGGAAAAACAAATCGAATCAAGATGGTATAAATTTAAGAGGCCTCCTTTTGGATCTATTTCAAAAGGAGATATAATATATTTTAAAGAATCAGGAGAACCAGTAAGCGCAAAAGCAAATGTTGAAAAAGTATTAACATTTGCTGAATTAAATGAGAAAAAGATAAAAGAGATAATTAAAAAATATGGAAAAAAGATTTGTATAGATTTAAGTTACTTAAATCAATTAAAATCTAAGAAATATTGTATTTTAATTTTCTTAAAAAAACCAAAAAAGATAAAATCTTTTGAAATAGACAAAACAGGATACGGCAATATGACTGCCTGGATTTCTATTGAAAATATAAATAAAATAAAAAGAAATTAATTTATTGTACAAACATTTATATATTCATTGATGTATTAAATATATTATTAAATGATATATTAGGTGATTAAATGAATGTTAATTTAGGAGAACCCTTTGAGGTATTACTTAGAAAAATAGTTAGAAAAGGGTATGCAGGTAACCAAACTGAAGCAATGCGTCAGGCAATAATGGCATATGATCGACAAATTGAAGAAGAAGAAGCAGAACTGGTGTATAAAGCAGTTAAATTTGAAATGCAGGAATTTAAATCTAAAAAAACCAAAGGATATTCTTTAGAAGAGATAAAAAAAGAGGCGGGTTTTTAATGAAAGTTATTTTTCTTCCCCAGGCAAGAAAAGAGTTTTTATCTCTTGATAAAAGACTTCAATCCTTTTTTATAAAACATATTGAAAAACTAGAAAAAATGCCCCCTAGAAGACACATGAAATATGGTATTCCACAGTGTGTTGAAAATGTTACAAGACAGGCAAGATTAGTTTATGAAGAAGAAAAAGACATACTTTATATTCATCACTGTTTTGCAACGCATAAAGAATATGAAAAATGGTATCGCAGCTTTATATGAAAACTTATTTTTTTGTTTAATCTTATATATTATCTTAAGAAAATGAAAGACTTTCATTTTCAAAAGTCGGTTTTTAAAGTATCGTGATTTACCGGGAATCCCGGCAAAAAAGAATATTAGAAAAAATGGAATTATTTAAAGAATTTTTGTCCTCTGATTGTGATAAATTTATGAAAAAACACCTCATTTGTTCTATTTTTGGTTTAAATGGTTATTTGAAACAAGGAGGAAACGGTTTGTACAATTTCAGAATGAGTTTAAATTCTAACTTTTTATCTTTAGCAAATTAATCTTTTGTGTTATATCTTGTTAATCAAATTTATTTTTTCAAATAAACAGTCTGACTTGGGAATGCAAAATCTAATTTATTTTTGTCAAAGCGCTCTTTTATTTTCATATTAACTTCATCTTGAATATCCCAAAATTTACTGGTATCAGTAATATAATATGTAAACATTAGATTTACTGAAGAATCTGCAAATTCTTTAAAATGAATTGTTGTGCTGTCTTTTTCAATTCCTTCAACTTCTTTTGTAATTTTTAATAAAATATCTTTTGCATTTTTTAGTTTTTTAGCAGAAGTATCATAAGTTAAACCAATATTAAACCTAATTCTTCTTTTTTCAGCTTTTGAATAATTTTCAATAACTTCTTTTCCTAAAATGGAATTAGGTACTGTTAATAAAGTTCCATCAAAAGATTTAAGTCTTGTATTTCTCATTCCTACTTCAGTAACTTGTCCTCCCTTTCCTCCAAAACTTATCCAGTCATCAACTTCAAAAGGTCTTCCAGTAAATATATTTACTCCTCCTAATAAATCTCCTAAAGTACTTTGGGCAGCCATTGCAACAGCAATACCTGCAATACCTAACCCTCCTAATAATGCGGTTACATCATATCCAAAATTATTTAATGCACTTATTAAAGCTAATATAAAAACAATCGCAAAAATACCTTTTTTGAAAATAGGTAATATTTGATCATCTAATTTTGATTCTGTTTGTTTTGTTAGATGTTCAACATAATTTTCAATAAATGAATTTAATACGCCGACTACAAACCATGCTATTGTGAATGTTAATAATACTCCCAAAATATTTTGTGCTGTTTCTCCATATTCATTCGGTAAAGATAAAAACCCTAAACCAAATTGTAGTCCAAAAATTAAGATTAAAACTATAAATGGTTTTTCTAAAGCAGACATTAATAGATCATCTAATTTTGTTTTTGTTTTTTTAGTAAATCTGCTTATAGCTCCTTTAAGAATGTAATATACTATTTTAGCTAAAATAATAGTTCCTAAAATTGTGAATAAGAAATATGTATAGTTTAATATAGTTGTTCCAAATACTACTGTTTCTAAAAAATCCATTTTATCACCTAAATACCTAATTCTTCAATAATTTTTGATGTTTTATATTCTTCTGTTTTATCTAATTTAATATATGGATAATTGGTTATAAAAGGTTTTTGGTCATATCCATAAACTATTAAATCAGGGTTTATTTTTTCTGTCATTTTTATTGGATCTTCTTCTCCAATTAAACATAAATCAACTGGTTTTAATGAACTAACAATTTTTTGTCTGTGTTCTTGTGAATGTATTGGTTTTCTGGTTTTATTTTTGAAAACTGTTTTATCATTTGCCACTATTACTATTAATATGTCTCCTCTTTCTTTTGCTTTTTCTAAAGTATAAATATGACCGTAATGTATAATATCAAATACTCCTCCAGTTATTACAATTTTCAATTTGTTTCTATATTCTTTTTTAAGATAATACATATTTTCTTCTTTTTTTAATTTTTGTTTATCTTTAATGTCTAAAATAGTATAAATCTCCTCTGAGATGCCGTTTGTTATTTGCATTAAAAACAGTTTTTTTAAGTTCATAATATTATTTTCTGTGAATAGATTTAAATTACTTTATTTAGTCTTTAATCTCAGTTTGTATTTTTGGTAGGTTGCAAAAATTTGTGTGAAAGTTGTATGCACCTGCATTTAGGAAGATAATTTTATCTCCTATTTTTGGATCTTTTAAGTAAATTCTATATCTAAATATGTCTAATGAATCAGGTGTACAACCCTTTATAGTATATGGTTTAGCGTCTTTATCCTTTGTATTTAATTCATCTTTAATTAATAATCTAATATGTGCAATAAATGTGTCCATTGCGCTGTTATATACAGATGCATTAACAATAATATTATCATTATAAATATTTTTTATTGAAGTTTCTAATTCAATACAAGGTGCTGCAATAAATCTACCAGGTTCAATAATCATCTTAATATTATTTTTATTGAACCACTCTTTTGTTTCTTTGATTTTATCAAAAATATCTATTAAAATATCTGAACTGAAATTTTTATATATTGAAGGTAATCCTCCTCCAATATTGATATAATCAATATTTTCCAATGTTTTTTTATCTAAAATATCTTCTAATTCTTGTTTTAAATTCCATTCACTAACATTTTGGGTTTTTCTATGAAAATGAATTCCTAATTTATTTATTTTTTTATTAAATTCAGAATTTTCTCTTATCTCTTTAATTTTATTATTTATAGTTTCAGAATACATTCCAAAAACAAAATGTTTTCCAGTATGTATTGTATGTTCTTTTAATCTCATTCTTAATAATAAGTTTATTTTTATGTCTTTTTCTTTTAAAATTTCAAATATTAGTTCTAAATCCTTTAAATTATCAATAACAAAAGATTCAACACCTAAAGAAAGTAATTTTTCTATCTCTTTATTATCCCAGGCTTGAGCAAAAAACCATACTCTTTTTTTATCTTTAATTTTTTCCAATGATTCAATTGTGTGAATACTGAAAAAGCAGTCAGTACCAATCTCCAAAATTTCTCCAACTTCTTGATTTGTTTTAAAGCTGTATGAAACTAAGTCTGCTTTTTTTTTAATTAAATTGTATTGTTCAAATACTTTTGATTTATGTAAAATAAATTTTGCCATTTAAATACCTAATTCATCTAGAACGTATGACATAATTAATGGGAATGTTATTGTTACATCCCCTATTACTGTTGCTGCGTCTGAGTCATCTTTTATTTTTCCCCAAGATTTAGCCTCTTTTGTAGTAGCTCCGGACATACTTCCAGAGGTAGATCTTGCCGTAGTTAAATAAACTGCGTAATCAATTCCACCATTTAATAAACAAGCTAATAATGCATGATGTTTTGAAATGCTTCCGCCCAATGCTATTAATCCTTTTGTTTCATCTTGTGATGTAGAAAATAAAATATTTGCAAAATCCTTTACTACATCAACAACAAATCCCTCATTATCTTGTTGGAATAAATATAAATGAAAACCAAAAGCACCGTCTGTTATTGCAGGACAGAATATTGGAACATTCTGTTTAGATGCTTGATATAATATAGAATTTTCATCTTCAATTGTTTTTCCCATTTCATTTAACATTTCTGAAACAGGCCAAATTTTTTTTTGTTCATAAAGTTTTTTTAAAGAAGGTCTCATCCAATCTTCAAATTTAGCATAACTTTCATTTTTAATAAATAGATTTCCAACTCTATTAACACCTTTTTCATATAATTCAACATCATCTGAATAAAAATCTCCAATTGTAAATTTTTCTCCTATTGATCTCATAATGTCTTCTTCTATTCCTCCGACTGTTGTTACTATTACATCTACCATACCTAATTTAATTAATTGTGCAAAAAATCCTCTTAATCCTGACGTAACCATATTAGATGTAAATGTTAAATAAATTTTAGCTCCTGATTTCTTCATTTTAATAATTACATCTGCTGCTTTTTTGAGTTCAACACCTTGAAAACCTGTTGAACCCATTTGTTCTACTAATTCATTAACTTTTATTCCTTTTTTCCATTTGATATCTTTAACATACACAATTCTCACCAAATTAAATTTTTATATATAAAAATTTTAAAACTTATACATAATTTATATTCAAAAATATTTTTAATACTTAATTTCAATAGATTAAAAATTATACTGTCCACTTGTGGCTTGATCAGATATTTATTTTAACTTTCATCTTCATTAGGATATTCTATTTCTTCTACTTCTGTAGAGTAGCAGTCATGATAAAATTTCATTACTTTATATGCTTCCTGTCCTTCTGGCGTATCTCCTTTTCCTGCAGCCATTAAAGCAAATAACCTATTTTGGCTTTGAGCACTTAATGAATCTAATTCTTCCCCTGTGGGGCATTCAGTTAATTCTTGGCTATTTAATTTAGAATCATTTAAATTCTGGTTTTCCTGCTCATTATTTAATTTGTGTGTATCTATTTTTTCAGAACTGCATTTTTCTAATTTAAGATTTCCTAAAAATTGATCCATTGAAATTTCCCCATCATAAAATTTTAATACCTCAATTGAAGTTGTTTTCATAGATAAGCATAAATTATTTTTAAGATATTTAATAGAAATATCATATATTTGGGGTGCATCTTGAACAATTACAAAACAAATTGCAGTAAAATCATTAAAAAAATCATTTTCTGAGCCTTCATATTGAAGTTCAACTAAAATTGAATTATCATTTATATTAATATCTTCAACTAATACATCAAAAATCATTAAATCATTTTCAATCATAAATTCTGGATTCCTTATATCTATAAACTGTAGTGAATTCTCATCATTAGGATTATTTGTTTCTAATGCTAAAAAGGGTTCTTCTAAATAATATCCTTCTATCTTAATTGGTTTTTGAAATATTTTATATGCTTCTAAAGCTGTATTATATATTAATTGATCCATATCTAAAAATGAATCAGAACTAAATTTGATTAATACAAAATCATTTTCATTATTTATATCTATTAGGTTTAGGTTATTTTCTTTTAAATATGTAGATATCTCATTTGCCTGGGGAGAATAACTATTTCCGTTTGTCTGAGTAAAACTATTATCAAACATATTTTTTATTGTTTCAATAGCATTACTGATTTCTGGAGCATTATCTTGGAGGATTGATGGATTTGAAAATAGATAAAAACCCATCAAACAAATAAATATTAAAAATATAATTATTCCTATTTTCATTGAAGTTCACCATTTTCTTTCATTTGAAGAATATAAAGATTAACTCTACTTTCAAATGTTTTAAATTCATCTTTTGAATATGCTGACAGCGTTTGTGACCATCTCTTGCCTTCATTTGCTTCACCAACTAAAAAAGCAGTTTGCTTGATTGTCTGGCTCCATGTTGAACCGCTTTCTCTTAATAATCTTGCTTCTTCAAGAACTGAATTATATTCACTATTATATCCATGAGCCATTGTTTTTTTTACTGTTCCTCCTAACTGATCAAAAATAAATTCATAAGGTTTTGTAGTAGTAGAAGTAGGTATTAAATTTTTTCCAATTGAGAGAGATAGTTCTTTATCTCCTGTGCCGTCCATTTGGTTAAATAGATTTGCAGCATTTTTTCCAACTCCTAAGTTAACTTGAGTATCTGTTGTTTTTTCTTCATCACTTTTTTGGTCATCAAAGAATTTCATTATATAATCTTTGTATGGTCCAATAATTGGAACATCCCCAATTTGATCTGACATAGTTTTTTTATTTCATTTTGTTTATAATACATATCTTTATTAGCAATATTTGCTTTTGAATTATCAGGATTTGTAAGTATAATCTTCTTTTTGCCGTTTTTTGTTTCAATTTCTTTAATTTCAATATTATTCTTTTTTGAAATTTCATCTATCTTGTTTTCATTTAGAATTTGTAAATTTGTTTTGTTTTGTTGATTTGTAGTTATTGTTTTAGAGGCTGTTGTTTGTTTTGGAGTAGTTGTTTGAGGAGTAGTAGTTTTAACTGAAGGGGTTTCAATGGGTGTTTCTATACACCCAATATAATCTGTATTTGTTATTGAAGAAATTTCTTTGCAAAATTTTCCTAAATATGTACAATCTATATGTATTTGATATCTACAAAAAGGGATAAGACAATTATCACATTGTGCTAGATTATAATCATTTCTTAATTTGTCTTCTTCAGCTTCTAGGATTTTTATTTTTTTATTATATGCTTTTAATAAAGGTTCGCAGATTAATTGTATACAATAACTTTCATCATTATCTGTTTTAATTTCTGTTGTTGTAATTGGATTTATTGATCCTTTTGCACATGTATTATACCTGCATAAATTATATTCAGAATCTGCTGCAAAAAAATCAGTAGAGTATTTATCAACTTCATCACTTTTTAGTTCCCATAATAATTTTAATGGCTCCTGCATTTTTATACAAGATTTATATTCTTCTTCTGGATTAGCGCTCTGGCATATTGAAGAGTCGATACTTAAAACTATTGGGATACTTAATAGCAATACAATTAAAATATATAAAAATTTCATTTTGATTAATAGAGAACGGAATATTTAAAAACATATAGTTTAGCTCCATTTTGAATATTTTTTAATAGTATATACAAAACAAAAGTTAAATTAATTTTTACAAGTTTATTAATATTTTTGTTTGTTACATTTGTATTGTTGTGTTATTTTTAGATTTTCATGTCCTAATAACTGCTGGATATATCTTATGTCTGCTCCTGCTTCTAATAAATGGGTTACAGAATTCTGATAGATTGTGATCTAAATGGCCTTGCTAAAAAAAACATAAAATTAGGAAAGAATAATGAAATTCAATTTTTTTCATATAGACACTAATTTAAATATTTCCTAAAAAAGGTATTCATGGAAAAAAGAATATTTATTATATCTATATTAGTAATGTTTATGTTATTTGGCCAGTTATTTGCGCTTGCGAATCCTTCGGCAGTTTATTGCAATGAATTGTCTTCTCTATATGGAGATTATGAATATATACTTCAATTTGATGAAAATAATAATCAATATGGTGTTTGTTTCTTACCAGATGGAACTTCTTGTGAAGGTTGGGACTTTTTGAAAGGCAAGTGCGGTGAAGAGTATTCTTATTGCGAACAGATTGGAAAGTCCGTAAAAACATTGCGCGAAAATGGAAGCGAATATGCAGTATGCGTTGAAGACGGCGAGCCGGCAAAGCTTGGCACTGCACTTGAGGAAGAAATGGGGCTTAGTGAGTTGTTAGGCGCGGGCATAGCGCATGATGAGCTTGAAAAAAAAAGCGGCCTGCAAACTGCCTTAAGATATGAGGATGTGCGCGAGCTTGGCGTGAGCATTTACAATGCAAGCGATTATGCAGAATGGGACTGGAGAAGCCCGCCGAACGGGACAGTATATTCAGCATCAAACTATTTGTACTTTGACACGCCGCTAGGGTGGACAACATCAGTTAAAAACCAGGCATATTGTGGCTCATGCTGGGCATTTTCAGCCTTGGGTGCCATGGAAGCGAAATATAACATTGAGCAGAACGAGTCTAGGCTTAACCCTGACCTTTCAGAACAACACGAGGTCTCATGCGACAACATCAATAATAATGGGTGCAATGGGGGAAATATGAACCAGGCGTATGACTACATTATTGAAGAGGGAGTCTTAGACGAAGCCTGTTTTTCGTACCAGGCAATTGACAGCTATGGGTGTGATGCCGGCTCATGCAATGAAACGCCAGTTTTATGCTCGGACAGGTGCGCAGACTACGGCGACAGGCTTTGGACAATTGAGGGGTATTTCTCGCGCAATTCTGCAGAGAATCCGGCAGAAATAAATGTGAGCAATGAAGAGCTTAAGCAGATGCTCATTGACCATGGCCCACTTGCAATCGCAGTAAATGCTAACGGATGGAGCCCATACAGCAGCGGCATATTTACCTGCGCAGGCCAGTCATACTGGAACGACCTTAACCATGGCGTTGTGCTTGTGGGATACAATGACACAGGGAACATAGACACAAGCTACTGGATAGTTAAAAACAGCTGGGGCTCCGGTTGGGGCCTAAGTGGATATATCCATGTGAGGTTTAACTGCAGTGGAATTGGAACTAGTGTTGAGTATCCATATCATGTAACTCCGCCAGATTTTGCGCCAACTGTTGAACTGGTTTCTCCTGAAAACGAAACTGCAACAAGCACCTTAGATTCCGTCTTATTTAGTTTTATAACAAATCATCAAAATTCTACTTCAAGTATATGTAGTTTATTTATTGAAGATTCAATAAAAAATTCTACTTCTGTAGAAAATTCAACTGAAACTAACCTAGAAACTATTCTTGAATTTGGAACGTATTTATGGAATATTAGGTGTTGGGAAGAAGGATTGGGAATAATTGGAGTTTCGGATAATAGAACTATTGAAAATATTCATCCTACTATAAATATTTTGAGTCCATTAAATATAACATACAATAAAACAACTATAGATTTGAATTATACTCTTATTGGGGAAGGTAATTGTTCTTATTCGCTTGATGGAGGAGTAAATCAAACTCTTAATGATTGTGAAAATATAACT
>JAHKLY010000002.1 GCA_020854825.1 Microcaldota archaeon | reverse complement strand
TTAATATCACTTTCATTATAGATATATTGGTCCTTAAAATATATCTCAATAGAATCATTATTTGATTCAGGTTCTGGAGTCAAAGTTTCTCTATCTATATTATCTATACAACCAAAAAAGAATAAACTAAATAAGATAATTGAAATTAGGATATTAGCCGTTTTCATATGTTTTTTGGTTCTTATATTAATTTAAATATATCGCTGATATAATTAGCACTCCTCACATCGCGGAAGATGACCTGGAGCACTGACAACTTGATTTTATTAAAAAATCTTTCTTAAAGTTTCCTTTTGAGAAGGAACTATAAAATTATTAAAAATCTAATCATCTTTATATGTTTCGATAAACATCGAAAGATTTAAAAAGGAAGGAACACATAAATAGAAACATGTTAAAAAAAGAATTTGTGTATTTATTTATTTTAGACTCTTATTTCAAGAAAAGAACTAGATTTACTCAGAAGGAAATATCAGAATATTTAAATATTTCTTTAAGTACAGTAAACAACGCATTAAAACCTTTAGAAAAAATGCATGCAATTGAAATTAAATCAAGAGAATTTATTTTAAGAGATTTTGAAAAAATTCTTGTATATTGGGCTACTTTAAGAGATATACAAAAAGATATTGTATATTCAACTTTTTATCCTGATAAAACTGAAAAAATTGAAGCATTAATGCCAAATGAAGTATATTTCACTGGATATTCAGGTTATAAGATTTTAGAAGAAATTGCTCCTGCTGATTATGGAGAAATTTATTTTTATTCAGATAATCTTAAAGAAATAAAACAAAGATTTCCTAAAAGAGAAGGTCCAAAAAATATTATCGTTTTAAAAGAAGAAAATTTATTAAAGAAATTTTCAAAAAATAATATTGTACCCCTTCCATTAATATTTGTTGATTTATGGAATCTTCCAGAATGGTATGCAAAAGATTTTCTAGAAGATATAAAGAAAAAGGTGAAATTTAAATGGTATTGAAAAATATAAGTTTTCAATTATTTAAATTTCCGGGAGAAGAACAGAGGTGAAATTTAAATGGTAAAAGAATTTTGGTCTGATAATATTACAAAACAAAGCTGGGAACGATTAACACAATTAATAAATGAATTTGATTTTGTTTTAATAGGAGGATGGAGTTTATTTTTATATACACGGATCAATAAATCAAAAGATATAGATATTTTAATTGATATGGATACTCTATATTCAATCAAAAATAATTATGACTTAAAAAAGAATGTTAATCTTAAAAAATACGAACTAGAAGACCAGGGATTTGATATTGATATTTATGTTCCTTATTTTTCTGAACTACCAATACCAGTAGAGGATATTCTTAAAATGAAAAATCCTAGAATACAAGGAATAAAAACTGTTCAGCCAGAAGTTCTGTTAATATTAAAACAATGTGCGTATATTGATAGAAAAGATTCAATAAAAGGAAAAAAAGATGCAATAGATATTATAACTTTATTAAAATACAGTGGGATAGGCTTTAAAAAATACAAACAATTATTAAAAGAATATAAATTAAATGATTATTTTGAATATTTAATTAAATTAATTAATACTTTTGATGATCATACATACACAGGAATGGATTTTATGGAATTTAAAAAATGGAAAAAAGAAATTCTAAAAACATTAAAACAATAAAACAATAAAATTGACTACAAAAATTTTCCTTTTAAAGGGTTTTTCATAAGAAATTATTAATAGTATTTAAAAAAAACATATAGTCATTATTTCAAGATATTTTGGATTTGTTTATATAATATTTTTGAATTTTTTTCTTTATTTTTTATCTTTTTTTACTTCTTCAATAATTTTATTAGCTTCAGAAAGTGCTTTTTTACCTTCTTTTGTTATAATATAAAATTTATACTCCCTATCTGTTGGGTTAATACATTTAATTAATTTTTTATCTTTTAACTCTTTTAATGTTCTGTTTGTGTGTGATTTATACATCTTTGTTTGCTTTTCAATTTGTGCTGAAATCATTTTTCCTTTATTTAATGTATTTAATACCTTTATCCTGTTTTTAGAGCGCATTATGAATGAAAGTGTATTTAAGTTACTCATAATGATACAAACGAAAACCGTATATATTACTAAGTATTACCAAATGAATTACTATATTATTTATAAACTTTGGGTATTTAATATTTTAAGCGGTGAGAATAATGAGTATTAAAAAACCAAATACATTTATTAAACTGAAAAAGATATTTTTAATTTCTTCTTTTGTGTTAATGGTGTTTCTGCTTTTTGGATGTACAAGCACTGAAAAAAAGTGTGAATAGTAAGGAGGATCAAACGACTATAAAATATCATCCTGAAACTGAAGCAGTAAATAATGAAAAAGAACAATCAGCCACAAATGTAATTCCAGATATTAAAGAAAAAAGCCTTTTAGTAGAGGAAAATGGTATTGTTGGTAAAACGTATACTGTGAATTATGTTTCAGCAGAATATGAGATAACATTAAAAGAACTTGCATTTGCTCAAAGCGAATATTATACAGATGAAAAATTTTTAATGGCTAATTTTGAAATAAAAAATATAGGAGATAAAAATGAGTATATTTCGCCAAATATATATCTTGTTTCTCAGGATAGTGAAAGATATGATGATACTATTGCGATTGGACTTGATGATAAATATTCAAAAACTCTTGATTGGTTTAAACAGTTGTCTCCAAATACAAAAATGTCTGGGTGGGTTCCAATTAAAGTTCCATTAGAATTAGATTCAGGAGATTTATATTTTGAATATACAAATTATTATGATTCTGATAGGGGATATATAAAGTACTCAATAACTAATTGAGTATTTATTTTTCTCTTTTTTTTATCTTTTTTATTCAATATAAATTTCGTTTAAAACTTTTTTTATCAAATGCGCCTTTTTCTTGCCTACTTTATCTACTTCTGCTAATTCATCTTCTCTCGCGCTTGCGATATTTTCTATAGTTCCAAAATGGTTTAATAAATCTATAGCTAATTGAGGACCAACTAAAGGAAGCGCTTCAATAATTGCTCTCTGTTGTTCTCCTAATGAATGCGCCTTTTTATTTGCTTTAATACGCAACTTTTGTTTTCTAGCTGTTTGATCATGTTTAGCAATAGAAAATATCATATCTGCTGTTTCATGTTTATCTCTTGTAAATATTAATGATGCACCATAGTCAGTCATTATTGAAGCATGGGCGCCTTTAAGAGCATTCTTATTGATGCGCTCAGCTTCTTTTGTTCCTTCAACTAATAATATAACACATTCAAAAGTTTTTCTTAATCTAGTTAATTGTTCAAATAATCTACCATCTATTATAGAAGCTTCTAAATCATGTTTTGTTTTTCTTTCAACAACAGTTTTTTCAGAACATATGAAATCCCCAATAGTTAAAGTAGATACTTCAACATCAGCACCTAAATCTAGTAAAAGTTCTTTTATAAATTCATCCTCTCTTCTATCCATATGAATTTTGATTGGCAAACAATCACCTATTTGGGATTTTTAAGATTATACATTAATTTTCCAACTTCTTCAAAACTAATCGAACACCCATTAAATTTTAAACTATTTAAACCCGCTTCTAATGCTTGTTTTTCAATACCTTGAAATTTATTAAACATACCTTTTTCATATGCTATTCCTAAAACTTCCGAACTTCTAAAGACAAATAGGTTTTTAACTATGTTTTTAAAAATTTCAAGATTTTTTTTGTTGTATGTAATACTAACTTTTAGTTCTCTTTCTTGCTGTTTTTTAAGATCTTCTGGATTTTCAATTAACATACGAGTATTTCTTTCGTCTATTAATAAATTTTCAATACCTAATTTTTTAGTAAGTGCAATCATTTCTGCCTCGCCAGCATCAACTAAATGAATAGGTTTTCCTTTTGAAAAGAAAATATTATTTGCTATTTCCATAACTTCTATTCCTTCTTTTTCAACATTTAAATCAGCAACATTAATTATTTCATCATTAACTGCATCTTGTAATCGTATTGCGTGCATTGCATATTTTTTAATCCCTAATGGTCTAGTTATGCATTCATATTTTACTTTTTGAGGAACCATAAAAAATATATTATTTCTTTTTTTAAAATTATATAATACCCAAAGAAAACCTGAATCTGTTAGTGAGATTAACGAACTTGCATCACAAATTATTGCTTGTTGTCCCATATTTTCACCCAAATATTTTTCTTACTCTTTCAATTCTTTCTTTAATTTCAATAGGTTCTTTCATATTTTCATAAATTGTAGTTTTACCTACATATTGCATGATTTCTATTCTGTCTGCCCCAGATAGATCTGATGCCACACCTAAGGTCATTCCTTTTGCGTATAAAGAAGATCCTATTTTTATTTTTGCACCTTCTATTAAATTATAAACATATTTTTTATCATGTATATCAAGAGTATGAATAGTTTTTATTATATCTTGGAGAGCTTTTGTTATTTTTTCTTCATTTTGGTAATTTTGTATTACATTATCTA
The DNA here is from genome assembly GCA_020854825.1 of Microcaldota archaeon. Lineage (GTDB taxonomy): Archaea > Micrarchaeota > Micrarchaeia > Anstonellales > JAHKLY01 > JAHKLY01. Next base: position 234,972 of record JAHKLY010000002.1, on the reverse strand, counting down.
AAGAATTTTCTATTTTTTTTAAATAATTAATTATCCCTTTATTTTGCCAATAACGCGGTTTGGAGGTCATTTTAGAAAGCATATAACACAGTACTGCTAGAGTATATACTGTATTATTAAATTCGATTGCTAAATGTTCTATACATTCATATTGTACTTTTTTTAGTAAATTTACATTCTTATTTTTGAAGGCTTGCTTTATTTTTTTTGTTTTTTCCAAAATAAATTGGGTATACATAGTTAGAACTAATCAGAAAACATATTTATATCTTATGTTTTTGAATTTTGTGTTTAATAATAATAAAATAAGTATAAATTTTTAAAAAAATTCACGACGGATCAACTATAAGCTTTAAAAATGTATCATGATTATATCATGATAGTTATATAGTATTATTGTGATACTATAATAGTCTGTTTTATTAAACAGACCAGATGTGTGTGAACCATACGTATAACAGGTTTTGATATGGTAAAGGAAAATGAAATTTATAAACCTATCGCTGAAAAATCAGCAATGCAAGATATTTTGGTAGATATTGAAAAAGAACTGCCAAAATTTAAAGACCCCATAGTATTTGCTGGATTATTACATTTACTATCAGAAGAAAGAGAGAATTCAAATAGAATGTTTAAGACAATAATAGAAAGATTAGATAGGATTGAAAAGGAATTATCAAATGAAAGTGAATTAAAACAAGAATTACTTCCAGATGTTGATCAAAAAATCATTGATTTTATAAAACAAAAAGAAGCAGTTTGTGCTAATGAAGTTAAAAAACAATTTAAATACAAAGGAGTAAACGCAGCAAGTGCTCGTTTGAATAGGCTTTGTTCAAAAGAACTACTTGTTAAACAACAAGTAGGAAGAAAGGTTTATTTCAAATTGAAATAAATATTATACTTGCTATACACGCTGGCAAGGCGACCCACAATGGAGATTTTTCTCCAAATTTTATTTTTGCCGTGTGGCAAAAAAGAGCAGGGGGAAATAAAAGGCAGTTTTCACCTCCCACAACACCAACACACTATTCTCTTTTTGTGTTCTGCCTTTTTCCCCTTTATATTTACAAAAGGGAATGGTGATTTAATTGGTAGAAATGACAATTACACATACAGATTTGGTAAATTACAGTTCTCTCTCAAGAAGAATGGGGGAGTTAGTATTTAAAAGAGATTATTTATTACAAAATGGAGCAGAACATAAAGATGTTCATATTCAAGCAATTAATGGTTTCATTGATGAAACTAAAGTTAATTTAATACCTTTAGAAACTAAAATTAAATCTGCAGGAATATTAACAGTAATGATTCACAGAAACGTAATCGATGAATTAAATGATTCTATTAATTCTCATACTCTTGGAGAAATGATGGAAGCTGCAAGGTCTAAACAGGGGACACTTTATGAAAAAATGAAAAAAAGAGGAAAATTAACAAAAGAAAATTATGAACAAAGAGAAGAAATAGCAGATCTTGTTTTGATACTTAATTCAATGCCCCAAAGTGATGCTGAGGAAATAAAAGAAGCAATAGAAACATTTTCAACTCCTAGTGATTGGGCAGTAGATTTATCTCATTTATCTTTAGGAAAACAAAAAAACTTAATTCAAGTTCTTAATAGGTTAGGATTTAAATGTTGTATTAAAAACAATAGATTGGTTACTGGGGAATATAAAGGAGAAAGAGTTATTAATTGGAATCCAGAAGAGAAGCGAGCAGTAAAAAATAAATCTGTGTGGGTTTCACATTTATTAATAAATCAATTTGATCATAATGAAGATAAATTAATTGAAGTTACAAGAGAAATCCAGGCAATGACTGCAAAAAAACAAGTTAAAACCTTTGATCCAGAAGAGGAGAATAGATTTATTGAATTACAAAGAGAGTATTTAACTTGTTTAGCAAAAAGAGAAAAGCTTATTCAAGGGGAAGATGCTTCTAAAGTTACAAAAATAGAGGTAACTAGATTAAAACAAACAGATTTAACAAAAATTTCAGAGCAATTAGAAAATTAAAAAAAACAAAAACTTTTTATACTCTTCTGTACTCAATATTTTCTAATTTAAAGGGCCCGTAGCTTAGTCAGCTGTATTATTTAATAAATATTTTAAATAATAGCCTAAAATGGTTGGAGCGCTCGACTGATAATCGAGAGGCCGTGTGTTCAAGAACTTTTTTCTCTTTTGAAAAAGAGAAAAACCTTCATTAAAAAGAGAAAATAAGTTGAATAAATCTCACCGGGCCCATTTATTTTTAATATATATCTAATTTTAAAAAAATAAAAAAAAGAAGAAAGTTATTGTGTTGGGAACATTGAACCTAAATCTTGGCAGTTTGCAATATCTTCGCTTGTTATTTTATTTACTGCACCTATTGTTCCAAAGTCATTTAATAGCATTTGATCTATATCTCCAAATGATATTTTAACCATTCCAAATGGAACTTCATCTGAAACCCAATATTCCCCATCTGTTGTTGTAAATTTAGCAACATTTACTGTTTTACCAGTTGGAGTTGTATATGTTCCATATCCCATATTTGGTACTTGTCCAGAATATGCTTCATCTGTCTCTAATTTTACAGATTCTTCAGTTGTTTGTCCGTCAAAACATATTACCATTCCTTCAGTTTTTGTAATATATTTTATTAATTCCATTGTATTTTCATCGTACCATATTTGTGAAATTGAAGACATACCTTCTATTTCAGTTTCACTTTGGAATTTTAAAATTCCTTCACTTTTTTCTACAATTGCCATTTTTGTAATCATATCGTCAGATTTCCATTCTACCCACATCCCAGGTTCCCAATCTATAAATCCTTTGAATAAATTAGAGTCTGTGGAAGGTTTTTCAACAGATTCTGTTGTAGATTCTTGTGTTTCTCCATTTGTTGGAGCAATTTCTGTGTTCTTTGTTGTTTCAGTGCACCCCATAAAAAATAATAGTACTGCAACTAAAGCAAACATAGCTAATATTTTTTTCATAATATCATCCTCCTTTATGAAATATTAAAACACATCATTTTTAAATCTTAGTATTTTAAAAATAAGGATGGTAAAATTAAAACGTGAATTAACATTATGGGAATTAACATTAACAGGAATAGGTATCATATTAGGTGCAGGGATTTATGTACTTATTGGTGAAGCAGCAGGATTATCTGGAAATATGATATGGATGTCATTCATAATTGCAGGAGTAGTAGCAGCTTTAACTGGTTTAAGTTATGCAGAGTTAGCATCTTTATTCCCAAAAGCAGGAGCAGAATTTGTTTTTACTGAAAAAGCATTTAACAAACGATTAGCATTTATAATAGGTTGGCTGTTGATAACTGCATGTATTGTTTCTGCATCAGCAGTTGCATTAGGTTTTGCTGGATATTTTAGTGCTTTTTTTAATACACCTATAATTTTAACTGCAATCGGAGCATTGATAGTTTTATCAATTATTCAAATATTAGGAATAAAAACCTCTGCGAGATTTGCAATAATTTGTGCTATTATAACAATATTAGGACTTTTAGGAGTTATTGTATTTGGAATTCCCTACTTTGATTCTATTAATTATTTTGAAATGGTTCCTGAATTGGGATTTGCTGGAGTTTTGTCAGCTGCTTCTTTAGTATTTTTTGCATACATCGGTTTTGATACTATGATTAATATGGGAGAAGAAACAAAAAATCCTAAAGTTGTTGTTCCAGAAGCTACAATAATTGCAATTGTAATTTCTACAGTATTGTATATTCTTGTAGCAATATCTTCGGTAAGTGTGATGGGGTGGGAAGCATTATCTCAATCTAGTGCACCATTAGCAGATGTTGCAGCAGAATCATTAGGAAGTAATGCGTTTTTGATATTAGGTTTTGTTGCTCTTTTTGCAACTACAAGTACTATTTTATTAATTTTATTAGCAGCTTCAAGATTAACTTATGGAATGGCTGAAGGAAATGGACTACCTATTGTATTAGCAAAATTACATCCAAAGTGGAAAACCCCTTGGGTTGCAATTATAATTTTATTGATATGTTCTTCAATTTTTGTTTTGATTGGAAAAATAGGAATAGTTGCAAATATGACAAATATTGCTATTTTAGCTTCTTTCTTTATTGTCAATTGTTCTGCAATAATTTTAAGGTACAAATTACCAGGTATTCATCGTAATTTTAAAATTCCTTTAAGTATAGGTAAGTTTCCCATAATACCTTTTTTTGGAGCTTTAACTTGTGTATTATTAATTATTCAAATGGAATTTGAAGTAATACTTTTTGGTTCTAGTATAATTATAATAGGATTTTTATTATCTTACATTTTTGTTAAAGATAATATAAAACCAGTTGTGATTCAAGAAAAAATACATACTAGAAACCATAAAAAAGTATATAAAAAGCGTAAGAAAAAAAAATAATACCTTTTTAAAATTTAGGTTTATTATATTTTTATGGTAACATTAAAAAGAGCATTAAGTTTTTGGGAATTAACATTAGTAGGAGTAGGTATCATATTAGGTGCAGGGATTTATGTACTTATTGGTGAAGCAGCAGGATTATCTGGAAATATGGTTTGGTTGTCATTTATTGTTGCAGCAGTAGTCGCGTCTTTAACTGGTTTAAGTTATGCAGAGTTAGCATCTTTATTTCCAAAAGCAGGAGCAGAATTTGTTTTTACTGAAAAAGCATTTAACAAACGATTAGCATTTATAATAGGTTGGCTGTTATTAGTAACTCCAATTATCTCTGCAGCAGCAGTTTCATTGGGTTTTGCTGGATATTTTAGTGCTTTTTTTAATACGCCCATAATTTTAACTGCAATCGGAGCATTGATATTTTTATCATTTATACTTTTTTATGGAATAAAAGAATCAGCATGGTTTGCCATAATCTGTGCAATTATTGAGATTATAGGATTAATAATTATAATATTTTTAGGAATTCCATATTTTGGTTCTGTGGATTATTTTGAACTTCCACCAGAATTAGGTTTTGCTGGCGTATTAGCAGCAGGAGCTTTAGTATTTTTTGCATATATCGGTTTTGAAGATATGGCCAATATGGCAGAGGAAGTAAAAAATCCAACACATTCTGTACCCAATGCTATTGTTATGTCAATAATAATTTCAACAGTATTATACATTTTAGTAGGAATTGCATCTGTGAGTGTGATGGGGTGGGAAGCATTATCTCAATCTAGTGCACCATTAGCTGAAGTAGCTTCTGTTTCTTTAGGGAATAATGCTTTTATGTTATTAGGTGCTATTGCATTATTTGCAACAGCAAATACAGTTTTATTAATTTTATTAGCAGGTTCTAGAATGATGTATGGGATGGCAAGAGGAAATGTATTACCAAAAATAGTCGGAAAATTACATAGTGTTAGACAAACACCTTGGGTTGCAATAATTTTATTGTTGTTAGCATCTATTATTTTTGTTACAATTGGAAACATAGGAACAGTTGCAAATATGACAAATGTAACAATTTTATCAACCTTTTTTGTTATAAATATATCTGCAATTGTTTTAAGATATAAGAATATTAAACTTAAAAGAAAGTTCAAAACTCCTATTAATATTGGAAAGTTTCCAGTTTTATCATTCTTGGGCGCAATATCCTGTTTTGTATTGATACTTCAAATGGAAGGTTCAATACTTCTATTTGGTGCAGGAGTTGTTATATTAGGATATATTTTATCATATCTTTTTGTTAAAAAAGATTTTAAGGCAGAGAAAATCCAAAAAGTAATTTCAAAACATAAAAGTAAGAAGAGATAAAAACATATATAAATGTCTATGTTGAATATGAAGATATGAAACAAACAGTCGGATATAAGGAAGATATTGATACTCAAGAATTGATTCATAAATATAAAGATAAGTTACCCCCTGGATTTAAAGAAAATTTGGCTGAATTATCATGGGGGACGATAGCAAATCTAGCTATTGAATTTCAGATAAAAATTAAAGAAGAATCTAAGGAACTTAGAAAAATACATAAAGAATTATCTATGACTCAATTAATCTTAAGTGAAAAATTAAAAGATGCTTCAAAAAAAGAGGAAAAAGGAGTAGAATTAGATGCTGCTTTTTTAAGAAGTTTAGTTAATTTATTAGAGAAATCTTATAAAACATCCATTCAACATGAAGTTGATTTAGAGGAATTTATGATAATTATCTCTTTAATTATTGAAAAATTAAAACGTGAAAAATTAGTTGTTTATGATAATGAAGGAAAATCTTTTGGTTTACAAGATGCTAAACCAAGACCAAGAGAATTTGGTAAACAAGAGACACTCGAAGATAAAGAAAAATCACGCATTTGTCCAGAATGTGGTGCAACAAATCCTTCTAATGCTGAAAAGTGCAATAAATGTGGATGTTTATTTAGATGAGGGAAGAGTTTGGATAAGAAACCCATTTTAAGCATTGGATTGGTTATTTTAATTTCTATTATTGCTTTTTTATTAATTGAATACCTCCCGTTTTTTGAATCATTTGGTTATATGGGTGCATTTGTAATTTCTTTAATAGGGAGTGCAACGATTATTTTTCCTATTCCTTCTTGGGCAGTTGTTTTTATTATGTCTAAAAGTTATAATCCAATTATTTTAGGTATAATGGCAGGATTAGGGGGTGGGATAGGTGAATTAACAGGATATTATTTAGGAAAAGGAGGAACACATTTACTAAATAAAGAAAAAAAGGCAAAACAATATTCAGAGTATGTCAATAAATACGGGTGTTTAGCAGTATTTGTATTTTCATTTTTACCAAACCCAGTTTTTGATATTATAGGGATAACAGCAGGAGCAATGCATATGAATATATGGAAATTTTTAATAGCTGCGATTTTAGGTAAAACATTTCGTTTTATACTCCTTGCATATCTTGGAATGTATGTTCTTAATTATTAAACCGATTAACAATGTTTATAAACTCAGACAACATTAAGATTAATATGAATAATATGGTTTCTAGAGTATATCATCCAAAATATGGAGAAATAATTAGTGAAAGCGCAATAACACGAGATGGAAAACGGGAGACGTTCCAGATTATGAATGATAGACCTAAAGGACCCCAAATAGAAGGGGTATTGATAGCTCAAGACTTAAAATTACAAAATCCCCCTAATCCTATTTTTGATAGTCATCTAATAACAGCGTGGGGTACTCCTAATATTGAATTACAAAAAGTATTTGGAAATCCTTGTACTGTTGGGACTGGAACTTTGATAGCCTATCCTGATAAAGGAAAAAAATTGTCCGAATATTTTGAATACACAGATGAGTTTACTAATGTTAAATATATGTTAAGAGTACCTAAATCTTGTTTAAACACACCAGATACAGCAGTATTTTGTCATCCTCGTTATTATTCGGTTTTAAAATGTGAAAATAATATTTTTGAAATTATATGTGATCCAAAAGGCATAGTTTCATTTGTTATACCTATAGAAAATACATATGAAAGAGTAGATAAAAGAGTATATTGTCCATTAGGACATAACAATGGATCAAAAATATTTCCTGGGAAAAAACGTGTTTTTATTAGATCTCCACGAAAAATGATAACTTGGATTCAAAGAGGTATGTTTTCAGATGCAGATGCAATTTATACTGATAGACCCCCCTCATCAGAAGTTAGATTTGTATTTATTAATTTTTAATCCTTTTTTATGATTTTTGTTGTTTTTCCGAAGGCTATTTTTATACTTCCACCTCCAGAACCTCCGTATTGTTTACATGTGTTTCCTAAAATGTCTTTAGCGCTTTGTTTTGATTTTTTGCCTACTGCGCAAACTATGTTATTTGTTTTATTTACTAAAATAACTGCCATTTCACTATCTCTGTTTGTTATTTCAGCGCCAATCTCTTTTAAAGTTTCAATATTTGCATTTATTGACCTAATTATAATTTTTTTCTTTTGTTCATGAATTTTTTCAAGTCTATCAACTTCTCTTTTTGCAAATTCTTGTCTTAACGAAATTAATACTTTTCCTCTTTGTTTCCAATCTTCAAATAAGTTTTCAATACTTAATTTTAACTTATCTTCAGGTACAGAAATTATTTCTGCAGTTTTTCTTATTAAGTCTTCTTTTTCTTGGATATATTTTATTGCTGAATCTCCACATTTAAATGAAATTCTTTCTATTCCATCTTTTACTCCTTCTCTTTTTATTATTTTAAATACTCCAAATTCACCTGTTTGTTTGAATGTTGAATGTGTTCCTCCGCATGCTTCATGATCTATATCTCCTATAGACACAATTCTTAATTTACTTCCAGGAACAGCACCTCCTTGATATATTCTCATTCCATATTGTTCTTCTGCTTTGTTCCTTTCTAATTCTTCAGTTTTTATTAGTAAATTTTGTCTTATATATTCATTTACTTTTAATTCAATTTTATCTAATTCTTCTTGTGTAATTCTTTTATAATGTGTTAAATCTAATTGTCCTTTATATTCATTTTTATATGAGCCTGCCTGCCAAACATGTCTTCCTAAAATATTTCTTGTAGCAGCATTAAGCAAATGTGCTCCTGTGTGATGCATTGAAATTTGTTTTCTTCTTATTTCATTTATTTTTAATTTAACTTTATCTCCTTTTTTGAATTTATTTGGGTTTTTAACTTTGTGTAATATAACTCCTTTTTGTTTTATTGTTTCTAATATTTCTTCATTGTTTATTGTGCCGATATCACCTACTTGCCCCCCACTTTCTGGATAAAAACAGGACTTATCTGTTATAATATAATCATTTAATATTCCGATTACTTTTGAAGTACATTCGGTTTTGTTATAATATTCTGATTTTGTCTGACAAAAATTATCTACACAATATTGGGATTTTTCTTCTATTTCTTCATCTTTCTTTTTTATATAGTCATAAAAATTATCTGGAATGGCCAGATCTAAGTTATTATTTTTTGCTATTTCTTGTATTAATTCTACGGGTATTCCATCACTTTCGTATAATGTAATTAATTCACTTAATTGCAACCCTCCTTGTTTTTTAGCTTTTGAAATAACATTTATTAATTTACCTTGTGCTTTTTCCTTTGTGTTTTTATATTTTTTTAATTCTTCTTTTACAACTTCTTGTGCTGTTATTACTCCTTCAGAATAATGTGGATATAGTGGTTTTAATAATTTAGCATGGTCTTCAAATATTCTATCATAATCTAAATTTAAATTAAATTCTTCATTAAATCCAAAAGTTCTTCTTAAAATCATTCTTAGGTTATATCCCCCCCCGCCGTTACTTGGGAGCATACCATCTGTTGATGCAAATAAAATTGTTTTTAGATGGTCAGTGCATGCAAAGGCAGATTGTAAAGGTTTTATTTGATTGAATAATTCTTTTTCACTCATTCCTAATTCTTGTGCTATTTTTGTTTTTTCTTGGGATATTTTTCCTTCTTCAATATCTAATCCGCCTGCTTTTGACCAAAATGCAGTTGTTAATTTTTTATCAATTTTTAATCCTGCATTTTTTAGTATATTATCTAAAACAAATTCATATGTTGGTTCATAAATTGTAGCTGTTCCTTGTGTTATCCATGCAAATCTTTCTAATCCTGCACCCATATCTATAACTTTTGTTTTTAGTTCTTTAGATTCTCCATTTGGTAAGAATTGATATTGCATAAAAACACAATTTCCAATTTCCATTCCTTTAACAAAATATTCAATGCAAGGTCCAAAATTTCCTCCTCCCATCCAAACATCTTCTATAAAGGAAATTTCTTCTTCTTTAATTCCAAATTCTTTAAGCAGTTTTATATCGTGTTCTAAAGCTTCATCTTTCCAGTAAAATAATTTATCTGTATTAAATGCATGCTGACCAATCATTGTAAAAGAAGTCATATGTCTTCCTGTTACTCCTACGTTTGATAAATCTCCAAATCGTATACATGCTTGGGGTATTATTAACGGATTTCCTGGAGGTTTAACTTCACCTGTTACTACATAAGGTTGAAAATCAGAGATAGAAGCAATTGTAAAATATAAATCGTCTCTCCATCTTGCTACTGAAGGATAAGTATAAATTGATTTATGTTTGTTTTTTGTAAAATATTTTTCAATTGTTTTCCATGCTTCTATATATGAATGTTTTTTTCCTGTTGGCTTTCCCACAAATTGATAACCTATACAAGATGGATCTTCGCAATGGTCTTGTTTTTGTTTTGACCAAAAATTTTTTCCGCATTTTTTACATTGTTGTCTTTGAAAACCATATTTATGTAAAACTTTTAAATTGTAATGTTTTTTCCAGTCTTTTGAAAATTGTTTTCTAAGTTCATTTTTTGTAGGAATCATATATGTTTTTAATAAGCGAATCTTTTTATATTATTTGTATTTATCTTCCCAGTTCTTTTTAAAATATTTAGCTAAATTTAATCCTTGATTTTGATAATTAGAGCCTACATCTGCCCCATATAAAACATCAGGTATTTGTGAGTTTTTATAAAATTGAAGTTTAACAAATTTACTCTGGCTGTTTCCATTTTTATCTGAGAATAAGGCGACATTTGGTCCGTTTAATCTAACTTCATATACAACATAACTTCCTTTTAAATTCCTATTTCCTTTATGATCAAGTGCCCAGCCAAAACCAGGGTCAAAAAATCCAGCATAATGACTTCTGTGTTCTCCATATCCTTCATTATAACTATTTAGTTCTGCACAGTATTGGGGAGGAATCCCTATTTTTAAATCAGAAGCTAATAGATAAAATTCTCCATGATTTAATACTAAGGGTTTTTCTTTTATTTGTTCTTCATAGATAGGATCAAAAAAATCTTCTGGGTTATAATAATTTATTTTTGTTAAATCCATTATGTCCATTATATTTTTTTTTGTTTTAAAACCAATGATTTTTGAATCTCCTATTCCTTTTAATTTAACTCCTAATCGTATTGACCCATCATTTTTATTGAAATGTCGTTCACCCAATGCTAATTCGTCATTTTCATATGCGATACCTAATTTTCTACTTATTGTTTCCATAGATCTATCTTGTATTATATTTTCATCTAATTTTTCTTTACAAAATCTTATTTGATTTAAGGATATATTTTCAGTTATTATAATATCAAAAGATTGGGGGATTATCAATAAATATAATTTTCCTTTATATCCAGGAGGAATTTTATCAAATTCTAATCCTTTATCTACAATAGTTCTTACAAATACATCAATTCTTCCAGTTGAACTTTTTGGATTACACCTTGCATAAATATCATGATTTAAATCCAATTCTTCATTTAAAGGTATAATATATGTTTGATTTTTATGTAAAATAGTTTTGTTTCCATTTGAGATATCAAAATATATATCTGAAAATTTTTCAATAATCTCGCTAACGTTTCTTCTATAATCTAAAAATGTAAAGGGTAGGTGATAAACAGTGTTGCTTAAAGTTAAATCTAATGATGCAGGTTGGATTTGTTTTTGGTCTATTACCATATCATTTTCATTTTTTTTAATTTTAATTTTTGATATTTCATTTTGTGTTGAATGAAGAAAATCTCCTATTGTTTCATCATCTCTATTTATATGTATTATCTCCTTTTTTGCTTTAAGCTTAATCATATTATTGCCTATTGCATTTGTAATCTGCTGTTTTACTAAAATTCCCGGAGGAAAATGAAAATCTTTCACAATATCACCAACATTAATATTATATTGAATACCTTTTTTAATTGTATTTGAATAAATTGTTATTAGGTGATTTTTATGACTAAGTTATTGTATATGAATGACTCTTATATGAAAGAATGCGAATCGATTATTGAAGAGGTAGATAATTGCAAAATTGTATTAAATCAAACTGTGTTTTATCCACAAGGAGGAGGATTGCCTTGTGATATTGGAAAATTTCTTAAATTAGGAGAAGAATTTATTGTTTTAAAAGTTATTAAAGAGGATGGGAGAATAATCCATTATGTTAATAGAGAAGGATTACAAAAAGGAGATAATATTAAATGCGCTATTGATTGGGATAGAAGATATACGTTAATGCAATATCATACAGCTGCCCATGTTTTAGCAGGAACGTTAAATACTGATACTGGTGCGTTGATAACTGGAAATCAGATAGATTTAGATAAAACTAGATTTGATTTTGATCTTGAAGATTTTAATAGAGAAATTTTAGAAAAACAGGTAGAAAAAGTTAATTCGTATTTTGGAATTGATATACCTGTTTCTGTTTTTTATATGCCTAGAGAAGAAGCGTTACAATTACCAGGCATGGTTAAATTAGCAAGTGTTTTACCTCCTGCAGTTAAAGAATTAAGAATTGTAAAAATAGGGGAAATAGATACACAAGCAGATGGTGGCTGTCATGTAAAAAATCTTAAAGAAGTTCCAAAAATAGAAATAATTGAATTAAAAAACAAAGGAAAAAATAATAGAAGAGTTTATTTTAAGTTTAAAAAATAAAAAAAAAAGAGAAGGAACTTATTAATCTTTCCATTTTAATTGGCCAAATAAGGTATAACCCGTTACATAGGAAATATACATTCCAAAGCCTCCAAGTAGCATTCCGATTATTGAATCAAGTACAGGTATTATATTTAATATACCCATAAGGATTCCCAAAATAATTCCTACTATGAAAGCATATCCTATGTATACTATCAAGGTTATAATATATTCGCCAGTTAAAGCTCTTTTAATTATCTTACCAAATGCAAAAGCTTCTCCTATTTTACCTTTTAATGCATATCTTGTTAATGCCAAAGGTAGGAAGAAGGCGGCAATCAATACTAATAATACAAATGGTATAATTCCAATAGCTATTGTTCCTAACATATTAGTTAGTACCATTGGATCCATTATTTCATTCATATTAGTCATAGAAGAGACTAAAGTATCAATTAAAGGTCCTGCCATAAATAATCCTACAATAATTGCGGGTATCATATACACAAGAGCAATTACTATTGCTATTATGCTTGTTGTTATATGTGGAACAATATCTTCCCATTTTGGTAAGCTTTTTTTATCAGCATGTTTTGCGCAATTTATTCCATATCCATATACTGTAAGCATATTTACTATTGGGATTGCTCCTAATACTACACCTATGCCTAAGTTTTTCATATCTGAAAATGGTTTCTTAATTGCGTTTGCAAAATCTGTCATATTTTCACCTCATTTTAACTAATTTAGTTAAGAAATTTATCAAGTATAAGATTTATAATCTTAAGCCTAAAATTTAAAATTCAAAAATCGAGTTTTAATTTGTAAAAAAAGAAAAAAAAAGAAAAATTTATTTTTTAGCAACTAATACATATAATACATATATTGCGGATATACCTACTAATAGATATACAATTGTTGCTAATATTGGGATTGTTCCTAATAATAGAGCTACTAAATCCATATTTAGTAATCCATAAAGCCCCCAATTCAGACCGCCAATAATTAATAGTACATAAGCGATCCAGTCTATAATTTTTTTCTCTGCCATTTATCAATCACCTCAAGGTTAAAGGTTTATTATATTTTTTACAATCATAAGATTTAAAAGAATACCCTTCCAATTTTTAATTGAATTTTATATATACTTGGAGGTGTATTTATGAATTTTATAAATTTGATTTGGAAACCTAATCTAGCAGTAGATGAGGCAGTAAAAAAGAAAGAGATTAAAGATTCAATAGTAGTATTGATAATAGGAGCTATTTTAATGGCTTTAGCTTTTGCTATACTATTTTCAAATATTGCAGCATCATTTACTTCCCTAAATATTATAGGATTAGTGTTTTTTGCAATAATTTGTGCAGTATTGATAATATTGGCAGGATTAATAAAAGGATTTTTCTTGTATAAAGTTATGGAAGCATTAGGGACAAAATCCTCTTATTTTGCTGGAGTAAGTACTTTTGCATATTCATTAGTACCAATTTCAGTAGGATTTTTATTAGCTTCATTATTATTTAAAATCCCAGATTTAGGAATGTTATTAGCCTTTTTAATTGCAACTCCTTTTGTTTTGCTTGGAACTGCAACTATGTATAATGGTGTTAAAACATTCTTTAAAACAGATATGATAATTGCATTAGTAGGAGTTTCTGCATTTATGCTTGGAGTATTATTAGTATTTTATTTTGTTTTAATATACTCTATAATGCAATCATCGGGAACATTAGTATCATCAATGATGTACCCTTTTTAATTTTTTTCTTTTTTTAGTTATTTTTTTAAATAGTGCTAGTCATTATTATCACTTAATTTTATTTTTTGCTCCTGTCCTATTTGATATGTATCAAATGGACATCTCAAGCTCACTAATGTTTGTTTGCTCCGGTCGTCTAGTCCGGTCAAGGATACCAGGCTCTCACGGCCCCTTTTCTTTCTTTAAAAAGAAAGAAAAGCCGTACGTTGCGGGAAAAGAAAGAAAAAAGAAAAGAGGTCAGAGATTCCTGGCGACCCGGGTGGCCTTTCTTTTCTTGTAAGAAAAGAAACCCCAGGGAAAGAAAAGAACCCTGTAGGTCCGGGAATTCAAATGTATTGGCATATGTCAAGTATTGCCAGTAGACTGACAATCCCGGCCGGAGCACTTTTATTTCTTTCTAATTAACAAACCATTATGAGATTAATAACTCATCGAGATTTTGATGGAATGGTTTCTGCTATTTTATTAAAACAAATGGAACAAATTGATAAAATTATTTTTACAACTCCTAATGTTATATATAGAAATAAAATTTATATTTCAAAACATGATATAATTTCTGATTTACCATATAATAAAAAATGTGGTATGTGGTTTGATCATCATATAACTAATAAAAATAATTTAAATATTAAAGGAAGTTTTTCTTTAGAAAAAAGTTGTGCTCAAGTAATTTATAATTATTATGAAAATCCATATTTAGATAAATATAAAGAGTTAATTGAAGCAACAAATACAATTGATTCGGCAGAATATGAAATACAAGATATATTAGATCCAAAATCTTATATCTTAATTGCTTTTTCTTGTATAGTTATTGAAAATCCTTGGGAAACAGATAAATATTTATTAAAGATGATAGACTGGCTGTCTACAAAAACACCTGAAGAAATTTTAGAAATACCTGAAGTTAAAGAAAATGCTGAAAAAATATTACAAGATATAGAATTTTATAAAGATATAATAAAAACTTGGACTACAATTGAAGATAATAAATTTTTTGTTTTAGATATGAGAAATGGAAAACAAGCTTCAAAAATAGCAAAGTTTTTAGTTCATGCTTTATATTCAACAGTTCCATTTGGTATAATTATATATGAAAGTAAAAAAAGACCCGATTTAATAAAAATTAATGTCTCATATAATATGTTTAGGAAGGATATTAATACTGATTTTAATGCTGGAGAATATGCAAGTCAATATGGTGGAGGGGGCCATAAACGGGTTGGAGTTTTTGCAATAAAAGGAAAAGAAAGAGCCGAAACATTAATTGAAAAAACAAAAGACATTTTAAGAAAAATAAAATTAGAATAAATTAATTTAATAAAGGACAAAGGTTTATAAAGGAAAAAATTTATTAAATAAATGCCGATAATATATGAACGCGCAAGCAATCATAATTATTGGTATAAGCCGATGATGACATGAACAACCGTCTAGCGCATTATGATTTATTATGATGTTGCAATGTGAAGGCTGACAGAGTCTGAGGCAGGCTATTTATTTACTTAGTTTTTAATTATTTTTTCTAAAAATCGTAATTTTCCATAAAAGAAAACCTTTATAAAATAAAATACTCTAATATATACTAGTGTGGTGTGATAGATGAAATCTAAAACAAATGGTAGTATAGTATATGAAGATATTTCAGATGCTGTCTCATTTAGAAGATGGTGGCATGGGGTTGTGTATCTCTTATCTTTTTTATCTATTTTCTATTATTTAATAACTTTTTATTCAAATTTTTTAGATCCTGTTAATATTTCTATATTTTTTATTTTTTCAATACTGGCCTCATTTCTTGCATTATTTTTAATTACTCTTTTTCTTTTGATTATAGTTTTTTTATTAGAAAAATTATTATCATTTTTAAATATACAAATAATTAGACCTTCATTAAAATTATTTTTATCTTATTTCAAAAAGAATTACGGATTTACATATAGCGATTATCTAAAATATTTAATTGTTAAAACAGAAAGAACACTAGAAGAGCCTTTGAATAAAGGAGTATATTTAGATGAAGTTAAAAAGTCAGTAAAAGACTTAAAATTAGAATTTTTCAAAATTAAAAATTCATTAATAGATGCAAATATGCAGGATCTCAATCCTTCATTAATGGAAGAAATAAATTCACTACTTTTTTCATTAGATGAAATTCTTAAATTAAAAACAATAACTTTAGAAAATAAAACCGAAATTTTAGAGTTTTTAAATAAATTGGAAAAAACTATATTTTCAGAAGATTTTGGAGGATTAAAAAAGATTGAGTTAAGATTTGGTGAAGTTTACAAAACGTCTTATTTAGATAAAGTAGACCTATTATTTAAATTAATGCCAAAAAAATATTTTTATGGGTTAATTTTTTATATTATTTTTATAATAATAAATCAACACTTACATACATTTTATAGAATTAATTTACTTAATTTATATGTTTTAATAGTAATCCTAATTCTTTGTTATATTAAAAAAGAATAACATCATATTTAAATAGTTTATTATAATTATTTAAAGTGGTGATTTTATATGAAACAGTATATGGTGTTGGGAATATTATTAATGGCATTAATATTTTTCGGGTGTATTGAAACATCGGAGTGTGAAACAGAATGTCCAGAAGGTTTTAAACAATTAGAAGACTGTACTTGTGTTTCAATTGATGAGTCGATTAATTTAAGAAATGGTGAAAATATAACTTTAGATGGTTGGAATATAGTAGTAAAAAGCATAACAGAAGGGAGTAAATATGAAAACGGAGTGTGTGTGATATCAAATGAAAAAGTTAAATTAGAATTATCAAAAGGAGAAGAAAAAAGAACAGTAACTTTAACTGAAGGAGATGAAGAGAAATTATCTGCCGTAAGTAGTTTATTTATTGAAGATATTAATCAAATATTTAATATTAAACAACAAGGTTGTGAAGTACAAGATAAACAAATAAAATTGAATGTTATTTCATCAGAGCTAGCATCTAGGGGAGAAGTAGTACCGGTTACAGAAAAGTTTGAAATTTCTTCAGGTACTGAAATTTTAGTTGAATCTATTTCTATGACTGCAGAATACATCAATTCTTTTTCTAATACATATACATATGAAGAAGGAACATCAAAAGAAGTAGGGAATGATATCACAATTGAAGTTGTATCTATAACTGAAGGTACCTCCATAGGAGATATGGCAGAAACAGCAATTACAAAATCAGAAAATTCACAAGCGTCTTTACCTAGTGATTATACACTTAAAATTAGAGATATAAATCAAGTTGTAGGTTCACCAGATACAGATGTATTAATTGCAACTTATGGAGAAAGTAATCAAGTAACTTTGGATGAAAGAACAAATATTCAGATATATAAAATAGAAATAGAAACTGAAAATTGTACTGAAGATTGTGAGATTGTATCTGAGAAAGTTACGCTAAAAGTTAAACCAGAAGGTTCAAGAACTGCAAAAACCTTTATTTTAAATGAAGGAGATTCAGAATTTGTAAGTAATAGAATAAGAGTACAAGTAACAGAGGTAAATTCAAATATTGAATGTATTGAAGACGAATGTGTAGTTTCTGATAAAGAAGTAACTTTAAGAATAACAACTTATAATACTGAATGTACTTTAACTAATAGAGAAGTAGACTTAGAATTATTATTTCCTGATTTAAGCACAGAAATATTCACTTTGGGTTATGGTGATGAAAAAGTATTTATAACTGGTGAAAGAGTAAAAGTAAATGCAATAACAGAAGATATGGACAGTTCAATTAATGGTACTTGTAATATAAGTAATGAAAAAGTTAAATTAACATTAGTTTTACCTTCTAATGAATGTACTTCTTCAAACCATAAAGTTCAGTTGAAAGTAATTGAGGGGACAAAAACACACACTTTAAAATTAGATTCTGGAAATAATGCAACAACTGGAGCAAAAAATAATATATTAGTTTCAGTTGATGAATTTGATATTTCTGTTGATTACAATGAAGTTACTGATAAATGTATTGTTACTGATGAAAAAGTTACTTTGACTGTAAAAGTTGAATCTGCATGTATTCCTATAAAAGGAGATGTTATCTTAAGTTATGGAAAATCAAAGTCCAATGTACTTGTTGGTAATTCTATATCTATTGGAGATATTGGAGTTAAGTTAGAGGATGTATTGGGAGATGTAGAGTTAAGTGGCAAATCTTGCAAGGTTTCAAATAAAAGAGCGGAATTCAGAATTTTAGAGCCAATGTCTGAAGATATAGTATTAGGGGAAAAAGATACAGAAAATTTCGGAGATTTAAAATTGACTATTGAAAATCTAAATTTTGAAACTACAGAATCAGATGGTAAGTGTGTTATTAAAAATAAAGAAGCAGAATTAGTTTTTGGGACTGAAGGAAGTGAAACAACAAAAACTGTAGAAGAAGGTGAAGCATTTTCAGCAGGAAAATATACAATAACTATTCAAGAGATATTAGGTTCTTTATCAGACAAAAGTATATATTCCTGTAATATAACAGATAGACAAGTAAAACTTAAATTAATAGAACAAAGTGAAGAAATAACAGAATCAGCTAATAAAACTGAAGAAAATGAAACACAAAAAACTGAAACAGAAGAAAATCCAGAAGAGTAATTCCATCTTCTTTTTTTACTTATTTTTTTAAACCTTGCATGTTTTAGAATACTATGAAAAACAGAGAAATAGCGAGAATTTTTTATGAAATAGCGGATTTATTAGATCTTAAAGGAATTGCATGGAGTCCTAGAGCATATAGAAATGCAGCACAAGCAATTGAATCCTTATCTGAAGATATAGAAGTATTATATAAAAAAGATAGATTAGAGAGTATTTCAGGAGTTGGAAAATCAATAAAAGAAAAAATAATAGAGTATATAGAAACTGAGAAAATAGGAACACATACTAAATTAAAAAAAGAAATCCCGATTGAATATTATAATTTAAGAAAAATACCTTCTTTAGGTCCTAAAAAAATAAAACATCTTTATGAAGAATTAAATATAAAAAATTTAAAAGATCTCGAAAAAGCAGTTAAATCTAAAAAAATAAGAAAATTAGAGGGGTTTGGAGAAAAATCAGAAGAAGAAATTTTAAGTGGGATTCAAATGCTTTCAAAAATAAAAGGAAGGCAATTATTAGGTTATGTATTACCAATAGCAAATGAAATAAAACAAGAATTAAAAAAAGATAAAACAATTACTCAAATAGAAGTAGTAGGTTCATTAAGAAGAATGAAAGAAACAATAGGGGATATAGATATTTTAGTAGTTTCAAATAAACCAAAACAAGTAATGGATAAATTTACTTCTTTAAAATATGTTGAAAAAATTAAATCAAAAGGAAAAACTAAAAGTACAGTATTTTTAGATATTGGAATTGATTGTGATTTAAGAATTTTTAATGCAGAAGAATTTGGGGCTGCAATGATGTATTTTACAGGATCTAAAGAACATAATATTGCATTAAGGAGAATTGCACTAAAACATAATTTAAAATTAAATGAATATGGTTTGTTTAAGGATAAAAAATCAATAGCAAGTAAAACAGAAAAAGATATATATTCAAAACTAAATCTTCAATTTGTTCCTCCTGAGATGAGAGAAAATAAAGGAGAAGTTGAATTAGCACAAAAAAATAAAATACCTAATTTAATTTCAAAAGTTTACGGCGATTTGCAAATGCATTCTAAATGGAGTGATGGAGCATATACAATAGAAGAAATGGCTAAAGCGGCAAAGAAATTAGGGCATGAATATATTTTGATAACTGACCATTCTTTAGCAGATTTAACAATTGCTCAAGGATTAAAAGAATCTGATTTTAAGAAACAAGCTAAAGAAATTGATAATGTAAATAAAAAATTAAATGGAATTACTGTGCTTAAAGGAGTCGAAGCAAATATTAAAAAAGATGGATCAGTTGATGTTCCAAATAAAATATTAAAAGAGTTAGATATAGTTTTAGGTGCAGTTCATTCTAATTTTAAAATGCCAAAAGAAAAAATGACAGAAAGAATTATGAAAGCAATGGAGAATGAACACGTTGATATAATAGCGCATCCAACAGGGAGAGTTATAGGAAAAAGAAATGGATATGAAGTAGATTTAGATAAGATATTTGAAAAAGCAAAACAAACAGATACTATTTTAGAAATAGACTGTTATGCAAATAGATTAGATTTAAATGCAGATAATGTAAGACGCGCAATACAACAAGGAGTTAAACTTTCAATTGGGACTGATGCGCATTCAATTGATCATTTAAGATTTATTGAATTAGGAATTGGAACTGCAAGAAGAGGCTGGGCGCAAGATAAGGATATGATAACAACTGCAAAGACAGTAAAAGATCTAAAAAAACAATTGAAATAGATTTCAAAAAAGAAATAAAAAAGAAAGTATTAAAGAATTCTTAGTTTATTTATGTCTTGTAAATTATTCACAATTTCCTCTTAGTTTTTCTGCGTCTAAAATTCTGTTTATAGAAAGCGCATAAGCTACTGTTCTTAAATCATGTTTTTCTTTTAATTTATGATTAAAAACATTATCTGTGGCTTTGTTTAATATTTTTTCTAATTTTATTTCTAGATCTTCCATCTCAAAGAAATTCCCTAATTTATTTTGAACCCATTCAAAATAACTTACAATAACTCCTCCTGAATTAACTAAAATATCAGGTATAACTAAAATATTATTTTTATTTAATATCTCATCTGCTTCAGAGGTTGTAGGACCATTTGCCATTTCTAAAATTATTTTTGCTTTAACTTTATCTGCGTTTTCCTTTGTTATTTGATTTTCTAATGCAGAAGGTGCTAAAACATCAACAGGCAAATATAATAATTCGTTATTATCTTTTATTTCAAGATCTAATTCATTTAAATAAGTTTTATCTTTTAAATTTTCCAATATTTCATGTATATTTAATCCATTATTTTCATAAACCATTCCAGTAATATCACTGATGGCTATTATTTTGTATCCTTTGTCATACAAAAATTTAGCTAAATATGAACCAACATTTCCAAAGCCTTGGATAGCAACAGTAGTTTCATGTGGATTTTTTCCAATTTTTTTTATTATATTATCTAAAACAATTGCTCCTCCTTGTCCTGTTGCTCCTGCTCTTAATTCGCACCCTCCTAACTCAATTGGTTTTCCAGTTATCATTGAAAATTCATGTTTTTTCTTAATTTTTTCATATTCATCAAGCATCCAAGCCATTACTTGGGAATTAGTATTTACATCTGGTGCAGGGATATCTTTATTTTGTCCAAAGTTTTCATAAAATAATTGCATATATTGTCTGCTAACATCTTCTAATTCTTTTTTTGTTAATTGTTTAGGATCAATACTTACTCCTCCTTTGGCTCCTCCATAAGGCAATCCAACTAATGAGTTTTTTAAAGCCATCCAAAAGGCTAGAGATTTTACTTCATCTTCATTTACTTTTGGATGGAATCTTATTCCTCCTTTTCCAGGTCCTAATGCATCATTAAATATTATTCTATATGCTTCGTATTCTTTTCCATTTATTTTTATATTACCTTTAAGTTCTCTTTTAGGCTTCAATAAAATTTGCATCTGTTCATCAGTAATATTAATAATTTCTTTTAAATTTTCTAGTCTTTTTATATTATTTTCAAAAACACTCATATTAACACCTTCATTTTTTAAATAAATTTTAGTATTCAAAGTTTTAATATATAATATTACAAAAGATTTATACACATATGTTTTTAGAAGAAGTATAAATATAATAATGGGCTCAGTAGCTACTCCGGTAATCATCGTTAATCTCATACTGGGACGGTGACTTCATTGCCTATTTATATTATAAGTGCTTTTCGTTTATAAAGCTATGGTTTATAAATATGATTTGTTTAAAATTTTTATATTTAAAAATAGGTGTTAATATGGATGATATTTTATTATATTCAGTTATTGCAACTTTTATTGTTTCTTTAATCTCATTTATAGGAGTATTTACATTAGGATTAAAAGAAAAACATCTTAAAAAAATACTAATTTTGTTAGTTGCTTTTTCAGCAGGTGCCTTAATGGGAGGTGCATTTTTACATTTATTACCTGAAGCACTTGAATCATCTAGTAGTTGTGATCCATTTATATGTGTATTATTTGGTTTTTCAATATTCTTTTTACTTGAAAAGTTCTTATTTTGGCATCACTGTCATGAACATCAAAAATGTGAAATACATTCATTTACATATATGAATTTAATAGGTGATGGAGTTCATAATTTTATTGATGGTTTAATAATAGTAACAGGATTTATAGTGAGTATTCCTTTTGGAATTACGACTACAATAGCTATAATAGCTCATGAAATTCCTCAAGAAATAGGAGATTTTGCAGTTTTATTATATGGGGGTTGGAAAAAGAAAAAAGCATTATTATTTAATTTTGCATCCGGTTTAACAGCAGTATTAGGAACAGTAATTGGTGCACTTGCATATTCTTCAGTGCCTCAGTTTACCTCATTTTTACTTCCATTCGCAGCAGGAGGTTTCATTTATATTGCATCATCAGATTTAATACCTGAATTACATAAACAAAAAGATGTTAAAAGATCAGTTCTTGCATTTATAATGTTTGTAATAGGAATAGGATTTATGTATGCAGTAAAATTATATTTTGGGGGTTAAAGTTTTTGTGCTACAATAAACATGTGGTCTTTTTCATAAGGATCTAAAATAATAGTTTCAATAATTTTTAGTTCCTTTTGTAATTGTTTTATGGTTTTTTTGTAAATATCTTCAGGATTTTTAGTTACATCAATACTTTGTGATTTAACTGCAAGCATTGCATACCCTCCTTTTTTTAAGAAATATCTACAATTAGTTAATAAAATTTCTCCTAAATCTGGTTGAGCCACATCTTCATATACAATATCAACTTTTCCTACGTCTTTATATATATCTGGTTTTCTTGCATCTCCCATTATAGGTATCATATTTGTTCTTTTTTCACAAATGGGTATTAATTTTCTAAAAGATATTGGTGCAAACTCAATACAGTATTCAATTCCTTTTTCACCAATTATGTCTGCAATATGTGATGAGGTAGTTCCTGTCGCAGCTCCTAAATATAAGATTGTATCTCCTTTTTTTAAGTATATATTTTGTAAACCTTTTTTAATTGCAGCACATAATTTACTTCTGTTAGGATCCCAAAATCTATATTCTGTATTATTTATGTTAACTATCCTTTCACCATATACAGGATTACCTTTAATTAAGTTTTTAGTAGCAATTTTTCCATTTATCTCAAATACTTCTGGGAATTTTTCTATTATTTTTTCCATTTTAATTACCTATTATTCTAAAGCTTTTTTTTGTTGTTTCGACCAGACATCATTTGGTGTTTTTTTGAGCCATTCTACATACTCATCAATAAATTTTAATCTATCTTGAAAATTCTTTTCTTTATCTTTTTTTAATTCTTCCAAATCAATATTCATTCTTCCCACCCAATTGAATGTAATTTGTTTTTAACATTTAAATAGTTACTTATTTTTTTTATTTCTTCTTTTTTTAATTTATTTTTAAAAAGCTTAAATAAGAATCTTGCATCTTCAATATCTTTCTCTGAATCTAAAAATAATTTATATACGATTTGTAATTCTAATGGGCCAAAATAAGTTATTTTATCATTTGAAATAATTTTTATTTTTTCATCCATAGCTTTTTTATCTAATATCTTTTTTCTAAATTTTATTTCTATATTTGGTATAAACGTATTTTTTAATGCAAATCTTATTGAATCTCCATTACATAAATAAGAAGAATATGCTTTTTCATAATCTTTTGTGTTTATACATTCAAAATTATTAGTTTTTAATTTTTCCCAAATTTCTTTGAATTCCTCCAATGGGATTTTATCAATAAACATATCTATATCTTCAGAGGTTCTGTTTCTTCCAAAAAATACAGGTATATACCCCGAAATAATTACATAATTTATTTTTGTTTGATTTAAGACAGAACAAAAATCAAAAGTAAATTTATCTAAATTTAGAAAATTTTTATTACAAATTATTTCTCTATCTTTGAATTCTATTTCCATATTTAATTATCTCCTAGGAACTTTATAATGATTTCTATAAATAAAAAGCGGGCCCGAAGGGATCTGTTCCACCAATTTCTTTAAAGAAAAAGGTCATTGAACCCTCGACTTACTGGTTAAAAGCCAGCCACTCTACCATTTCAGACCTAAAATAAATTAATTTTAGATTAGCTGAGTTACGAGCCCAAAAATTGTAAAATATTTAAATAGGTATATGTATTTAAATGTTATCTCTTACCCAAAAGTCATTTTTTTATATGTACAACAGAATTTTAAATCTAATCTTTGTTATAATACAAGGTGTATGCATGAAAAATATTTATTGGTTTAAGGAAATTCATAAAAAAGACATTGAAGAAGTTGGGGGTAAAGGAGCTAATTTAGGTGAAATGATTAATAATGAATTTCCAATACCAGATGGTTTTTGTGTATCGAGTGGAGCATATTTTGAATTTATAAAATTAAATAATATTGAAAGTATAATAAAAGAATATACTCAAGATTTAAATGTTCATGATACTAAAAAATTAAATGAGGCATCTGTTTTTATTAAAAACGCAATTTTAGCAGGAAAAATCCCAGAGAATATTAAAACAGAGATAATGGATGCATATAATAAATTGTGTCAAAAATATGGAGAACAAGTGTATGTTGCTGTTAGATCTAGTGCAACTGCTGAAGACCTTGCAGGATTTTCATTTGCAGGTCAACAATCAACGTTTTTGAATATTCAAGGTCCAGAAGATGTAGTTCAATCAGTCAAGGATTGTTGGGCATCACTTTTTGAATCAAGAGCTATTTTTTATAGGACAGAAAATAAATTTGATCATTTAAATGTAGGATTATCGGCAGTAGTACAAAAAATGGTTCAATCTGAAGTTGCAGGTGTGGCATTTACTGTTGATCCAATATCCCAAGATAAGAATAGTATACAGATAGAAGGAGCGTATGGATTAGGAGAAGCAGTTGTTTCTGGGGCGTTAACTCCAGATAGGTATTCTATTACAAAAGATAGTTTAGAAATTAAGGAAAGGTATATTGCTCATCAAACTTGGAAAACGGTTTTATTTAATGGAAAAAACGAAAATGTAGATATTGTTTCTGCAGAACAAGATGTACAAAAACTATCTGATGCGCAAATAATTGAACTAGCAAAAATTTGCAGAAAAATAGAAAAACACTATGGAGTTCCACAAGATATAGAATGGGCATTTGAAAATGATAGATTATATATAGTTCAATCAAGACCAATAACAACATTAGATGAAAATAAAGATGAAATTTCCAATCTATTAGACTCTTTAGCAGATACTGATGGCAAGTATTCTTTATATTATGAGGAGGAAGATAGTCCTTCATATTATGCACCTGAAGGAGTAGTAGGGGAGGTTTTATTAAAGGGTTTAGGAGCATCACCAGGAATTTATTTTGGTAAAGTAAAATTAACTCCTTCAAATGAAGATATTGATAAAGTTGAAAAAGGAGATATATTAGTTACATCTATGACTTCACCAGATTTTGTTCCTGCAATGAAACGTGCAGGAGCAATAATAACAGATCATGGAGGTTCTACTTCTCATGCAGCTATTGTTTCAAGAGAATTGGGAATACCCTGTATTGTGGGAACTAATGAAGCTACTAAAAAATTGAGTGATGGAATGGAGATAACAGTAGATGCTATACGAGGCATAGTTTATGAAGGAATAGTAGATATTAAAAATAAGAATATTAAAAAAATCCATAAAAATGAAAGATATTCTCCAATAACAGGGACAAAAATTTATGTTAATTTAGCAAGTTCTGATAGAGTAGAAGAAATAGCAGAACAAAATGTAGATGGTATTGGATTATTAAGAGCTGAATTTATTATTGCAGACATGGGAGAACATCCAAGAGTATTTGTAGATGAAAATAGACAAGAAGAATTTATTAATAATTTAGCAATTGAGTTAAGAAAATTTGCGTCTGCTTTTTATCCAAGACCTGTTGTTTATAGAGCTACAGATTTTAAAACAAATGAATATAGATCTTTGAAAGGTGGAGAAAAATATGAGATGAATGAAGAAAATCCGATGATGGGTTTTAGAGGAGCATCAAGATATGTTTCAGATCCAGAAGTTTTTAAGATGGAGCTAGAAGCAATTAAAAAAGTCAGAGATGAATTTAATTTAAAAAATTTGTGGTTAATGATTCCATTTGTAAGAAGAGTAGGAGAATTAATGCAGGTTAAAAGAATAATGCATAATACCGGATTATTTAGAACTAAAGATTTTAAACTTTGGATGATGGTTGAAGTTCCATCAACAGTTATTTTATTAGATGAATTTATTGATGTAGGTATTGATGGAGTTTCTGTTGGTACAAATGATTTAACTCAATTGACATTGGGTGTTGATAGAGATAATGCGCGTTTAGCACATGATTTTGATGAGAGAAATAGTGCAGTTTTAAAATCTTTAAAACATATAGGAGAAGTATGTAATAAAAGAAATATTACATGTTCAGTATGTGGACAAGCGCCTTCTGTTTATCCTGAATTCGCAAAACGTTTAGTTGAATATGGATTTACATCCATGTCCGTTAATCCAGATACTATTGAAAGAACACGTAGAATAGTAGCAAGCGCTGAAAGCGCTTTGATGTTAAAACACGCAAGAGTGCATTTAATGCGCGATAAAGACGACTGGCTGGATGAAAAGATCTAATTTTTTGGTTTTTAAAATGAGAGATACACAGAAAATAAATCATAAAAAAAATAAATCAATAGAAGATAAAGAATTTGATAGATTTGTATATTTGGCTTCAGAATCTGCATTAAAAGAAGTTTGGGATAATCCAAAAGAGGATGAAGTTTGGTCAAAATATTAAAAGCCGGAAATGTACTCTCTAAAAGCCTTTATAAATAAAACCCCACAAATTCTTAATATGCGCATATTACTCCAGTTTCCAGAAGGCCTTAAATCAAAAGCGCTTGAGGAGCAGAAAGAATTGGAAAAACAAGGCAATGAAGTGTTTGTATCCAGCGCAAGCTGTTATGGCGCATGTGATTTAGCTATTGATGAAGCTAAAAAAGTAAAAGCAGACAAAATTATACATTATGGTCATGCACCTTTTGTAGGTAAGACAGAAATACCAGTTGAATATAAAGAATTTCATCAAGATATTGATTTAGAACTTATAAAAAAGCATTTAGGAAGAATAAAGAATTTTACAAAAATAGGTTTAATAACAACAGTACAGTATATTCATCAATTAGATGAGATAAAACAAGTATTAGAAAAAAATCATAAAGAAATTTTTATAGGGAAAGGTCCGAAATGTTTTTACAAAGGACAGGTTCTTGGATGCGACACAGGAGCAATAGATGAAATATTAGATAAAATAGAATGTGTTTTATATATTGGAGGGGGAAAGTTTCATTATTTAACATTAAATTATGAAATTCCTGTTTTTATTATAAGTCCAAATGGAGAATTCAAAAGAGTAAATGATGAAATACAACAGTATAATAAAAAATTACAAGGCGCGTTATTAAAATCAAGCGAAGCAAAGGCATTTGGTATTTTAGTATCAACAAAAATTGGGCAGTTTAATTTACAAGGTGCAGAAGAAGCTAAAAAGAAATTAGAAGAAAAAGGAAAAAGCGCAGTAATTTTAATAAGCAATGAGATTAATCATATTGCGTTACAGAATTTTAATTTATTTGACGCATATATAAATACTGCATGTCCAAGAATTATAGAAGATTATGAAAGGTTTGAAAAACCGATTATTAATATTAATAAATTAGAGGAATTAATAAATTTCATGTAAAATTTAATGGTGTGTATATGTTTTTTCCTTTTGAAGATATAAGACCAGTTCAGAAACAGTTTTATGAAGATTGTAAAGAAGCTTGTCTTATGGGATCTACCTTGTTAGCTTATGCGCCTACAGGTATAGGAAAAACAGCAGCTGTTTTAAGTGCTGTTTTAGAATATGCAAAAAAGTATGATAAAAAAATAATTTTTACAACTTCTAGACACTCCCAGCATACAATTGCAATTAATACTTTAAAATTAATAAAAGAAAAAAATAATCTAGATTTAGTTGTAGCAGATATAATAAACAAACAGCATATGTGTCTATTATCAGAATCTAAAGATATGAAAAGGAATGATTTTGATTCTTTTTGTTATCATCAAACAAAAGCAAAAAAATGCCCATATGGTTATGTCAAAGGTTTTTGTTTAATGGCTTTAAAAGAAGATATTTATCATGTTGAAGAAGCTAAAGAGATATGCAAACAATATGGTGCTTGTCCTCATTCTGCTGAATCTAAATTAATTATAGATGCAGATGTTCTTGTATGTGATTATAATTATATTTTTGATTCTTCAATTAGAAATATTGTTTTATCTAAAATGAATATTGGGATAGAAGATATAATTTTAATTGTAGATGAAGCACATAATCTACCTGAGAGAGCACGAGAGTTAATGACATTTACCCTATCTAAAAATCTTATTTCTAATTGTAAAAAAGAATTAAAGGAATATGCACCAGATCCAGTTTTATCAAGGGCGTTTAATATTTTTAAAAATATTTTTGAGATTCTTGATGGAAAAAAAGAAAAGATAATAGAAAAGAAAGATTTGATAAACAAAATAAATTCATTATTTCAGAACTCATTTGTGTCTGAATTTGATTTTGATAGTTTTCTTAAAAAATTAGAACAAGCAGAAGAATATGCTTCTTCAAAAAAGGAGAATGATTTTGAATATTTAAATTTATCTGAAATGCTTTATTTCTTTTTTACTTGGATGAAGGATAATGAACATATTTTAAGAATAGTAAAAGAAAATGAAATTTCTTTATTTCCATTAGACCCATCAGATATAACCCAACCCATTTTTTCATCAGTACATTCTTCAATATTGATGAGTGGAACTTTATATCCTCCCAAGGTATATGCAGATGTACTTGGAATTGAAAATCCCATACTTAAGGAGTATAGTTCAATATTCCCAAAGGAGAATAGGTTAATTTTATCTTCAAATTTATTATCAACAGTTTATCATAAAAGAAATGAAGATGAGTTTAAGAAGATAGGGTATGCAGTGTCTGAACTTATTGAATATATTCCAGATAATAGTGCAGTATTTTTTCCATCATATAAATTAATGGAAGAAGTTGCAAATTATATTGATTCTCATAATGAAATAGTTTTAGAAAGTTCAGACTGGAAGAAAGAAGATAAAAAAATAGTATTGGAGAATATGCAAACTAAAAAATCACTAACCTTATTAGGAGTTCAAAGAGGGTCCTTTTCAGAGGGTATTGATTTTGAGAATAACAAGCTAAAAGGAATATTAATTGTTGGAATACCGTTAGATCCCCCTTCTTTAGAGAAAAAACACCTAGTTCAGTATTTTGATAAAAAATTTGGCGGGGGAAAAGGTAATGAATATACATATATGATACCTGCAGTAAATAAAGTATTACAATCAGCAGGCAGAGGCATAAGGGGGGATAAAGATAAATGTGCAATAATCTTATTAGATGAAAGATTTAATTGGGAGAAATATAAAAGATACTTTCCAAAAGATTTTGAATATTTTCCATCTGAATATATCGGAAATCATTTAGAATCTTTTTTTAATATGAGTAATTAGGATCACCATATTGGGGATTATAATTTCCTTTATTTCTTTCTTGTTTTCTTCCTTTTCTTTTTTGTTTATTTTCTCCTCTTTCTTTATAAGTATATGATTCACTTTCAACAGGTGGTAAATAACCGATATATTCACTACGTAATTCATTTACAGTGTTAAATGAAATTGCATTTCCTTTCTGATTCATTCTTCCAGTTCTCCCGATTCTATGTAAATGTGTTTTTGCTGTTTTAGCCAAATCAAAATTTATAACTAAATCTACGTTATTTATGTGTATTCCTCTAGCAGCTACATCTGTTGCAATTAATATATTTATTTTATTTTCTTTAAATTGCTGTAGTACAAATTCTCTTTTATTTTGAGACATATTCCCATGTAAAGTACCAACTTTAAATCTTTTTTGTTCTATTTTTTCAGCTACTCTTTCAACACCTCGTTTTGTATTCAAAAAAATCAAAGTTTTTCTATTTTTATCTTCAAAAAGTATATCTAATAATGCACCAAATTTTTCATTTTTAGTTACATCAATTATTTTTTCGCTTATCTCAATCGGTTTAGACATATCTGATATTTCAATAAATTCATAATTTCTCATATACTTTTTTGCAATATTTAATATTTGTTCATCAACAGTTGCTGAAAAAAGTGCAATTAAGGGGGGTGGTTGAATCATTTGTAATACTTTATCAATGTCATCAATAAATCCCATATCTAACATAATGTCTGCTTCGTCTAGAATTACCATATCAAATTTTTTTGGATTTATATTTCCTCTTTGTATTAAATCTAATAATCTTCCAGGTGTTGCAACAACAATTTCTGGGTTATGTCTTAAGTTTGAAATTTGATTATCAATACTAACCCCTCCATATATAGTTAGAACTTCAATTCTGTGTATCTTTCCTATTTGGTGTAATTCTTTTGAAACCTGAACAGCTAATTCCCTAGTGGGAGTAATAATTAGTCCTTTTTTTGATTTTTCTTCAACTAAACGTTCTATTAGTCCAATTCCAAAAGCAGCTGTTTTTCCTGTTCCGGTTTTACTTCTACAGATTACCTCTTTACCTTCTAATATAAAAGGAATTACTTTTTTTTGTACTTCTGTTAAATTCTCAAAACCCATTTTTTTTAATGATTGGGTAGTTTTTGTATTTAATTTATTCATCATTTTATTCACCATTCAAAACAAAATAAGTAGTATTTCACTAATTTTTGTTTATTCTTATTACTTTAATTATCATTTTTGGAGTTTATAAAGGTATGGATATCTTTTTCATAGTTATTTATTATTATTTTAAACCAATATGTATATTTATTTGGATTATTATGCATATTTTTTTTTAATTCTTTTATTGAAATATATTTATACTCTTCAATTTCTTTTGAGTCTGGTTTTGGTAATTCATCTGAAAATCCTATGAAAATATGATCTATCTCGTGTTCTATTAAATCTTTTATTTGTGTTTTATATGTAAATTTTCCTATTTCTGTAAGTTTTGCTGTTAATCCCATTTCTTCTTTTAACCGTCTGTTTACTGCATCTTCAATTTTTTCTCCTGGTTTTGGATGGCTACAAACAGTATTTGTCCATAATCCTCCAGAGTGATATTTACTGCGTTCTCGTTTATGAATTAATAATTCTTTTTTACTATTAAAAATTAAAATTGAAAAAGCACTATGTAGTTTACCTTCTAAATGTGCTTTTTGTTTTTCTTCTTCTCCTATTTGGTTGCCGTCTTTATCTACTAATATTACTTTTTTCATGTTTTCACCTAATTTCAAAAATTCCTGTACCTTGTCTTATTATTGAGATATTATTTATTAAATTAACTATTGTTGAAGCTTCTTTTTCTTTGCATTCTCCTTTTATTATATAATCTACTTGTTCAATTATTTCTTTGTTTATTTCATTTAATTGGAATTGTGTTGGTTCTTTGTTAATATTTGCGCTTGTTGATGCAATTGGGAGTTTTAATGTTTTTCCTAAATCAATACAAAATTTATCATTGGGAATTCTTACACCCAATGTGTTATTAGTCGATAAAGGAAGTTGTTTTTTTAAAGGTAAAATAAACGTGTATGGGCCAGGTAAATATATATTTAATATTTCTTCTTGTTCTTTAGAAACTTTGCAATACTGTTTAATTATATCAATATGTCCAAACACTGCAGAAATTGGTTTTTTTTCTTCTACTTTTTTTATTTTTTCTATTTTTTTAACTGCTTTTTCATTTAACCCATTGCAACCTAAACCAAAAACAGTATCAGTTGGATAAAGAATTATCCCTCCGTTTAAAATTGTATTACAAGCAGTTTCAAGCATTTTTTGATATTCTGTGTAATTCATATTTATCACTGTAAAAAAGCCTCCGATGGGATTGTCAATCTTTGATTGGTAAATTTTGAATGATTTATCATTCAAAGATTTTTGAACCCACGACCTCTTGCTTTTTAGATTTTCTTAGTGCAGGTTCTTTGCGCCGAAGGCGTAAAGAAAGTGCTTACCAAGCAAGCGCTCTACCAAGCTGAGCTACAGAGGCTTTTAAATATTTTTAAGGTTTTAATCTTTCTGGATCTCTTGGTAATAAAATTGTTTCTCTAATATTATCTAATTTTAATATTTTTTCAACTATTCTATCTAAACCCAATCCCATCCCCCCATGAGGTGGACATCCATACATAAATATTTTTTTATATTCTGGCATTTGATCTAAATCTAAACCTTTTTCTTTTGCTTGTTTTGCTAAAATATCAATTCTATGTTCTCTTTGAGAACCGGTTGCTATTTCTACTCCATTATAAATTAAATCAAATGATTTTGTTCCGTTTGGATCATTTTCAGGTTTCATATGATAAAATGGTCTTTTTTTGAATGGGTAATTTAATGCAAATACAAATTCTTCATCATATTCTTCTTTAATATATTCACTTAATATTTTTTCTCCTTCCGCATCTAAATCCTCGTCAATAGGTATTTCTTTTCCTTTTTGTTTTAAGATTTCTCTTATTTCATTTATATCTAAACGAGGTATTTTTTTAGGAATAGAAATTTCCCTATTTAAAATTTCTAATTCTTTTTTACATTTTTCATTTATTTTAGTAGTAATATATTTTATCAATCCTTCTGCAACATCTATTATTTCATTTTCATTTTCAATAAAACCCATTTCAAAATCAATACCTGTAAATTCAGTTACATGTCTTGTAGTATGTGATTTTTCAGCTCTAAATACAGGTCCTATATCATAAACTCTTTCAAAACCTCCTGCAACAAACATTTGTTTATATAGCTGAGGAGATTGAGCTAGATATGCTTTTTTTCCAAAATAATCTATTGTAAATAATTCAGATCCACTTTTTTCATTATTTGATGTTCCTTCTAAACCTAAAACTGTAATTTTAGGAGTAGCAATTTTTGTAAATTCTTGTGAATCTAGATATTCAACAGCAGATTTAAATACTTGTGATCGTATTCTAAAAATAGCATTAATCTCCTTTCTTCTAGTGTCTAAAAATCTATTATCCAATCGTGTATCTAAATTTGATTCTATTTTACCATAAACTTCTGTTGGAAGTTTAGGTTCTGAAGGAGATAAAATTTTAATATTTTTTATAAGAACTTCATAGCCTTCCTTTGCTTGTTCACTTTTTTTAACAATTCCTTTAATTTCAACTGCTGATTCTCGGTAGATAGTAGATATTAAACCAAATGATTCTTTTTCACAGTCTTCTTCTAATGCAATTCCTTGCGTTTCTCCAGTCCTATCTCTGATTATTATAAATTTTATCTTATTTTTATCTCTAATATTTGCTACCCAACATTTGATTAGCACTTCTTTATCTATTCTATTTTTTAGATTATTTATTAATGTTCTTTCCATTTAATCACATATTTAAAAAAGAAAAATAAAAAAAGAGATGTATTATTTATCTCTTTAATTTAATTTCAATTGCAGAGACTTTTGATTTTGATCCATCTTCAGACATTAGTTCTTCAGTTTTGATTTCAATTTTTTCTACAGTTACATCTGGCATGAATCTATTTCTTACAATTTCAGCTACATCTACTGCTTTGGATATGGTTTTTCCTCTCGCTTTTATTTCTACTGCATTTGCTCCGTTATTAAATTGGGTTACTACTGCTAATACATATCCCATAATATTCTTTTTTCCTATAAAAACTGTATTGTCTTCTTTTTCTGTCATATATGACACCTCCTAGTTTAATTCTTTTTTTCTTTTGTCTCTGTATTCAGTAATAATATTTTCAACTAAGTTTTTTAAATACTTTCTATTATCTTTTTTCTGCTTTTTTTTGGGTTTTTTCTTTTTTTTAGTATTTTCAATATATAGTTTTAATCTAATAATTTCATTTTTGAGACGAATTACTTCTTTGTTTTTTTCAATTTCTTTTTTTCTTTCATTTTTCTCATGGTTGATAATTAGTTCAAGTGAGGTTTTTTCAATTTTTAATCTTTCGACTGATTTTTTTAACTCTTGATTTTTATTAGATAAAGTTTTAATTTCAAATATAAAGGTTTCAATAGTTTTTTCTTTTGTAGTCGGTTTTGTTTTTATTTCTTTTTCTATATTTTCTACTGGTTTTTTTAAGAAGAGTATTGCATTATTTAAAGAGTGGCCATTTAATACTAAATGTTTTAAATAATCTCTTTCCTTTTCTATAAATTCAATTTTATTTTCTATTTGTTGCAACCTATTGCTAAATTCATGATATGCTTTATATGCAGCAGAATATGCATCTCTTTCATGATTATTTTCAACTTTGATGTTTTGTTCTTTTATTATTCTCTTTTTTTCTTCTTGTGATAACTCTTTTTTTGGAACAAATAATCTTATATTAAAACTTGCTGCTATTTTTAAAACAGAATCTGGGCAAGGTTTTTTGTCTGTAGCGATAATACTTGGAGTTCCAATTTCCAATATTTGTTTTATTACTTCTGATTTTCCTGCATTTCTCATATTAATTATTTTAATTAGTTTTCCGTTTAGATTAAGAGCTGAAATTCCTGTTGTTGTTCCTGGATCTATTCCAATTATTAAATGCAATTTATCACCTGGCGCCTCCGCCACCACCACCTCCTCCGAAACCTCCTCCGCTTCCGAAGCCTCCACCAGAACCTGATGAGGAAGGAGAAATTGATGCCATAGTTGTATTCAATGCCATAAAAGAAGCCATAGTAAATGTAGTATTTATGTTATTTGATATATACCAGTTAGGAGAGTTGTTAGGATATTCTAAATTAATATATTTTATTACTTTTTCTCCAACGCCTAATGAAACTGCATAGATTAAATAATGGCCCCATAATTCAACTGCAGATGGAGGTTTTTCTTTCATTAAAGTTAAATCTTCTAAAAATCTTTTGAAAGCCATCCATTGTTCGTATTCTAATGCACCTTTTTCAGTCCTTTTTTCAAATGGTTTTGATAGTCCAAAATAAAATATAATACTAAACATAACTATGAATGGTATTAACATGGCTACTAATGGGCATAAACAAATAGATATTGAGGATATAATCAGAGATAAGAATGTTACTATTAGAATTACAAGTAGAGTATATATTTTTCCTGTTTTTGCATCTTCTAAATTATGGAATTTATATTTTTCTACATGTTTTTTAACATTATCTTTCCATTCTTCGAAAAAAGAATAATTTGTAGAATTATATTTTTTAAATTTGTTATCTAGATCAACTTCCTTTTTATTTTTAAATAGGAAAGTTAAAAGATCTTTTTCAAAACTTAATAAGTTTGTATCCTCTTTATTTGTTCGGATTATAATTGTATGTGTATCCTTTCCAAAAATACCCCATGTTTTTTTAGCAGGAACTTCTTTTATTTTTAGGTATCCTTTTTGGGCTAAATCTAAGATACAAGCAACTATATCGTTTGTCCTTGGTTTTTTATTAATTGCATCTATCAAACATCCTAAAACAGCAGGAGAATAGTTATTGGGTAATTCTCTATAATATTTTGCATCAAAATTAATTTCTGGTTCTTTACCATATTTTTTCCAAATAAAATAAATACTAATTAGTCCGCAAATCCAAATAAAAATTAATAAAAATATTATTAATGAATCCTCTTTTTCTTCATAAGTTGATAAATCATTATTTTCATAAAATGATAGCTCTTCATTTATTATTTTTTCTAAACCCATTTCATTTTTTATTATTGTATTTGATTTGTCTGTTATTAATTCAGAAGGAAAAGCTAAGCGTGCTTCAACATATTGCGAACCTGCAATATCACTTGCAGTATAATAAGCATAATTGTCAAACAATTCTACATTTCCATTTGATGGTCCATGTCCCCATGCTTTATAATTTTCTTTAGAAATATTGGAGGGTAAATATATTTTTGATTTTAACGAAGGAAAAGGTTTATCCCATTCAGTTCCCTTTAATTTCCAGTAAAAATCACATACATCTTCATAGCATACAATAATATGCGAAATTTTATATGAAAAAGTATAATCGTGTACTTCATTCTTCCATGAACTATATCCAATTAACTCTATTTTATTATTTCCTATGCTATCTACTCGTGTATTAATAGGTTTTCCATCTTCATAAACTTGACATTCTAAAATTTCAAAAACAGCGCCTTGCCAAGATAATGGGATAGTTCTATAAACTTCTGAAAATGAACCGGAATTAAAAGAATAAGATAGAGTTTCATTAATATCAACAGTTCCATCTAAATTAATATAAATTTCTTGAGTCATTGGCCCTATAGAATAGGATTTAGCAAATACTAAGATAGTAAATAGTAATAATATTAATAAGATTTTTTTCATTATATTTTAATAATATTAAAAAGTATATAAACTTTTGTTATTTTTTAAAAGATTTAATAATTAAAAATGTTAATACCATACTAACACTTTTTAAATATTTCGTTTTTAAATAGTTAATATCTTATTAACAAAATAGGAGGTGTATAAATATGAGAAGATGGACTATTTGGGATGAGGTACAAAGAATGCAAGAAGAAATGGATAGTTTGTTTAATTTAAGACAAAGTAATTTGCCTATGCTAACAAACAAACAAGGGATAAATACATATTCAGCACCACTAAGTGATATCATTGAAAAAGAAGATGAGATAGTGTATATAATGGATATACCTGGAGTAGAAAAAAAAGATATACAATTAGAAGTAATTGGAAATAGATTAGAAGTTAAAACTGAGAAAAAAGAAGAAATAAAAAGAGAAGCCGAAGGATATATAAGATATGAAAGATCATATGGGGGATTTAAACGAACATTCGCATTACCAGAAACTGCAGATCCAAATCAAGTAAATGCAACATACAAAAATGGAGTATTAGAAATAACAGTAAAGAAAAAACCAGATTCAAAAAAGGAGAAAAAAAGAATTGAAGTAAATTAAAGGTGCAATAATGAATCAAAAAGAGATAGAAGAATTTTGTAAAAAAGCAAGATTGCTCTCAAAAAGGGATACAGAAGGAACAACAGTGATTGTATTTAAATCAGTTTTATGTAAAAAAGAAGAACCAATAACTAGCACTGAATTATCTAAGTTAAGCGGTCTTCACCGCTTAACAGTTAGACACCATTTAGAAAGATTAAAAGAACAAGGATTATTAGAAGAAAAAAAAGGAAAATATAAAATGAAATTTAATTCAATAGAAGATTATGTTGATTTTAGAAGAAAAAAAATGATTAGAATGTTTGAAGAATTAGAGAATATGGCAGAAAGGATGGATAAAGAATTCATAATAACAGAAAAAAGAAGAAAAATTGAAATAAAAGACGGGTGAAAATATGAAAAAAGAATGTGAAAACCAATACTGTAATTGTGAAAATCAGAATTGCAATTGTAATGATGAAAACTGCGATTGTAATGATGAAAACTGCGATTGTAATGATGAAAATTGTGATTGTGAAAAAACAGAAAATAATCAAATAGAAAATACAAAAAAGATTGAAGAATTAGAAGAGAAACTTCTAAGATTACATGCAGAATTTGATAATTATCATAAAAGAACAGATAAAGAAATTGAAAAATTAAAAAAGACAGCTAATAAAGAATTAATATTAGATTTATTAGAATTTTTAGATGAATTAGAAGAATCTATGAAACATATTAAAGAAGATAAAAATAATGAAAATATTAAAAAAGGATTAATAATGTTGCATGAAAAACTATTATCTACTTTGAAAAAAAGAGGATTAGAAGTAATGGAATGCAAAGAATTTGATCCATATAAACATGAAGCTCTTATGTATGAAAAAGGCAAAGAAGGAGAAATTACAAAAGTTTTGAAAAAAGGATATTTACTAAATGGAGAAGTAATTAGACACGCATGTGTTTGTATCGGAAAAGAGGAGGTAGATTAAATGAGTAAAATAATAGGAATAGATTTAGGAACATCAAACAGCGCAGCATCAGTATTAGAAGGCGGAAGACCAAAGATAATACCAAGTGCAGAAGGTAATACAATGTATGGAAAAGCATTTCCATCAATTGTTGCATTTACAAAAGATAATCAAATGTTAGTTGGCGAACCTGCAAGAAGACAAGCAGTTACAAATCCAGATAGGACATTTACTGCATTTAAAAGAAAAATGGGTACGGATCATAAATATAAATTAGGAGATAAAGAATATACTCCTCAACAGTTATCTGCATTTGTTTTACAAAAAATAAAAAAAGATGCCGAAGAATTTTTAGGAGATAAAGTTGAAAAAGCAGTAATTACAGTTCCAGCTTATTTTAATGATAATCAAAGACAAGCAACAAAAGATGCAGGTAAAATTGCAGGATTAGATGTAGTTAGGATAATTAATGAACCAACAGCAGCTTCATTAGCTTTTGGATTAGACAAAGCAGATCAAGACCATAAAATTTTAGTTTTTGATTTGGGTGGTGGAACATTAGATGTTACAATAATGGATTTTGGCGAAGGGGTTTTTGAAGTTATTTCAACAAATGGTGATACTAATTTAGGTGGAGAAGACATGGATGAATCGATTGTAAAATATTTACTTGAAGATCTAAATAAAAAAGAAGGAGTAGATATAAGTAAGGACACAACTGCAATGAGAAGATTAAAAGAAGCAGCTGAAAAAGCTAAAATAGAATTATCAACAGTAGTTGAAACTGATATAAATTTACCATTTTTAACTCAGAAAAATAATGAACCTGTTAATTTTCAACATAAATTAACAAGAGCAAAATTAGAAAGTTTGGTTCAATCAACAGTTCAAAGATGTAAAGAACCTATACATAATGCATTACAAGATGCTAAAATATCCCCAGATCAAATAACAAAAATTATTTTGGTTGGTGGACCAACAAGAATGCCAATTGTAAGAAAATTTGTTGAAGATTTTGTAGGTAAAAAAGCAGAACGAGGTATTGATCCAATGGAATGTGTTGCAATGGGTGCAGCAATTCAAGCAGGAGTATTATCTGGTGAAGTTAAAGATTTAGTTTTATTAGATGTTACTCCTTTATCCTTAGGTATTGAAACAATGGGAGGAGTATTTACAAAATTAATTGATAGGAATACAACTATACCTACAAAGAAAAGTCAAATATTTTCAACAGCTGCAGATAACCAACCTGCAGTAGATATACATATATTCCAAGGGGAAAGAGCAATAGCAAAAGATAATATTGAATTAGGTAATTTCCAATTAACTGGTATACCACCAGCACCAAGAGGGGTTCCTCAAATAGAAGTAACTTTTGATATAGATGCAAATGGGTTATTGAATGTTTCTGCTAAAGATAAGGGTACTGGAAAAGAACAAAAAATTACTATAACAGCACCACACAAAATGAATGATGAAGATGTTGAAAAAGCTATGAAAGATGCAGAAGTACATGAGTATGAAGATAAACAAAGAAAAGAATTAATTGAAGCGCAAAATGAAGCGGAATCAATGGTTTATTCAAGTGAAAAAACATTAGATGAATATAAAGATAAAATACCTGAAGATATTAAAAAGAGAATACAAGAAAAAATAGAAGAAGTTAAAAAAGTACAATCAAGTGAAAATGCACAAGAAATAAAACAAAAAACAGAAGCATTAACAAAAGAATTACAAAAGATAGGATCAGAAATATATCAAAAAGCACAAGGCGCACAACAAGCAGGAGCACAACAAGCTCCTTCAGAAGATCAACAAAATGCACAAGGTACAGATGATACAATAAATGCAGATTTTACAAAAGAATAACCTTTTTCTTTCTTTTCAAAAAAGAAAGAAAAACGTTAACGAAAAAGAAAGAAAATAATAAAATAATAAGAGGATTAGGATAAGGAAAACAAGTAAAATAAAATAGTGAAAATAAAGAGCATAATGAAAAAATGGAAAAAAAGAGATGAATAGATGATAAGACGAGCTGAAATAAAAGACTGGGATGCTGCGTGTAAGTTATTTTTAAATGAAGCAAGCAATCCTTGTTTTATTGTTTTTGATAAAGATAAATTTATGACACAGTTGAAAAAAGAGTTACAAAATTCTAAAAAATATTATTATGTTTTAGAATCTGATGCCAACAACCAAATTATTGGTTTTATTAAAACAGAACCAAAATACATGGGTCCAAGAAGAAGACTTTATATATCCAGTGTTATAATAGATAAAAGAGAACAAGGAAAAGGTTATGGTAAAGCGCTTATGAAAGATATTGAAAAAAAAGCTAAAGAACAAGGTTTTGATGAAATAACGTTGGATGTAAGTACAGAAAATGAGCGCGCAGTTAAATTCTATGAAAAATTAGGGTTTGAAACAGCAAAATATCTAATGAGAAAAAATTTATGAGGTTAAAAAATGAAATTAAAAAATAAAATAGTTAATATTTTTATTAATAAAGACGATCCATGGTGGTTAAAATATGATTTTTTAATTTTTATTTTATTCGCATTATTTATTGGAATATATAAATGGATTTATGATTTTGTTCCTTATGAAGGTTTAGTAGTATTATGTTTATTATTTTCTCAAAACTTATTTAAATTATCCTATTGGGCTGCAATACAAAAAAATGAAAAAGCCCATATTTGGTCTATGGTGCCTTGTTATTTGGTTAGAAAAGGAGAATTTTATACAATTGTATCATTTATTTTTGGATTAATTTTTTTTATTTTTGCTTTAGTAGTTTTGGGGGTTAAATAATGTCAAAAGATTATTATGAAATTTTAGGAGTATCAAAAAATGCAAGTACTGATGAAATTAAGAAAGCTTATCGTAAAATGGCTATGAAGCACCATCCAGATAAAGGGGGAGATCAAGAAAAATTCAAAGAATTAAGCGAAGCATATGCAGTTCTCAGCGACCCGCAGAAAAAACAAATGTATGATAGTTATGGTGATGAAGGATTCCACCAGCAATTCAGCCAGGAAGATATTTTCAGACATTTTAATTTTGAAGATATTTTTAGAGAATTTGGTTTTGGAAATATGGGTAGTAGAGGCTCTAATTCATTTGCAGATTTATTTGGTTCAGCTTTTGGTGGACGTGGAAGAAGAGTTGAAAGAGGAGCTGA
Source organism: Microcaldota archaeon (assembly GCA_020854825.1). Taxonomy (GTDB): domain Archaea; phylum Micrarchaeota; class Micrarchaeia; order Anstonellales; family JAHKLY01; genus JAHKLY01. Next base: position 193,490 of record JAHKLY010000002.1, on the reverse strand, counting down.
TTTAGAAACATATTTAGAAGTAACTTTAGAAGAAGCAGCTAAAGGAGTTAAGAAGAAATTTGAATTAAGACATGCAGTTAAATGTGAAAAATGTAAAGGGCAAGGAGGAACAGGAAAAGAAACATGTTCAACATGTCATGGAAGAGGAATGGTTCAACAAGCAAGAAATTTTGGAGGGATGAGATTTGTATCAACAGGTGCGTGTCCTAATTGTAGAGGGAAAGGGTTTATAATTAAAAATAAATGTTCAAATTGTGATGGAATAGGAAGAGATAGAAAAACAGAGAAGATCACATTAGACGTCCCAAAAGGAATATTTGATGGTGCAACTTTAAGATTAGAAGGGCAAGGAGATTATGCAAAAGATATATCTGGAGATTTATATATTCATATTCATGTAAAACCACATGACTTATTTAAAAGGGACGGAGATGATTTAATATTAGAAATACCTATTTCATTTGGACAAGCAGCTTTAGGAGATGAAATAGAAATTCCAACATTGCAAAACGGGAAACAGAAATTAAAAATACCTATAGGAACACAAACACATGAAACATTTATTCTTAAAGGTGAAGGTATGCCTCGCATAAGAAGCAGAGGCCACGGTGATTTAATAGTAAAAGTAATTGTCCATACACCTACTAAATTAGACAGTGCGCAAAAAGATGCGCTTAAAGACTTATTTTCAAAAGATACAATTAAAGATCAAGGTTTTTGGGGCAGGATTTTTGGGTAAAAAAAGAAACAGAAATTATCTGTTTCTTCCACGTCTGTTTGCTAATCCTCTTCCACAAGGTCCTTGTCCTCTTCCAAGAACTCTACCAGGTCCTCTGTCTGTTTCTTGTCTTGCATTTTTATCTTGTGTAGGATTACATCCTCCTCGTCCCCTATTCTTTCTTATTCCTTTTCCTGAGCCGTCTCTTTTTGGAACTCCTTTTTCTTCTATCATATATTCACCTCCTTTAATTTTGATTGCTTTACCATTGCAAAGTGCATCAGCGATTTTGTTATGTGCTGAAGATAATAATCTATGTAAAGTAGGCTGTGATATTTCCATTTTTTGAGCAGCCTTTATCTGCTCCATGTTTTCATTATCAACTAACCTAATTGCTTCAAATTCATCAACTGTTAAGTTTATTATATCAGTATCACGAACGCGTATTCCAGATGGTTTAAAATAATCTACATTTGGTTCACATCTTACACGTCTGCATCTTCTTGGTCTTACCATCGAACTACCTCCATACCAGAAATAACTGGTTTGTATAATGAATATATATTCATAATTATTTAAAAGGTTTTGGTCAAAATGAATTTAATTCAATAAATAGTATTAATTTTTAGATGTTAGTGGGTCTCCAAATGAATTTGGTATTTCAAAGGTTAATTGTTTTTGTAGTTTATATATTTCATCAATCAATCTAAAAAGATCATCTTGAGTATATGGATTTTGTATTTTTTCAATTTTTTGATTTAAATTATTTGTAGTGGGTAAACAATAGTCTGGGCACCATATTTGATGATCAAAGTTTCTTTCAAAAATAGTAATGCATTTCCCGAATATTCCTATTTTAAATTTTATTGGTTTAAGGTATTTATCTGGTTCTAATATATGTAATATTTGTCTTTTTAAAAATAAGATATTAAATTCAGATTCTACTGAGATACCATCAAAAAAATATTTTAATATTTTTCCTTTTGAGGTTACAATTTTTTCTATTTTTAATTGCTTTTGATAATTTTTCATAAATGTATTATAAATATACTATTTTTTAAAGTTTATTAAAAAATAAAAAAGAAAAAGAAGATTTACTTATTATTTTTGAGATTTATTCTTCGTCATCCCAGTCTTCATCGCCGTCTTCTTCGTCCCATTCTTCATCGTCTTCAAAGTCTTCATCATCTTCGAAGTCATCATCTTCTGGGTCCCATATTTTAATTTTCATATACTTCACCCCACATTTGCCTAATGGCATGTGTGACTCACAATAGGATAGTTATAAGTCGATTATTCATAGTTTGCATAGTATTTTAAAGTAATAGGTCATTCATAGATTTATATAATTAATCACTATTTTATTGAGTTTCAGTTATATTAGTATTTTCTTCATTTTTTTCTTCGTTAAATGGTATATGTGCGATAGCTGTAATTTGTTCATTTTCATCTAATCTCATTAAGCGAACTCCTTTTGTATTTCTCCCTACCATTGAAATATTTGAAACCTGCATTCGAATTATTTTACTTGATGAACTGATTAAGATTACTTCATCATTATCATTAACTGCAAGTATTCCCACTACATTTCCATTTCTTCCTTTTGTTTGAATGTTGATTATTCCTTTTCCTCCTCTTGTTTGTTTTCTATATTCTTCAAGTAGAGTTCTTTTTCCAAACCCGTTTTCAGTTATTGTCAAAACAACAGGTGAAATATTTATTGAAATACCTACTACTTCGTCTTCTTTTCTTAATCTAATCCCTCTTACTCCTTGTGCAACTCGTCCTGTTTCTCGTATTTGTGATTCTTCAAAATGTATCGCAAATCCATTTTTAGTTGCTATGAATATTTCATCATTACCAGATGTTTTTCTAACATCAATTAATTCATCCCCATCCGTTAATTTAATAGCTATTATCCCTCCTTTTCTTGGTTTGCTAAATGATTCTAAGGAGGTTCTTTTTATTAATCCTTTTTTAGTTGTCATAACTAAGAATTCTGCTTCTGAGAAATTGGATACTTTAATTAAAGACTGGATTTTTTCTTCATTTTCCATTTCTAATAAGTTAATTATCGGTTTTCCCATAGCATATCTCATAGTTTGAGGTACTCTATATGCTTTCATCCATCTAACTACTCCTTTGTTTGAGAAAAACATCAAATAATCATGAGTATCGCATATAATTGCGTCTTTAACTATGTCTTCTTCTTTTGTTCCAGTTGCAATCATACCTTTTCCTCCTCTTTTTTGAGTTTTATATTCGTCTAAGGATATTCTTTTAACATAGTCATTTTGTGTTATTATTATAACTGATTCTTCATGAGGTATTAATTGTTCTAATACAATATCTTCCTCATCTTCTAATAGTTCTGTTTTTCTTTTATTTCCATATTTAGTTTTTATTTCTTCTAACTCTTGTTTTATTATTTCTAACAATTTTAGTTTATTTTCTAAAATTTCTTTTAATCCTTTTATTTTTTCTTCTAAACTCTTTTGCTCTTCTTCTATTTTAGTTCTTTCTAAGCCTGTCAATCTACTTAATTTCATATCTAAAATAGAATTTGCTTGAATTTCAGTTAATAGGTATTTTATAATTAATTCTTCTCTCGCTTTTTGAGGATTATCTGATTTTTTAATTAATGCAACTACTTCATCAATATTTTCTAATGCAATTATAAGGCCACATAAAATATGGTGTCTTTCTTCTGATTTTTTAAGTTCAAATTTACATCTTTTAGTTACAATATCAGTCCTAAATCTTATGAATTCTCTAAGCATCTGTTTTATACTTAAAAATTTTGGTTCATTATTGACTAATGCTAGATTTATTATTCCAAAAACTTTTTCTAAATCAGTTTTAACATATAATTTATTTAATACAACGTTTGGGTCAGAACCTTTTTTCAAATTTATTTCTATTTCCATTCCAGTTCTATCTGATTTATCTTTAATATCTGAAATTTCTTCAATACTTTTTAATCTAACTAAATGAGCAATTTTTTTAACTAATTCTGCTTTATTAACCTGATAAGGTAATTCAACTATCTTAATAGTGTGATTGTCTTCAAGTATCTCTGTTTTTCCTCTTATAGAAATAATTCCCCTACCTGTTGAATAAGCACTTAAAATTCCAGATTTACCTACAATTTTACCTCCTGTTGGAAAATCAGGGCCAGGAAGAATTTGCATTAATTCGTGTAATTCGATTTCTGGATTATCAATAAAAGCAGTAAGTGCATCTACAACTTCAGTTAAATTATGTGGGGGTATATTTGTTGCCATGCCTACTGCAATACCAGATGATCCATTTATTAAAAGATTAGGTATTTTTGAAGGTAAAACAACAGGTTCAATAAGTGTACCATCAAAATTAGGTACAAAGCCAACTGTCTCTTTATCAATATCTGTTACCATTTCTTCGCATATCTTATTCATTCTAATTTCAGTATATCTCATTGCAGCAGCATTATCTCCATCAATTGAACCAAAATTACCTTGCCCATCAATTAATGGATATCTTAATGAAAAATTCTGTGTCATTCTAACGATTGTATCATAAATAGCTTGATCTCCATGGGGGTGAAACTTACCCATTACTTCCCCAGTTATTCTTGCTGATTTTTTATATGGTTTATCATGTGTATTTCCTAACTCATGCATAGCGAATAGTACTCTTCTATGAACTGGTTTTAATCCATCTCTTACATCTGGCAATGCTCTACCTACTATTACACTCATTGCATATTCCATATATGAGTTTTTCATTTCTTTTTCTATGGTTTTTGGAATAATAGTTTCTTCAATTTCTTTTTCAGTCATTTTCACACCTTAAATATCAATATTTTTAACTTCTTTAGCATGTTTTTGAATAAATTCTCTTCTTGGTTCAACTTCAGTTCCCATGAGTATAGTAAATAGTTCATCTGCTAATGCTGCATCATCCAATGTTATTTTTATTAAAATTCTGTTTTCTGGGTTCATAGTAGTTTCCCAAAGTTCTTCAGGGTTCATTTCTCCCAATCCTTTAAATCTTTGATGAGACGCACCTTTTTCTCCAATCTCATTTAATACAGAATTTAATTCTTCATCAGAATAAACATATTTTGTTAATTTTCCTTTTTTGATTTTATATAAAGGTGCATTTGCTATGTATATATTACCTTTTTCAATTAATTCTTTTAAGTATCTATAAAAGAAAGTTAAAATTAAAGTTCTAATATGTGCACCATCAACGTCGGCATCAGTCATTATAATTATTTTTCCATATCTTAATTTAGAAATATCAAAGTCATCTCCTATACTAGTTCCAAATGCCTTAACCATGGATTTTATCTCATTATTTGCTAGTATTTTATCAAGTGGTGCTTTTTCAACATTTAATATCTTTCCTCGTAATGGTAAAATTGCTTGAAAATTTCTATCTCTTCCTTGTTTTCCTGAACCACCTGCACTATCTCCTTCAACTAAATATATTTCACATTTATCAGGATCTTTTTTTATACAGTCTGCTAATTTTCCGGGTAATATTGTACCTTCTAAAACCCCTTTTCTTCTGATTAATTCCTTTGCTTTTTTTGCTGCCATTCTTGCTCTTAATGCAGTTAATGCTTTTTCAATCATTACTTTTGCTTCAGCAGGATGTTCTTCAAGGTAATATCTTAATTGTTCGTTTGTTATTCTTTCGACAATTCCTTTAACATTATTATTACCAAGTTTTGTTTTTGTTTGTCCTTCAAATTGCGGTTCTGGAACCTTAACTGATATAACTGTAGTTAATCCTTCGTTTAAATCATTACCTGTTAATTTATCTACTTTTAAATTATTTGAATTAATGTAGTCGTTTATTGTTCTTGTTAAAGCAGTTTTAAATCCAATTAAATGAGTTCCTCCCTCAATTGTATTAATATTATTTGCAAATGTTAAAATGTTTGATGAATATGAATCAGTATATTGTAAAGCAATTTCTACTTCATACTCTGCTTCCTCTTTTTTGAAATATACTGGAGAATGTATCGGGGCTTTATTTCTATTTAAATATTCAACAAAAGATTTTATCCCCCCCTCATATTGGAACACTTCCTTATTTTCTTCATTCCTTTCATCAAAAATAGAAATTTTTATTCCTGCGTTTAGAAATGCAAGTTCTCTTAATCTTGAAGCTAATATATCATAATCAAAAACCATACTTGAAAATATTTCATTATCTGGTTTGAACCTAACTTGTGTTCCTGTTTTTTCAGCCGTACTTATTATTTCAACAGGTTTTTCAGGATTTCCTCTTTTATAATTTTGTGAGTATATACTGCCGTTTCTTTTAACTTGAATCTCCATCCATTCTGATAATGCATTAACTACACTTATACCTACTCCATGCAATCCTCCACTAACTTTATATGAATCTTTATCAAATTTTCCACCTGCATGTAATTTAGTTAAAACGACTTCTAATGCTGAAACTCCACTATCATGCTGTTCAACTGGTATTCCTCTACCGTCGTCTTTAACTAATATAGAGTTATCTTTTTTAATTACGATATCAATATTTTTACAGTGACCAGCAACTGCTTCATCAATTGAATTATCAACAACTTCATAGACTAAATGATGCAAACCATGTTCTCCTGTATCTCCAATATACATTGCAGGTCTTTTTCTAACTGCTTCTAAACCTTCTAAAATTTTGATATTTTTAGCTGAGTAGTCTTCATTATTATAAGTAGCTTTTTCATTATTTTGTTTGGTTTGCTCACCCATGGTTTTACCTCTTAAATTTACTCTTCTTTTAATTTATTTTATTGTTTTTTGGATCTTAAAATCAGACCTTTTTTCTATGTTTATATTATAAATGAGAGAGTATTTAAAGCTTACTCTTACGTCGTTAAAACGCATATTTTCATGCATTTACACATTTAGGATAAGAAGAGAAAGTTAGTTGTTTAATATCTGAAAAGACTGACGTTTACTATTGCTTCAACGCCTTTTCCTTTGCCAAATTCTGTTAAACCTTCGCCTGATTTAGCAGTAATCCCTATTTGATCTAAGTTTATTTTGAATATTTCTGCTATGTTTTTTTTCATTTCTTCTTCTATTGGTAAAATCTTTGGTTTAGTGCATTCAATAACAATAGAAATATTATTTATTGCATATCCTTGTTCATCCATTATTTCTTTTAACTCTTTTAAAAATACATCACTTGATCTGTTATCTTTAGGGTATGTTTTTCCTATTGAACTTCCTCCAATTGCGCTTGAAATTGCATCCCATAATGCATGATAAACAACATCTCCATCAGAATTAGATAGAACTTTAATATTTGGTATTTTAACACCTCCTAATTTGAAAAGACAGCCTTCTTTTAATTCTTTTTCAGTTAGGGCATATTTATGCTGGTCTGTTCCAATTCCGTTTCTATATCCATTGATGACAGGTAACAAAAAAGAAAGTGACGGTAGTATTTTTTTATTAGTTTTATATTTATATGTAGTACCCATTTTTACTACCAATTCTTTTTTCAGTTATATCAATTTTTTTTATTATAGCGTTTGTGAATATTTCTCTAATTAGATTTACATTTTCAATGAATTTTGAATGTGTTTTTTCTAGAATATTACTAACTCTTGTGATTATGTTACCTATTCTTTTTTGTTTTAAATTATTAATTTCGGTTGAAAAAATATCTACTTTTTCAGAATCCCATTCAGGATATCCAAATTTATCAATTAAATACAAAAGCCCATTTGCATGTGCTTCAGCAATTTCATACGCCCAAGTGGTTTTTCCATATATTGATGCTTCTCTTCTTGCAGTTATTTTATCAAACCATAAACCTAGTTTGTGTCTTTGAGGATATTTTGCTAATCTTGCATAAGTGGTAAACGTTTTAAAAAATATTGTTGCTTCTTTATCAAGCTCTTCCTCTATTTTTTTAATTCTTTCTTTAATTAAATATCCTTTAATTTCAGTAGAATCTTGTGAAAAAACATTAATTAATTCTAGTATTTGAATGAATTCTGAATTTATAGTTAAATAATCTTGAAAAGAGGGATTTTCTGGGATTGATGTATAAAAGTCTTTAGTTATTTCAAATAAGTTGGAGTGTAATTTGTTAAGTTCTATTATATTTAAGCCTATAATTTGATCTGGTATCATCTTTTCAAATTCGTCTGCTAAACAATTGAATTCATTTGCAGTGTCCCATTGTTTTCGCATAAAAGTTAATAGTCGTTGAAAATTATTTGAAGTATTTGCTCCCTTTAAATATTCCTTCAAAAATTTAGGGTTTCTTGGATTACAAATTAAATGGTTCCCAGTTGCAATAATAGCAGGATCTCTTTTAGCAATTCTTTCCATAATTTCAGCAGTTTTCATATTTATCTCCCTCCACTTAGTTTAATTATTAATAAAGATAATATATTTGTGTGTGCTTATATATTTAAATGTTTGTTTTTTCTAGTTTTTTCCATTCTGTTTCTCTATGGGTTTTAAATATATTGGGTATTTAATATTATTTTAATTTTAATGGGGTGATTTAATGGCAGGGAATTTAATTGCGTGTTTAGGGCCTATGTTTTCAGGTAAAACAGAAGAACTTGTTAGATTAGTTAATAGAGAAAAATATGCAGGTAGAACTTTTAAAGTTTATAAACCAAAAAAAGATAATAGGTATGATATAACTGATGTAGTTACTAATAATGGGATAACTATTCCTGCTAATGTAATTAAAGAAGATGGATATCAGATAATTATAGATTTTTCTGAATTCCCAGTAACTGATATTTTTATTGATGAAATACAGTTTTTTGAAAGTAAAATAATAGATCATATAAGAATATTATTATCTTTTGGTAAGAATATTTATTATTCTGGTCTTTCAACTACTTCTGAAAATAAACCTTTTCCATTTAAAGATGCAGATCCAAATACAGGTTGTCCACATATGGGAGATTTGTTGGCAGGCATTCATCATTCTCAAATTATAGTCCATAATGCGTTTTGTTCAAAATGTCAAGCAGAGGCTTATTTTACTCATGCTATTATCGAAAAAACAGAAGCAATTAAAGTAGGTGGAAAAGAGGATTATGAAGCACTTTGTTCAAAATGTTATCATGAGGTCATGCCTCTAATTATTCCAGATTATTATTCTGAGGATATAAAAGAGAAAATACGAGAATTACAAAGATTACATGGATGGAAAGAGCAAATTTAACCAAACATGATAAGTTCAGGTTTTAATATTAATATTGCGCCTAATATCAACATAAGTATGCCTCCTATTAAATGAGACATTCTACTATATTTAGTTGAGATTCCAGTTATTTCTAAGGTTCTCATTGCGACTATAAATATAATTAAATCATCTAATAGAAATATAAAAACATATAAAACTAAATATGCATAATATTCAAAAGCAGTTAAATTGCTTAAAGATAATATATTTGTATAAACAGCAGGAAAACCAGCAGAACAAACTAATTCAACAACATTAACTGCAAAAGCTAAAATTATTAATCCAATTAATGCAAATACAATATGTTCTTTATGAACAATATTTTTTAAATTATCAAAAATCTTTTGTCTTTTTTCATCACCAGTTACTTTACAAACACCTTCAATATTGGTTTGATATTTTTTTAAATTATAAAGTCCTGCACCAATTGCAACTAATCCAATGACTAATCTTATCCACCATATAAAACCTACTAATAAAAATAAGTTTAACCATGCAGCCATTATAATAAAATATACGAGTGCAGATGCACCTATAAAGACCCCCCCAAAGAGCCATCTTTTAAATCTATTTTCAATACCTAATAATAATGTAATCAAAAATAATAACACCCACATTGCACAAGGGTTAAAACCATCTAACGCTGCAATCATAATTGTTAATACTGGGAGAGAAACGGTTTTTACATCTATTTCTCCAAAAAAAGGAAGGTCTATTATATCTCCATTTGTTTGCTTAATATCTAAAATTGCTTGTTCAATGGATTTTCCTGTCGTTTCTTCACTATTCCATCCTTTAAAGTAGTTATCTCCAACAATTGTAAATGGTACTCCAGTTACAGTAGTATTAAGTTTATCAGCCATTTTGATCATTAAATCAAAATTTGTTTTGTTTCTGCTAACTTCAAATTCATGAATATTAAGATTTGAATATTTAATTTCTAAGGTTTCTAAAAAGTCTTTTTCATGTTCACAATGTGGGCATCCATGAGACCAAAATAAATACAAATCTACTTGTTCTGATTTCATTGGGGAATGTCCTAACATATCTGGAGATGCAAAAGTAAAACTAATTAATAACAATAAAATAAGTGTTATGTTGATTTTTTTATTTATCATTTAATCATCTATTTTTATTTTCATCTAAAATTTTTTGAAGTTTGTCTTCTTCAATTTCTCCATAAAGTCTTAAAAATTCATTGTTATCTTTATCTAAAAAAACAAAGGTAGGTAATTTATCATTAATATTATATTTTTTAACCATTTCTTTGTCATTATCATAATCATAATATTCTGTATGCAACCAAGGATTTTTTTCTTCAAGTTTTTTCCATCTTGGTTTCATAATTAAGCAACCTTGACACCAGACAGCCCCAAACTTTAATACTTTCATTTAATCACCAGTAATTATATTATGAATTTATGTTCTCCCCAATATTATTTAAATATTTCTATCTGATTTATATTTTTTATATATTTAATAGAAAATTAGACTTTTTAATATGAAAAACATTTATAAACCTCTGTGTATATATACAATACTACTTATTATTAGGTATATTTTAGATAATAATTAAAGGTGAGGATTTATGAAAGTAGTTATAGGAAATAAAGATGGTAAATCATACCAAGTTGAAGTTCCACAAGAAAATATTGGAACATTAATGGGTAAAAAAATAGGAGATACGATTGAAGGAAGTCAAATTGGAGTTACAGGTTATTCCTTTAAAATTACAGGGGGAAGTGACTTAAGCGGGTTTCCAATGAGATATGATGTAGAAGGGTCTGGAAAACAAAAAGTACTAATGTCCAAAGGACCTGGATTTAAGAAAAAATCTGCTGGAGAAAGAAGAAAAAAAATGATTCATGGAAAACAAATTGGTCAAGATGTAAATCAAATAAATGTAATAGTTACAAAAGAAGGACCTACATCTCTTGGAAAATTATTTGGTAAAGAAGAAGCTCCTAAAGAAGCAACAGAAGAAAAACAATAAGGTGAGGTATTGCAAGCTGAAGTAAATATAGGATTATTAGGTCATGTAGATCATGGAAAGACGTCAATTACAAGAGCACTTAGTGGAGTTTGGACAGATACTTATAGTGAAGAACTAAAAAGAGGAATTTCAATAAGGATAGGGTATGCTGATACTACCTTTTATCATTGTTCAAAGTGTAATAAATATGGAGTCAATGATAAATGTTGTGGTAAAAAAAATACTGAATTAAGAAAAGTTTCTTTTTTAGATGCACCAGGTCATGAAACACTTATGGCAACAGCAATTTCAGCTTCAAGTATAATGGATGGAGTTTTATTAGTTATTGCAGCAAATGAAAAATGTCCACAGCCCCAAACAAAAGAACATTTGATGGTTTTGCAAGCATTAGGAATATCTAAGATTGTAGTTATACAAAATAAAATAGATTTAGTTTCAAAAGAAAAAGCAATAGAAAATTATAAAGAAATAAGATTTTTTTTAGATGATTTCGGTTTTAAAGAAGCACCTATTATTCCTATGTCTGCTAATTTTGAAACAAATATTAGTGCATTAGTTGAAACTATAGAAAAAATAATTCCAACACCAAAAAGAGATGAAACACTACCTATTAAATTATTTGTGGCAAGATCCTTTGATATAAATAAACCCGGATCTAATCTTGATAAGTTAGTTGGGGGAGTAATTGGGGGGTCTGTTATACAAGGCAAAATTAAAATTGGAGATATTGTAGAATTATCTCCAGGTATTAAAAAAGCAATAGATAGTGAAGAAATTAATCCAATAAATTTAAAAGTTGAAAGTTTATATTCTGGGAATAAATCTGTAAAAGAAGTTATTCCTGGGGGGCTAGTTGGAATTGGAACTAAACTTGATCCTGCAATTACGAAAGGAGACAGATTAATTGGAAATGTTATATTACAACCCGGATTAATAGATAAACCTAAAGAGATTATAAATATTGGATATCAGTTGTTTAATAGAACAGATTTTGATAATCCTCCTTTAAAAATAGGAGAACCTTTAGTTATAAGTATTGGTACTGCAACCACACTTGGAGTAATATCCAAAATAAAAGGAGATGAAATGACGGTTTCATTAAAAAGATCTGTTTGTGTTGATGAAGATTCTAAAATTGCCATAAGTAGAAGAGTAGGCCAAAGATGGCGTTTAAGTGGTTTTGGTGTATTAAGTGGATAATTTATTAAATAGAACAAATGAGATTAAAAGTTTGTGTTATATCTGTAATGAACCTGCAGCTATTTCTTGTATATTATGTGGAAAATCAGTTTGTACCAAACATCAAAAAGAAGGAATTTGTGTTGCTTGTATTAAAGGTAAATTTATCAAATAATTTTATTTTTTAATTCCAAATGGGATATGATATGCAGTGCTAGTACTTTTACCATATGGTCTTACAATTATTTGAATTCTTCCATATTGCCAAGTAGTAATTGAAGATACTTCAGTAAATTCTAAATCAAATTCTTTTATTTCTCCTCTTTCTAAATAAAAAGTTTGAGGAGTAACTTGTGTTTGAGTTGTTAATACCTCTCCACTTTCACTATATATTGGAGTAGGGATTAGATGTATTTCTAGTAAATCTGTTTCTAAATTGTGGATTTGAAATGTTTTAGAATCACCTATTCTAGGTGAATTGAAAAATGCATTTTGGGGATAAGTTGCAATTGGGCAATGAAGTGCTTTTAAAGTATTCAATTTTCCGGCCCCCTCTTTAAATACAGAGTTTCCTAAAGGTGTTGCGCTTAACATTAATTTTGATTTTATTTGAGTGTTTGTTAATCCAGGGTCTTCACTTTTAATTAATGCAGCTGCACCTGCAACTTGGGGTGCTGCCATAGAAGTTCCAGTTGAATTTGTATACACTTCATCATAAATATCACGGATACCTATGTAATCTCTCCACCATTCTGAATCATAAGCAACTGCAGCGATTATATTTACCCCCGGAGCAACTAAATCTGGTTTCAATATCCTATTATCTACTGGGCCTATAGAAGATTTATAATATATATTATCAAATTTATCAATTGCTCCAACTGTTATAACATCTTCGATATCTCCAGGAGAAGTTATTGAACCATGACCATAAGTTCCTCCATTTCCTGCAGATTTAACTACCAACACTCCACAATCAGCTGCATGTTGAACTGCAATTGAATCTGGTGTTGTTCCATCTGATCCTAAATAATAGCCTAAACTTAAAGAAAGAATATCAACATGATCTGAACAGTCTCCATCTTCATTTGGATCTGCAGCATAATTTATGCCCCTTAATACATAAGATTGCATACCATATCCTCCAGAGTCCAATGCTTTTATTGCCCATATATCTGCATCTGGTGCGTTTCCTATATATCTATTAGAACCTTGTCCAGTTCCTAAAGCAATTGATGCACAATGAGTTCCATGTCCATTTAAATCAGTAACATCTGAAGTATCAGGAACACTACCCCTAACATTCATTTGTTTTGTTATTTTTCCTTCAAAATCCATGTGAGTAGTATCAATACCTGTGTCTACAAATGCAATTTCAATTCCGTCACCTTTAACATGAGATATATATGGGAAGAGAGTAATGCATTCTTGATATGTTCCAATACCAATATTTACATCATAACAATGTTCATAAAAACTTAACATATTCCAAACATCTTTTGTTTTTGTATTCTGTGTTGAAACATCTAATTCAGCAGTTATTAAATTATCTGGATATACTTTTCTTACACAAGGATTTTTTGAAATGTCATCAACTAAATACCAAGGAGTTTCAATTACAAGTAAATTTGTATTTTTATAATAATTAACAATTCGTCCCTCTTTTTTAAATAAGCTTCTTATGTCAATCATACAATTTATAGAATCAACTTTTAATATCATACTAGTAAGCTTAGGTATTTTACCTTCTTCAACTATTGAACTTATAATCTCTCTATTTCCATTTTTAAAATTAATATTAAATTCATTTTCATATATTTCATATAAATAACTAGTTTGTTTATAGGATCCTTTAGGAATTTTAGGGTATTTATAATAATCGCTTGTCCAACCTATATAGTGATTATCATCATCAAGATTATATCCAAAAAATGAAATCTGAAATTCACAATCTTCAGGACAACTATCTGGAGTTTCACATTCATATTCACATTTTTTATTTCCACAACTTTCAATAAATCTTCCTTTTTCACAAATGTACCCTTCAATTATACATTGACCTTCATCAACACATCCATGATAGTAAATACATCCCCCTGGACAAGCCTCGACTACTTGATTTAAAGGAGGAGTTAAAATTAATTGTTGCTGTTCTTCATAGTAATCTCTAAAGCTACTTTTAGGTCTATATACTTCGGCAGGAGGTAAAGGTGAAGGCCCAACTGCAGATAGTTTATTAAGAGAACCAATATCTAGAGATATGAATGCTAAACATAAAAATAATATAAGAATAAATGTAGAGATAATTGCCATCTCATTCCTAATATTATTAATAGCCACATACATCACATATATATGTATTGTTTTACCAATAAAAACCTTTCGTATATTAAAAACTTGTAATTACAAATATAAACTTTCGTATTTTAATTTAATTGGTGAGTTTATGAAATTTAATATACTATTTGTATTACCAATAATGTTCTTATTGATATTTGGTTGTATTAATTCATCTGTTGATGAGGAATTAAATGCAAATGAAGAAAATGAATCTAATAATATTCAAAATAGTTCTATAGAACAATCACATCAAGTAGGTGGGATTGTAAATAGAGCATTGGATTCTGATTCTGTTGATTTAAATAGCATTTTATCTCTTAAAAATAATTTAGAATATAAGGCAACATATACTACAGTTTTTTTAGATAAAGACAAAGTTATAACTGGAAATATTATTATTTATTCAAAAGGAGATAAGTATAGACACGATTCAATAATTGGGACTGAAGAGACGATAGTTTCATTGTATTTAATCCCAGAAGGTAATTATTCATGTATTGATGCAATTGGTAATGTTGTGTGTAATACTCTTAAAACGTCTAGTAATCCAAATGTTTTTTTTGATAATTTAGATTCAGCACAAATAGTTAAATTACCTACGAGAACTGTTATGAATAAAACAGGTATTTGTTTTATGTTTTCAAATGATTTGGAAACCATTGAACAGTGCTTTTTAGATACAGGCGCGCAATTATATTTACATATAACAAATTCAGATGGAACAGAATTTACACAGTCTTTAAAAAATATTGATTATAATGTAGGGGATTCAGTTTTTGAATTGCCACAATAAGAATGAATTTTAAATAAAAAAAAATTAAAAGAAAAATAAAAAAAGGTCAAAAGACCTTTTGTTATTTTTTAGATCATTGCCCAATCTATATATTTTAAGATCTATCTATATCTGTTGTGTATCTATAAGGACCGTAATAATACTCGTTTCCTTCAACTGATATTTGATTTATTTCGGAGAAATCATCCATTGAATATGCAATTATATTTTGTCTAGTTATTACATATAATACATTATCTGCATATATGTTTCTAACTGCATTTTCATTTATTATTTTTCTCATACCTATTTTATTATTTTTTATCTCAAATACATAGTTTTTACTTCCCATAGGTAATATAACAAAATTTTCATTTGGATTCCATAAGAAAGCATGATGATTATATAATGCTTCGCTCCATCCTTCTTCTGTTATAAATGAATCTAATTCTGTTGGTTTACTTGGGTTTGAAACATCAAAGAGAGATAATTTCATTTTCCAGTCTTCTTGTCCAACACCTAGTAATTTACCTTCTCCTATTGGATGTAAATATGTTGAATATCCAGGTATTTTTAATTCTCCTTTAACTTCTGGATTTGAGGCATTAGATAAATCAATAACAAATAATGGATCTATTTGTCTAAAGGTAACAATATATCCAGTTTCGCCCATAAATCTTACTGCATAAATTCTTTCACCTTCAGCTAATCCAGTTATTCTTGAAAGTTCACCCATGTTCTCATCTAAGATTATCAATCCATTTTCTGAATTAACTCCAAAATCAAATGTATATGCAGCTCTTAAATTATGATCATATTCATCCATCGAAAATTGGTTTAATAATCTTCCAGGAATGGTGGCAGTTTCGCTCATATTTAAGGCACCCAATTCATAATTTATCTTTAAAATTCCAGTATATTCTTTTTTCTCTGGATTTGAGGATAAATATAAAGAATACCCTTTAGTTAATTTATTTTGTAATTCTGCTTTTGCTTCTAGTGTTAACCCATAATAAATTTCTTGTATTAAATTATTAAATTCTAAAGCTTTTGCTGCGTCTGATATATTTAAAGAATTTAAATAAATTAATCTTTCATACTGGGTTTCAGATAAAATATCTTCTCCCTGCTCTAAAAGATAATAAAACATAACTTCACTATCTGATTTTATTTTATGCATTCCAAAATAAATATTTTCATTTGATACATATACATTTGAGGAATAGGGACCCATAAATGTTTTTTTATCAATTACTTCTCCGGTTTCTATTTTAATAGAGATGATATCATAAAAAACTTGAGCGTCTATATTTCTAGGTAGATAAATGTTGTCATAATTTATGTTAATTTCTTTACATATTTCATTACATACTGTTAATGGTTTTGGGATATAAGGGTAGTTTGGATATTCCATTAAAATTAAGTACACAATTCCATCTTTCATTCTAGAATCAATATATGTAGAATTTAAATTTGCATACCATTTTGTATTTCCTTCTTTATCAATCACATTAATTTTATTATATGATAATGTCATTATAGAATTTTCGTGTTCATATAAACCTTGTCCATATTCAGTGTTTATAGTTTTATATACTTCCATATCTTTTGTAGGAAATGAATTAATTAAACTTAATTTGTTGCTATTTAGATAGTAGATTTTATTACCTGTTAAACTGTCAATTTTAACAATATCTAATTCATCAATGCCTAAAACTTGAACATTTGTTGTAGAATAATCTGAAGGACTCGCTTTTGTCATAATACTTTCTGCCATTATTGCATCTGTTTCAAATCTTATTAAATTTGTACTCCCATAATAATAAGGCTGTTCAGATAATTTTATTGCATTTTCAATATTTTCTATTGTTTTAGCAGGAAAAAAATCTAATTCTTTTTCAGCATCAAATAAATTCAGAATACTTCTATTTTCGTGTGGTTCTATAAATGTACATCCATTAAGCATTAAGAAAATAAATGCAGTCAATCCAAATACTAAAATTATTTTTCTCATTTAATCTCCTCCAAGATTTATATTATCTTTTGTGAACTCTTTCATTTAAAAATATTGATACTATTGTTCGGAACTTAAGAATCTGTTTTATCTAATTCTTCAGCAGTTTTATTTGTTAATTCTATTAGAGTAGTTAAGGATATTTTAGAATCAGTAATACAAAATAGGATTAAATTATTTATTGGTCTTACGAAAAAAAGATCTTTACCTGAACGTGCAACTAAATAATCAGTATTTCCAGTTTTTGCTTTTGTCTCAATTATTTTAACTGCTTTGATCATTCTAGATACTAATACTGCAACGAGGGATTTATTAATGTTTTTATCAAATGATGACGCAAGTGTTTTTCCATCCATTTGTATTATTGATGCATTTTTTATTTTTTCGTTTTTTAAAGAATTTAAAATATCAACTATCCCTTTTTTCTTAACTACAGGCATAGTCGTTTTCTTAAGGATTCCCCCTTCTATTATCAAATTTTCATCTAAGTTTTCTGTTAAATATTTTTCAATTGTCCAACTTCTCCAAGTTCTTGGGATATCAATTAACATTTCTTTTCTAATTTCTCCTTTCTCTTTTAATAATAAATCAAATTTAATTTTCCAATTTTTCCATATATCAGTTGCAGTTTGTATTTTTTTATCTATCGTGCCAATATTAAAGTCACATCTATTGATACTTTGTTCTATAATATTTTTTGCGGTTCTTTGATCATTTTTTTGAATCAAGGCTTTAATTCTAGAAATAGGTATGGAATATATCAAGTCTTGTTCATCAGAAACATCAATTTTTAATTCAAGGGCTTGTTTTATTTTAATATCAACTTCTTCTATTTTTTTTTCGAGTTCTTTTAAGTTTTCTAAATTAACTTTTTTTGCTATTTTCTGTGCACTCTCATAATATCCTGTTTTTAATACACTTCCTTTGAAGAAGTCTTCAGCAGAAAAGTAGATAGAAATTATGCCTAATGAAAGCAAAAATGCACTTATTCCGTTTAATGGTTCTAAAGTTAAATTATATCCAATTAATTCTAAAATTATAATTTCTTCTTTGATTTGAGAGTTTGAAATAAGAAGTATAATTGTTCCGATTAAAGATAGAATAATTCCCAATATAAAGTATTGTTTGAACTTAGGATTTGCTTTTCCAAATAATTTTTTTTTAATTAAAGAAAAATCTTCTCCTTTAGAAGTACCAATTATAGTATTCCATATTAGTGATACTATGGTTTGAAACAATCTTAGTAAAATTATAATTAAAGCACCAGTTAATGCTAATGCAATAAAATAATTAGAAAAATCAAAAAAAAATGTAAACACACTATTAATAAATGCTAAAATACCAAAGGTTATTGGTGTTGTGCCAAGTGAGAATGTTTCTACTGAAACATAAGGAGTTTTTATATTGTTTTCAATCCAGGTTTTATTAACGAATTCTTTAGATTTGAAAGAATAGGTCATAAAACTTTGTATTTCTCCCCCTCCTGCTTTATTAATTTTCCATTCTACAGAAGGAGTAGTTATATTTACTTTTGAAAAATTAGAACTGACCACTAAACTTGATATGTTAATATTTAAAGTTTTAGGAATTATATCTGTTATTTTAATTGTTGAAAATGAACGATCACTTTTTTCTTTTATTTGTAAGTATATTTTATATTCTACATTATCTATTTCTAGACCTGTTTTTTTTATTTGGGCAGTATTAGAATCTTTAGTTTTTAAATTTTCAGAAATTTTATCCATCATAGATTGAAGTTCATAATTATCATAGTTTATTCTGTTACATAAATAATAAACTTGTTTGTTAATGATTGGATTATTATTAATTTCATTACCTAAAACAGATATTTGTTCAATTTTTTTAATTATTTCTTCAATTTTTTGTTTGTTTAAATTATTTTCTGTATTTTCTATGTCCTCAAAAATACTATTAAGTTCTGAAATATAAGTATCCATTTTATTAAATCCAGTATTTAGTTCATATAAATCTTGTGAAAATGGATCACCAACAAATTGGTAGATATACATACATAAAGGTGCACCCATACAGGCTTTGGCACAAGAGTCTAAACTAACGCAGGGTAAGTCAGTTCTACCTAAACCCAAATATTGTTTACATTGAGCTTCACCAGTTATTGCTATTTCATTACTTCTTTTATTATTAAAATTAGTTAAATGTATTTTGAGATCTGAAATTGTTAAATCTTGGAAATAATATTTATCACTTGCGTTTCCTTGAATCTGTGCTTCTATTTTTGATAAATCAAATTTTGGTTTGATTATAAGAATTCTTTGAATTTTAGTTTCATTGTATTCGGATTCATGAAAAACATATGTAGTACTTTCAATTAAACCGTCATTGTTTATATCCGTTTCAAACACTTCTTGTATTAATTCAGCATTTCCTCCTTCTTGTAATATTGGAGAAGTACATCCAAAAATCAATAGGGATATAAATAATATCCAAATTATTTTTTTATCCATAATTTAACTAATACATTCAGATTTAAAAACCTTTATTAATTCAAGATCATATATAATAAGAGACTTTAAATTCTCATATGTTCATTAGTTATAACATGAATAAAACAAATAAGAATAAAATAAAGGGTTTTAGGATATTTAATATTATTACTAGTGCATATTTAACATTTGTTAATATTATGCCCATAACTTCATTGTCTTACATGAAGACAAAACAGTCTGATATCCCATTTGGATTTATTGAATCAAATTCAGTTTCTAGATTAAGCTCAGAAAAACCTAAGGAGTTAAATGGATATTTAGGTTGGGATAAGAAATTGAAGTTTATGGATTTTTATGAATTAGGCAATTATTTTATGGATTCATATGAATCTGCAAAAAGATTAGAACGTGAAAAGGATATTGATTTATCTATACGAATGAATGAATTACATATAGAAGCAATTAAATGTATTGAAAATTTAATGTGTAAAAAGGAGTATGGTGCAGCACACCATTTAATTATTAGAGTTCTTTTAAATTATCCTAGAGATGTAGATATTGAAAAAAGGTTTAATATGTCTGCAGCATCTGTTTATATGTTATTGGGCAAAGAATTAGAAGAGAAGAAAGATTATAATAATTCAAAACTTGCTTTTGCTTATGCTTCTTTATATTTTAGAAATGCAGGAGAAAAAGAATTAAGAGAAATAGCAATTAATGAAATGGAAAGGATATATGAATTGATTAGATATTCTGAATAGAAATTAATTCCTTTAATTTTCTTTTTTTAATTGATTTAAGAGTTGTTTTAACTCTTTTTAAATTTAAATTTTTTCCAAAAACACAAATTGTGTTTAATTTTTCTTTAATTGTTTTAGAATCTCTAATAGAATCTAAAAATAACTCTGAAAATTGAGTATCTGCATAAAAACCCAAACAAGGTTCTATTAATTTAAAATCATTATATTTTGACTTTGGAGTGAATCTCCTAAAAAAGAGTATCTCCCTTGTTTCGCTAAAAGTGTTATCTAAGTCTTTTAATCGTTCAGCCGTTGGTAATTTAGTTTTTTCTTCTGTTTTTAATTTAGCACTTTCTTTTGCTTCTTTAAAATCCGTTGTTTGAATTATCATTTCACAAAATACATCCCACTCCATGTGTTTAACTATGGTTTTTTTTCTTTATAAGCTTTTCCGTTTAATTACTAATTTAAATATGTATTGTATATAATATTTTAGTTGTTGTGGATAGATGGGGTAATTAAATGGCAGAAGAGTTAAATTTAGAACCAGTAATAAAAGAAATTCAAGATTTTTTTGAATCGAATTACAAAAAAAAGATATACTCTTTGGTTTCTAGATACCCTACCCAAAAAAGTTTATCTGTTGATTATGAAGATTTTGAAAAATTTAGTCCAGAATTAGCAGATCAATTAATTGAAAAACCAGATATGATTTTGAAAGCTGCAGTTAAAGCATTATTAGATATGAATTTAGCTGTTGCTCCTGGAATTGAGTTTAAACCACATGTACGTTTTTTTAATCTTCCAGAGTCAGGGATGTTAATAGAAAGTATGGGTTCAAAATACTTGGGCAAATTAATTAATATTAAAGGAGTAGTAACAAAGAGGGCTGAAATAAAACATAGAGTTAAAATTGCAGTATATAAATGTGATGTTTGTGATGCAATATATAAAGTTCCTTTGTCTTCTAGTATTAGTATTCCCACTTTTTGTGATGCATGTAAAAGAAAAGCATTAAAACTAATTGAAGAGGATTCTGAGTTTTTAGATGTTCAAAGAGCTGAGATTCAAGAACTTTTAGAAAGAGTGAAAGGAGGAACTCCTCCTGCAAGATTAGAATTATGGATGGAAGACGATTTAGTTAATTCAACAATACCTGGGAATACCGTAGAAATAACTGGAGTATTGAGATTAAGACCGCCTTCTACTTTTTCAAAAAATGCAACGTCTTTAATTTATACTAGATATTTAGATGTAATTTATGTTAAAGGCATACAGCAGGATTTTGAAGAATTAGAAATAACAGAAGATGATAAGAAAAAAATATTAGAATTTTCAAAAGATTCTAAATTATTTGAAAAGGTTGTAAAGTCTATTGCACCTGGAATTTATGGACATGATGAAATTAAACAAGCAATTGCACTTCAATTATTTGGAGGAACAAAAGGTAAAGAGATGGTAGGAGGAGCAAAAATCAGGGATAATATACATATTTTATTAATTGGGGATCCTGGTGCAGCTAAATCAAGATTACTTCAATATGTTGTAGATTTGGCTCCAAAAAGTTTGTATGTTTCAGGTAAATCAGTTTCTGGTGTTGGTTTAACAGTTTCAGTTGAAAAAGATGAATTAAGTGATGGAGGATGGACATTAAAAGCAGGAGCACTAGTATTAGCAAGTGGTGGGATTGTAGGTGTTGATGAATTTGATAAAATAGACAAAGATGAAAGATCTTCATTGCATGAAGTAATGGAAAGTGGAACAATCAGTGTTGCGAAAGCAGGTATAGTTGCGAGATTAAAATCAAAAACATCAATATTAGCAGCAGCAAATCCTAAATATGGACGATTTGATCCCAATAAATTTCCTGCAGAACAGTTCAATATACCACCAACATTATTATCTAGGTTTGATTTAATTTTTCCGATTATGGATATTTTAGATGAAACAAGAGATAGAGAACTAGCTGAAAAAATTTTAAGTTCACATAAATTATCTGCAGATGATACTCAAGTTATTGCAGATGAATCTTTAGTTCAAAGAGAATTTCTTAAAAAATATATTGCATATTCAAGACAACATATTAGACCTATTTTAACCGAAGAGGCATCTAATAAGATTAAAGATTATTATTCAAAAATGAGAAAAATGGGTAAAAAAACAGGAGCAATCCCAATTACTCCTAGACAAATTGAAGGATTAGTAAGAATGGCAGAAGCAGGAGCAAAATTAAGATTGAGTGATAAGGTTATGTTAAAAGATTCAGACCTTGCTATTTCACTTATGGAATGGATGATGCAAAAAATAGGTATGGATCAAGAAACAGGAGTTTATGATATAGATATTCTTGCAACAGGTAAACCAAAATCACAAATTGATAAGATTCAGATAATACTTAAGATAGTTGAAGAGATAAATAAGACAAATGAAATGGCAGAAATAAAAGAAGTAATTGAAAGGGCTAGTGAATTTGATATTGATAAGGACCTTGCAAAAAGATTGATTGAAGAATTAATATATAAAGGAGAGTTATATAAACCAAAAACAGGGTATGTAAAAATTGCTGATCAATTTTAAGGAGTAGCTAGTATGAATTTTGTATATAAATTAATATTTTTCTTTATAATTGCCCAATTACTTGGCGCATTAGTAGGGGTTTTATTAATAACAAAAAGTGAGTTAGTACCTGAATTTGAAGATATGCGTGTAAATCCTATAGGAGAAACTGGGAGTTTATGGAATGCAGTATTTTTTATTTTTTATATGTTATTTGGTGCGCTAGTATTTTATTTAATTATTAAATATTATAAAGGAGTATTTGTTTTTAGGTCTATAGAATTTATGATTATTTTATTTTCTTCAAATATAGTATTTTTTATTTTATTATATTCATTTTTTCCAATTTTTGGAATTGATTGGTCCTTTATATTTGCATTTATTATTGCGTTTATTTTTGCAAGCACTAAATGGATTACGCATAAAGCAAGAAACATCGCAGCAATTTTATCTAGTGCAGGAGTTGGTGCTATTTTTGGATTTTCTTTAGGTTTTTGGCCAGCTATTTTATTGATGATATGTTTATCAGTTTATGACTATATTGCAGTATTTAAAACCAAACATATGATAACTTTTGCAAAAGCATTAAGTGAGAGAAATTTATCTTTTTCTTTACAAGTTGGAAATTCAGATGTTAAAATAACGGAAGTTAATAAAATTAATGAAGAAAAGAGTAATATTAAAGGAAATATCAAAGAGGATAATTATTCTTTTAAAGATAATAAAAGACAAAAAATGGAATTAGGTACAGGAGATTTAATTATGCCAATAATGGTTTCAGTTTCTTCATATTATGTTTTTGGTTTACTTGGGACTTTATCAGTAATAATAGGTGCAACAACGGCATTTATAGTATTAATATATTATATACTTAATAAAAAAATATTTTTGCCTGCATTGCCTCCTTTAACTGCGGGTTGCTTATTAGGATTAGGAATATTTTATATATTAAGATTAACATTAGGGTTATAAAGTTTTTTGAAGTATTAATAATATGAGATTTTCTTTAAATCCTAAAAAGGACAAAGCTTGTGAAAATGTATTAGAATATATTTTATATGGGAATTTAAATTCAAAAGAATTTCCAATCGAACATGAGACGAATATATTATTGAGAAAGATAACAAATAATTTAACTACATTAGGGGATTTAAATAATAAATTAAATTTAGATAAGATGGATACTAGCATAGAAATTCTATACGCATTAAAAAAAGAAGTTAGGGGAAGAGAATATGTTTGAAGATCTAAAAGATTTAGAAAATTTTGTACGGAGTGAAGAATATAAACAAACAAAGAAGGATATTCTTATGTTTAATGCAAACTTAAAAATGAAAAGAAACTTTTCAGATATTTTAGAGTTGAAAGCGCAAATAACTGAATATTTTGAAGGTCTTAAAGAAAATAATTATAGAATGTATATTGTTTTTTCTTTAAATAAAAAAATATTAGATGATGAGATTAATTTAAAAATTAATAATTAACGGGCCTGTAGCTCAGCTTGGAACTTTCTTTCTTTTTAAAAAAGAAAGAAATTTTCATTAAAAAGAAAGATCTTTAAATAAAAGAAAGAAAGCGAGAATAGAGCGATTGCCTCCTAAGCAATAGGTCGTGTGTAACCCTTTTTCTTTACCAAAAGAAAAAGCTTTTACTCCAAAAGGATAATGGTTCACGAATTCAAATGATTTTGCTTAGGTAGATTATCTAAAAAAGATCTGACAATCACATCAGGCCCGTTTTTGGTGTTTTTATGAAAATTGATATGAAATCAGCAGTAATTGGTTTTTTTATTTCATTAGTATTATGTTTTATTATTTTTATAAATTTTAACACGAATTGTTATGTAGAACCTATATTTTCTCCTAACTCTGAAGCTAGAATTTTAGATATAATCAATAATGCACAAAAATCCATTGATGTTGAAATGTATGTTTTTTCTAGTAATAGTTTAAGGCAAGCATTAATTGATGCAAACAATGGGGGAGTTAAAGTGAGAGTTATATTGGAGCAGGAAATAGAATCAAATGAAGACTGTTTTTATAATTTAATTTCAAATGAGATAGATGTAAAATGGGCCCCAAGAAAATTTAGTAGAACTCATTCAAAATTTATGATAATTGATGGAAAAAAAGTTTTTGTTGGGAGTACTAATTTTAGTTATTCTGCTATTACTTCTAATAGAGAAGCAGCAGTTTTAACTTCATGTTCAGTGCAAAATTTTATATCAGTTTTTGAACAAGACTGGAATGAAATTTGATTTTATAGAAATATATGTATAAAAACATATCAAAAAGGTTTTAAAATACAAAAGCAGGAATATTATTATGAAAAATATAAATATTATCATACTTAGTGTGGTTATGTTATTACTAATTTCAATTAGTTATTCAAATATAATACCTCAAAAATATAAAACAGAAGTTCATATAACTGATGTTTCTCTTAAAGGCCATGGATCCATAAATGCAAATTTTACTTGGAGAAATGTATCTTTATCTTCTGATCAAGAATACTTAAAGGAATATTCACAATATCAGTGGTACTTTACTCCATTACTTTCAGCAAAAAATCCTTTAGCAAATAAGGAGATAAAAATATATGTAAGTGAAACTATGCCTGACTTTTATTTGTGTTCAAATAAAATAACAAATTCTAATGGACAGTTAATTATTACAGATTTTAATGTAGAATGTGGTAAAAATCTTTCAGAATATGCAGCAATTAAATTTGTATTTTTAGGGAGTAATGAATATGGGGCATTAGAACATATATTTTATGTTTCTAATACTCCATTTACTGCAGATTCATTTAATTCATTATATTTAATTCTTGTTAAAGTAATATCAGATGTAAATAGAAATCCATTATGTATTTTTGTTATTATTTTATCAGGTATTATTTTTGCAGCAATGTTTTTTCAAGGAGATAATCCATTACAAGTATTTGATATTACTCAACCAAGACTTCCTAAAGCTATGGAAGGATTAGGGGGAATAGTAGGGAAAATTAAATTAGAAGCAAAAGCAGGCGTAATTTTAAATTCTCATAATGCTGCAAAAGCAACTGCAAAGGTTGCTGCACTTTCTGCTTCAGTATATTCTGTATCAGATAGAATAGCAAAAAAAGAACGAGATAAAGATAAATCAAATTTATTATCCACAGTAAGAAATAATAAAAGATTAAATTCATTGCAAAAAATCTATTTATATCAATTAATTTCTAGAGGAGAATTAGCCAGAGCAAGAAAAATGATAAATGGCAGTATAACTCTTCCTTCAGATTATATTGGATTATCTAAAATGATTGCATATGAATCAAGTAAATCACCAATAGAGTTAAGACAAGCATATTTGAGAAAAAAATTACTTGAAAAGCAAATAGGATATTATGATAAGAATGGAGTGTTTATTGAAGGTAAATATGTTAAATCATTAATGGGAGTAGGCGTAACTGGAACAATGCTTGATTCTAAAAGTAATAAATTAATAGAAGGAGCACCAGATGGAAAAGGAGGAGTTATAAAATCACCTATATATGTAGGTAAAGTCAGGAGAGTTCCATTAGTTGGATTGTCAGTTTCATTAGGTCAACAAGTTTTAGGAGGGTTCAAAAAAGACATAACAGATTCACTTAAGTTTTGGAAAAACCCTGCAAAAGGATTTAAATCTATGATCAAAAAAAATTATGAAGGTTCATTAGGAGTAGTTGTAGCAGGTTCATTAAAACCCTTATCTGTACCGATTGAATCGCCTTCTGATATGATGACTAAGTTAAAAAGAACATATGTTGAACATGATTTATATAAGGGAATGAACAATTCAATAATATTATTTACTGGGAAAAATTATGGAGAAATATCAAATCCAAAAGGTAAGAAAAATACAAGAGATATAGAAAAAATACTAGTATTTGATGAATTATCAAGAACTCAAAAAAATCAATTAATAAAAGAATTAGAACAAACTGGTTATTTAACAAAAGGTGAAATTAATATTAATACTCAATTAACAGAAAGAAAAAGAGTGGATATTATATTAAGGCTGTTTAAGGATATAAAATTTAGGAAAACTGCAGGAGCGGAATCAAAATTACTATTAAACACATATTCGGAAATTAATGCTACTTTAGATAATTATGAAAGAAATGGAAATAAATACGATTTTGCACAAGTTAATTATGTACGGTCATTAGCAAGAAGATATGATGCAGCAAAACTTCTTTTGGACTCTACAAGAGGTAAAAAAGAAGATAAACAAAGATATCTTGAGTTATTTGTGCAAGAGTCTTCTGGTGCTAAAGAGGCAGTAGATATTTTATTAAATGAAGGAAAGTTTAAATGGCAGGCATTAACAACAGCACTAGGTTTTACTGAAACGTTAGGTTTTTCAGATCCCAGTTTACCTTCAAGTATTGAATTTAAAAAGAGTATTCATGAACAAGCAGAAAATAAAGTAAGATCCAAAGGAATTTCTTTTGAAGAAGCACTAAATGAATCAAATAAAGAACACAATGGAGCACTTCAAACTAGAATAACTGATATAAGACACGAACTTGTTAATTTAATTGCAGGGCATGAATATGCAAAACAAAAAAGAGAAGGGAAAGATGTTACATATAATGATACATATAAAAAATTAGAAAAAAAATATAACAATTGGAGTAGAAGAGACCCAATAAAATTTTTAGATGAAATAACAAATGAATTCTATAAATATAATAAGAATAGAACTGGAACTAATTTTAATGAAGAATATTCCAAAGCAATTAGAGATATAGATTCGTTTTTAATATTTTATGATGAAGTTTTCAAAGAAGAATATAAAAGAGGCACTTCAAAAGAGTATTCTTATGAAAAAAAATCTGCGGCATTTTTATCAAAAAAAGAGTATGTTGATACTTTGCAAAGAGAGGGTTATTTAGATAAAATTGAAAAAGCAGAAGGAAGAGTTGCAGAAGCACAAGAAGAGATGGTTAGAATTAATTTAGAAGCTATGAATGAATTTACTAAGTATTTAACAAAACATCCAGGAGAGGTAGTAGGTTCAGATAAAGGAATTAAATTAGTGTATGAAAATGGGAATTATAGGGTGGTATATGCAGGATCTGAACCAATTAAAGAAATGGAAGAAAAATTATCAGAGTCATTAAAATTAAGAGTGTTTTCAGATAAGCCGGTTGATGACATTGATACTTGGGTTAATAGAGGATTTTTAGCAGAAAGAGAAGAAAGATTTGGGGAGTTAAGACCAAATATGATTAATACAAATGTACCTCCAATTATTGGAGGAATGTTAAATATTAATTTAACTCCAGTTAAACAAAAATGTCCTATCTGTGGTCATAATAATGATATAGATAGTAAAAAATGTGAGAAATGTAATTTTGAATTTACAAACCAAAAAGAACAAGTAGAGAAATTTGATCCTTCTAAAGAATATGACTATTCATCAATTAATGGATTAGAGTATATAGGTAAGATTTCAGGAGTTAAATCTTACGAGGATCCAGTTATGATGGAAAAGATTAAATATCTTATACGTTTAGGTAGAATAAGAATTGAATAAAAGGATGTTGTTTATGAAAAAAAGCTATTTAATAGGAGTTTTTATTTTTTTATTTATTCTTGGTTGTGTTGATAGAACTGATATTCTTTATAATACAACAGGAGTAGATAGGAATTTATTATATACTACTGAAGGTTTAGCTATTGGGGAGGGGCCTGAACAAACTAACTTATCTAATTTTATAAAAGATTTTTGTGATGAATCTGGAGTTTGTATTGCATTTGTATGTAAAAATCAATCTAGAGATTGGTTGATTGATTTATTACCTTGGACAAAAAATACATTAAAAGGTGGACAATGTTGGGTAATAAAAGGAAATTCTTCAAATCATTTTACAGATATTGATAGTACCTTATTATCTGAGAAATTAAATACATTAGATGCAAATTATGATTTTTTTAGAATTGGAATGGGATCTTCATTTTTAGAAGGAATCTATGGAGATTATTATACTAATTGTTCTAATACTATGCATCAAAAATGGCTTATGTCAAATCCTGATAATTCTATTTATCCTTATCCAAATAGAGCACGTTTAGAAAGTATGCTTGATAAAGGACAAATTCCAGTAATTGTGATACCTAAAGGAGACGCAGAATTAGGCCCGTTATTACCTGGAAGTACAAAGAAAAATAGAGAAGAAGAAATAATGAAATTAATAAATTATTCTTTTGTAAAGGAGGATGGGAAAATAATTGGCCCAATAGTCCTTGTTTTAGAAACTGGTGCAGAATTAGATGATGCAAATTTTGTATTGCAAGAAGCATGGAGGATTAAAGATGAATACCCTGAAATTTTAGTTGCTGTTGATCCTCCAAAAGAAAATAGAATAGAATTTTTAGATAGAATAATTTATGGTACAGATTTGGTATTTCCTGGCTCATTAACATGTCCGAATCCTATGGGAGGAGTTGGAGCAATTGGATCTGGTAAAACTGAATATTGTGTGGATATGATAGCAGAGGACATTATTTTTAACAATTTTGATAAATGTAATGGTAATTATATAATGGTTAAATTATTTGAAAACGGGTTGTATAATTTAAGGAATTATTCTAAACCTTCAATTATATTTACTTTTGGGGGAAGGGAAGGATTTAATTATGATAGTTCATGTAAATGGTTTGAAACAGATTTAGCAAATACTTATGAACTTCTAATGAGGGAGATTCCATTTTTAACACATGCAGGTTATTTATCAGTTCAGGCATGTAATCCTTCAATAGTGACTGTAACTTCAAATGCAAATCCATTTTGTTATAGTGAAGATTATTCATTAAATAAAGGATATAATAAGGATAAATTATTCAAGGTTTGGACAGTCAATTCATGGGGGTATATAGATATAGGGGCACATTCTCCCTTGGTTTTTGCAGATAATGGAGGATATAGTTCTGGTTGTTTAGGATTAGTTAATTTAAAATGGGCAGCTCCAGATAGATTTTTAGAAATAACAGAAGATAGATCTCCATCAGACATAGAGTATTCTTTTTATGATAATATATATAATAATTTAATGGGGTATGGAGATAATGTATTTAATTATGGAGAGTATGACAAATGTGCCCCTGCCTTTGTTTGTAATATACATACTGCTAGTTCTGGATTTACAGAGTATGGTTCATATTCACGTTCAAGGGAAGACTGTTCTTTATATGATTATAATACTGGAGATCAATTTCTTGAGGCAACATTTACAACAGCAGGATATGCTGATAAATATGAATTTGATGTATTTTTAATAAGAACATTAGCAAAAACAACAGGGTATGATAATTTAGATGATAAATCTTATAATTTTTATAATTCATATATGAAAAGTTACAACTTATCTAAAAAACATCCTTCTAAATTTTCAAGTGATTTACACTGGAAAACAAGAGAATGGCAAATATTAGGACTAGCAGTTTATGATTATTTTGGAGATGGAGATATAGAGACGTTAGTTTTAAGTTCTTCTAGTCCAGATAATTTAGTATCTAATATAAAATCTAATTATGGTTTTGAATCTAAAGAATTTATGAAAAATTATCATAGCTATCTTTTAGGTATAGAATGCAATTGGTATTATGAAAACATGTGTTTTAATTAGGATTATCCTAATCTTTAATCATTAAAAAATAAAAAAAAAGAAAAGTTGGCTGTAAATTACAGCTCTACTTTGATTTTAAGCTCTTTTTTAAGTTCTCTGTATCTATTTCTGATAGTAACTTCTGTTACTCCTGCTACGTCAGCAACTTCTTTTTGTGTTCTTCTTTCGCCATACATTGCACTTGCAATGTATACAGCTGCTGCTGCAACTCCTGTTGGGCCTCTACCAGAGATAAGCCCTTTTTTAACTGCTTTTTTCAAGATTTGTATTGCTTTTTCTTGTACTTTTCCGCTTAATTTCAATGATGCGCAGAATTTAGGTACATAACTTCCTGGATTTGTTAAAGGAACATCTAAATCTAGTTCTCTTCTAATAAATCTGTATGCTCTACCTATTTCTTTTTTCTCTAATCCTGCAACTCTTGCTATTTCGTCTAATGTTCTTGGAATTTCTTGTAATCTACATGTTGCATATATAACTGCAGCTACTACGCTTTCAATTAATCTTCCTCTAATCAATTCAGCTTTAACGCATTTTCTATATAATAGTGCTGCGCTCTCTCTTGTGCTATCAGATAAGCCTAAATAAGAAGCAATTCTATCTAGTTCTCCTAATGCTATTGCTAAATTTCTTTCCATTGATGATGCAATAGAAGCTCTTTTATGCCATTTTCTAATTCTATGTAATTGTGCTTGTTTTTTTGGAGATATTTTAGCTCCCCTAATATCTCTGTTATATTGATCAATTTCAGTTACTAATCCTTTATTCGGTCTCATATATTTAATTGGTGCGCCTCCTCTTGCTCTTTGGTTTCTTTGTTGAGCATCAAAAGCTCTCCATTCTGGGCCTTCATCTGCTATTTCGTCTTTAACAACACAGCCGCATTTTTTGCAAATGAGTTCTCCTTTTTCATAATCACGAACAAATTCTTCTGCGCCACAATTTGGACATTTTTTACCCATTTATTCACCTCTATTCCACAATTTTTTCAAAATCAGCATTAGATTTATAAATGTTTTGTATATCAGTTATATGTAGAAACCTTTATAAATCTTTTCTAAATTCTACTAATCAAGATATATTTAAAAATCTCGTTATATTCTATATATTATCAGATAAATTAAAAGAAAGTACTATTATACTTATACATTTGGAATTAATTAGTGTAAAATTATTGCACAAATAGGTTTTTCAAAAGGTTTATAAATAAAAAGTGTTGTAATATATGTATGATAGATGTTTTTCATTTAAACTCTTATACATGTCAGAAAGTAGTTAGAAGATTATCTGATACAAGATTTAATTTTATACCGGTTAGAACAGAAGATATCCCAAAAATACCTGAGGACAGTATTTTATTATGGGGTGATGGTACACAACATCATTTTTCTGCTAAAAGAGATCCAAAGCCAGAATTAATTACTAATGCAGATAAAAATTGGTTAAAGGTAAATATTGACCAACATTCAGATACTCTTCTTAATGTTTATGATGATGAACAAATTCCTAGATGCTGGAACCATATAGCCTTTTCTGCACTTATTGGATTACAAATTGGATTAATTATGCCTGAAAAATTTAAATGTAAGAAAAAACAAATGATATTTTTAAATGAGATGAGTAATAGAGATTGCTGGCTTCCAAATGTTTCATATTTTGATATATCTAAATTAAAGTCTTTTGAAGGAAAGATACAAGCAACAATTGATTTAGATATATTAAATTTTTACCCTGTGTATACAGATATTGAAATTAATGAAACGTGGGTTTTGCTTGAAGAAGGATTCAACTTTGATGAATTATTAACTATTTGTGAAATACTAAATAGTAAAAATGCTACTAGGTTAGATATTGGAGGATTATGGATACCAGATGAATATGAATTAGAACAGATTAAGGAATTTGAGATAAGTGAAAAAGTTTATCCAAGTAATCGGATTTCTAATGTGTATACAAAAGATAATATTAAAAAAGCATTAAATTTCTTAAAAGAAGTATTATGTGTACTTACTCAATAGTATATTATTCTTTTATTATATCCTATTCTTTAGGTTTTAATTGAGGGAATAATATAACCTCTCTAATTGAGGGGCTATCAGTGAATAGCATTATGATTCTATCAACTCCAATACCTAATCCTCCTGCAGGAGGCATTCCATATTCTAATGCATGTATAAATTCAACATCAATTGGCTGTTGTTCTCCTTTCATTTTACCTTGGTTTTTTTGTTCTGTAAAGAATTTTTCTTGTAATTTTGGGTCTGTTAATTCTGAATATGCGTTACCTTGTTCCCTACCATTTATAAAAAATTCAAATCTTTCAATTAATTCTGGATCTCCTCTTTTTAATTTACATAATCCCGTAGTTTCTTTTGGATAATCATAAACAAAGGTAGGTTGTATTAAGTGAGGTTCACATAATTTATTAAATAATTCTGCTATGGCAAGGCCTCTTTTATATACATCTAATTCGATTTTATTTTCAATTAATAATTCTTTTAATTTTTCATTTTCTAATTCATCTACGTTTAATTTAGCATATTTTTTAAGGGCATCTTTCATTGTAATTCTTGTCCAAGGTCTTTTAAGATCAATTTCTGTTCCTTGGTATAGTACTTTTGTACTATTATTTAATTTAATTGCAAGAGTTTCATATAATTCTTCTACTAAATTCATAACTTCATTATAATCCCAATATGCAGCATAGCATTCAAGCATTGTGAATTCTGGATTATGCGTTTTATCTACATCTTCATTTCTAAAGTTTTTACATATTGTATACACTCTTTGGAATCCTCCAATTAAAAGACGTTTTAAGTATAATTCTGGAGAAATTGCTAAATAAAAATCAGATTTCCAGGCGTGAGAATAAGTTTTGAATGGTCTTGCACTAGCTCCACCATATAATGGCTGGAGTATTGGAGTTTCAACTTCTAAAAACTCCTTTGAAGTCATAAAGTCTCTAATATACTCTAATATTTTAGCTTTTTTAATAAATACTTCTTTTGTTTCAGAATTTATAATTAAATCAACATGTCTATTTCTGAATCTATCATCTATGTCTTTTAAACCTGCCCATTTATCTGGTAATAATGCAAGAGATTTTGTCAAGAGAGTTATTGTTTTTATCAAAATGGATAATTCTCCTTTTTTTGTTTTAAAAATAATTCCTTCAGTACCAATAAAATCTCCTCTATCTAATAAATCTAATAAATTAAAAGATTCTTTCATTTCATCTTGTTTTGCACATAATTGAATTTTCCCATACCCATCATCTAGGTCTAAGAATATTAATTTTCCAAATCGTCTTATTGTCATCAAACGACCGGCGATTTTAACTTCTATATTTGTTTTTTCTTCAGGAGTTAATTTATTGTCATACGTTTTATGTAAATCTATGGTTTTAGTATTTGTATTAAAAGAATAAGCATAAGGATTAATTCCAAGAATATGTAATTTATTTAATTTTTCAATTTTATCTTGAATAGTTTCATTTATTGCCATATTAATCCCAGTTAATTAAATATGAAAGCATTTTTATTTGTTCTTTTTTATTTCTTTAATTGATAACTGCATACAGTTGTGTAAAATTTTATTCTGTAATTTATTTATGGTTTCTGGAGTTGCAGGAAAATCCATACCTGCAGCATAAGGATGTCCCCCACCAGTTCCGTTATATTTTTTTTCTAATTTTTTTAATATTGTTGTAATTTCAACTCCTGATCCAACCCAGGTTCTTCCTGAAATTTTAATAAGTGTATTATGTTCTTTTGGTGCAGTAGTAAATACCACATCTGCCACAGTTTCACTCAAAACAGTAGCAATATCTCCAGTATAAGAAGGGCATTTTGCAGTTATAATAATCATTTCTTTTTCAATTGCATATTTGAAAGTTTTTGCAGAATTAATAAATCCTATACATTCTTCTTTTGGTAATCTAGGAACTGAAAGTTCTATTAGTTTTTCATATTTATTTTTTATTAATTTTATTAATTCCTCTGAATATAAAAACGAATTTTTTGAGACTTCTTTATATCTTAATGAATCCGATATTATACCACATAAAATTAATTCGGCGGTTTCTGAATTAATATTAATGTTTTGTTTTTTAATAAGGGAATATATTATTTCAGTTGTTGAAATTGCATTTGGGTCTATAATATCATTTTTAGTTTGCATTTTTTCAGTTGAGGAATTATGATGGTCAATTAAAAGATCAACTTTCTTATTTTTAAGATGTGGAAACATCCCATAATTTTGTCCATCTACTGCTATTAGATATTCGAATTCTAATAAATTAATGTTTTCCCATTTTTCAATTTTTTTATTATAAAATTCAATTAACTTTTTTGCATCATGATCCATCCTTCCATAATTGGATAATGTAATATTATTACCTAAAATATTTTGTAAAATGCAAGCAGAAGCAACAGCATCAATATCGCTATTAATATGAAATGTAATAAGTATTTTTTTATTTTTTAATTCTTCAAATTTCATCTTGAATTCACCATACTTTTTAATCTATTACTTGTTCCTATAAAATAAATACAAACAAATATTATTGTTAAAAAAACAACGAATAATGGATTAAACACAAAAGGTAATCCTAAAGATAAATCAATTGATTTTATATTTCCATCTAATAATGCAGTAATATTAAATAATGAATGTAAGGGTATAGCTATTAATAAAGCAGCTAAAAATCCTAGTCGTATATACTTTCTGGCAGGAGTGTAAGATTTTAAATATCCAATTATTGCACCCCCCGTTCCAGTTATTGCACCGTGTGCTAATGAATTAAAGAAGGATCTATATATAATTAATTGAATCCATGCTAAAAATCCTATTTCAAAAGGATTAGTCTTTGATGCAAAATAAAACCAGTTTTCAACAAATGAGAATCCGACTCCTATTGCAAAACCAAAGAATAAACCAGCAAGTATATCATCATATTCATGGTGTCCTGACATTACTAATAATCCTAATCCTTTTACAGATTCTTCAATTATTGGTGCGATTAAAGCAGCACTTACTAAAATTAAAGAACCACTTGCTAATGTTGAAAAGAAAGTAGATAATATAAATTCTCCTATGAGAGTATTCAAAATAAATGCAAATAATGCAGATACTGAACCAAAAAGAAATAATGACCATAAAAATCTCAAAGGTTTCATTTCTAAAAACCAAACCAATCCTAAGTAGATTAAGGGAAATAAAAACGCAGATAAACCAGATATTGCAAATAATTGTGCCGTAATATCAAAACTTAATTTATTATTTATGGAATTAAATATAAAATAAAATAATACTCCTACTAATAATAGTTCAAAAATCCAAAATATTGGATTCATCATTATACTTGCTATTTTTTCTTCATAAGGTCTATCTTTTAATTTTGGAAAAAATAATGAATTTAAGGTATATTCATTAACTAATAGTCCTTTAATATGTCTATGAAATGCAGATTCTATTAATATCATTAGAATTAATATTGAAATTAAAGATATTGCAGGGACTAAAAGTATATGCGCTTTTGCAATTGTTTCTGCAGTATTTGATTCATATTTTGACCAGTCTTCTTGTAATAAAAAAGTTTTTCCTTTAATTATTCCTGCTTCGTCTGATAGTACTAAAGCATAAGTATTATTTTTATAAGGAGTTCCCAAATATTCGGTTTTAATAGTTATATTTAAATTAATTATAGAATAAGGTTCGGCAATTCCCATTGTTTGGATAGGTTTATATTCAATATCTTCTTTTTTTAATAAATATAAAACAAATCGTTTATTTACTGGATTTTCAATAGTTGCTAATATTGTTATTTCTTCTATTGGTTTAGTAAATTCTTTTTCTTTAATTAATACAGATGCATTTAAACTTTCATCTATTTGATTGACGGGAATATTTAATAATGCATAATGTATTGGGATAAATAGAATTAAGAGAAAGATTGTGAGTATTATATTTTTAAATGTCATTTGATCTCTCCTATATTGGAATGGGGAAATATAATCCAAAGTATTTTACTATCCACCGATATATTTTGTAGTACCACTTATTATTCTTTTTTATAACATCTAATAATTCTTTAAATGCCGCTTTTTCTGCAGGTCCCATCTTACTTTCTGTTATCTTCAAATGTTCTTTTCCATCTACAATTGTTTTTTCTTCTTGTTGTCCAATCTGTTTATTTGCTTGTGCATACCAAGGGGGTAGAGAAGATTTTTTCTTTTTTACTGCTTTTAAGAAATCGTTCATTCCTACATTTCTTTCATTTCCTTTATGGAAAGCTTCTCTCCAAGGAATTGCACATGCATCATCAACAATTGCCTTTAAATCTGCAGATGCATATCCACAAGTTGCTATTGCTAATCTATTCCAACCAACTGCCCTACCCAATGGTCTTTTTTTTGCATGAATTTTTAATATTGCTTTTCTAGAAGTAAAGTCTGGTTCACCTACATAAATAGTTTTACCTAATCTTCCAGATCTTCTTAATGCAGGATCAACATCCCAAGGTGCGTTTGTTGCTCCTATTACAAGTACATCCTCATTATTTGCTTCTACTCCATCCATTTCATATAATAATTGATTAACAGCTGCTTTCATATATTGGCCGCTTTCTCCCATTTTATCTCTTCTTCCTCCTAGTGCATCTATTTCATCTACAAACAAGATACAAGGTGCATTTTTTCTTGCCATTTCAAAAATATTATGTATATTTTTTTCAGTTCCCCCAACATATTGGTCTAAAACATCTGATAATTTTACATTCATAAATGATGCTTTACATTCTCCTGCTGCTGCTTTTAATATAAATGTTTTACCACAACCTGGAGGGCCATAAAGCATTAATCCCCCGCCCCCTAGCCTACCATATTTTCTAGCTAAGTCAGGTTTCATCATAGGATAAACAATATTTTCTCTAATTGTTTCTTTTAATTGTTTCATGCCCGCAACATCATCAAAAGACATGTTAGGTTTTTCTAATAATTTAGCTGCATTTACTCCTTTTCCTTTTTCTCCTCCTCCAATTGAGGAAGTTTCATATTCTCCTCCTTCTGCTTTACTTTTTGCTAATTCTCTGTGTTGTTTAGCTTCAGTAAAATTGGGGTTTAATTCTATTGCTTTATCATAATCTTGCATAGCTTTATCCATTTGATTCATATAATCATATGCTAATCCTCGTACATGATATGCTTCTGCAAAGTTTGGATTTAATTCTATTACTTTATTAAAATCTTCAATAGCTGTTTCATAATTTTGTTTACATGCATATGCTAATCCTCTATTGTAGTATGCTTTTAAATATCTTGGATTTAATGAAAGTGCTTTATCATAATCTTTTATTGCTTTATCAAATTCTTGTTTTCTGTAATATGCATCTCCTCTGTTATTGTATATAACAGGATTATTAGGGTCTAGTTCCATAGATTTAGTATAATCTCTTGCAGATTTAGTGAAGTCTTTTAAATTATAATATGCTAGCCCTCTTGAAAAATATGCTTCTGAAAAATTAGGGTTTAGAATTATGGCCATATTATAATTTTCAATAGCTTTTTCATAATTCCCTTTTTCAAAATAAACGTTTCCTTTGTGATAATAATTTTTTGCATCAGGTGTTCCTTTGTTCTTAAGCTCTTCTTCTACCATATGTTTTAATTACAAGGAATTTATTTATAAATCTGTCCCTTGGATTTATAATTTTGTTAATAAATAATCAAAAACAGCTTTTTGCATATCAGAGCGTTTTTCAAACCCTAATTTTTCAAACCCATTTAATAATAAATATGGATGAGGTGAAAAATGAGGGACAGTTACTATATAGTCCTCAAATTTAGAAGCAGCTTGGGTTATGTTTCCCCCCCTATAAGCATTTTTATACATGGCAGTATGTTGTGCTCTTTGTTTTTGAGTTTTATGAAATGGTTTTTGGATAAAATTAAATTGTATATAAATTTTTTTAGTTTCTCCTGTTTTTAGATCAAAAACTTCTTTATCTCCGTCAAAACTTAAACTTAAATTTAAATCTTTTTGTACTTTTATTTCATCTTTACTAAATTTTAAAAATAAATAATGTGAAAAACCACTTTCATCTGCATACATGTGTTTTGAAATTAAAAAAATATTAGACTTTTTAAATCCAATTGCTCTTGTTGAATTATGTCTCCATATAAATGGCCATTTTTCAGTATTTATATATAAATTTTGAAAATATTTTACAGGTGTTGCAAATGCAGTTCTTGGTTCAAGTAGTATATAATCTATAGATTCAAACCCATTTTCAAAAGAAGAAAATAAAAGAGAATCTTCATCCTCTTTTGATTTTTCTAAAATAATCTTATCTTTTTCTTGCATTGTTTTTATTAGAGACAAGTAATTAGTATTATTTACGTTTTCAATATCAAACATATGTACCTACTCTAATTTGATTTCTAATTCTGGTAAGAATTGTTTAAGTGCAATAAACAATGCATTTTTTCGTTGGGTAGCTGTTTTTACATCTCCTTTATCAGTCAATTTAATAGTACCTTTTTTTTCTTTAATGTCAATTTCTCCTTTCATATCTTGAGATTCAACTAATGCTTCTATTTTTTCTTTATCTTTTTCTATAACTTTAAGTACGTTTAGATTATATAATAGATTTTTACCAGCCAATAGATGATTAAAATCAACAACTACTCTTCCGCCACTAACTGCTTTAACTAATGCTCTATGACCGTCTAAATCAACAATTAAGCCAGGAAACGGATTAATTTTATTAGATGTAAATTGTTTTAATGAAACTACATTGATTAAATCTTTTTGTCTTTCTCCAAATGGTTTTTCAGCAAAAACTTCTTTGTCTTCTCCTTGTTTCATGTTTTTTAATGTATCTTTAACTTTATCCGGTAAATTACTATTTTTTAATTGTAATAATAAGGGTTCCTTTCTATCTTCTATTATCTCTTTTGTATCCGCATCTTTTGTTGTATACGTTATTTGTATGATGTCTTTTTCATCCATTTTAAAACCTCCTATAGATATTTAAAAGTATTTTATTATATATTAAAACATTAAGTTTTTAAGGTGAATATATGTATGGATAAAAAATTATTATTAAAGATAGCAGTATTAGCAATAATTGGAATTTTTGTTTTACAAATGATTGCAATGCCTTTTTTACAAGGTATTAGAGAAAGCAGTACTCCAAAAAAAGAAGTTTCAAAAGAAATATATGTAATTCAAGGTGAAACACAAGTCACTGTTTCGAGTTATTCAAGTTCAATAACAGTTTCTGGAAATATTGGTGAATTAAAACAAATTAAAGAACAATTAAAAGATAATGATTGGTTAGATTCTGAAACATATATTAGTAATAATGAAACAATATTCAATCTAAAAAGTAGCCAATATACAAAAAATGTTTCTGACCTTCTTATTGAAAATGGATATTCAGTAATTACTGGAGTAAATCTTAAATTCCCTGAAAAAATTGGAGAAGTAGAAGCAGAAGATGTATATGTAGTAATTAAAACTGCACCAATATACAATATCGGAGATAACATTACAATTGAATTTGCAGCGTATGTTCAATACGAAAAAATTATTCAGTTAGTAGGTTTTGAATTAGCTCCCCATTTAACAGAAATCACGCTAGATGCAGAGGTTAAACAAATCAAAAATACTAAACTAACTTTAAATTTAGAAGATGTTGAAAAACAAGGAGTTTTGGAAGACAAATATAATGTATCTTTTATTGATTCTTCTGCGGTTTTTGAATTAATTAATCCAAAAGAAGAGTATGAAGAGATTATCAATGAATTGGAAGGATATGAGTATTCAATAAAAACAAGTCAAACAGTGAATGTATTACTTTTACCTTCTAAACAAGAAGGGATATATATCCCTATGGATTTTGTAGTGCAGTCTTCTAAATTACACGAACTTAATGAAAGTATACAAGTTAAATTAACTTTATTAGTAGATAAAGGAGAGATAGTAAATATTTTTGAGTATCAGATTATTTATTCTGATAATCTATCTAATCTTTCAGCAATTGAAGAAATTTCATTTCCATAAACGTCTCTGACAAGTATTATTGAAGTTGTTTCTCCAACTGCTTTTGCAGGTTTGTTTAACTGTAAAGATACATTTGAATTTGTTAAATCAATAGTGATGTCTCCTTGTACTAGTATATTATCATTTATTTCAACTTCCATTAATATACCCGTCCTTATATCTTTTCCTTTCATTGTTTGTGTTATAGGTATTTCAAAATATACTGGAATTATTTGTTTTCCATTAAATAATTGATTTGAGGGTATATCATTAAAAGTTAAATTTGATTCAATTGGTATATTAATTGAAATTTGTTTATTATTTAATGCTCTTAAGTCGCTTGCAATTCCCTTTAATTCGTTTTTGTCTATTCCTTGGGTTAATACTAAAGATATTGCTATTAATGATAAGATGATTGCTAAGATAGGTAAAATATTAGTTGTAAATTTTTTTTCGTGTTTTTCATGAATTTGGTGCGGCTTTGGTTTTTCCTTTATTTTTTCTATTTTCTTTTTTATTTTTTCTATTTTTTCTTCAGTTTTTTCTTCATATGGATATGCAGGAGGTTTTCCTTTAGGAAATTCTTTTTTTTCTTCATAAGGCTCGATAGTAGTTCCACCTAATGAAGAACTTGGTCTTTTGCGCAAATTTTCTTCTTCTGCCAATATATCACCAGTTAAAATAAGCACAGAACAAATAAAAAGTTTTGGTTTGTTATTTATTAAATTAAAATTAAATAGGGGGAGATTTAATGAATTTAAATAAGATTTATATCAGTTTTATTATGATTTTAATATTATTTATATTTTCTTCGTTTGTATTTTCAGAATTATTTAGTTATTATGATGTATTAGAAGAAATATATCCAGAAGATATGATTTATGCTGAATCTGATGAAGAAATTTTTGAAGAGGAAATGAATGAAGAATTTCATGAAGAGATATTTGAAGAAGGAATTCCACCCATGGAGGATTCAATAATGAATGAACAAGAAGTGGCATTAGCAAGAACTGATTTTAAAGCAAGTTTTTGGACCTCAAATGCAAATGTAAAATATTTATATTTAACTCAAAATGTAGATGAAGGAAAACATTATTTTGATGTAATTTGCCTACCTTAAGTTTTGTTAATCCATCAAGTAAAACCTGGGAAGATTATATGTATAAGTTAACTTTAAGAACAACAGATGGAAATTTAGCTTTTAATTATTATAATACATTAAAACAGCATTATGATAACAGAGACCATGTATCATTTATGTTAGAAACAAATGTTTGTAAAGATACAGGAGAAATGTCACAACATAATCAGTATACTCATATGATGGATGGTAAGAAGCTTTTACATTGTTATGTAAATTTAGATGAAGGAGAAAATTATTTTAGTATGGGATATGATGAAATTTCAGATACTTGGAGTAATTAATTATCTCATCCGGAAATGTACTCTTAAGAAGGGTTTAAAAACATATTAAATATATTTATATTATGGATATTAAAAAAGAGTTAAATGTTGAACAAAAAAAAGCTGTTGAAGAAACAAAAGGACCTTGTTTAATAATTGCAGGTCCAGGAACAGGAAAAACCTTTACTTTAACTAAAAAAATAGCACATTTGATTAAAAATAATATTTATGATCCATCTGAAATTTTATGTCTTACATTTTCAAATGAAGCTACAAATAATCTAAAAGAAGAAGTTGAAAAAGAATTAAAACAAAGAACAAATATTACTATTAGAACCTTTCATGGATTTTCAGCAGATGTTCTTAAAGAATTTGGGGATAAAATAGGGATAAATTCAGGTTTTGAGATTCTATTACCTGATGACGCAAAAGTATTTTTACATAAAGATTTAGATGTATCTGCATATAATGCAGATTTATATGAATCTTCAATTTCAACAGCAAAAGATTTTGGTATTTCTTTAGAAGATATAGAAAAGTATACTGAAGAAATTGGTAAGGAGTTCAAAGACATAGGAAATTTAGAAGAATATATTAGAGAACTTAATGTTGAAATAAAATTACTTCACCTAGAACCTTCAGATACAAAAGAACAGAGAAAAATATTAAGAGATAGAAAACGAGAGATAAAAAAATATTTAGATAATTATAATGAATATGAAAAATATTCAAATTTTGTTTCTGCTTGGAAAAGATATGTAGATATGAAAAAAGAAAAAAATTATTTGGATTATTCTGATCTTAATTCAAATGTTGTTTCATTATTTAGAACTTTTGGTGCTGAAGAAGTCGCAAAAAAATATAAATATATTCTAATTGATGAATTTCAAGATACAAATAAACTTCAATTTGAATTAATTTCTTTTTTAGCAAAAGATCATGGGAATATAACAGTTGTTGGTGATCCTAATCAATCTATATATGCATTTAGAGGAGCATATATGGATAATTTTAAACATTTTAAACAAGAATTTAATTTAGAAACAACTAATATTTTTAAATTAAATAAAAGTCATAGATCTCCCAATACTGTTCTTAGGACAGCACATACATTAATTAAAAATAATTTTGATGATACAGATACTTGTTTTTTAATTGAAAACGCTCAAGAAAAAGAAGGAGAAAAAGTAAAAGTAATTGAATTAAAAAATAAAGATGAAGAAGCATGTAAGGTTGCAGAATTAGTAGAAGAAGAAATTAAAAAAGGAACTCCATTAAAAGAAATTTGTGTATTATGCAGAACACACAAACAAGCAAAGCTTATGAAAAAAGCATTAGAAGCAAGAAATATTTTGTTTGTCT
This sequence comes from Microcaldota archaeon, assembly GCA_020854825.1. Classification (GTDB taxonomy): domain Archaea; phylum Micrarchaeota; class Micrarchaeia; order Anstonellales; family JAHKLY01; genus JAHKLY01. The sequence goes on along the minus strand of JAHKLY010000002.1, from coordinate 150,015 downwards.
CAGTAGGACAAACAGATATGATGGAAAAATCTGAAATAAAAACAGTTGTTGCTTATTTATCAATACTTAATAATTTAATTGAACGAACAGGTACTGGAGAACAGTCATGGTGGAGTTTATTTACTAAAAAAAATAATTTATCTCCTAAAGATAGTATAAAAATAGGGAGGTATTTGAAGAAAAAAAGAGATGAATCTGTAGATTATACAATGCTCTATAATTTAACTAATCTTGAGTTATCTGAGGAAGGTAAAAAAATTGTTAAACGAGTTGTTGATGGATTACAAAAAGTTAATGATTCATCAGATAAACCTTTTCCAGAAATTATTTTAGATATATATGAATTTACAGGATTAAGCCGTGCTTTTTCACATGAAAGAAATATTAAAAATACTGAAGCATTAATGAATCTTAAACAGTTTTATGATATAGCCGAGAATTATTATAACACACATTCTAAAAAATTAAGTTCTTTTATACATTATATTGAAATTTTAGATAAGTTAAATGTTAGTATTCCTGCATCAAAAGTTAAGGATATTGATGCAGTTAGATTAATGACTATTCACGCAACTAAGGGTTTACAATTTAAGAAAGTAATTTTTACTAATCTTGCATACAAAAGATTTCCTGTTGAAAGAACATATAAAGAACCTTTAATACCTAAAGTTCTTAATCCAGCAATTAAAGAATATATTAATACATTAGGAGATGTTGATATTGAAAAAGCTATTAAAGAATATGAAAAAGATAGTTTATTATTAGAAGAAAGAAGATTATGTTATGTTGCATTAACAAGAACTAAAGAAGAATTAGTTTTAACATATGCTAGATCTTATAATAATGATGAAGACTCAACACAACAATCTATATTTTTAGATGAAATGAATTATTTGGAAAATAATGATATTGAATTTACTGTTGATGAAGAAGAAAGATATACTTTCTTAGCTCCAGTGTCTGAATACGAACAGTTTAAATATAAATTAAAAGACCAATTTATTAAAGCATTAGATAGTGAGAATTTAGATTCATTAATGTCTAGACTTGCGAATTATTATACAATGAGAGAAGGCAGAATAATTGATTTATCAGTTGATTTAAATACATTAATTGATAAAGATGAGATGAAAGAACAGCTTAAAATGTGTGAAACCTGTTCTTCAGGACTTAAATTTACTCCTTCTTCATTTACGTTTAGTCCTACAGCTACAATGACATATTTAGAATGTCCTAAAAAATATGAATTTAGTAAGTTATTTCATATGCCTGAAAGAGGAGGATTTGATTTTAATAGAGCATCAGTAGGTTCTTTTGTGCATGAAGTTCTTGAAAAAGGTGTTGATAGAAATGTAAGAACTAAAGAAGAGTTTTTTAGTATTGCCGAAGATATGAGTAAAGAGCCAAATTGGAAAGAAATTGATATAAATGAAGTTAAAGATATGTTAACAATTTTTTGGGAAAGAAATAAAGATAAATATGACGAGAATTCTAAAGTTGAAGTTGAACTCTCATTTGAATTAGAAGGTTTCAGATTTTATGGAAAAGCAGATAGAATAGATTTTTTAAATTTAGATAAAAAAGAGGTTGAAATAGTTGATTATAAAACAGGCGTTGCACCTACTTCTACACAACGTGCATGGCAGTTAGGATTTTATGCAGTTGCTTTAACTGAAATGGGATATAAACCTAAGAAAATTACATTAGAAATGCTTGGACTTGATAAACCAATTACTGGGATTATAGATGATAATGGAGAAGTATCATTTGAAGGCGCAACTAACGGATTTAATATTAATGACATTAGAACTGCGCTAATTGATTGCGCTAAAAATATAGTTAACGATTATGAACATACGTTTACACCTACTATAGATGATTGGCCTTGTAGAAATTGCGGGTATAAATTTTACTGCCCAAAACACGAAGATTAATTTATTTATATTTAATATCGAAGTTTTTTAAAAGGAGATTATTTATTAAAAGTTTCTTTCTCAAAAAGGAAACTATGTTTAATTTAAATTAATGAAAGTTAACTAAACCTATTTTTAGTGAAAGGTTCAATTGTATTTGATTGCATAATTATTTTAATATATTTTCAGGATATAGAAATGCATAATATGCTGGAAGTATGTGGATCTCAATATTATTTTCTTTAATAATTTTATCTTCATCTAGAGTTATTATATATCCTTTTTTTTGCTTACTATACTCCATATATTTTAATAGAGACTTTATTTCTCTTTCGTTTGTTGTATCGCAACACACTTGAATAGGTATACCATTTGGAAGAATAAAATCAATTTCTTCATTTTCTCTGAAATAATTTAATTCTTTATAATGGTTATAAATCCAGATAGCCACCGCATTTTCTAATGGTTTACCTAAATCATTATCTGAATAGAATAAATGGAGATATCCATTATCTACTAGATAAATTTTTCTTTCCATTTCTCTTCTTTTAACTGATGAACGAATATCTATAGATTTGAATATAAAAAATGCATTATTTGCATATTGTGAATAATTTATCAATGTTTTACGGGTTATATCTAATCCTACCTGATGCATAAGTCTTTCAATACCCGCATATTTAAATGGATTACCAATATTTTCTGCAAGTTTTTTTAAAAAAATATTAAATGCTCCTTCATCAGTTATGTTGTATCTGGTAATAATATCTCTATATACAACTGTATTAAAATAACTGTTAAGTATTTTTTTTTGGTTTTCTTCTGACAGTACAACTGAAGGAAAACCACCATATATTAAATAATCTTTAAATAAATTATTAATTTCAAATCTTTTATTAGAAAAAAGAATATTTTTATCTGGTTTTTTAATCTTCTTAAATTTTAAATATTCTGTAAATGTAAGAGGTAATTGTAAATGTTCAATTCCTCTTCCAGCAAGATGTGTTGCATATTCTTTACTTAATAATTTTGCATTTGAGCCGGTTATACAAACAACATATTTTTGATCTACAAGACGTCTTATAAAAAGCCACCATTTATCAATGATATGGATTTCATCTAAGAAGAAAACAGGTTTTAACTCTGATAATTCTTTATATGCATCTATAATATCTTCAAAATTTTTATAATTAAATTCTGCCAATCTATTATCTTCAAAATTTATATATACGATCTGTTCCATAGGAAGTTTTGTTTCTTTCATCAATTGAAACATTAAATATGATTTTCCCGCTCTACGGGGACCAGTAATAATAAGTGCCATACCTGTTTTTAATAATGAGGAGATTTTTGTTTCCCTAGAAATAAAGTCAGGGATTCCATTTTGTTGAAATTCTAAAATTATCTTTTTAATTTCATTTTTCATTGATTGCATAATAAATATATACACGATAAGTTTTTAATTGTTTCCTAAAGGAAACAAAATAAGTTCTTTTTGTTTCTTAAAGGAAACAAATACTGTATAACTTGTTTCTTAAAGGAAACAAAATTATCAAATTAAATCCTGAGTAGTGACAATTCCTTTTATTTCTCCTTTTTTATTTCGGATTAGAATTGCCTTCTTGTTTCTATCTTTAAACATTGCTTTAATAGATGAAATGGGTGTGTCCCAACTCACAATATCAAATAATGGCCCCATTATATCCAATGTTTTTACATTCTTATTTACACTGATTAGCTCTCTTTCAGATATGCTTCCTACAAATTCACTGTTTTTTTTAACAGGGATCTGCGAGTAGTCATGCTTTTTCATTATCCCTGCTGCCTTTTCAGCAGTGTCGCCGGCGTCAACAGAAAGTATTGGAGAGTGCATTATATCAGCGACTTTCTTTTCTTTTTCATACAATATCATTTCCAATGTGTTTTCTATTTTTTGAATTGCATTATAGCTTGGCACTACTTTGTTTGATTCAAGTTTGGCTATTAAAGATTGAGAAACTCCTGATTTTTTGGCTAGTTCATTTTGAGATAAATCTAACTGTTTTCTCTTTTGCTTGAGCGAGATAATTAATTGTTTAAGTTCAGGTAGCATATATTCACCATATTCCAATCAGAATATTTTATTCAAGAATATTTATATAAAGAGAATTATAAAGGTTTGTGTGAGGCGATATAAATGAGATATAAAATTAAGTTTGAATCTAAATATCTAAAAAATCTATTTAGAGAGATTCCTTTTGATGGGGACATGCGTCATGATATGCAACAGCTTAGAAAATTAGAAAATTGGATAATAAATGGGCCTGGTGGATATATGTCTGCAATATATTTTCATTGCTTAAAAACCCAATATGAAAGTGATTATCTTGCAATTTTAAAAGAACTTGAACCTGAAAAATATAAAGAAGAAATAGATGAAAAAGAAATGACAGAAATCTTTACAATTATTAAAAGTATATTAAAAATATAATTCTGACAATTAAGAAATAAATGGAGGATTGAAATGCTATTATGCAGATCAAGGTGAAGATAAATGGATAGGAGTAAATAAAGGTAAAGATGCATGTCCTGATTTAGATATATTAAGAGGAAAAATAACTAATTAATTTTATCTTAGTCAAAAGATTGACCGAAAACAAGCAAAATCGGTCAAAACTTTGACCAAACCTTTAAAAACATTCACACCATTAACTAATATATGGAAACTATACAATTTTTTAAAGAGGAAAAATACTTATTAGAAGAATTGTTTAAAGATAAAAATCAGCCGTTTAAAAGAGAAATATATCCTCAATTAAACAAATCAAATATTATTATACTATATGGATTACGAGGAACGGGAAAAACAACATTACTCGCACAAAAATATTTAGAAGTAAAAGGAGATAGATTAGCACTTCATGGAGAACATCTAAATATGGCAGGATATACAATAAAAGATTTAATTTCAATACAAAAACATTTTTTTAGAGAAGGCTATTTATTTATTGATGAAATTACTAAATTAAAAAATTGGGATAAAGAATTAAAAGTATTTTCTGATATGTACCCAAAAATAAGAATAATAGTAACTGGTTCTTCTGCTGTTAATCTTCAAGAAGCTAGAAGAACACTTGCTAGGAGAGCAGTATTCATAAATTTAAAACCTTTAACTTTTAATGAATTTTTAGAACTAAAGCATAATATAAAAATAAGAAAATTTAATTTATTTTCTAAAGATTTATTTACCGAAGCAATGAAAACTGAATTAGATGCAAGGGATAAATTAAAAAATATAAATGAAATAATTTTAGAATATAAAGAAATGAATATCCCATATTTATTAGAAAAACCAACATCAACTATTTTAGATTTATTACAAAGAATAATTTATGAAGATATTGGGGGAACTAGTTCTTTTAATGAGGAAGTTTTATCTAAATTTTGGCCTTTATTAAAACTTTTAGCTCTTTCAGAAAAAATAAGTTATGATGCATTAGCCAATGATCTAAATGTGGGTAAAGGCACTATTATAAAAATGATTGATTATCTTGAAAAAGCAAGTGTTATACATAAAGCACAAATATACAAAAAAGGAAAATCAAAAATAAGAAAAGAACCAAAAGTATTATTTGTCTCTCCAGTTATAAGGATGGTACTTTTAGATTTATTAGGAGAAAAAGAAAGGGCTATTAGATTATCTAAAGAAGATCTTTTTGCAATGCATACTGAAGAATTATATTATTTAAAAACAGGACCAGATTTTGTATGGAAAAATACATTATTTGAAATAGGTGGGCAAAATAAAGATTTAAAACAATTTAAAGAAATTGATTTTAAAGGGAAAAAAATTATTGTTTTTGAAGGGGTAGAAATACAAAATAAAGATGTTTTTAAACTACCATTTTATATATTTTTAAGTCATTTTTAAATATTATTTCTTATTGTTTTTTATTCCTTTGATAAATTTAGTTGTTTTGGCGCCTTTTTTCAAAACATGTTTTAGAACATCACTGATACTTTCTACAGGAATTATTTGTATTTTCTTTTTATCTTCTTTAGATGTATAAACATCTTCAAAATTAGATTTTGGTATTATAATTTTTTCTAATCCTGCTTCAACACACGCTTGTACTTTGCCTGTTATACCACCTACTGGGAGTACTTCTCCACGTACTGATAATGAACCAGTCATACCTATTGTTTGATCAATAGGTATAGATTCCATTGCTGATATAACTGATACTGCAACAGCAATAGATGCAGAATCTCCTTCTACTCCTTCATAAGTTTGTAAAAATTGTATGTGAACATCTTTTTTAGACATATCTTTTTTAACGTGTTTTTTAATAATTGCAGAAACATTATCTACGGCTTCTTTAGCAATAGTTCCTAATTTACCAGTAGCAATAAATCTACCAGTTCCTTTTCCAAATGAGGGCGTAACTTCAGCTACAATTGGTAATACTAATCCTGAAGAAGGATCTCCTAAAACAGCTAATCCATTTACGCGGCCTATCTCATAACCTTTTGTTTGAAAAACTTTGTAACTTTTCTTTAATTCAATATATTGTTCAGCTATTTGTTGTTCTAATGTTCCTGATATTTTTTTAGCTTTTTTAACATGTTCAGGTAAAACATATTGTGCATTTTCTTCTCTTGCCATATCTCCTGCAGCACGAACAATTCCTCCTAATTCTCTTAAATTCAAAGTAAATGAATGTTTTTTAGTACTTTTTCTTCTTGCTTCATTTATTACTTCATTTACAGCTTCTTTTGTAAAATGAGGTATTTTTTTATCTTTTTTAACTTCTTGTGCTACAAATTTAACTAATTTTTCTTCATTTTCTAAAGTATCATCCATATGATCTTCAACATAGATTTCATATCCTGCACCACGAATTCTTGATCTTAATGCAGGGTGCATAGTTTGTATATCTGGAACATTTCCTGCTGCTACTAAAACAAAATCACATGGGACAGGTTCTGTTTTAACAATTGCTCCTGAAGACATTTCACTTTGTCCAGTAATAGGATATTTTTTTTCTTGCATTGCAGTTAATAATTCCTGTTGAAAGTGTTTTGTTAATGAAGTAACTTCATCCATAAACAAAACTCCTTTATTTGCCATATGTATTGCTCCTGCTTCTACTCTTAAATGTGGAGGAGTTCCTAACCCACCGCTTTGCAAGGGATCATGTCGGACGTCGCCTAATAAAGCTCCTGATTTTGCTCCTGTTGCATCTTCAAAAGGTGCTGTTCTTTTTCCTGAATTATCAACTATTAATTTTGGATCATCAGTTCCAAAACCTCCAATACCCATTCTTAAACTTAATCTACTTGAAAAACTAAATAAGAAATACATAAATCCTAATCCGAAAATAAAAGCTAAAATGAACCATTTAGAATCATCTTGTAATGCATTTGTCATATACAAGGCAATAATTGCTATTATTGCTATTAAAATAACGACTAATAATGGATTTGGACCTTTATCTGAAGAAGGGCTTCCTCTTACTCTTTGTGTTAAATTTAAAATTTTTCTTCCTTGTCCTATATCTTCTTTTTTTTCTAATTTCTTTTTTTCTTCTTCTATCCTTTTCTTATCTTTTTCAGTTTTAACTTTACTTTCCATATCTTTTAGCATTTTTTTACTTTTAGCTAATATTAAATCATTATGATAAAGTGACTTTAATTTGGGATCTTTTTCTATTTCTTCTTTTGGAGGATAAGTTTTAACAACAACAATCTTAGGATTATTTTCATCTACTTTGTTTGGATAACATAAAACATCTTCTAAATCTTCTGCTGGCATTAATTCTGCCATAGCTTGTGCTAACATTGATTTGCCTGTTCCTGGACTACCTATTAATAGGACATTTCTTCGTTGTTTAGCTGCTTTTTTAACTATTTCAACAGCTTTTTCTTGCCCTATTATTTGATCTATTAATTTCTCAGGAACTTTAATCTCTTCAGTTGATTTATAATCTTCCATTTACACACCAAATTAATACTAAATAATATGTTAATTTAATATCCATTACTGTATATAATTAATATATAGAGCCCTTTTTAAATATTAAGATATAGTTAGACCTTTTACTAGAATGCGTGGAACAATATAACTGCCTTTCATTTTTAATGATTTTTCAATATCTTGAATATTTTTAAGAAGCGCATAAGTGTTACCCGATAAGATATTGCCTTGAATAAATTGTTTTTTATTATTCTTTACAAGGTATCCATTTCCTATTATTAAACTAAAATCACCTGTTGTTGTATTAACAGTATGAAATCCAAACAAATTATTAATAACAACATATTCCCTATGTATTTCTTCTAAATTTTTTGTCTTACCAGGTTTGATTAGTATATTTGAGTAACCAATAGTTGGATATTGTGTATAATTTGATCTAGAACAAAAGCCTTTTTTATCTACCTTACTTAAAGCAGCTGTTTCTTTATCATAAACAAACCCAGTAAATTTTCCTTTATCTATTAATACAGAAATATCATCTTCTATTCCTTCACCATCAAAGTTTGTTTTTGAATGACCTTCACAAAAGGGGTCTTCGTAAATAGTTAAATTATTAGATGCAATATTCATATTTTCTTTTCCTATTAAATAAGAAGAGTTATGGTGTTTTTTATCTCCAGTTATTTGTGTTAAAAATAAATTATCAATTATATTAATCAGAGCGTCATCTTCCAATATCACAGGTAATTTAACAGAAGATATTTGTTTTGTTTTTTGGTTTGCTTTTTTAGAAGCTATTTTTGATAAATTTAAAATAGTATTTCTATCATATTTATATGATTCATAAAATTCTGAACCTGTTTGTCCCTCTTTTGAACAATAAGCGAAAGCAAGTAAACTTGTTTCTTTTTGAGAACAGTCTAATCCTTCTGAATTAATTATTCTAACCTCTGAAATATTTTTAATTACAGAACAACTTATTGGAGTATATTTAATATTTTGAATCATATCTTTAATTAGTTCTTTTATATCTTTTTCATCAAGATCAATTATTTTTTTATCATATGTTTTAACTTTTATTTTGGGGTTTTTATTATTAAATGTAAAATTATGGAGTTTAGGTTTTATTTTTATAATTTTTAATGCATTTTGAATAGAACTTTCAATATGATTTTTATCTGAAAAATATGTAAAAGTTATTTTATTGTTTTTTAATATTCTTAATCCATATCCTTCGTCATATTCAAATTCTTTTTTATCGAAATTAGTTTTATCTGTATCAATAGAAGTAATACTATTAGTTGAATTAAATATTTCATAATCTTTTATGTTATATTTTTTTAATTTTTTTAATATTTCTTCAATCATTTAATCAACCCAGTAATATATTTTTTATTCTGATATGCGGCCCACCATCTCCTGCTCTTATACTTTGTCCATCTTTTCCACAGAAACCAACACCTGTTGGGTCATAATCTTTTCCAATCGCTTCAATATGATATAAGGTATTTGTTATATTGCCTGAAATTGAAACATCTCTTAATTGTTCTTGTATTTCTCCATTTTTAATATTATAAGCTTCTCTAGCAGCAAACATAAATTTTCCATCTAATGTTTTAACTTGTCCTCCTTTCATTCCTTTAAGATATACTCCAGTTTTTAGGTCAAATACGTCTTCTTTTGAATGTTTTCCAGGTAACATTACAGTATTTCTCATTCTAACTATTGGGAAATTATTATAATTTGATGCTCTTGCATTTCCAGTTAGTTTTTCATTTGACTTTTTAGATGTTTCTCTTGAATGTAAAAATGAATTAACAATGCCTTTTTTTATTATTACTACTTTTTTTGCTTTAACTCCCTCTGAATCATAATTAATGTTACCAAATCCGTTTTTTTCATTTGGTGAATCAATTATAGTAACTTCATTGTTTCCAATCTGTTTTCCAATTAATTTTTCTAAAATTGAATCCCCCTTTGAAATTATATCTGCTTCTGCTGCATGACCTATTGCTTCATGACAAAAAACCCCCACCATTTGTGGATCTAATATAACATTTTGAATTCCCTTAGGACAAGGTTTTGCATTTAATAAATTGATAACTTTGTTTTTTGCATTAATTGCCATATCCTCTAGATTATCTAACTTTTCAATAATTCCAAGTTTTCCTTGTCTGTCAGTCCAACTCTGTAATATTTTTCCTTTTTTTGCAATAATCCTAGGTCCGCAATAAGAGAAATTATCTTTTTGTGAAATTGATGATCCTTCAGAGTTAAGGAATATAGAATAAGTATCTTTATGTATTAAATTAAAAGCTGTTGAAATGATATATTTTCCTTTGGTTATTTTTTCTATCTTTTTTAATCTATTTGTCCATACTTCTAAATCTATTTCAATATCTTTTCTTTTGTCTTTATATTTCTGTTTTTTATATTTATTGATTTGAATTTTATTTGATTTAATTTTTGATAATCTAATAGCATGACATAGTGCTTCATCAAAAGAAGATTTATTTAATTGATTTATGCTCGCAAAACCCCAAGATCCTTGGTTTAATATTCTAATTCCTAATCCTTCATAATAATTTTTTTGGACTTTAAATTCACTATTTTCTAAATTTAAAGATAAAGTATTTGTGTCTTCTAATCTTATGTCCCAATAATCACATTTGATTGTATCTAATTTTTGTATAATATAGTCATACATTGGATATGCTTATTTAGATAATCAATATAAAGGTAATTATGCTTTAATTTCAGTTTTTCCATTCATATATGGCACTAAGACATTAGGAATTTTAATATTTCCTTCTTTTTGTTGATTATTTTCTATTATTGCAGTCATCGTTCTACCTGCTGCTATAACTGTGTCATTTAATATATGTACATACTCTTTATCTCCTTCTTTTTTTTCATATCGTATATTTGATCTTACTGCTTGATAAGATAACGCATTTGTACAAGACATTACCTCTCTATATTGTTCTTGTACTGGAAACCAGGCTTCAACATCATATAATTTAGAATGTACAACTCCTAATTCCCCAGTACATGTGTTTATTATTCTATATGGTAATTCCAATTCTTCCATTATTTCTTGATTAATTTTAATTAGTTCTTCATGAAATTTCCAGGAATCTTCTGGTTTTGAAAAAATTATCATCTCAACTTTATGAAATTGATGCGTTCTAAATATTCCTTTAGTATCTTTTCCATGCGAACCTGCTTCCTTTCTAAAACAAGGGGTTAATCCCACATATTTAAGAGGCAAATCTTTTTCTGGTAAAATATCATTTTTATGATATCCAATAATTCCGTGTTCAGCTGTTGCAATTAAATATAAATCCTCTCCTTCTATCTTGTATATATCTTCTCCAAATTTATATGCATCTGTTGCACCTTGAATTATTTCTTTTCTTATCATATATGGGGGATTTAAAGGAATAAATCCTTTTTTTACCATTTTATCTAATCCATATCTTAGCAAAGCTTGTTCTAATAGTACAAAATCGCCCTTTAAATAATAAAATCTAGAAGCAGATATTTCAGAAGCCTTATCAGTATCAACAAGATCAAACATAGTTACTAAATCAGCATGTGGCAGCATCCATTCTTCTTTTTTTCTTGGAGTTCCCCAAGTTTTTATAATTACATTATCTTCTTCAGATTCTCCATAAGGAACACTTTCATGTAAAATATTAGGTATTCTCATTCTTAATTCCGTAATTCTTTCTGTAAGTTTTTCATACTGTTCTTCTTCTTGTTTTATTTTATCTGGTAATTCTTTTACTTCTTTAAGAAATTCTTCAATTGGCTCTCCTGTTTTCTTTTTTTCATTAATTTCTTTAGAAATATCATTTCTTCTTTTTCGCATTTTATCTAGTTCTATTTTCATTTCTCTTTCTTTTTTATCTTTTTCAATTAGTTCATCAAACATCTCTAATATCTCTGGATTTTTTCTTTTAGCTAAGTTATCACGCACTTCTTTTGTGTGTTCTCTTATATATTTTATATCAATCATAGAAGTATTTCAGTAAATAAAGTTTATTAAGGCTTTTGTTCGTTTAAAAAAAGAATTGACATAAAAAGAAGGGTAAGGCAGGTTAACCACGCTGGCTCCTTCCTTACCTCCCACCTTGCTCTCCATAAAGGTAAGAGCATATGTATTATAATAAATATATTTAAAAATATTATTCATTATTTTGATTTATTCAAACATAAATGAACACAAAACTATAAGAAAGTTATAGTATGAGTTAATTAGCGTCAAAATAATAGTATTTTACCTACTCCAAAATCTTCAGGATGAATTTTTTTAAGTGTATCTCTACTTTTTATTACTAAATCGCCCGTTTCTCCCTTTTCTAAATAATCTAATCGAATATTTTTTTGTTCAATATGTTCTAATATAAATTCTTTACCCTTAACTTTGCCTTCAATTCCAGGTTTTATGACTCCGTGCATTACGGTTCCATGTAAAATTAAACGACCAGCAAGATCATATATTTGTTCAATCACAAATTTTGTTGGTTCTGTGTCTTTTGTAAAATATACTTTTCCCATATTGATATATTAAACTGAAAGGCTTATTAAGTTTTCTTTTGAAATTAATTTGTGACCAGTATGGAAAAAATAAGGTGTAATTCGGTTTTCTTTAATTTAGAGGGAGGAGTATTTACTTTTTCAAACATTCCTCAAATAATAAAGGATACAATCAGAAATTGCAAAATGAAAAATAATAATGAACTTAATACTGAATTTGATAAGTTTTGTAAAGGACAAATAATTGAAAAAGAATTTTGGCAAAATATTGGTATAACAGATATACATATGCCAAGGAAATTAGTCCTAGAAAAACTTGAATATTCTTTTGATAATGATTTTTTGCCTTTAATATCTGGGTTTATGGATAAAAAAATAGGAGTATATGGTAATATACCCAAAGAATGGGCAGAAGAAATATTTGATTCATCTGGATTATCTTCAATGATTCAATTATCTATTTTATCATCAGATTTAGAGGCAATGTTTCCAAATGACATCGCATTTGATATAATCAAAAATAAAATAGGAAATGCATTAGTCATTGATCAAGATGTAGATAATATTAATATGGCTAGTAGCAAAGGTCTTAAAACTGTATTATTATTACGAAAACCCATTGAAAAATGTAGCGGTAAAGCAGATTTAATTGTTCCTAAATTAATTCAACTGGAGGATTTGATAGAATGAGGTATGAATACTTAATTTTTGATTTTGGCGGAGTAATCTTAGAAAAAGGTAGTTTAGGAGATTTATTATTTACAATTCTACAAGCAAATGGTGAGTTAGTTGATTATGATGTGTTAATGGATAAAATCCATAAATTTGATAAAGGACAATTATCTGAATCTAAATTTTGGAGAGAGATAGATGTGCAAGACTATGAAAAAATACGAAAAAATTTTATGAATAAAGTTTTATCTTTAATTGATCCCACTTTTGAACAATTAAGTTTAAATTTAAAAGGAAAAATAAAAATTGGATTATTAAGTAATATTTCAGAATCTTGGGGAGAAGAAGTTTTAATCTCTCCACAATTAAAAGGCATTTTTGATGTGAATGTGTTAACAGGTAAAGAAGGATACTCAAAACCAGAACCAGAAGTTTATGATATTTTAATAAAGAAATGTAATTGTGAACCAAATAAAATATTATTTATTGATGATAAAATAAAAAACCTTGTGGTAGCCAGTACACTAGGTATAAAAACTGCATGGATGATAAGAAAACCTAAAAAAACACCTGAATTTATTCCAGATTATATGATCAGTGATCTTATTCAAATTGGATCCATAATTGAAGAGCAAAAGAAACTTTATAAATTAGTTTAATTAAATTTATGAGTTTACAATTTTCAAATGATGTCAACAAACACGAATTAAAAAAATTTATTGCTTATTTATTTGAGCAATCTAATGAAGAATCAATGAAAGAATTTGCAATCTTTATTTCTGATATAAACTGGGAACTTAGAGATTTAGTGGCAAAAATTATTGTAACTCGTATCCATCATGCAATAAGAAACGATTCTTTTAATGAATTATATACAATAAAATGGATAATAACTGAACACCTTTGTGATTCTGGATTAGTACATTTCTTCAAATTTTATCCAGTAGCAAATTCTGAAGAAAAAAAGTTTATGGAAGAATGTATGAGAGATTCTAAAATTCCCCCTATATACCCTGTTTTATTATTTTTAATTAAAGGAAATGATTCGTTATTACCCTTAGTTCAAAATGGTATTATTAATTTAGAAAAAAAATTATATATTCCAAAATTTATTCATTGTTTAACAAATGAGAATCTACAAGATGATCGACTTAAATTTGTAATTAATGAAATTGAAAGTAATTTACTTTTTAACGACTTTAATATCATTTGGAATTCAATGTTAAATTGTAATATAGAAGAAGGTTTTTTGAGATATACATATTTCTTTGAAAAAAATATAACCAAAAAAAATTGTGGGAAATTAATTGAGGCTATCTTAGTATTAGATAATCAAAATGAACAAAAATGGAAAATAGATTATCTTAAAAAAGTACTAATTAAAATGGGAACAAACTGTTCCCATAAAAAAAGTAATATTGTTATAGATGCTTTATGTTCTTCCATATTAAATAATGAAACTTTTACTCTTTCAAGGTATTACTCACTCGATATTTTGTATGAAATAAGTCAAAAAAATTTAATCTGCAAAAGAAGAGTTATGAAAAAAGTAGCTAAAATATTTTATTCTACTAAATATGAATATGCAAAAGTTTTTTTTGATATGTTAGGTGATAAAGATGCATTAAATTTTTTAAAATCTCAAAAAAAGCAAAGGGTAAATTCAAAAAAATATTTACCTCCTGTTATTGATGAAACAATGAATATAATCAGAAATTGGTTAAATGAAAAAAAAACTATGCCTGCTCAAAAATATTTACCTATACCTTTGGGAAAATCTAAAGACAATATTAGTGCTACAATTTAAAACTTACTTTTATAAGGATATTCTCACATAATATAAATATGCATAATGAACTCAAGCAATTAATAACTAAATCTATACTTAATGAGATACCTAAACATGGTAAAATAGGAGTTTTATTCTCAGGAGGAGTTGATTCTACTTTAATAGCTAAAATTCTAAAAGATAATAATATAGATTTCATATGTTATACTACTTCTTCTGAAGAAGATTATAAAGATTGTATTTTTGCAAAAAAAGCAGCTGAAGAACTAGGTTTTGAACTTGAAATTGTGAAACCAAAAAATTTAGAAAAAGAATTAATTGAAGTTTCTAATATTATAGAAAATGTCACTTATGTTACTGTAAGTATTGCACTACCATTGTATTTATCTATAAAAAAAGCAAGTGAAGATGGGATTACTCATTTATTTTCTGGATTGGGAACAGAAGAACTTTACGCAGGATACGAAAGACATGCACATGCAAAAAATATAAACGAAGAATGTAAACGCGGGTTAGATTCATTAAAAGAAAGAGATCTAGATAGGGATAATTCTTTAGCAAAATATTTTAATATTGCATTATTAACTCCATTTTTAAATAAAGACCTCATATCTCATTCTCTTAAAATTCCAGGAAATTTAAAAATTAAAGATGGACATAAAAAATATATCCTTAGACAAGTTTCAGAAGAATTAGGAGTACCCAAAGAATATGCTTGGAGACAAAAACTTGCTGTACAGTATGGAAGTGGAATAGATAAAGATATAGAACGGCTTGCTAAATCCAAAGGATTTAAATTTAAATCAGATTATGTTGGTGATTTATTAAATATTAAAGTGGGTGCTTTGATAAGTACAGGTAAAGATTCACTTTTTGCTATGTATAAAATGATGAAAAAAGGGTATGAGATATCATGTTTAATGACTATTAAAAGTAAAAATGAAGATAGTTATATGTTTCATACTCCAACTATTGAATTAGCTAGTGATATCTCAAATTCCATAGGTATACCAATTATATTTCAAAAAACAGATGGAAATAAAGAGGATGAATTAAAAGATTTAGAAAAATTGATTAAAACTGCAATAGAACAATATAAAATTCAAGGAATTATATCTGGTGCAATAGCTTCTGAATACCAAAAAAAAAGAATCCATAATATCTGTAATAAACTAGGAATAAAGTCTTATACTCCTTTATGGGGAGAAGATCAAGAACAATTATTAAATGAAATGATAAATAAAGGTTTTACAATTATTATCACAAAAACTGCAGCAGAAGGTTTTGATAAAAAATGGATAGGTAGAATATTAGATAAACACACTCTAGAAGAATTAAAAAAATTATCTAAAACATATAACCTGAATGTAATGGGAGAAGGTGGAGAGTATGAAACTCTTGTCGTAAACGCTCCTTTTTATAGAAATGAAATAAAACATAGTTTTAAATAATGTGTCATTCAGAATTCTAGTAGTATTGAGAGTAATACTTTTCATTAATATATATAATGAAAGGGTTATTCTTTAAAAAGAGGTGTAAAGTAAATGGAAGGTACAGTAAAATTCTTTAATCCAGTAAAAAGTTTTGGTTTTATTACTGGCGAAGATGGAACAGACTATTTTGTTCACATAACAGGTTTAGTTCCTGGAACAAGAATAAACGAAGGAGATAAAGTATCCTTTGAAATTGAAGATGGTGAAAAAGGACCAAAAGCAGTAAATGTCAAAAAAGTTTAAATTTTCATGGTTTATGGAAGTGTAATTCAATGAAAAAAAACTTACTTTTTATTTTTATTCTTTTTTCTTTATTTTTTGGTTGTTTAACTAACTTAAATGGAGATACTATCGATAAAGATTTAGCTAATGAAACTGATCATATTAATATATCTGAAACTAATAATTCCAATATAAATGATGAATTTGATCTTGAACCAAACTTGGTAATTAATATTTCTACAGATAAACTTGAATATAAGTCTTCTCAACAAGTAAATATTAGTATCAATATAGAATCAAATATGGATTTTAAAAATGCTAGTTTATCTATTAGAGCAATAAATAATAGATTCAAAGAAGATAGAACAATAGATTTAACAATTGGAAATAATAGTGAAAAATATTTATTTAAACTACCAAAATGTAATGTTTGTGGAGGAATTAAAGAAGGGGATTATACAATTACGGCAAACATAGTTTTAAATAATATTACTTTTAGTAATTTAACAATCATAAATGTTAAACAATAATTTTTTGTAGGTGATGAAATGGTAGTAGAATATGATGAATTTAAAGGAAATAAATTAATTGTTCTAAAAAAAGATGATGCAGATCAATATCCATTTAAATTTGGAAAAAGAAAAGCACAATTAATAGTTGAACATATCGAAGAAATTAAGAGATTTGCAGAAGAAGAATAATTTTTTCTTTTTTTTATTGATAATTACAAAAATGCATATCATTATCAAACTCTAAAACTTTTAAATCTTTTTCAATTGTCTCTATTGCTTCAAAAAAAGGAAGATCAAGACAATAAACAAGGTTTCCATTAATATTTCCTACAAAATTTAATCTAGAATTTTTTAAATTTGAATTGAAAATCCTATGTTCTTCAAATATAGGTTCTGTTTTATAATTAATAATAGTTTTTACATCTTGTCCAACTAGTAATCTAAGATACTCTTGAATTGTTGCTCCAGTAGTAATAACATCATCAATAAGAAGTATTTTTGAATTTAACGGAAATTTCTTTTTAAGTCTTAAAGACTTTTTTAAATTAGATAATCTTTTTGAAGTATTTAATGTGCTTTGAGTTTTTATATTTTTCAATGTTTCAACATATTCATATTCTATATTAATACCCAATACTTTAGATAATTGAGTCCCTAGATGTATTGAAAAACCTTTTGAATGACAAATAGGTAAAATAAAAGAATATTCTTCATCTAACATACTTGCTAACTCTGCTGCTAGATATTTTAAAGACAAATGGTATAATTCTTTTTCATCAGTAGTATCAAAATTGGATAATTTAAATTTTAAAAATCTTAAAAAACTAGAAGGATGATGTCTAATTCTTTCATTAAAACTAAATCCAGAAGGCAGAAGAACTATGTGTGGACTTGATTTTTTTGGAAAATAATAAAATATACTACTAAAATCTATACCATTTCTTTTAAAGTTGCCTCTTTCATCTGTAGCTAATTCATGTAATCTTTCAAAATAAGCAACTCCTCGGATAGTTTCTTTATCTGTTTTAAACATGGGGCCTTTATCCCCTATGAGTTTTATTTCAGATTTAGTTAAAGGTTCTATAAACTTTTTTTCAAATGTGTTATACATTATATATTAATATACTTAAACGTTTAAAAACATAGCGCATTGAACAATAGTTTTATAAGTAATCTATATCTAATAAAGTATATGTATAAAAAACAAGATCTTCTTAATTTAAAAAATCAATATTCTCGAACCTTAGAAGAGATAAACGAGTTTGGAGAAGAACAATTTAAAGATATATTAGAATTGACAAAATGGTTAGAAGAATTAATTGAAAAAACCGAAAGAATCAAAAAACAAGAAGAAATATCAAATCAAGATTTAAGACAAAAATTTAAATTAGGAAGAAAACTGCAGAGAGCATATAAAACAGATCTTTCTTTTGAAGCAACTATTTTAAATGCGATGGAAGAAGGAAAAATATCTAGTAATATAGGGGAAAAGTTTAAAGAAATCATAGAATTACTTAAAAAAAGAAAAATTGAAGAAGTTAAAAATAAATTTAAGTATTTTGAAGAAATTGAAAATTTAAATAAAAAATATCTCACATTAGGGCAACAATTAAAAAATGAAAAAATTGATTTGGAAACAAGAATTAACAAAATAACCTTACTTTTAAATAATTTAATTGAATTAGAGAATATAAATATTGAACATATTAAATTAGTAGAAAAATACTTAGATAACATCAATAAGTTAGAAGAAATTAGAAAAGAGTATATCTATAGTTTAATGAATTTAAAAATTAAAGATTTAATTAAAAAGATACAATCAGAAGATCTTTTTAAATTTGATTTTCCTTTTATTAAGTTAGATACATTACAAGAGTTAGAAAATTTATTTAATAAAGATACATTCTTTAGTAATATGGATCTTCAAGAATTATATAAATATTTCGATTATTCAGACCAAAAATTAGCATATGTATATCCAGAAGTATCAAAATTCAATAGAGTAATACGTAAAGAAAGAGTATGGTTTGATAAAATATTTAATTTAGATAAAACCAATTTTTTAAATTTGAAAAAAAATGAAAAAATGAGTAATGATCTAATTGAATTTTTTAAATCAATAGAATGTTCTAAAGAAATTATTAATGAGATAATTCTTTATGGAGATAGTATTTATTCTTTTAACGAGTATGAAACATACATAATCAAAAAAGAAGAATTAAAAGAGTATTCAAAAAATAAATTAGAACAAGAGCTTGTGGGATGTCAAGAATTATTGTCTCTTTTAAATAAAATGGAAAGTAAACAAAAACAAGAAGGGTTTTTGCAAAAACTAAAATTATTTTTTAAATAAGTATTATAAATTTGTGTATCTAGATAAATATATGCCATACCCTTCAAAGACTCATAAGCATAGGTCCGTACAACAGCAAACTTTAGATAAAAATAAAGTACAATTTTATATGAAATACTGGTTAACAATTAATAGAAATGAAATTAATACTACAAAATTCAAAAATTATACGGGACATGAACTTAAAAACATTAACTTTAATACTCTCGAAGGAGAAAAAATATTAGAAATATATACACTTAAACGTTATGAAGATTTTGTAGAATTATTAAATACTGAAAATAAATATGAACAATTATTAACTTTAGATTCTCAAGATCAAGCATTTGTATTTGTAGCAGCATTAAAAACTGGAAAGATTATTTTTGATGATGACTTAAATTATAAAGAAGATCTTTTTGGAATTAATGAATTATCTATGTTAAACAGGTATGAAAAATTAAAAACAGACAAAATAAGTTTTAGTCCTATTGTCGAATTTTTAAATAAAAAATATCCTAAATATGTTAACACGTTATTATCTACATATGGAATATTATTGACTCATAAAAATGAAAGTGAGAAATATTTTATAGAATCTATTCAAAAAGCAGATGAAATTTTAAAAGAGTATAAATTATATTCAAATGACATCATATTAGATGCTGAAAGAATTGGTAGAATAACTATTTTAGTATATTTAAAAGGAGAGAAAAAAACAAGAGAACTTATTGATAAAATGGACCTCCCTGAAAATATAAAAGGAAATAAATTCTTATTCTTTAAATCAAAACTTAGAAAAGCTATTGAATTATTTTCAAAAGTTTTTGAAGAATTTGATAAAATGATATTTGAAGAATCTGCCCCCTTATTTGAAAAAGCAAATATTCCTTTAACTGAAGAAACTATAAAAAAAATGGAAAAAAATAAAAAAATGAAAACCTGTTTGCTTCATTTAACTGGTAAAATTATTGAAGCAACTGAATCAAAAGAAGGAGTTTTTAATGATCCACAAAATTCTTATTGGTTAAGATGGGATATGGCAAATTGGGTTATTTCATTAGCTGAAACTACAAATATAACTGAAGAAGAATTAAAAAAAGAAATAGATTATATTATGAAAAAATTAACTAATTATTCTTTATTTTCAGAAGCATTTTCTGCGATGTCCAAACATTTTGAAGAATTATACAAAGCACATTCAAATAATTAATACTAAGCAATATATCCTTTGCCTATCATATCTGTTATTTTTTCGATATCTTCTGTTCTTTCTGGTATTATAGCAATTTCCACTATTCCTTTTGTATTATTTAACAAGTATACAGATTCCAAATTTACTCGTTCTCTAGATAGTTTTTCAATTAGTTTACTTAATTCTCCTGGTCGATCATTAATTTTAGCAACAATCACATCATTTATTTTTGTTTTATATCCTTTTTTATTTAAGAAGTTTTCACTTGAGATCGGATCACTAGTTATAATTTTGATAATACCTTTATTATCAACTCCATTAGCAGATATCCCTTGGAGGTTAATGCCTGCTTTACCTAGAATACTACATACTTCAGCTAACGCACCAATTTCATTTTTTGTTATTACAGTTATTTCTTTCATAACCCCACCTCCTATTAAATATTTAGAATAAGAAAATATATAAATGTGTTATAAACATATTCATAATTTATTGATCAAAATACCCATCTTTTTTAAGAAAATCAATTAATTCTTCAAAAAATTCATCCAAGATTGGAAATTCTTTAACCTTATTTTTTTTATGTTTATATAAAATATCTGCTGTCCATCCTATCCAATCGTTTTTATAATCTATTTCATGAATTTGAGCATCTAAAACATCAATAGCTTTAGCAAATTTTGCTTCAATTGTTTTATGATTTTCATACTCATAAAACATTTCAATAAGTTTTTCTTCTAATTCTTTTGGGACTTCTTTACTCAATTTTTGAATTGCCAATTTTTCTTTTTCTTCTTTTCCCTCTCTCGCATCTTCTAAATGTATAGAAATATCTCCTGTTTCAATTTCAACTACATCGTGATATAAAAGAAGTTGAAATACTCTTTCTCTGTTTATTTTAGGTTCAAATCCTTTTTGTTTAAATACATCTAAAAAATAATCTGCAAGAAGCATACTACTCCAAGTATATTATGCAACACTTTCTTTTCTATTTTCAACAGAATTTTCACGATAAATTGTCTTTAATTTATAAAGTTTAAGAATTTTCAAAATATTTTCCATATATTTTTAATACGCAAAAGCTTTTTATAGTTAATCAAAGTAGTATAACTTATGAAGTTAAAAAATGCAGGAATTTTAATAGGATTTATAATCCTCTGTTTGTTAGCAGGAATAATAGGTTCAATATTTACAACTCAAAATATACCTACCTGGTATGAAAGTATCAATAAACCTTCTTTTAATCCTCCAAATTGGGTATTTGGACCAGTTTGGACTATATTATATGTCTTAATGGGAATTTCAGCATATTTAATTTATTCAAAAGGGATTAAGAAAAAAGAAGTTAAATTGGCATTAATTATTTTTGGAATTCAATTAGTTTTGAATACTTTATGGTCAATTCTATTTTTTGGTTTAACTTCTCCATTATTTGGTTTAATATGTATAATTTTTTTATGGTTATTTATAGTTTTAATTATGAAATTATTCTATAAACTTGATAAAAAGGCAGCATACCTACTCATACCGTATATATTATGGGTTTCTTTTGCAACCATATTAAATTATTATATCTTTATACTTAATTGAGGTGATAAATATGAATTTTTTAAAAAATTGGGATATTGCATTAGGAAGTGTTTTTGCAATATTAATAGGAATTCTTGCAATTTTTATATTTGCTAGTATTGGTGCAGTTATGGGTGCAATTAGTGGAGCAATTGTAAGTATTATTCCATTTTTAAATGTTTTTGTTTTAAAAGGATTTGAACAGATTTTTGATATAACAAATCCTGATTTAATTGCAATTGGAGCAATGTTGGGATTTATAGCAGGATTTTTTAGATCTGCAACTAGTAAATAAGAGGTGAGTGTATGAATTTAAATAAAAAAGTTAAAAATATGGATATTTTAGATATTATACTAACAAAAGGTTCAGTTTTTTTTGCAACCTTATGTATTGTTATTTTGTTTCCCAAGATATTATTTATTGAATGGCATATATTTTTATTAATTGCTTTAATTTTGGCAGTAAGACCAACATACAAGTTTTTTAAGAGTTAAATTTAAAAAATAACTTAAATTAAAAAGTACAATGAAAATTAACAAACAAAATGTCATAACTAAGTTAATTAATTCAAAATCTGATAGGATTAAAATATTTAAAAAAATACCTACTAATAATCAAGGGTTTGTTTTATTAAAATTACCCAAAAAATTACAAATAGAACTAATGAATAATCTAACCAATAATGAAATACTTAGATTAATTGAATTTTTAGATTTTGATGACATATATATATTATTAAAAAATATTAATTTAAAGAGACAAAAACCAATATTACGTGAATTAGAAAAGGAAATCAAAGAAAAAGTAGAATATTTACTTAGATTTGATTTAAGAACAGCAGCAGATTTAATGAGTTTGGAATTTGTTGAAGTTGATATAGATACAACTTTTAAAGAAATTTCTAAAATGGTTAGATACCATGAAAAGAGAACTGGAAAGTTTCCCACGATTCTTGTAATGAAAAATGGTTATTTAAAAGGAGAATTATCTCCATTAATATTTATTTCAAAAAGGAAGACTGAAAAAATATTTAAATATATTAAAAAGATACCTACAATTAAACATGACACCCATAAACATAAAATAATTGAAATATTCAAAAAAAACGCACATTCTAAAATAATAGTTTTAGATGAAAATCGATGCATATTGGGGATAATCTATTCAGATGATATTTTAAGAATAATAGAAGAAAAAACTTCTACTAGTCTTCGTGATTTTGCAGGAATTAAAAAAGAGGAACAAGTTTTAGATCCGCCTTTAACTAAAGTTAAAAGTAGATATAAATGGTTAATAATAAATTTAGGAACTGCATTTTTAGCTGCGTCTATTGTTAGTCTATTTCAAGAAACAATATCTGCATTTGTGTTATTAGCAGTTTATATGCCAATAGTTGCAGGAATGGGAGGTAACGCAGGAACTCAAACATTAGCAGTAATGGTTAGAGGACTTACATTAAATAAAATTAATTCTAAAACTGCTAAGCAAGTTATTATTAATGAGCTTACTGCAGGAGCAATAAATGGTATAATAAATGGTATTTTAGTAGCAATAATCGCTAGTTTATGGAATCATAACCCATTATTAGGATTAATCATTGGTATTGCAATGATTACTAATTTAATGATTGCAGGCCTATTTGGTGCATTAATTCCATTAGTTATGACTAAATTAGGAAAAGATCCTGCATCTTCTGCAACAATATTCATTACAACTGCTACAGATGTTCTTGGATTCTTTGTATTCCTAGGTTTAGCCACACTTCTTTTATAGATTAAGATACATTTATAAACTCAAAAAAACACAATAAAAATATGGTTTCAAATGTATATAAAATAGGAAAAACAAAACTTAGAATAAAAGGTAAGTTTGGCAAAAAAGTAAATGATTTTATGGCTAATTTATTTTTAAAACAACAAAGAATAATAGAATCAAAGATAGGATTGACATTTGAAGAACTTAATACACAAATTGAAGAAAAATATAGAACACCTGCTTCGGAAGATAGAATTATTAAACTAAAATCTACATTAAAAAATGATTATCATGCATATACTCAACATTTTACTCAAATAGAATTTACTGGTATAAAACCAACAAAAGTAGTTAAAATTCGATATGTTTTTGCATATCCTTCTCCTTGCAAAAATGGGATAGAAAATGTAATGAGTCATGAATTAGGTCATGAATTAATATTTAAATACGCACTTCTATTTTTTCCAAAATTATTAGATAATGAGATTAGTGGACTTGTTTTTGATCCAGAAAGATCAAGCTATGGTTATAGAGGAGAAGGATTTTGTGAATTATTAGGAGCTTTAACAATAAATCAATTACACACTAGACTTCCTTCAAAGGATAAAAATTATAATATTGCTTTTGAACAAGCTAAAGAAGAATATTTAAAAACAGAAGACCTAAGAAGATTTCTTGAAGAATTTATAATTAAAAAACTAAGAAATATTTTTGGACATGAATAATCCTATAAAAATGTATAAATATATCACTATTTATAAATAAAGTATGGAAAAAGCAAAACTTAAAAATAAAATTAATAGAATTATGCGAATTGGGTTAGTTGGCTTAACATTAGCTACTTCTACACTTGCTGATCCATTTCCTAAAAAAGAACCATTAAAAGAAATAACTTTCACCCAAGAAGAAGAAAATATTTTAAGTACTCAATATTTGAAAGATTATGAATTTTATATGAATAATAACAAACCAATGACTGCCATATTTTTAATATTTAATACAATGGAATTAAATTTAAATATAAAAGACGGAAAAGAAAAAATAAAATCAGCACTATCAAAATTAGAAGAGGAAAAAGAATATTTAAACGCAGCAACAATGGGATTAGAATTTAATGAATACTTAGATACTGAAGAAGAAATAAATGAAAATACTAATAGGGCAGCTGAGAATTATAAACAATTTGCAGAATATTTGATGCATATAGGTTCAAAAGCCTATAATGGAAAACCAGGAAGAGGTATGATAACATCAGAAGAATACTTAGAAAGAGCTAAAAAATTATTTGAAGAAACAGGTAATTCTCAAGGTATTGAAGACTGTAATGAAATTTTAGAATCATTAAAAGAGGCTAAATAATGTTATTTTATGTTGCTATCCCTAGTCATAGTGAAGATAAATCCACTAAAAAAAATACAACTAGTATAAGTATGAATGTATATTCAAAAAATATTATAACAATTGTAGAAGAAGAAATGGCAGCAGGTAATTTTGCAAATCTATTTAGTTTGATAGATGAAGCATTTAATAATGGAAAAATAAGAAAAAATCCTTTTCTTTCTTCGTTTTATTCAATTGAAAAAACATTAACTACTCAATTAGAATTATTAAGAATTGATCCAATAATTAATGAAATATTTTCTTCAAAGAATAAAGATAATATATTAAAGGAATTAAATGAAATAGAAGTAACAGAATTTTTAAAAAACTGTATAAATAAAGCACTTTGGGAAGAACATAATTATGGTGCCGCAATCGTTTATTCAAATATTCTATTAAAAATTGAAAATAATGCAGGTAATCAAAATATGGCATTAATGTCAATAGCTCAATACAGACAAAATAAAAACGA
The DNA here is from genome assembly GCA_020854825.1 of Microcaldota archaeon. GTDB lineage: Archaea > Micrarchaeota > Micrarchaeia > Anstonellales > JAHKLY01 > JAHKLY01. The sequence continues at coordinate 124,212 of JAHKLY010000002.1, read as the reverse complement.
AAAAAGAGAAATAGATCCAAAAAAACATTTTAATTATGCATTTATAACTTACATGGCAGGAGACATCTTAGAAAATGAAATAACCTTTTTAGAAGATGGAAAAACTGGGATCTTTATAACAAAAAACGAAAAAGGAGAACATAATAAACAAATATTTACAAAATTTGATGCAAAAGTAATGTATTTTGAAACTGCTGAAAGTATTAATTCAATAGACGCTGCATATTTTTATTTAAAAGCAGGTGCAATCAAACAATTTGAAACTACTATTTATGATTATTCAATTGAAAAATATAAGCTTAAAGGAATTAAAGACGCAGTTAATTATTTTAAAGACATGTTTGGAGTAATTAATTATGAATCATTTCATGATAGTTCACACGCAACAAATGAAATATCTCAAATGATATATGCAAGTTTAATAATTTCCAGTGATTCTACGTTACCTACAGAGTATCGTGAACACTGTTTAGGGTATGCAATGGATATTTACACTAGATATCTTAATGATGAACTAATAGATCCAAAGGATAAAGACGAGTTAAAACAAGAATTAATGAAAATAACATATTTACTTAGTATAAAAATAAACAAACTAAGTGAATTTTCTAATCCTGAATTAGATGACACATATATAAAAGAATTTGAAAAATTAACTAGATAATATTTAAAGACTATAAAATACTTAATAACATATAAGTTAAAACTAAGTAATTAGTAAGCTTTCTTTACCTTCAGTTTTAATAATAGCATGAATTAATCTTATTATTTTATCTAAAATTACTTTACTAAAGTATCCTTTTTTCCATGCTAGTTTATTATCGTATATTGGAGAATCTCTATTAATTCTTCTTTTTTTATAGTCTTCAATATCTTGTAGATTCCAATATGTAAGTTTATTTCCATTTTTATCTAATTTAACAGGTCCATGCATTTCAATTGCAAAATGGTTATCTGCTACAGGCCAAACCCAACCTCTAAAACTTGCAATTTGGCCTTTAAATTTAGAACTATTTCCCCCCACATTAAATTCTGCATTCTACTTATATAATTCAACATTGGTTGTGGCAAAAAAATATTCTTCTGAAGTGTGCATATCAAAAATATATGGTTTTTTATAATCAATAGTATATTTATCTTCTATTTGCCTAGTCCAAAATATATTTGATTGTGCTTCTTTTTGAAATTCTTCATCATCAATCTTAAACTTCGTATTATGTAATCTATTCATTCTGATCCTGTAAGTTGGGGAGTTTCTATAGTCCTCTGTTTCTAGTACAACATTACAACCTTGCTTTTTCATTCTATCGACTAAAAGTTTTGCAGTTATAAAAGAAATAGTTTCAGCAACATGTGCTCCCCTAGTTATTACTATTAGAGATTTTGATAAAGATTCAACATTAGAAGTTTGTTTTTGCATAAAAGTATATTTATAACATTTTATTTATAATACTAATCAAAATATAATAAAAGAGTAAATAAAAGATAAAAAAGAGTAAAGAATTGATCAAAAAGAATTACTTACACAAGCAAAAAACAGTGCAAAATTAATGTATTTAAAATGTAAAAAAATACATCAATATAGTAAACCAATGAAGATAAAAACCCCATTATAGTAAACTGAATTATATGAAATTTATTAAAAACAGCGCTTTTTACCCTATTTTAAAAATTAAGCCCGCTTTTGCGACACACTTTTGATATATAACATCATTACAGTAAACCAAACATTAAATTTCCAGTTTTTGGAATTATTAAGAGTTTACTGTTATGGTTTCTGAAACGCACAGTAGTTTACTTATATGCGGTTTTTATTTATATTTTATCTACTAATGGATCAATAAATATTTTTACAGCATACCAACGTTTAGCGCGATTATTAAATTTATCTGCTAGTTCATCTGCGTGATATCCAATACAAAAATTTCTTTTAATTATATTTTTTTCAATTTTTTTATCTATCTTATGAATCACTTTCTGTTTGATTTTCATAAATTAATTAGATTATATACATTTTAAATAATCTATGATTTTTACTATAAAAACAAGTCTTTTAGTTTTACTAAAACTCTTTTTCCTAAAGGTTTTCTTTATAATATGCGCCCTTATAAGATCCTTTTGAATCTTCTACTTTAACAAAAGTCATTTGTGCAATTCTGGCTTTTTTACATAAAATTAAACCTTCTGGATTATAAACAACTAATAATATTTCACTTTTACCTTCATAACCAGGATCCCAAAAAGCAGTATGTATAGTAGCGCCACATCTTAACAAAGTGGATCTAGGTAAACATATGCCTAAACAGTCTTCAGGAATTTTAATTATTTCACTTAATTGAACTTTATATGTTCCTGGTTTTAAAAAAATTTCATCATCAAATTCTAATTCTTTAGTTTCTGCTATCCTTCTTTTTGAATTATCATAATCTATTTGGCCTTTTGATGTAAATTCGAAAATTTTATCTAATGTTAAATCAACACCTGCTTGTTGAATTTGAATTTCTGGTAAATTTAAGTTTGGAACTTTAATCATAAATTTTTTTTAATTGAAAATATTAAAAAACGTATGTATTTAATTGCATATTAGTATGCCTTTTTAATAAAACTTGTATAAAGTATTATATTTTAAGAAGATAAATTAAAAAGTCTAAAAAGAAATAAAAAAACTCTTTTAGTTTTTCTAAAAGTATTTTATACTTACATATATTTTATAAATATTGATTATAAAATTAAAATGGAGAGAATATGGTTAATAAGAAAATTGAATGGGTATTTAAAAATATAGAAAGTTCTCAAAAAGGGTTAAAAGATATAGAAGCAAAAAAACGTTTAAATCAATATGGATATAATGAATTAAAAAAGAAAAAAGAGTCAATTATATTAAAGCTCTTTATTAATCAATTTAAAAATTTTATATTATATGTTCTATTTGGTGCTGCAATAATATCAATTTTAATTGATGAAATGCTTAATTTTTGGATAATATTAACAACCATAGTTTTTGTTATATTGTTAGGGTTTATACAAGAGTATAAAGCAGAAAAAACAATGGATTCACTTAAAAAAATTATAACTCCTATCGCAAAAGTAATACGAAATGATATACTAATTGAAATAGATACTAAAGAATTAGTACCTGGAGATGTTTTAATTTTAGAAGCAGGGGATAAAATACCAGCAGATTGTATTATATTTGAAGCAATAAGCTTTAAGGTTGATGAATCTGCATTAACTGGAGAAAGTATTTCAATAGAAAAAACTATTGGTGAATATGTATATACTGGAACTCAAGTTGTATATGGAAAAGGGAGAGTAGTAGTCATAAAAACAGGTATGGAAACAAAACTTGGAAAAATTGCAGAGTTAGTTCAAGAAATAAAGGAAGAAACTCCATTACAACTTAAAATTGATTCACTTGCAAAAAAATTAGCAGTCATAGCATTTTTTTTGTGTATTTTAACCTTTATTTTGGGCATATTTAGGGGAGGATCACTTGGGGAAACACTTGTTGTTGCTTTAGCTTTAATGGTGGCAGCAGTACCGGAAGGTTTACCTTTAACTTTGACTTTAACTCTTGCTTTTAGTATGGATAGAATGGGAAAACATAATGCAATAGTTAAAAAAATGGTTGGGGTTGAAACACTTGGTTCGGTTACAGTAATATGTACAGATAAAACAGGAACCTTAACTAAAAATGAGATGACTGTAGAAAAAGTATATGTTAATGGAAAAACATTTGAAATATCTGGAAATGGATATTCAATAGAAGGCGTAATAACTTTAAATAATAAATCTATTGATTTACTTAAAGAAAAGGAACTTACTCACCTTTTGACTGGATCCATACTATGTAATAATGCTAATGTCAAATTTGTATCAAATGCGCCTAATATTATTGGAGATCCAACTGAAGCTGCATTGATAATTGCAGCTACAAAAGCAAATTTATGGAAAGACCATTTAGATAAAATATTTCCGAGAAAAGAAGAACTTGTTTTTACCTCTGAAAGAAAAATTATGACTACACTTCATAAAACAAATAATACAAAAATAGTTTATACAAAAGGAGCCCCAGAAATTATTCTTGAAAAATGTGAGTATATAAAAGAGAATAATAGAATTAAAAAACTTACAAAAAAAGATAAAGAAAAAATACTTAAAAAGAATATTGAATTTGGAAATCATGCATATAGGGTCCTTGGAATTGCAACAAAAATAATTGAAGATAAAAAAGGAATTGAAGAAGATCTTGTATTTTTAGGACTAATTGCTATGATGGACCCTCCTAGAGAAGAAGTGAAATTATCAATAGAAATGTGTAAAAATGCAGGTATAAAGGTAATTATGATAACTGGAGATAATGAAAATACAGCTAAAGCAATTGCCAAAAAAATAAATTTATCATTTCAAGATACGCCCATAGTAAAAGAAAATAACAAAAAAATAATAGAAATAACTAAAGATGGAGTAATAACTGGTAAAGAATTAGATGAATTAACAAAAGAAGAGTTTGAAAGTATTGTTGAATATATTTATATTTATGCAAGAATTTTGCCTGAACAAAAACTAAGAATTGTTGAAGCATTAAAAAATATAGGACATATTGTCTCGATGACTGGAGAGGGAGTTAACGATGCACCAGCATTAAAAAAAGCGCATATTGGTATAGCAATGGGAATAAAAGGTACTGAAGTTGCCAAAGAAGCAAGTGAAATTATATTACAAGATGATAATTTTGCAACAATTGTTGAAGCAATAAAACAAGGAAGGGGAATATATGAGAATATAGAAAAATTCATTTGTTATCTCATTTCAAGAAATTTTACTGAATTAATATTAATTATATTAGGAATTGTATTTTTTGGATTTGAGTACCTTCCATTAATTGCAATACAAATTTTATTTATTAATACATTTGATGAATCTATGCCAGCTATTGGACTTGGATTAGATCCTCCATCAAATAAACTTATGCATAAACCTCCTAGAAACACTAATGAAAAATTCCTTAATAAAAAGAATTCATTATTGATTATAACCATGGCTTTATTTATGGCAATTTCTGCCTTTTTTGTATTTTACCTTAGTGATCCTATAGAAGACATTCAAAAAGCTAGAACTATGGTTTTTATAACTATAACCTCAATGATTTTTTGTGTTCCATTTGCATTTAAATCATTGGAAGAACCGATTTACAAAATTAATATATTCAAAAATAAATATCTTTTACTTGGGGTATTTTTAGTATTTTTAATAACAATTACTATGATATATCACCCATTCTTTAAAGAGATATTCAAATTTAGTTCTGTTTCTTTATCTGATTGGATACTACCAATTTCTATTGCAATTGGAGTTTTATTATTTTCAGAAATAATAAAATTAATTAATACGAAATTTTTTTAATTTCTTTTTTTTAGTAATTTTTTATATTCTGCAGAATATTTTTCCCCAAATAATATAAAATAGATATTAATTAATGCAATTATAGCAGCTGTACCATTCAACGCCATAAAAATTACATCATCTAAAACAAATGCGTAAATTGAAAGTAATAAACTACCTATAAAATAAAGCCCTGCAAAGGTAAGTTTAACATCACAGTGCCTATCTTTTATAGTTTGTAATGTTTCATAAATCCAACCTAATAATAATAAACTTAAACCAATTATTCCAAGTATAAATATCATAACTATATAAAAAAGGAGTAAGTTATTAAAGTTATCTTCAAGTATTATTTAATTGAATTAATTTTTGTATTATCCTATCTAATTCTTTTTCATTAGGATCAAACTTATCAGAATGCACTTGAAAATATCCTAATGCAATTAATGGGTGCATTAATTGAGCTAATTTTTGATTTTTTTTAGCGGCAATTCTAAAATTAAGTGAACAAATATTAGAGACCTGTTTGGCTAAAACTGCTTTTTTACTTCGATCTTGTTCCTGTTTAAATGTAAGTAATAATCCTATTAATTTAGTTACTGTTTCTTGCATATATTAATTTTAAAAGTAAATTTTTAAAATAGCTTGTAAATAAAATTTAATCATTATTAAAAAAGTATTAGTTTTACTAAAAAAGTATTGGAAAGGGAAAAATACTTGAATTCAAAAAAATAAACATATTTTTTGGATTATAAATATAAATTAATCTATTCTTTAAAACTAAAATCATTTTAGTTTTACTAAAATAATTTAAATTTTATAAAAAGTAGTTTTTGATGTTTAAGTGTCTAAAATTCGTCCTTATATTTTTTAAATAAAGATTTGTTTTTAAATCCACTTGAAGTATTTTTATCACAACATTAGTTGTAAGTACAATAAATGTATAAAGGAGGATTAAAATGGCAGGAAAGAAAAAAGCAAAACCAAAAAAATAAATGCCGTTTTGTTAACTAAATTGTTTTTATTCTTCTTTTTATTTTTTTAAACTTGTTTAAAAAACATATTTTCAATCTCTTGATATGAAATGGCTAATAAACCACCAAAAACAGCTGTTAATACCTGAATTAGCCCCATTGCTGTTAATAATATATTTGGAAAATTAAACACATACACTGCAATTAAAGCGCCCATAAATAAAATCCCTCCTTTAACTATAGAAGCACTTGCTAAGCTAATAACTGGATTTAAGCGATTTTTTAGAATAAACGATTTATTAATTAAAATATATAAAAAATTTCCTAGCCATATCAAAGGCGCAAAAATAAATAAATTTAAAACTGGAGTTCCAAATATTAAACCTGATAAAATGGCACCCAAACTAGGTAAAATAACTATTGGTAATAAAAATTTTAACCCTTTTTGAGTTATTGCAACTCTAAATAAAATTGCGTTAACAACAGTCCCAACAGCCCATTGGGGATGCACTAGGAAAAAAGAGATAGTAAAACATAAGATTGAAAAAAATATTATTTCAAATACTGAACGTTTATATGAAAGAATATTTTTGCTTAAATTAATATTTTGACAGAATTCCATAATTAAACTAATAAAAAAGAATATAAAAGGCTTTTGTTTAACATTATTATGATTTTAAAGCAGACCCCTTGGGAAGAATATAGACCTAAATTAGAACATGAAAAGAGAATTGCCCAATGGGAAGAGTCATTTTCTAAAATGCATAAAAATTATTTATTAGGCGCACCTAGAGTATTATCAAACAAACAGATAAGAATTCATCAAGGCATTGATATTTATGGTGAAAAAGGTCTTTCAGTAGTTTCAATGTTTTCAGGAAAGGTAATTTTTTCTGGCGAATTAAAAGGTTTTGGAAAAACTGTGATTATTAAAAACAGATTAGGAACACATAATTATTCTATTATTTATGCACATTTAGATTTTATAAATGTTAGAGAAGGAACTATTGTAATTGCAGGTCAGGAAATAGGAAAATTAGGAGAATCTGGAATATCTATTAGAGATACAAATGAAATTCCTCAAACTCCTTTGACTGGAAAAACTATTACTGGGCCCCATCTTCATTTAGAGATTTTAGAGGATGTTGAATTAAAATTTGAAAATAATACTATCTATAAAAATTCAATACGTGAAAAAGTATATTCTTCTAAAGAAAACTTACAAAATACAGGAATTTTTAATGACTGGTATACTAAAGAAAAATGTGTACATCCTTCTGGATATATACTTATAAATCCTATAAACTGGCAATATATTAAAAATGGAGATGCAGTTTTTCCAATTATTCTTTCTATTAATGGGCTTCCAAATGCACCTAAATAATATAATCATCTTCCCATAGTTAGAGTATCTTTAATTCTAAGATTTTCAACAATTTCTTCAACTTTAAATTCTCCAAAATCAGATTTATGTTTAACATTATTCAAAGTAATTCTTACTTCTCCTCCATTCCCTATCATATCTCTAAAAAGACCTCTGTTTTTTGAAACTATTATCAAACCCCCTTCTTGTTTATTTTTTGCTTCTTGTATTTTAGTATATAAAGCAGCACAGGATTCAAAATTAAGAGGCCAAACTGCAATATCGTGTTTTTCTCCATTTTTAATTCCATAAAAAGATAGTTTAATATTATCATCCCTAAATTTTGAAAAAATAACTTCTACTCGTTCATATTCTTTCCCATTTTCATTTAGATGTCTTGAGAATTTATCTTGAACTGATTCCTTTTTTTCAATTTTCGGTATCAAATCAGTTAATCTCATAATTAAAATAAAAAAATAAAACTATTAAAACCTATCTACCTTTCATAGGTTTTCTTCTACAGATGTATCCTTTAAGATTTACATAATATACATAACCTTTTTGTTTTCTAACTGGAGGAATCCCAGTCAATCTCTTATCCGTATTCATATCCCCAGGAACTGCTTCATGTGCATACCCTTTTGAATCAATATAGTACATATATCCTTTTTTAACTGCTATAGGTTTATCAGATACAATTTCTTCTTCCATAATAGTATTCAAAATAGAGATATTTTTAAATCTATCTTAATATATCTGTAAACATCTTTTTTAAAAATACATCAAAATTATTTATAATTTCAATTTTCCTTTTTGATAATCTCTGATTAAAATTTTTGCTGCTTCATAAATATTTAATTCGCCTGCTTTTAAAATAAGTTTTCTTCGCTCTGCAATTGAATTAAGAATTTTATTTGGGTTATTAGAGGGTTTAATATCAAAATATTCAAACAATCTATTAGGATTCTTTTTAATAAATAAACTAATTACTCTTAGTGCTACTTCTTCAGGATCTTCAAATTTATCAATATCAACTGCAGATTTCATAACTAATGAAATTCTACCTTCTTTTCTTGGATATACTCCAGGTGAATCAATTAATAATATTCTTTCTGAAATTCGAATATACTGCTTTCCTTTTGTGACTCCTGGTGTTGCACCTGTTTTTACTGCCTTCCTACCTACTAAATAATTAATCAAAGATGACTTTCCAACATCTGGGTAACCTAATATTCCAACTTTTAAATGATCTTTTTTTGTATTTTGTACTATTAAATCTAAAAGCTTTTTTTTACCTTGTTTTTTCTTAGAACTGACATAAACATAATCTAACCTAGTTTTTAAGATAGGTCTTTCATTTGTTAAATCAGATTTATTAATTGCAATAATTAATCTTTTACCTCTTGCAAGTTTTTCTATTGCTTGATTTCGTGTTCCTTCAATATCTCTTGCATCAACTACTTCGATTATTGCATCTGATTCTTTTATTATCCATTTAATTCTTCCAAATGGATTTCTCATAGTTTTTCTTGCCATTTTACCATCCATAAATCTTTAATATCGCATTCTGTAATAAAATTTTTATTATAATACTTTCACTATCACTTATTGTGACCATAATAGCATTTACTCCAGTTGTATTTTGTTGACTTATTCTCAATGAATATCCATATTGAGACTTAGTTATTTCTAATACATTGTTTTTTACATCTTTTGCTATTTCATATTCTCCTTTAGATGGCTGATGAAACAATTTTTCACTAGTTATTTTATTATCTAAGACACTTAATATCTTTGAAATATCAGAAACTGAAAGTTTTATAGTTAATTTATGTTCCCAGTCAAATATTTTTTCATCTTTTTGTTTTGCACAATCTAAAAACACAGATTTTTTTAATACATTCAAATCTAACTGCAATGCAGAACCTGTATTTGTTTTATTTGCTTTATACAATTTAAAGGGCTCATTTTTTTTATCCATATAATCACCTATTTTTACTTAATATATAATTTATTACTTTAATCTCAAATTTTTCATTTTTATATTCAATAAGATTTACACTTGATGAAGTTTGCCAAATTTCATACATCTCTTTTTCAGTCATATTTCCCATATATCTTAACAAAATTCTATTTACATCCAAATGTCCTACTATGACTATAGGTTTCTTATTTTTTTCTAATATATCATTAATTGCAGAGATAACTCTATTTTTTAATTCCTCCCAAGTCTCTCCATTTTTAGGTTCTAAAATTGTTTTAATTAATCTATTCTCTGATTTAAATAAATACTCTTTATAAAAAACAGATATAACATCCCATCTTTTACCTTGAAAAAAACCCAAATTCCTTTCATTAAACTTTTTAATTCTGATTATTTTTGGTTTTTTTTTAATGGCTTCAGCAATTAATTTTGCTGTTTCTTTACTTCCTTTGATGTCACTAGTATATATTTTAGAAATATGTTTTGTTCTTAGAAATTCACCTAAATTTTTTGCTTGTTTTTTACCCCTTTCAGTTAATTTTGCATCTTTATCTCCACTTATTATATCCTTTTCATTTAATTCAGTTTCAGAATGCCTTAAAAGATATATTTTCATAATCTTGTTACACAAATAGGGTTTTTAATTATACTGATTCTATTCTTTGCTTTATTTTTGTTAGTGCTTTAGGATTATTTTTTTCTTCTTCTAAAATTTTAGGAAAAATATTCTTAAGATATTCATCTGCTTGTTTAATATTTTTTGTATTAGAAATTTTATCCACTGCTTTTAAAATAACAAATAATAACTCCTCTTGTGATCCATAAATACTCTTTAATTTTTTAATAAAATTAATTTCAAATAAATCTGCAGTATTCTTTGCATCTTCAGTAGTAAATTCATTCTTTTTAAAATCTAATCTAAAAAAAAGTTCTTTTTTTGCAGATTCAAATAGTTTTTTTCTGAAATTTTCATCAATTTCTGCGTTAAACTGTAATAAAGATCCTTTATATAATTCAGTCACTTTTTCTTTAGAAGTCATAGTTAAAGCTTGTTTTAAGACTATGTCGATGATGTGCTTAAATTCTTCTAAACTTGGGTTATGTTCTATTAATCTATCCATAAAATTTATTCTAAAATGAGTATAAAATTTAAAAGAATCTCCAAACACTTTAAATATAGGCAGTTCAGGTTTATTTGCTAGATTATTTTTAATTTGTAAGTATTCACGTTTAAAAGTAGTTTTTGAATTTATTCTTTTGATATTCGGAAGTTTTTCATCTCTTAAGGTGTTTAACTCTTTTATTTCAGACTCTTGATACAATAAATATAAAACAACATCTTTTCCTTTAATTTCATACTTAAATGTTAGCCCCTGTTTTTTTAAACTTTCTAAAAATTTTACAATATCCGCATTTTTTGCTTCTAGTTCGGTTAATGTTTTAAATTCAATTTTTGCTTTAGCTTTTTTTTCGTCTATTAATAAAGTTAAATCTGCTTTTGCTTTGTCTGATAAACCTGAATTTTTTATTATTTTTTTTAATTCTTCTTTATTCATGTATTAATCTCTTAAATAGAATATAAAAATCTTTTGTTTAAAAAAAACGTCGAGGGTGGGATTTTTAGGCAACCAGTTTTCTCTTTTTCGTAAACGTTTTTCTCTTTTTTAAAAGAGAAAAGGTTTGAACCCACGTGTGCGTAGCACACTAGCTTAGCAGGCTAGCGCCCTACCAGGCTAGGCGACCTCGACAATAAATTATACCTAGTCTAAGTTTTAGCTACAATAACTTATTTAAAAGGATGGGAGAAGCCCGGAATTGCTGAGATAAAGCCTGCTAGGTGCCCCAAACCTGGGCTCCAGCCTGGAGACTTAATAGCATGGAATGAAATATTTATGGCTGCTCCTTCCGGCCTGACCAATTTCATAAGTCATACCATCCATCAAGGCAGACCTTCAACGCTTTCAGTTTAGGCCTAAACAAACTTTATTCAACGCAACCGGATTTCGGTTCCGCCTAAGGGGATTTGCGGACAGGGACCCCTAGCCCCCAACCTATCTCCCATTAATCTTATGGTTGTTTCCCTTTTAAATGTTTTTATAATTAAAAAATCCGAAAATTGATATTCTTGAAAGATAATAGAAACATTTATAAAGATAAAAAAACACATAAAACTTATGGAAAAAATAAAACTAAACAGAATACATTTACCTTTAAGAGATGGGAAAGGAAATTATATTTTTGAACGAGAAATTCATACCTTGCCTTTAATTGCTTTTTTAACCACCCCACAAAAACCTATTTTTCAAATTCCGATTCCAGAACTATTTTTAAAAAGTGGACAAGAAGGTTTGTTTAAAGACCTGCTTTTATCTCTAAATGCATTAGAAGGAGTAGAAACTGGATTCTTTGAAGCACCTAAAATAACAATTATTAATAAAAGAGAAGATGGAAATATTATTGCAAAATTAGAAGATGGGATAATAGAAATACAGATAAATCCAGAATTTAGACAAGCAATAGATTTTATATCTGTTTTGCGTTTTGTTTGGGCAATAGAAAAATATCCGATAATTAGTAGAGATGATTGGTTAGATCCAGAACTGTTTTCTGAAGTGGCATTAAAAGATCAGGAAAAAGTAAATATAATATTCAATTTTGAATATGCAGCAAAATATGATGATCCAAGAAGTTTAACACACGAAGATGCAGTATTTTCTCCACTGATATTTCAAGAATTTATTGAAAGTACTTATAGACGAGTATTGGTTAATTTAATAACTTCATTAGAAAATATTTTTTGGGGAAACAAGTCAACTAGATTAATAAAAATTCCGACAATAGAATAGTTGCATAACTTCCAGAAGAAAGAGAAAAACTAAATTGGTTTGTGTTTTTGTTAAATTCAAAATCCTTATATGTACTAAAAAAAGGTCTGAAAGTACCTTTCGAACTTAATTCTTGAAATTGTTTTAATTTAAAATTCTCTTTTGTTATGTTGAATCGTGCTAATAACTCATCTTCAATTTCATTTGTTTCTGACTCATATCCAATAATATTTGTACATAAAATCTTATCTGTTACTTTTATACTTTTATTATTTGCATTTATATTTTTATCAATATCTGGAAAACCATATGAATTTAACCTGCAATAGTATTCATCTTCTTTTGCTTCAAAATCTTTATTTTTTACTCGTTCATTTAATTCTAAATTAAATAGATATGATTGGAAGGCGTGAACAAACAATAATGAAATTCCCCGTGGTATTTTTCTTAATGCACCAACATAATCATTAGGATATTTACTTAACCATTCAATCATTGTTCTTTCTAATCTTAAATATCTTGGAAATTCTTCTAATGCTTTTGAATAATTTAAAGATTCTTTTAAATTAATTCTAGCTTGTCTTGCATCTTCATTGTGTTCTCCTTCTTCATTTGTTAAAAATTCCATAATTGCTTCATTATACTCTTCAGATATAATATGCTGTCCAATTATATGAGTATTTTGCCGTATTGTTCCAAAACGTTGTTCTCCAAAATAATTAACAAATTTTCCATTTAATTTTTCATGAATTTTTTGAATTTTTTCTTCTGCTTTTTCTTCCAAATCAGAAATTTTTATTTTAAATTTATTTCCTAACAAATCTCCAAGATTAACTTTTTTATTCTCTGTCCACATACCATTTATATGTATATCTTTTAATTTTAAATTCTGTAATGCTTTTTTATTTATTGCAAATCCAGAAACTAATTGAGTTGTAACTGCCTGTTTATCTTTTGTTCCTGCCCAATTAAATCTTTTTGTTTTAGCATGTAATCCATTAGATATTCTAAAAATAGCACCTTCTGTTGACCATTGTTTTTTTTGTAAAACAAAATATAAAAATTTACCTGGTTTATCTTCTATTTGGATAATCTTGTCAATTTCTAAAGTAGTTCCATCTGTCATTATCTCTTCAACTATAAAATCTTCAGGTTCGTTTTTAATCGAACCTTTGGCTTTAGATAAATTGTGTTCTGATTTAAATTCCATATATATAATTAACAACTAACATTAATAAATTATATCTCATCATAATAACATTCTATAAATGATTTAATTGCTATGTTAGTACTTGGAAATCGTAATGGAACAGATGACATTTTTGAAAGTGTACGCCTATTCAATATAACTTTGTTTTGATTAAACAGGTGTATTACTGAATATATATCTGCTTCACATACATAATCAGAGTTTAAATAATCAATCAATATTTCCCTATTCATTTTTGACAGCATGTATTTGTCTAATACTTTTTTTGATGTGTCCCTAACTTCTTTTCTAGAATCTAAAAATGCAGTTAATAATACTTTCAATCCCCTAAAAGATTCTGTGGATATATTTAATAATGCATTTTCATGATCTATGAACTTTAAATATAACACATCAATATCATTTGGTCTTGCATATTCATTGATATATTCAGCAATAGTGAGTTTAAAATGTGGGATATACATAACTTTTTCTAATTCGTCTTTTGCTTTTTTAGATATTTCTTCATTTCTATCAGAGATTAAATCTAATAATATCCTCAACCCTGCTGGTTTGTCTATATGTAAATGTCTATATATTTTTGGGTCTTCCCTTATAAATTTATAAAAAATATGTGCGTCATCTGGCAAAGTATTATTGTTTAAATAAGAGTATATCTTAATCATAATCTCTTTTTCATTTTCTTGTATTTTTGTCTTAAAAATATTATTTGCAGTAAATGATAATTCAGTATTAAAATCATTTAGAAATTTAGAAAATAATTCTATTCCCTGTTTTTGCAATGGCTCTATCAAATATAAAACTTCAGCTTTTCTTTCTAAAAAATCTTCCTTATTTGAATTTTCTAAAAACTTTATTAATACTAAATTAATATTCAATTCCACTATTTCTTCGGTTTCATTTAATGTATATATCCCCTCTTCAATAAACTCAGAATCTTTAGTTTTTAATTTTTCAAAAAACTCATCTAAAAATATTTCAAATTTTAAAATATCAGTAGGTTTTATATTTAAAAACTCTTTTAACCTATTAATTTTAACTATTGATTCATTAATTAAAAATAGTTCTTTTACTTCTAAACGATCAATTTCTGCTTCTTCTTTGCAGAATTCCCTTCCAAATAGGGTTATTAATTTAGTAATATCTTCTATTTTTGGAACAAATGATCCAGCATATAGTGGTTTATATATTAATTCTCTTTCTACCATACTTAATCACCTATTCTCCTTCTTTTTGGAAGTATTGGTGTTTTAGGCAGATTAATAGGAAACGCTCTCATTAATTTTAATAATTCTTCTTTATCTGAGTTATCCGAAGTTAATTCAATAAGAGATTTAACTGTTAAATCTTTTTTTAATCCTATTTCTAATTCTGCTTTATTAACAATTTCACGAAGTGTACTTATTAATTCAATGGTATTAATTTCTTTTGCTTCTAAAATAATTCTTTCAACTATTAATTTAACGCTCTCTCCTTTTTGGTTTTTTAAATTTTCAAATCTAAAAATAATCATTCTTAACCAATCTTCATCGTCTTTATGTTCTCCCCTAAGATCTACACCCATTATGTCTAATATATCTAAAATATTAAAAACTGTATCTCCAGTTATGTTTTTTGTTTTTACTAAATATTCCATACATATTTTTGTAAATGCTCTATCTCTAATGGGATGTTGAACTACCCAATCTCTCAATAAATTTAATGCTTTTTTTTGTGAATTATATTTTTTAGTAACATCAAGAGTAGTATCTGTTGCTAAAACAAATAATTTCATTAAATCATTTGGATTATATGTATCATTTAAATTATCTATAATTTTTTTAATCCAAGAATTGTAATCTGTTAATGTTTTTATTTCCTTTAATTCCTCTTCAACTATTCTTTGAAAATCTTCATAATGTTGGTATTTTAATCTTTCCATAATTTTCACCTTTAATTTAATATTGGCTAAACTGGTAATTTATGTAATATTTTATATACTTCCCTCTCTTTATAAAGGTTTTTATTGTTTACCATATAAAAAGTCACTAATGAAAATGATTATTTGTGAAAAGCCAAAAGTAGCTAAAACTATGGCTTCAGCACTTGCAGAAGGAAAAGTTAAAGAAAAAAGAATTAATGGCATTAATTACTATGAAATAGAAAAAAATGGAGAAGACATAATAATTGTTTCTGCAGTAGGTCATGTATATACCTTACAACAGGAACATCCTACTCGCGGATATCCCGTATTTAATATAAAATGGATTCCTTCATACAAAGTAAGTAAAGAAGCTGCATACACCAAAGCATATATACTAACAATAGAAGAACTTGCGAAACAAGCAGATGAATTTATTAGTGCATGCGATTATGATTTAGAAGGATCTTTAATTGCATATAATGTTATTAGATATGCATGTAATTCTGAAAAGGGAAAAAGGATGAAGTTCTCTGCTTTAACAAAAAAAGATCTCATCAACTCATTTGAAAAAATGGAAGAATTAGATCATATGAATGCATATGCTGGAGAATCAAGACACATTTTGGATTGGTATTATGGTATAAATTTATCAAGAGCCTTAATGCAAGCAATAAGAAAGTATGGCGTATATAAAGTCATGAGTATTGGTAGAGTTCAAGGACCTGCATTAGCAATTTTAGCAAGAAGGGAATTAAAAATTAAAAATTTCAAACCAACTCCTTATTGGGATTTATGGGCACAGACAAAGAATTTAACTTTTATGCACATTAAAAATAAATTCGAAAAAGAAGATGAAATGAAAAACTCTTTTGAAAATTCAAAAAGTCCAGTTAAAGTCTCTAAAATGAAGAGGACTGCACTTAAACAAAAACCATATCCTCCATTTGATTTAACATCTTTACAAACTGAAGCATATAAAATATTTAAATTTCAACCTTCACAAGTTCTTGAGATGGCTCAAACATTATACGAGGCTTCAATGATTTCATATCCTAGGACCTCCTCTCAAAAACTTCCCGAATCATTAGGACATAAAGAAATAATCGACAAATTAAGTAAGTTCCCGCTATATTCTGATTTAATAAAAAAATATGTAAAAACATTTAAACCATTTGAAGGAACAAAGGAGGATCCAGCACATCCTGCTATTCATCCCTTAGGAAATATGGGAAAACTAAGAATAAATGAAATGAAACTTTATGATTTAATTGTTAAAAGGTATTTATCCTGCTTTGGTGAAGAAGCAAAAAGAGAAGATCAAGAAATAATCATTAAAACAAATTCTGAAGAATATTCAATAAAGGGAAGAAGAACAATGGACAAAGGATGGTTTGAAATTTATGAACCTTATCTTAAATTACAAGAAGTAACCTTACCCGAATTAAAAGTGGGTGATGAATTTGAAGCGAAATTTGGTAAAGATAAAAAAATGACAAATCCTCCAAATAGATATACTCCTGCATCTATAATTTCAACTTTAGAAAAACATAATTTAGGAACAAAAGCCACAAGATCAACAATTATTGAAACTCTTTATAAAAGAGGATATGTAGATGGCAAAAGTATCGAAGTAACTCCCTTTGGATTAGTTGTTTATGAAGTATTAAGTAAAAATTGTAATGAGATACTAGATGAAAAACTGACAGAATACTTTGAAAAAGAAATGGAAAAAATACAAGAAGGAAAATTAGCGGAATATCTCCTTATAGAAGAAGGAAAACAAACACTTACAACAATATTAGATAAATTTAAAGAAAAGGAAGATATAATAGGTAAACTTCTTTCTGAAAAATTTAAAACAACTAGTCAAAATGTAATTGGCAAATGCCCTAACTGTGGAGAAGAATTAATTGTAATTAAATCAAAAATACCTGGAAAACAATTTACTGGATGTAAAAACTATCCAAAATGCAACACAAGTTACCCATTACCTGCAAATTCATTGATAGAATCAACAGATAAAATTTGTGAAAAATGTAATACTCCAATTATAAGAGTTATTAGAAAAGGTAAAAAACCATTTGAAATGTGTTTAGATGTTAATTGTGAAACTAAAAAAGATTGGGGAAAATATAAAAAAACAACAAAAAAGAAAACCACCAAAAAATAAAACATTTATAAAAATAATACATCCAATATTAGTATGATAAAAGCAATTATTTTTGATTTGGGAGGAGCTATTCTTATAAATAAAGTTGAAGCAGTATATAAAAGATTTTCTGAAAACATGAAACTAGATTTTAACTCGTTAATTGAATTGAAAAAGAATATAATAAAGATATGTTAACTGGGAAAATAACAATTAATGAGTTTGGAAAAACAATTAAAACAAAATTTAATTTAGATATAAATGTAATTGAAAAATGGAAAGAAGCATATCTCCAAGTAATGCCAATAAATTATGAATTATTGGAATTAGTAGATAAATTGAAATATGATTATAAAATTGGGATAATTTCAAACTTACCCAAATTACACTTTGAGATTAATAAAGAAAGGGATATTTTTTCACATTTTGATTTTGCAGTTTTATCTTGTGATGTTGGTTTTATAAAACCACAAAAAGAAATATTTGATTTAGCAATTAAAAAATTAAATTTAACTACAGAAGACTGTATTTTTATAGATGATAGAACCGAACATCTTGAAACACCATTAAAAATGGGATTTCAGGTAATAAATTTTAAAAATAATAACCAATTTATTGAAGAATTAGAAAAACTTGGAATTAAAATTTAACTCTCCCACTTTTCTAAAAATCACTGTATTAATCCTTCTTCTAAAAAACAAAAGAAATAAATATGTTATCTTATTAAATTAAATACGACCAAATCAACCAAGGTGAAAAAATATGAATAAATTATTAGGAATTTTATTAATATGTGGAATATTTATTTCTCTTTCTTATGCTGCAGAATGTAAAGGAGATTTATGTTGTGAAGGAGAAGACAGCGGATATAAATATTGGACAGGAAATTGTGCTGATTATGCAAAAGATCCTTCATTAATGGGAATGAGATGTAGTTCCGGAACTTGGGTACATCATGCAGTAAAATGTGAATGTCCTTCTGGATATACAATAGATACTTCAAAAAATGAAGATGGAATTTGTAAAGAAATTAAAGCAACAAAACCAGCAGAAGAACCAGAAGAAAATAAACAAATAGAACCTAAAAAAGAAGAAACACCTAAAGAGGAAACAAAAAGTACTTCTACACAAATCAATCAAGAAATAGACAATTCTAATAAAAATTTAGACACCTACTATAAATATTCTCCTGTAAATGCAATTGATAATGAGAATGGAAAAGGATGTGGGTTATCAACAATAATAATTACAAGTGTTTTAGGAGCATTAGCAATTGCTTACAAACATTAATAAAGGATTAATTCCTTAACTTTTTTTATATTTTTTAACCAAATAGTTAAAATTATCACAATCATATCTCGCTTGACCGCGATCGCATTGGCTTGTTGCCAATTACTGCGTTCGCGCTTCGCTTGACCGCGATGCATTAGCTGTTTGCTAATTCTCGCTGTCATTAAAATGACCGCGATGGTGTAGAGGTAGCATACGGGACTGTGGCAAACTTTTAGAAAAAGTTTGATCAAAAACTGATTAAACGAAGCTTGCAGTCATCCTTTGGCCCGGGTTCAATTCCCGGTCGCGGTCCTAAATTTTAGTACTCCTATATAATAAATTAAATTCTGGTTTTTAGAAAATTAATTTTGTTTATATTAATCAAAAAAGATAACACTAAACAATAGATTTTAAAAGACGTGTTATTATATAATAAAATATGTATGAACAACGTTTTGAAGGAAAAAAAATTGCAGTATTAGATGTGGATGGTACCTTATCAAAGGGATATTTTATTACAAAATTTCCATTAGTATTGTTAGAAAAATCACTATTTAATACGGAAAAATTAAATAATATGAGAAGGGCTGAAGAAGAATTAAGAACTGGAAAATCCACATATTATAATACCGGTATTAAAATACAAGATGCTTATGCAAAAGGCATAAAAAATCAAAAACAAGAAGATATTTTAGAAGTAGGTTTTGAATTTGTTAAACAAAATCCTGAATTTTTATTTTCATATTCAAAAGAATTAATTGAAATACTCAAAAATTATAATTATGTAGTAATCCTTGAAAGTGGTAGTCCATTAGATGTAATACTCCCCTTTGGAAAATTATTGGGTGCGGATTTAATCTATGCAACAAAATATACTATAAAAAAAGGAATATATACTGGAAAATGGAAAGGTACACCTACACTTAGTAAAAGAAAACAAAAAACAGTACAAAGATTTATTGAATTACATAATTCAGATGTAGAAAATTCCATAGGTTTTGGGGATAGTTATCTTGATTTTCCATTTATCCGAGAATTAGGAAATGGAGTGATATTTACTCCTAAACCAGAAGTAATAAAAACAATAAAAGAAAATAATTGGTTGATTTGTAATAAAGAAGATGAAGTTCTTAATCAAGTTTTAGAACTTTTAAAAACTATTTAAATCTTTATTCCATCTTTTTCAATTGTAAATTTAGTAGGAGTTAATTTATGATTTCCCAATCTCATTTTTATAACTGACATTTCTCTTTTACCTGTTAATTCATCTCTTTTTAATTTTATAACTCCATCACATATAAATTCAGTATAAGAATCTCTTGATAATGCTTGTTTTCCTTCAGGAATCTCTGCAATAATTAAAGAAGTATTATCATAGGATTTTATTTTTGATAATAATCCCATGACTGCACCAATGGTCAATACTTCTTCAGATAATTTAACTTGATCTAATTTAAGATTTAATGCCTGAGATAATTCAATTCCTGCAGCTATTTCTGCAAATAAACTTAAAACTGAAATTGAATCTAAAACAATTCTTTTTGGTTTATGTGATTTTACTTCTTTATTAATTGTATCTATAACATGAACTACATGTGTAGAAGGAAGATAAAATGTTAATATCTTTAATTGACCTGTTTTAATATATTTTTCAAAATCCCAACCAAAATTTTTTGATTGTTGTGTTATTATATCTCCATCATCCTCAAATGAAATAAACATAACATTTTCCTTTCTTTTTAATCCTTCATAAAGATATTGCAGACCTAATATAGATTTTCCTGTTCCTGGTCCTCCTGTAAGTAATGTTAATGAATTATCTGCATATCCCCCCCCTAAAATATTATCTAATCCTTTTACGCCTGTTGTTATAAACTTCATTAATACCACCTTTTACTTAATCTTCTCATCCTCTATTGGATGAACTAATGCTAATACTATTTCAAATATTGCTGCTATTATACCTATCCACACATAAGTTAAAAATCCTATGCCTATAGGTATGATAAAAACAATTAATGAGATTTTCTTTTTAAGAGGATACTCTTTATACTTATATGCTGCAATTAAAGATAAAATTAAAAGTAATATCCATAGCAAATCACAGAATATCCAATTATCAATAATAATAAATAACCCAGAACATCCACTTCTTAATGAAAAATTTATATTTAAAAATCCATCTTCATCATACTCTCCAATTAATGGGCCTTCATCCCATAACCATAAAATTGAATCTAACCAAGATTCATCATCTTCAATTGGGGAAATTATATTATTTGGATCCTCATCTTCATTTAACTCCTCTTCATCTAAACAATCTGGACTTGCACAACCATAACAAGTTCCGTCATAACAAGTTCCTCCACAACAGTCATAATTATCTTCACAAGGTAAATTAGGAGTACAATAAATACACTCTCCCCCAATACAATCTAAACCTTCACAACATTCTGTGGAAGTACAAATCATCCCCTCTCCAAAACATTCCACACATACTAACTCATCTGGATCACAATAATTACAACAACAATCAAAACCAATTCCTAAATCACAAGTTGGATCACACCCTTCATATCCTATCACTCTACATAAAAAACAAGGAACCATACAGGAATCTTCTGATGATTCATCTGAAGATATATTTATAGTTCCAACAATTACATTTGTATATCCATTAGAAAATGGAATGCTTTCCTCAGGAGAGGATATTACAAATGAATTATTTTCTCCAAATATATACGGAACCTCTAAAAACAAAACTTTTCCCTCTGAATTTGAAAAATTTGGTATATATGTGTCATCTCCAATTGTTGAAATTTGTACAAAAACACCTTCGATAGGCTCCCTTGTTTCATTATCATATACATTAAAAATAAGATCTGCAATACAAATTGGAGGATGACAAATAACTTCTGTAATATTATAATTTAAAATTTTAGTACTACTAACACATTCCTCTAAATCTTCTGTTGAAATTGAGTAACTAATTGTATCAGAACCGCAATCTGAAGTTGAAGCTGTTATCAAATACGTTCTTGTTTCTGCTATAGTACTAAATTCATACCAACCAGAAGAATTTGTTTCTGTTACTTCTTCATCCCCTAAAAATATTCTTGCACCAGAATATGCACTTATACCACTTCCTCTTGTTTTTGTAACTTTTCCTTTAAAATTAATAAAACCATCAACACATGTTCTTGATTCTGTAGATATATGTAAATTACAATAATCAGGATCATAACAATCAACAATTGTTGCATGGACTTCTGAAACATCAGATTCTTTTAATTCACCTTCATCAGAATCATAAAAAGATGAATTAGAGCGCATTATCCAAACTTGTCCTACTGATGCACTTTTAGTTTCATTAAAACATGTCCTATTTATTTTTGTTTCGGGATCAATTCTAACTTCTCTTGTAATTGTTTCTATTGTTTCACTCCCATTCAAAAATCTTGTTAAAGTAATATTTACGTATTCTGAAGTATTACTTCGTGCTACTGCACAAAACCGTAAATTTGTTGGGCAAGAAGTCCCATTCCCTATATGTGAATTTTCACTTGAAATAATTCTAGATGAACCATAAATTTCTGAAAAAGCATCTGGGTCAGAACAATCCCTTAAAGTAATAATAATTGGGGTATTATCAGTTAAATTAATACTTCTACTTCCACAATAATCTGAATAAACAAAAAATACTAATAATACTAATATAAATGAACTTAAAATTATTTTTTTCATAGCCGATATTAAGAAGATGAGTTTTTAAAATGTTGTGGTGTAAATTTTTTCTATGAATTTTCAAGAGATAGAAGAAAAATGGCAAAAAAAATGGTTAGAAACTAAAATAGCATTTACTGAACCTAAT
Source organism: Microcaldota archaeon (assembly GCA_020854825.1). Taxonomy (GTDB): domain Archaea; phylum Micrarchaeota; class Micrarchaeia; order Anstonellales; family JAHKLY01; genus JAHKLY01. Next base: position 101,276 of record JAHKLY010000002.1, on the reverse strand, counting down.
GAAAAAGAAAAATTTATGCTTATTTTTGCTTATCCATACCCAACAGGATTTTTACATACTGGGCATATGAGAGGATTTACATATGCAGATGCAATTGTAAGATTTAAAAAATTACAAGGAAAAAATGTATGTTTTCCCATTGGATTACATGTAACTGGAAATGGAGCAATAGCTAAAGCTCAAAAAATAACAGAAGGAAATCAAGAATACATTACATATCTAAAAGAAGCAGGAATATCAGATAAGGAATTAGAAAAAATGAAAACTCCTGAAGGTTATGCTGAATTTTTTGCAAACAATTATTTAGAAACTTTCAAAAAATTTGGTTTAATTTTAGATACAAGAAGTTTTGTCAAAACTATTGATTCAATTTATAATAAATTTATAACTTGGCAATTCCATAAATTATATGAAAACGGATTATTAATACAAAAACCATACTATGCTACTTTTTGTGTAAACTGCGGACCAGTAGCAGTTGATCCTTCAGAAGCAGATATTTCAAAAGGAGGAAAAGCTGAAAAAAATGAATACACATTATTAAAATTCAAATTTACATATGACAATAAAGATATGTTCATAATAGCAGCAACATTAAGACCTGAAACTGTTTTTGGACAAACAAATCTTTGGGTGGATCCTAATCAAGAATATTCAATAATTCAAGTTGAAAATGAACCTTGGATATGTTCAAAACAATGTGCTGAAAAAATTAAATATCAAAAACAAGACATAAGAGAGATAGGGGAAATAAATGGACAAGAGTTACTTGGAAAATATGCTGAAGCACCAATGATACATAAAGAAATAATTATTTTACCTTCTGAATTCTGTGATCCCACAATAGGAACAGGGATTGTTACATCTGTCCCATCAGATGCACCTCATGATTGGATGGGATTATATGACTTACAAAAAAATAAAGAATTATGTGATAAATATAATTTAGATTATGAAAAACTTAAACAAATAAAAGTAATTCCTATTATTAAAACTCCTGGTTTTAAAGAATCACCCGCAGTTGAAATATGTGAAAAATTAAATATTCAAAATCAAAAAGATCCAAAATTAGAAGAAGCTAAAAAAGAAGTTTATAAATCTGGTTTTTATTCAGGAACTATGATTAACACTTGTGGGAAATATAAAGGAATGAAAGTTGAAGAAGCAAAAGATAAAATTAAAGAAGAACTGCTATCTGCAGGAGAAGCAGATATTTTTTATGACTTATCAGAAGAAGTTATTTGTAGATGTGGAGGTCAAGTTGTTATTAAAAAAGTAGAAAACCAATGGTTTATCGACTATGGAAAAGATTGGTTAAATAATGATTCAATAGAACATTCAAAAAATATGAATATTAAACCTGAAGAATACAACAATAATATTGCAAATACTTTAGAATGGTTTAAAGAAAGACCTTGTGCAAGATTAGGAAGATGGATGGGAACAACTTTTCCATTTGATGATAAATATACAATAGAAGCAATCTCAGATTCTACCTTATATCCTATATTTTATTTAGTTTCTAAATATCAAAAAGAAATAAATCCAGAATGGTTAAGTTTAGAATTTTTTGATTATATTTATTTAAATAAAGGATCAGTACAAGAAGCATCAAAATCAGGTATGCCTAATGACTTAACAGAAAAAATAAAGAAAAATGTCGATTATTGGTATCCTTTAGATATTAATTTAGGGGGAAAAGAGCATAAAACAGTTCATTTCCCTCCATTTATAAAAAATCACGTTGCTATTTTACCAAAAGATAAATGGCCAAAAGGAATATATGTAAATTATTGGATAACTGGAAAAGGAGGAAATAAATTATCTAAATCTAAGGGGGGTGTATTACCTGTACCTAAAGTTTTAGAAAAATATGGGGCAGATCCAATGAGATTATTTTATGCTAATGTTTCATCTCCTTATGTTGATGTAGCATTTGATGAACAAGAAATAGAAAAATACAAACAAAGATTAGAAAAAATTTATTTCTGGTTTGAAGATTTAAACAATACCCCATTAGAAGTAAAATCTAAAAGAATTGATAAATGGCTTAAAAATAAACTAGAATATTATATCTACCAATATTCTATGTTTATTGATCAATTTGAATTAAAAAAAGCAACAGATATTGCTTTTTATAATATTTTTAATGATGTTGATTGGTATTTAAAAAGAAAAGGAAGGAACAAAGAATTATTACAAGAAACTGTTAGAATAATTATTAAATTAATATCTCCATTCACTCCTCATTTTGCTGAAGAAATTTGGAATGAAATATTAAAAGAAAATTCATTATTATGCGAACAAAAACTTCCAGAAGTTGAAAAAATAGAGGTAAATGAGATAGACGATGAAGATTATTTAAAACAAATTATGGATGATATTCAAGAAATACAAAAATTAACTGAGATAGATAAACCAACAATGATAAAAATATTTATTGCTTCAGACTGGAAATGGGAATTAATTAAAACAGCATTAAAAATGGATAAAATTGATATTGGAACAGTAATGAAAAAAGCTGATGAAATAGATTCTTTAAAAGAACATAAAAAAGATATTGCTGGATTTTTAAAAAGAAATATGAAAAAAATAAATACTTATAACAATATAACGCGCCTTCCTGAATTTGAAATAATTTCAGAAGCGCAAGATTTCTTAAAAGAGCGCTTTAACTGTGAAATAGAAGTTTATTTAGAAAAAGAATCAGATGATTCCAAAGCGCATTCTGCATTGCCAATGAAACCAGCTATAAAATTAATGTGATCAAAAGGCACCTTCTATTTCACTATCAGTAAATCTCCTATCTTTTAACTCCTTTTTTATTTGCTTTTTTGAATACCCTTTATCTTTTAATTCATTGATTTTATCTTTGATAAGAGCATTTTGATATAATTCTTCAATTTTTGGGATAATTTGCGGATTTATACCAAATGATTCTTTTAATTCATAAAATTTATTCAATAATTCACCGTACCAAAACCTATTTTTACTTTGAACCTCACACTCTTCTAAAACTATCTCCCAATTTACTTCTGTAGAATGGGTGATTGAAGCAATATCTGCAGTATCATCTATTCGTTCAGTTACTGCTTTAAGAAGGATAATGTCTTCATTAGACATAATATACACATTTAAATTTCCGTATTGTTTAAGAAGTTTTGAACGTTGTATCATACTATCAGATAAAAATAATTTATGACAAACAGAACCAACAAACAAATCAAGTCTAAACCCAGAAATATGATCCCAAATACTATTTGCTTCCATATTTATATATACTCTTGAAATCAAATTCTGTTTTTTAAAATTCAGATTCTCTAAATTTTGTATAAATTTATTATAAGATTTACTATCTTTAAAAAGCAGATCTAAATCTTTTGTTGTACTTTTTTGATTTCTAAAACACATAGCTTCCCCACCCAATAAGTAAACTGTTGTTTTTTCAGACAGATTTTCCCCAATTTCATTGAAAAAATTATTAAGTTCTGTTTTTCCAAATCTTTTTTGCATTTTAAATTCCTCTTAGTTTTTCATAATTGGAAACAATTAAAAGAGTACTTTTTAACTCTGTTTCTAGATTTAACTGCTCTGCATATTTCCGTATTTCAATAATACTTAATTTTCTGCGGTTTTTTAAATAAAAATGAGCAAGTAATGTCCTGTCCTGTACTTGGTATTTTGAGAATAAAAGTGCATGAACAAAAGCATCATTTATATCTATTTTCCTACTCTTCTTGCCTAAATTAAAATAATAGTAATTATTTATCAAAATTGCTTCAAGTCCATGCTCTAATAAAAAACTTAACCCTGTTTCAGCTAAAGAAAGCTCAGTTTTGGATACAACAAAACAATGTTTTCTAATTCTCTCTTTTATATTTGCTGTTTTTTCAGCCACAAATAAAGCATAAGCTTCTACAAAAGACAGTACTAATGGATTGGAAATATAAAAATTTCTATCTTTATTTATTGCTCCTGCAGAGTAAAGTTTATTCAATGTATTATATATTTGCTTTTTTGAACAATCCGCTTCCAGTTCAAGAAATTTTAGATTATTATTTTGTAAAGTTATTAACACATCTAATGCAGAACCTGAAAGCCATTTTTCTATATTGGCTTTATGAGTAGAATTATACAAATCCTTTAATTTCTTTGAGTGTAGTTCTTTTGATTGTGAAATTTGTTTTTTTGTTCCTTCTTTTATTATATCTATGAATCCTTTTTTTAATAGTTTTTTTAATATTCTACTTAAGAAACTCTTTTTTATATTCAAAGCATCTGCTAATTCTGATGCAGAAAGTGTTTTGTTTAAATCATATATTTTAAAGCATACTTTTAGTTCTGCTTTGGTTAACTTTAATTCCATATAATTATTTAAGGTGCAATAGTTTTTAAAGTTAACTATTATTACACCTTTTGTGTAAAATAGGTTAAATATTTTCTATATATATTTAACTTTTATTACATCTTTTATGTAAAATACGTTAATATTATCTTTAAAACGTTTAAGTTTGTTAAAAAATATTTATAATTTAATCAGATCCTTTATAATTTAATCAGTTATCTTACAAAAGCGTAAAAAATTTCAGATAACTTTAAACTACTATATTAATAGTTCTCAGAACCTGGAGTACTGATATTATATACAAAATACTTAATTAGTGGTTAGATAATTTCTTTAATATGATATAATCCACTTCATACTCTTTTTTACTGTATAAAAGAATCAGCTTTAATAATACAAAAAAATTTGAAAATATTCTTTCAAATATGGAAACAACATAAACTTAAATATAAACAGAAATTACCTTCAATCAGAATAGTCATTACTATTCCATTCACCTGGTCTTGGTGAACCAACCCCAGAGTCTATTTCTTGTATCCACATGGGTCTCCTGTCAGTATCTGATACTGGTATTCCCCCTACTCTATTCAGAATATGTTTTATAATACTAAATAATGCTACTACAACTACAAGAATTGCACCCATAAATAAGTCTTTTTGTTTTTTATTCATTTTATTATACTTCTCTGTGAGTATAATCTTTAATGGAACTACGTTCTCAGCTTTTTCTGTTTTACCAAAGAATTCCAAAAATTGTTTTCTAAAAGTAGTCAAAAGACTTTCTGTTTTATAATTTTGATTTAACTCATAAGTATGACTTACTTTAGTTTGTTTGGAACTTTTTATCTTGTCTTCATCTGCTTTAAAAAAATAATTTGAGTTCTGATCCTTTTCTATGATCTCAGAGAAGAATATATTTTTAGTTTCAATTGATTTTGCATCTGCATAAGCAAAATTTATACCTGCACTTAAACCGATTCCCATCATTACTGTAGATAGAAAAGAGACCTTAAGAACGTTTTTAGGTATTTTAGGACTCCTTGGTTTATGAATTTTAGCCATTTTATGCTCCGTATCTATTAAAACTTGCACTGAAGGTGGAAACCTCATTATTCGTGTTTCATCATGCGGTAATTCAGTAGGAATACATGTATCTATTTTCATTTTTATCTCCTTTTAATAATTAAAATTAGAAGGTTTTTTAATATTTAATGAAATAATTTTTATATGGTAAAATGTTTAAAAATTCCTTTAAAGCGCGCTGAGATAATACGAAAAAAATTTGATACATATATTACTTATAATTATTTACCTGAAAAAGGAAAAAAATATATTTATTTTGCGCTTAGGAAAATACCAGATAAAATACCTAAAGGAATTGAGATCATAAATAAAGCGCTTAAAAAAAGAGAAAAAAAACCTAAAAATATAAAAGATATTTTAAAAAATTTAATGAATGAAAAAGAATTAAATGAATTAGTTTCATCTTTTGAAGTTTTAAATACTATTGCAATTATAGAAATACCCAACTCATTAGAAAAATATGAACAACAAATTGGTAATGCAGTAATGCAGATGCATAAAAATATTAAAACAGTATTAAAAAAAGAAACAGGGATGTCTGGTAAATTTAGAATAAGAAAAGTAAAAGTTATTACTGGAGAAAAAAATTTTGTTACTACTTATAAAGAAAATAGCTGTTTATTTAAATTAGATATTTCTAATATGTTTTATTCAACTAAATTATCAACAGATAGAAAACGTATTGCAGAACAATCTGGGCGAAATGAAAACATTTTAGTACCATTTGCAGGATACGGTCCGTTTGCAATTACAATTGCAAAAAAAAATCCAAAAACAAAAGTAGTGGGTATTGAATTAAATCCTGAAGCAGTAAAATATTTTGAAGAAAATATAAAATTAAATAAATTAAATAATTGTAAAGCGCTTTTAGGAGATGCTTCAAAAATAGTTGAAAAATATCCTGAATTTAAAAAATGGGCAGACAGAATAATTATGCCTTTACCTAAAAATGCACTAGATTTTTTACCTTATGTTTTAAAATGCGCTAAAACAGGAACTATTTTACATATCTATGCTTTCGACAGCAAAGCTGGCGAATATTTAAATGCACAGCATTTAAATGCGTTTGATTCTAAAGAATACCCATTTGAAAGAAAAATAAAAAAAGTTGAAATAATAGCTAAAAAATATGGATTTAAAACTAAATTATTAAATAAAAAACTAGTTAGGCCTTATGCACCCAATGTTTTTCAAATATGTTTAGATATCCAGATTATCTAAATTCATTATATATCTTTTCATACTCTTTATGTGTTGCACAAATTTTTAATATTATTAATTTTTCTTTTTGAATATCGTAAATTATCCTAGCTTGTTTTGAAACTTTTTCAACATAAAGTGGAACACCATGTTTCAAATGTTTTCGATTTTCATAAATTAAAATTTTTTCAGCGTGTTTCATAAATATTTTTTGTTCATATTTATCAAGTTTTAGAAGATCTTCTTTAGCTTCTTCAGTAAATAATAATTCCATGAAATCACAACTTATATTTCTTTTTAATTTCTTCTGCTGAGATTAGTTTTAATTCTCCAGAATTTATTTTTCTTCTTCTATCTTCAATAAATCGATTAATTACTTCTGCTTCATCATCTTGTATCTTATTCTCATATTCTACAAGTGCTTGTCTTATAACTTCTGTTTGGTTTCCTGCATATTCTTTTTCAATTATTCTTTTAATTATTGCTTCGTATGGGGCTCCTAAATTTATATTAACCACAAAATCACCTCATATTTTATAATATTTCTATTATTTATATATATCCAATGTATCGTAGAGTATATAAAGGTTATGCATTCTAGTATATACTGGATAAGTATAACATGAGGTATAAAGTATGTTAAAACAAATACAAAAAGAATTAGGAAAAAATATTGATATAAAATATAGAAATAATTTACATCGTGCATTTGGACATAAAATAAAAGCACACGGAGTTAGAGTTCCTATTGTAAGAAAAATAGCTAATGGATATTTTAAAGATATTAAAGAATTAGATAAAAAGGAATTTTATAAGAAATGTGAAGAACTATTAAAAACAAAATCAATTGAAGAAACATTTATCGTTTTTCAATGGATATATAAAAGAAAAAAACAAATAACAGAACAAGATTTTAAAATATTTGAAAGATGGATAAATAAATATGTAAATAATTGGGCAAAATGTGATGATTTCTGCTGTCATACAATGGGTTATTTTATTTTAGAATATCCGAAATATGTAAAACATTTAAAAAAATGGGCAAAACATAAAAATATGTGGATGAAAAGAGCATCAGCTGTTTCTCTTATTCTTCCTGTAAGAAAAGATAAAAAATTCTTAAAAACTATTTTTGAAATATCTGATATTTTATTGCAGGACAAAGAATATCTAGTACAAAAAGCATATGGCTGGGCGCTTAAAGTAGGCGCAGATCAAGATCAAAAACAAGTTTTTGAATATGTAATGAAAAATAAACATAAGATGCCAAGAACCGCTTTAAGATATGCTATTGAAAAAATGCCTAAACATTTAAAGAAAAGAACTATAAATTAATACACATATTTATAAAGGAAAACCCAATAATATTTATATCGCAATGAGGACGAAGGTGATCACTAAGGCGCAAGCCAATGAGGATTGACGAGCGGACTGAGCGATTTATACTATTTCTTTATAAATGCCCGATAAATAAACCTTTATATATTTAACACAATTAAATGAATTATATGGTATTTAGTTCACAAGCATATGTACTAGTATTTATAGGATTAATGATAAGTCTAGGCGGTGCTTTATTTGCATATTTAATATCTACTTTGGGAGGATTTCCTCAATTAAAAGGCTGGGCACAAAAAGAATTTAAAGAATTGATTTATTCTGTATTAATAGTTTTTCTTGGGATGTTTTTACTTCATTATGTGGTATTATTAGTATGTTATGCATTAATAGGTTATTCAGGACCTTTAGATATAAACGATCCCGTATATTTTACACAAGGAAAAGTGTTTCTAAAAGTACTGGATTTAAATCTACAAAATATTGCGGAAAGAGGAGTACGAACTAGTGCAATTTTATCTGGTTATTCTAAATATGGAATAACATTTGGAGTTCCCATACCTATGGGGGGTCTTGTTGGTTTTGTAGTGAGTGTAAGCATGCAACCATTAGCAGGATTGAATATAGTTGCAGATATGATTGGAGATATAACTAAAACTGTTATTATGACAAACTTTTTAGTATCTGTAATGGATTCCATATTGGATTTTATTAAAATAACTTCATTCACAATATTTTTCCCATTGGGGATAATATTACGCGCATTACCCATAACAAGAAGATTAGGTTCTACATTAATTGCATTAGCAATTACTTTTTATTTCATTTTTCCAATGACTATTTTATTTAATCAATATATATATGTCAATATGTTCTTAGGTGGTTTATCATATGATAATGAGGATCCAATTTCTGTTGCATTATTAGAAGAAAGATTAGAACAAAAACTTGAAGATGAAACAAAAATGCAGGAAAAAATGGATGAACATTATCCTGAAGGGGGAGATATATTAATTGATGAATTTGGTTCATTAACAGATAATATAAATGATATAAACGAAGAAACTAATTGGAATTCAAATTTAGGTGATAAAATAAAAAACTTTTTTGCATATATTGGAAGATCTGTGATAAGAGCAGGAGAAGTAATTAGCAATACAATAAACAATTTATTATTTGGAACCTTAAGTAAATTATCCAAATTAACAACTGCACTTGCTGGTGCTGCATTAGGCATTAATTTAAGTGAATTTGCAGCTGAACCAATTCATTACACAGCCGCTTTAGCAAATCAAGTTTTACAGAAGTTTATTTTTATTGCTATTTGTTTTTTTATGGATGTTATTATTTGTTTAACCTTATTTGCAAATATCTCTGGAATTTTAGGAGGAGAAACAAAAATATTTGGAATTGAAAAATTAAAGTTGGGATAATATGGCATTTGATCAAGCATTTATAACTGCATTGCAACTTTCTATCGTACCTTTAATGATTATGGTAGCATTAACTGCAATTTCTTATTTGCTTTCTAAATTATTAAATAATAAAGAATTTGAAATTTTTGCAAGAATGGAATTATATCAGATATTGGTATCTATTGCTATTTTGTTATTTATTATATTTGGAATACAAGGATTATTTGAAATAAGCACTCAATTAATTGGAAATGACCCATTTACTATATCTTTAGAATATTTAGAAAACCTACTTGTTGATACATTTGGAACTATGAAATCTGTATTCTATGGGAGGGTGGGAATGGATATATTAACTAAAATAAATATAAAGATAGGATTAAATGACATACCTGGAGTAGCCTTGATAGGAATTCCAATAAGAGCAGACGTTACCTTTCCTCCGTTTGATTTAAGTACTTTAACAAAAGCATTAGATAAAGTATTTGCTTTAATGAGTCCATTTTATGCAAGTTTAGCAATACAACAATTTGCATTATCAATTATAAAAGCAATAATGATTCCTTTTGTATTGCCAATCGGAATTTTCTTAAGAATATTTCCAACTACAAGAAATTCAGGTTCATTTTTAATCGCAGTTGCAATTGGATTTTATATTGTTTTTCCATTTTCATATGTAATCCACGCAGCAATAGTTGAAAATATTGTTTCAGATATACAAGATAACTTCATGATTTCAATAACTCAAATAATATTTGATGAAATACCAAATAGCACAACATTTGATGCATTTACAGGTGCTTGGGGAAAAACATTTCAAGTAATAGAGCCAAAACTATATGAAATATTTAATGGATTTATAATGCTGTCAGTTGTTTTAATGCAGGGATTATTTTTACCTACAATAAGTATGGCAATAACAGTATCTTTTATAAATAGTTTTCAAAAATTCTTAATACAGAGGTTTGATTAATGATACCTATAGAATTACAAACACAGGGGCTTTTGCTTACATTTGTACTATCTTTAATTATGCTTGGAATTTATGTTCTAATACATTTATTTTCATTTATATTACAAGACGAATCTTTAAGAGCAAAGGCAAAAACTGAATATGGGCAAGTCATTCTAAATCTATTCTTTTTCTTTTTGATTGTCGTTGTTGCAATACCAATTATAGATAACGAAATCATCCCCAAAGGAATTGTGCAATTAGATCCATATTCTTCAATAGATACAACTCCAAATATTGATTTAATATTATCCAATACTTTGACTATGCAAGAGGCAGGTGTTGCATTAAATCCAGATGGAAAGTGTTTATATACAAAAAAAGGATTTGAAGTAGTAGGCAGAAATTACGCTCCTCATATATGTGTAACACTATCATTTTTAGATAGAACAGAATGGTTGATATCAGAAACAATGACACAAATGTTATTATTATACCAACAATTAAGCTTTTTTTCATCTTTTAAATTTTTATTACAAGGATACGTAATTGCGCCTAAACCTCCTTTCTTGTTGCTTCCAGAAATACTAAAAATTATGCCGGGAGTAGGATATTCAGTAGAATTTGGAATGTATGCTAAAGCATTCAAACTTTTATCACATTCTTTAATTATTAATATAATTCAAAAAAATGCAGTAGATATAGTAGCACAAGTTTTATTTCCAGTTTTATTAATTAGTGGATTTGTATTTAGAAGTTTTGAATTTACTAGAAAATTGGGGGGGTTTTTAATAGCTACATCTCTTAGCCTGTATTATATTGCTCCATTACCATATATTATTGGCCATAGGGCAATGTTTGAATCAGGAAACTTTATAGGATTACAGACCTCTTTGACTGGACAAAAACTACTGCCTTATGCTGATTTTATGACTGAAGGAAGTGCAAGTTTGTTACCTCAATTTGATTTTGAAAATGCACATTTTGATTTTCTTCATCCTCTTGAATCGCTTAAAAATATAGGTAAAGGATTTACTGAATATTATAATAGAGTTTTTTCGATTTCTGATGCATATCTTCTTATGCATCTTAAAGGACAGAATATGGCTCTTGAAATAGACGGTATCTTACATATGATTGGTAAAATTGCTATGCTAACTGTTATTATACCTTTACTTGTATTATTCGCTATTTTAGCTTCAATAAAAACAATGGCTCCATTTTTTGGAGGAGATGCATCAATTGCAGGATTATCACATTTCTTATAGGTGAAAAAATGAATAATAAATTAATTTTAGTAATTATGTTTTTCCTTTGTATTAATAATATCACAGGATTTAGTTTAGTACAACCGACTCAAACATGCCCAACAATTGGACTACAAGATTCATCATTAAACTGGTTAGTACTATCTATTACTGGAGTTTTTCTTGTATTTATGATTGCTGTTTGTGTGTTTTTAATCGGAAAAGCAGTGGACCTTCCAAATATTAGTGCATGGGGAAAAAATGAAATTTGGCAAGTTAGTGCATCCTTCATACTTATTGTTTTATTGCTTGCATTGATAGGGCCTTTAGATCAAATTGGAAAATTAAATAACCCTTCTTGTCAAAATGTAGGTGATTGTGATGTAACTTTATGTGGATACTCTGACCCAAGCGATCCAAATGCGGGGTGCACTTTATTACAAACTGCATATTATTATTCAGAAGCAATGGCTGCAGAACTAATGCATTTAGGATACCATATGTTAACTATAAATATGTTTTTAGAAGGGTTATTCTCAATAGAAATTAATTTCACTCCATTTAATATGATTGGAATTAATTATGATTTTGGTTCAATGTTTGGCATTGTGTCTAAACTAACTGATTGGTCTTTGGTTATTTTATTACCTGCAATAACAAGCTGGATTGGTAATATGTTTATTCTATGTTTTACTTCAGATAAAATGCTTGCTTTATTTTTACCATTGGGATTAATATTGCGAAGTTTTCCAACTACTCGTTCTGTAGGGGGGGGATTAATTGCCCTTGCACTAGGCCTATATTTTGTTTATCCAATTATGCTTAATCTCAATAATTTAATAATGTCTGCATATATTGGAGTATATCCTTATGAAATGATAAATTATGCACAAGACCATTTCTATGCTTTCCCTCCTACTCTTAATAGGCCAGGTAGAGAAATTACAAATGCCATAATAGATCCATTATATAAATCATTTAAAGAATTTATGACAAGTGGAACTCCCACTATATTTAAAAATCGGCAGCTTCTTTATCCAATGGTTGCTGGAGCAATTAGTGATTTATATATGGACGCCTTTTATATTATGCTCCAAGAAGGTATTTTTCTAGTAATGATAGGTAGTTTTATATTGCCTTCATTAAATATATTCATTACATTTACATTTATACAAGAAATGGGAAAATTCTTAGGTTCAGATATGAATGTAGCAGAATTGGTGAAATTAATATGATCAAAAAAATTCCCTTATTTATCCTATGCATAATTCTACTATTTAATCTGTCGCATTCTGCATTATTTGATATATTTCCAGATGATGTTTGTGGGGGAGATTTGAATGCATTTATGTCTTCATGGGCTGTCACTTGCTATATAGCAATAATGATTTCTCTTTTAATTCTATTAATTATATTTCTTATATGTAGGGGGATGCAAATACAAAAAGGTGAAACATGGGCAAAATATGAAATGCTACAAGTTGGTGCAACTGTATTAATATTGCTCGTTATTGTTGGATTTTCAGAATTTATTTTATGTTCTGGAGGTTTAACTCCTAAAATGATTTTTGGTAATGTTCTAGGTGCTGGCGATGACTCAATGGTCGTAGAAGCAAAAGATTATTTAACCACACTTATGAGAATGAATACTATTTCTTTAACAAGCATACTTTTCTTTAATATTCAAAGAGAAACTATTGGAAATTTTAAATTTTCAGTGGATATTATAGGTTTGGGTATTGGCATTACTCCTGGAAAGGGATTAAATAGTTTAAATAGAGTATTTGAAATAGCACAAATAGGAATAATAACAATGCTTGTAACATCTATAACCCAACTTATGTTATTTAATTATGTATATGCTGGAATGTTTACTATATACCTGCCTATTGGCATATTACTAAGATGCTTTGAACCTACAAGAAGGTTTGGGGGAACACTTATTGGATTAACAATTGCATTGGGTTTATTTTGGCCTATGCTCTTAGTTATTAATAGTGTCGCATTACAAGGTATTGGAGTATTTGGAATGTGGGAAGGAATTATTGAATTTGTTGCAGAACAAATGCAAGCAAATCAATTTATTAATCTACATATTAATAGTCCTGCAGATATGTTTGATGGAAATATACATACAAGTGCACCAATAACTTTTAAGATTGGTATAATTGAACCTATGAAAATAATGTTTAGTGCATTATCTATGGCAACTTGGAAAATGTTGGCAATTAATATTTTGGGTAGTTTATTTTTACCCCTATTAAATTTTGCTATATTGGCAACATCAATGAGAGAATTTTCAAGGTTCTTTGGTGAACAAATAGATTTATCAAATCTAACACGGATGATATAATGGATTGGATAATATTAACTCTAATATTGGCAATTTTTTGCTTGGGGGGAATTACTATATTCTATATGATGGCGAGAGCATTTTCTTTAAAAGGATTAGAAAAATGGTGTAAAAGTGAGTATATGGAAATTTTAATAACTGCATTTATAATTTTAGCAATTATAGGATTTATTCAAGGTATGCTTTATTTAACCCAAGAAGTTTCAAATGAATTAACACATACAACTTCAACTGCACCAGTACTTGGTTCAGACCCTGTTAATGCCGCAGTTTTTGAAGTTTATAAAATATTGGGGCCAATTAAAAAAACATATAGAAATGTATTTAGTGCAGGTTTCTTTTTTGCATTTGGTAAAGAAATTTCAATAATAGGAACTGATATGGGAGGATTATTAAGTAAAACATTTATTCCTGGTGCAGCCTCACTCCCAAATACAATTATCGGAACATTCACTTGGATAATAAACGTATTAGGGATATTTGTAATGTGGATGTATTTTTTTGTTGAGGTAATGAAATTTGGAGATTATCTAGCAGTAATAATATTACCCATGGGTATTATATTAAGAGCATTTCCTCCAACTAGGGGTGTAGGAGCAATGTTTATTGCTATGGGATTAGGTTTTGCAATTGTGCTTCCCTCTGCTTTTTTAATGACTCTTTTTGTATCAGGTAGTACATCAGAATCCTTAGAAGCATTTGAAATTGAAAATCTAGATGAGTATAATAAAATGTTAGAAGAATTATGTATTGGTAATAATATAGCAACTGCAAGTTTAATTAAGAACATGGCAATGAGTATTGATTATCAAACAATACTTGGAATGTTTTTTGAAAGTAGTTTTTTTGCAATATTATTGAGAATATTTATTTCACCAGTAATAGCATTAATTATTACTTATACCTTTATACGTTCATTTGCTATGATGTTAGGTGCGGATTTAGCAGAAATAGGCAGGGGATTAATAAAATTAATTTAAAATAAATCATTTGACTATTATTCTTTCATTAACTTCAGATATCAAATCAAAATTAAGTTTTTTCTTTTGTCCAAAAGGAGATTGAACTATTAATATAGATTTCTTCTTATCTACCCCAACTACAGTTCCTATAAAAGATCCATATTCATTTATAACTTCTTTATCTTCAAGTTTAAGTCTTGATACAATATCTACTTTTATCTTATGTATTACATAAATACATATATACCCCAAAATTAAACTTATCAAAATTACTAAAATAAAATCTCCAAATGAAACATAAGGTGGAGAAATATTAACAACCCAATCTGCACCTACTGAAAATATTAACCAAAATAACATAATTGAAGTCATATATGCCCCGTATTTTGTTATTTTTATCTTTTTTCCTTCTTTATATGCATCAAATACTTTTCCTATAACTAATAATAATAATCCCCAAGGTAATAATCTCATTAAAGATTGTAAACTCATACCTAGAATTTTAACTGCATCAAACTCCATAAAATTTATTGAATATGTTTGATAGGTTGTCCAAAATGAAACAAGTATTATTGCAAATGCAGATAAATATATCACAAAACTACTATTCTCTACTGAAAAATTAAAATGTCTTGAAGTTGAAACTATATATTCATCAATCCCAAATAATCTCATTAAAAGAAATAATGCAATAACAATTGCTACTGGTTCCCATCCCCAATTCATATAACTACTTAAAGCAAACATTATAAGTAATAACGCAGGAATTCCTAAAATAATTCTTGCGTAATATGGATCCTTTAATTTTTCTAATAAAACTACATATGTTTTCTCTAATTCTTTTGCTTGTTTCATAACTACAATTTGAGCTGAATCTATTTTAATTCTAGATTTAAGAATTGGAATAATCTCTTCATCATGTTGACCATCTGTAACTAAAACACAAGAAGTAAAAGAAGACCCTTGCAATATTTTATCTAATTGATTAGCAATTGTTTTATCTGCTTCATACCCTAGTTTCTTATTCCCAGTTAAAGTAACTATTTGAACTTCATAATCTTTTCCTAATTCATCATACTTTTTAACTGCTTGAAAAATAGCATTTGCATCTGTATCCTGAGGATCTGCTAACGCTAATTTATTCGCTGCATTTAAGTTTGCTTCCCTGCCTATAATTGGACCGGATATCTTAGCTTTCTCAAATAAATCATTATCCCTATCTACAGATAGTATAAGAATTCCTTTCATGTATTATAAAAGCATAGGCAACATATTTAAATATTGGTATTTAACAATAATATACAAATAAAAGCTATTTTTAGTGATAAATATGGATTTAACCAAACCTGGAGAAGAATTAGGCACAGAAGAAGAATTCCTTAAAGGAACTGGAACTTATCTAGAAAATGAAAAAATATGTTCTCTATTACTAGGAGAGAAAAAAATAGAGGATAGAAAAATGACTGTAGACCGACCTTATAGGTATAGAAATCTCCATAGGGGAGTATTGGTTTTTGGAAGAATAGAAAAAGTTAGTGATCAAATGGCTTTAGCTTCAATTATACCCATAGATCAAAAAATTGGGAGATACCCAAAAACGAATGACTATGCCAGTTTACATGTTTCAAATGTAAAACAAGGTTTTGTAGATAGTTTAAAAAATGAAGTAAAAATAGGAGATATAATTAAAGCAATAGTAATCAATGTGGATATCAGAAAAGGACAAATAGAAATAGCAACAGATAAACCTAATTTAGGAGTGGTAAAAGCATTTTGTTCAAAATGTAGAAATATACTAAAAAAAGAAGACAACACACTTGTTTGTGAACAATGTGGATTTAAAGATAATAGAGTGATTAGTAATGATTATAGAAACCTGGCTTTAAAATAAAAATAAGGGGGGATAAAAATGAAATTTAAATTTCTTAAAAAAGAAAAAAATTATATAGAAATTGAAGTTGAAGATTTAGATATTGGTTTATTAAATTCTATTAAAGAAAAACTTCTAAAAGATAAAGATGTAGAATTTACTGCAGTTAAAAGAGGACATTTTTTAAAGGATAATCACATATTGTATGTACGAACTACTAAAAAAGATGCATTAGGTTTAATTAAAAATGCTGTTGAAGAATTTCAAAAAGACCTTGATAAAATAGAATCACAACTTAAAAAATAGGGATAATTAATGAAAAAAATATTAAAAAAAATAGATGTTATTGAAAAATATTATTTACATTATATCCTGCTTATTATTTCTTTTTTATTATATCTACTTACTAGACATGTTATTTTTGCGGTTTTAGGAGGATCATCCATTCTGTTAATAGTAGGTATGGATATTGTTAAAGGAACAATTAAAAAAGGAATGAAAAATGAAATAAAAGAAATTGTCATAGCCATTGTATTAGCTTTAAGTATATGGTTTGGACTTGTATTTTTATTAGGTACTTCTATTCCTATAAATGCAATAGTATCTTGTAGTATGTTACCTGACTATGAAAGAGGAGATCTGATCATATTAAAAGGAGAACAAGAAATTAATGCTCCCAGCATATATGTTGAAAATATAAATGACATAAATAATACAGCAATCATAGAAATTGAAGGAAATACATATGGCCTAAATGGATCAATATTTGTATATTGTTTAGATAAAAATACTGATTTTTGTACAGACTTTAAAATATATCCTGAAAAATATTACGAAATGCATGGGCCATTAAAATTTAATTATGGAACTTGTAAAAGAGAGTATCAAGACAAATCTAATATTAATACTATTTGTGTAAAAAATATAGAATTCAAAGAAAAAATATATGAATTAAATAAAACTAATGATATAATGGTTTATGAACCAAAAAAAGAGGATTTATTTGCTTTAACTGGAGATATAATCCATAGAGTCTATTTAAAAATAAATTCACCGCAAGGTGAATACTATTTAATAAAAGGAGATAATAATGCTATTTTTGACTTACAAATGCATTCTTCCACATATCAAAGGGGTAATTCACTTGTATCAAAACAACAATCAAAGGGAATTGTGATATTAAGAATTCCATATGTTGGGTATGCAAAACTATTTTTATTTGGGATGTGGGTAGAACCACAAGGATGTGAAAGCTTTATTGTTGAATATTGAAGTATAAAACAAATGATTATAAACATTTCATAAGTAAATATATTCAATAGGAGGTGCTATTAATGTTTAAAATTGTAATGCAAAACGCAAAATCGTTAAAGAATATAATTGATGCTGTCGTTAATTTAATAGATGAAGGACCCTTAGAAATTAAAAAAGATGGATTATTTTTAAGAGCTATAGATCCATCACAGATTGCAATGATAACCTTAAATGTTCCAAAAGAAGCTTTTGTGGAATATACTGTTGATTCACCTACAACGCTTGGACTTAATTTTGTAAATCTAGATAAAATACTTGCGAGAGCAAGACCAAAAGAAAATTTAACATTAAATTTAGATGAAAATACATTAATAATAGAATTCTCTTCAGAAAAAAGTAAAAGAACTTTCAAAATACCCTTATTAGAAACAAAAGATATGGTTCAAAAAGAATTAAATATTGATGCAGATGCTGAAATTAAAATGTTATCTGGAAGTATTAAAGAATCTTTAAAAGACGCAGGATTAGTTAGTTCATATCTAGCATTAGAAGTAAATGGAGAAACTCTAACATTTGATGTTAAAGGAGACTCTGGAAAATTAAGGATTGAAAATCAAAAAGATGGAAATATTATAAGAGAAGTAAAAGCAGATAAAAAAGCAAGGGCCAGCTTTTCACTTCAATATTTAGAAAATATAATAAAAGCATGCCCAGATGCCAATATTATAAATTTATTTTTAAAATCAGATATGCCTATTAAAGTAAAATATAATATTGAAGACGCAGATCTAACATACTATTTAGCACCAAGAAAAGAAGAAGATTAAAGAAAGGATTACTTCTGTTTTATGTACTTAATCATTTCTTCTTCTGATTTTTTAATACCATATTTTTTAAAATATTTTAATATATTTCTAACATCCCGCTCTAAAAACTCTTGGGCCTTTGGATGTTTTAATATTACTGCTTGCCCCATATCAATCATATAAAGTCCTTTTGGAGTTTGTAAAATATTAAATGGACTTAGATCACCGTGAACTAATCCAAGCGTATATAACTTTCTGATATCTACCAATAGTTGATTAAAATCTTCTTTTGGATTTATTGGCCCATAATCATGTAAGGTTGGATATGGTTTGCCTTTTTCCCCAAGAAAATGCATTATTAAAACATTTCTTGCATACCCAATTGGTTTAGGAACATGTATTTTTGCACCATAAGCAAGTCTTAAATTTGTGTATTCTTTTCTTGTCCAAGTTTTGATAATATCTAATTTTTTATTTTTAACTTTGTTAAACCTTGCATCTCCTTTTAAATAATCCATCATTTTATCAAATGAAGAAGTTTCAATTCTATATATTTTAACTGCTAAGTATGTTTTTTTTCCATTAACTGATTCTTTTGTTGCTCTGAATACTTTCGCTTCTTTTCCAATAGCTATTGGGTGATCTAAAGTATCAAATATTCTTTTTCCAATTAAACGAGAAAGCTCTTTAAGAGTAGGAATATCAAATACCTGCGATTCAATCATTCTTTTTTGTTTATATTGCTTTTTCTCACGCGCAGGTGCTTTTGTCTTAGATTTTCTAATTGCCATTTATTTATTATAACAAGAAAGTATTTAAATAGGTACAAAAGATTTAAAAAGCAAGAAATGCATTAATTCATAATGGAATTTAATAACGGAGACTGGGTTGGAGATCTTTTTACTCCTACTAATACAGAAATACATAGATCAATTAAAGGAATTAATCCAGAAATAGATGAAACATTAATTAAAAAAATAAAATTAAAAAATTCCAAACTAACAGATATTTTAACCGTTTTACAAGAATTTAAAATAAAACAAATTGAAGGGTTGTCTAATTCTATATTATATCTAGTATTTAAAGACTTAACAAATAAAAAAGATTTATCATATAATGAATTAAATACAATAAGTAACTACATAGAAAAAAAAGTAAGTGGCCCACAAAAAAGGAAATTTTTTGGAGCAATAAAACATATTTTAGAAATAAAGAACATGGAACAATTTCTAACTTTTTATGGAATCCAAAGATTTTTGGATTATGTTGATGAAAAAATTTGTAGCTTTTTAGATGAATTAAAAAACAGTTATACCAATTTAAATTTAAATTTAAATAACGGAATGAAATTAACTGAATATATAGAAGATTTAAAAAATATGGAAAAAAATAAAAGAATAAAAACATTTTTTGAAACCTTAAATGAAAAATACTTTGAGGGATATAGTGTAAAAGACCTTTTAACTAAAGAACTATCTATTTGTTCAAAAACAAATATCTTATTTAAAAAACAGATTATCATCTCAATTTTAAAGATTTTAAATAATGAAAAAGAAGATCCAAAATTAAATTACTTATTAAAAACTTTAGAAAATTCTGGAAAAACAATAATATTAGTTTCTGATAAAAAACAGATTGAATATATCTCACATTATTTAAATAATTCTGATATATTCTGCACCTCAATTACAAATAATACAAAACCCCCATTATTTGGTGAGGATATCTTAATTACAACTCCTGGATTATATTCAAAAGTGTTACATAAAAGACATGCAAAAACATTAATACTATATGACGGCGAAAAATATTCAGAGATAGATGAAGGATTAAAAATTAGATTTAAAACAATAATAAATTTACAATTCGATATTTTTTAAATGCCCTTTTGCCTTTAACCAATCTTCTTGAAATTTATTATATCTCCAGATTACATCTCCTTTTTTATCTCTCTCAATTTCCCAAGGTTTAACAATAACATAATTACTTTCTCTAACCCAGATAAACCTTTTCATTTTCCCAGGTATCCTACAAACTCTTTCATTGCCATCTTCGCAAGAAACTAATAATCTTCCTGCACCTAATAAACTTATTACTAATCCAAACATTTCACCATCTTTTTCATTTGGGAGTCTAACACGCATTACTTTTTTTTCATCATCTTCCATTTATTCACCTTATAGGAGTTCTAGCACCACAAGCTTCACAAATCATTACTTTAATTCCTTTATCCATTTCTTTAATAGAAGTATCTGGCCTATTACATTCTCTGCAAACTACAAATTTTTTAACAAACGTATTTAATTTCTCTACAAATAATCTTGGCTGAACCTTACCATATAATACTAATCTTTTACCTTCTATCGCAACAGGCACTGCTAATTCTTTACTAAAATATTTTATCATCAAATCCTTATTAGATCTCAAAGTTATTAAAATTTGATCAAAATTTTTGATTATTGTTTTTGATCCTTCAACTAAAATTTCTGGTTTTGGCACTTCAAACCTTTCACTGGTCTTTGCTTTTTTTGGAATTTCTTCATATGCCTTATCTAATAATGACTCATAGTTTTCCATATACATTCTTTATATATACGTATTTAAAAACTTAAGGGAAATAAAGAAACTATGAAAATCAATGTGTTAGAGATGTATATTTTAATTCTAGTAATATTTAATCTGCTTATTTGGGCAACTCCATTTATATACCAAACTTTTGAAAATCCATTAATTTATTCAATATTTAGTCCTTTTTGTCATCAAATAACTCAAAGATCGCTTTGTATGTATGAAAACACAATAGGAGATTGTTATGATCAAACAATTATGTATAATAACTTAACTACTAAAATATTTGTTGAAAATTCACAAGGAATAGGATATAAACTTCCAGTTTGTGCGAGAGATGTTTCTTTTTTCTTATTTATGTTAATTGGGGGGATGATCATTTATTTATATAAAGGAAAACCTTATTCATATGTTCCTCCGTTATGGGTTTTTATACTTTTTATAACTCCGTTAGCAATAGATGGGATTACTCAAATACTCGGAATAAGACAGAGCAATAACATATTAAGAATAATTACTGGTATGCTCGCTGGATTTATTATGCCTTTTTTTTTAATTGGTTTATTAAATAAAAAAAACGAAAGCAATAAAAAGATACATGTAAAAAGAAAAAGTACAAAGAAAACTAAGAGGTAATTAATTTGAAATGTTATTTTCATCCAAAAAAAGATGCAGTTGGTCTTTGCTCAGTATGCTATAAAGCTATATGTAAAGATTGCGTTGGAGATGATACACCTGAACTCATATGTAAAAATTGCATGAGAAAAGGAATACAAATGCTTAAACAAGATAGAAGACCTTTAATTAATACAGGCACTAAAAACGAACCAGAACAAAGAATTCCCTCACAAATTAGTTCTTCATATTCTTCAAAACCTGCAGGATCTGGATTATTTCAAAAATTATTTAATGAAAAAAAAGATCTAAATGAAACAAACAAGATTAATGCAGAACTTTTAACCCCTGTATTATTTGTCGGAACAATAACTGGAATATTATGTGGGATTCCTATCCTAAGTTTATTATTTTTTATAATTCTCCCAATTGGAGGTATAGTTTCTATCATTTACTTAAGAGCAGAACATGATTATAAAGTATATATTAGTGCTAAAACAGGATTTATAACCGGAGCATTAACCGGAATTGTTGCTGCTTTAGTGTCTTTAATTTTAATTATATCCTTAGAAGTATTTTTGGGCGCTCAAATATATGGAATAGTCTCAAGTATATTTGGATTCTTAGATACAAATTTATTAAATCTTATTATAGCACTATCTGGTGGAAACGTTGCTTTAAATTTAAATGGAATAATCACAAGATTAGGTATAACAATAATAACTTTTCCTATTTTAGGAGGCCTGTTTGCATTATTAACTGCTAAATTTATTAGATAGATACTTTTTTGTGTTTACCTTCAGCTATTTCTTTTGCTTCTGTTGCTCTCATTATATTTCTGATTTTCGATAAATACGCCCTTTTTTCATCTTCTGTCATAATATTAAACGGAGTATTAGCTGATTCACAATTAGTCATAAATTTATCGCCCCATTCTCTTACTTTACTTTTAGATTCCTCAGATAAATCATCTGAATTAACAAAAACCTCAGAGGTATCAAATAGTTCTGGAACTAATGCCTTTAACTTATCTTCAACTTCACTAGTTTTCTTTTTTTTAGCCAAATTAATCACCAGCAATAAATAAATAACTAAGTGTTTAAAAAACTATCTTTATGTGATTATCTTAAACGAATTGTATCCATGTTCATCGGTGATTGTGCTTCAACTTTCAAGGTATTTTTTATAGATTGACTTAAATCTAAACACTTTTTCTCATCCCCATGCATAACAAATATTCTTTCAGGTTTTGGAGAAATATTATGTACAAATGCCATTAATTGTCTTCTTCCTGAGTGTCCAGAAAAACCTTCAACAGTTTCAACACGCATATTTAATTTCACCATCTCACTTCTTCCATCTTTAGTGAGTAAAGGAATCTCTTTTTCTCCCCTTTGTATTTTATGTCCTAACGACAAAGGAGACTGATACCCAATAAATACCATTAAATTCTTTGGATCATCTGATAATTGTCTTAAATATTCCATTATCGGACCTCCAGAAAGCATACCTGATGTTGATATAATAACACATGGTCCCCCATCAATTATTGCTTGTCTATCACTAGCAATTTCAAAAATTTCACATTCAAATGGACTTTGGTTTGATAAAACTTTTCTTTTAAGTGTGTTCCTTAAATACTCTGGATATGCAGTATGTACTGCTGATGCTTCCAAAATCATTCCATCTAAATATACTGGTACTTTTAACTCTCCTCTTTGAAATGCATCTTCTAAAACTAACATGACCTCTTGTGATCTTCCAACTGCAAAAGCAGGAATTAATACCTTTCCTCCATTATCAGTTACTTCTTTTATTACTGAAATTAATTTTTCATCAGTTTCTCTCCTATCTGGTAAAACATCCAATTTTCCCCCATAAGTACTTTCCATAAATAAAGATTCGACTCTTGGAAATAGATTATTTGCATTATTACATAATCTAGTAAACCCAAATTTAAAATCTCCAGTATATACTAAATTATGTAACCCATTATCAATATGTAAATGTATCATTGAACTTCCTAGAACGTGGCCCGCATTATAAAATGTTAATTTTACATCTGGGGATATATCTACTACTTCATTATATCCAATTGTAACTGTATGTAATAATTCTTCATGAATATCTTTAACTGCATATGGAGCAGTAACTCCCGCATATCTATTTACTATGTTTAAATAATCTCTTTGCAACATTATCATAAGGTCTCTTGTAGGTTCAGTACAATATACTGGCCCTCTATACCCATAAGCATACAAATATGGAACAAATCCAGTATGGTCTAAATGAGTATGTGATAATATAACTGCATCTAAATCAGAGGGTTCTAAATTCATTGATTTTAAATAAGGAAATGCCTTTGATCCTTCAAATACAACTGGATTTATCCCACAGTCTATTAAAACATTTGTATTTTGAGTTTGAATTAATACACTTGATCTTCCCACTTCCTTAAATCCACCTAAGGCAGTTGCTTTGACCCATTCACTTTTTTCAACATTTTTACAAATACTTTTACCTAATTTTTCTAAAAATTTTTTTCTTTTCTTACTTTCTTTAAATAAAGAACTTCTTATCCCCTCTATAGTTTCTGATTTCATAGTAGGGACTCTTAATATTTTTGGGGTCCACCCTACTGTTTCTATTATACTCCTTAATGTTATACCTTTTTTTCCTATAACTAATCCTGGTTTAACTGATTCAATCCAAACTTCTGAAAAAATAGGATCAAATCTTATTTTATGAACTTCTGCTTCTACTGGGATTAATTCCCTTATTTTAGTTTCTGCTTTTTCTGGTTCCATTAATAAATTAGACTCAACCCTAACTATTATTCTCTTTCTTATGCTTCCAGAAAGTCGTTTAATTAAATATTCTGAATCATAAAATAATTTAACATTTTTGAGATATATAACTACATCTAATCCTTCTGCTTCTATATTTGTAATCCCACATTGCTCAGGGACAATTTCTCTTATTTTTTGCTCTATTTCTTTAAAATCCATAAAATCACTCTCTATATATTTTGAACAAAATACACCTATAAATTTATTCAAATTTTGAAAATAAACCTGGTTAACTAAACAAAGAGGTTAGTGAATTATTAAAATTTTTCGATCTCTTCTTTTGTATATCTTTTAAATCCTGATTTATCAATTGAAACTAAATCAATTCCATCTCCTGTTGCACTATCTCTTTTCATAGCAGTAGCTATTGCTTTTACTGCTAAAGGTAAGTTTTCTTTAATAGATTTATCTTTTTTATAGTTAGTTTCTAATACACCATATGCTATTGGAGAACCACTTCCTGTTGAAATAAAATCTTCAGAAGTAACTCCTCCACCAGGATCTAATGAATATAATCTTGGTTCCTTATCTACTCCCCCAATAATTAATTGAACTAAAAATGGAAACATTTTGTAACCAAATAATATATTTGACATTAATGTTGTTGCTCCTTGAACTGTCATTTTTCTTCCTTCTCTAGTTTCATATAACTTTATATCTGACTGTATATATCTAACTAAAGCCTGTGCATCACCTACACTTCCTGCAGTAGTTATTGCAATATAATCTGTTATAGGATATACTTTTTGTATATTTTTATCAGCAATAAAATGCCACATAGTTGCTCTTTTATCAGAAGCAAATACAACGCCATCAGAACAAACAAGACCTAATGTTGTTGTTCCTGTTTTTACTTTATTAGAATCATCCACATAATCACCTGATTGGTTAAAAATAAGTACTCTTATAGTTTATCTTAATATAAGAATATTTAAAAAGGTTCTTCTTTGATTTTTTGAGTACATACCTAAAAAAGCAGGGCGAGGGAGTTGTTCTTTCCTGTTTCTTCCTTTTTTTAAGAAACCTCATTTTCTTTCTTTTTCGTTGAGGTTTTTCTTTCTTTTCTCAAAAGAAAGAAAAAGATCATTCGAACCCCCCTATTTCGGTCTGCAGCCGAACACATAGCCGATCTGTCAGCCCTGCAATTACAAAACTATTATTTTAAGGTTAGAAACCCTTTATAAATGTAGCCGTTTTAAACATTTTTATTTAAAAAAAGAAATGGGTGAGGAAATGGTTAGAATTAATAAAGCAAATTTGATAAATTTTAATGATAGTATAACAAAAGCCCAGGCTAAAATAGGTAAGAAAAAAGAATCTATAATTGTGATTAAAGATAATAAATATTATGGAATATTAGATACAAGACATACAATAGAACATATAGTAAAAGATCCCAGCAATACGCCATGTGGACGAATAACACAAAAAGCACCAACAATTTTTGAAGAAAATACAGATATTTTAGAAATATCAAATGCATTTTTTAGTGTTAGATTTCAAAACTTAGCAGTCACAACAAAAAAAGGAAAAGTTGTAGGTTCTTTATCTAGATTTGATGTATTAACCGAATTATTAAGAGAAAAAGATATTCCTAAAAAAAGAGTTGTAGAAATTATGTCTTCTCCCATAATAACTATAAATAAAAACGCATTATCAAATGAAGCAACAACAAAAATGAGAAAATATGGAGTAAGAAGACTTGCTGTTGTTGATGATAATAAAAAATTAATTGGATTATTAAGTGCTTATGACATTGGATTACAATTAATAAAACCAGCTGAAAGATTACCAAAACTAAAACATGAAAAAATTAATCCTTGGGAACAACCAATTAGTCCATTTATAAAATCTAAAATTGAGATGATAACTCCAGAAAAAACTTTGACAGAAGCAATTAAAAAAATGATAGATAAAAAAGTTCCTTCATTAATTGTATGTTTAAATGGAGAACCTGTTGGATTAGTTAGTACAAAAGATATATTTGAAACTATGATTAACTCAAAAGAAAGAGAACTTAGAATTAATATCTCCGGATTAGATAGATATGACAAACCTTTTGCAAAAGAAATAATACATGAAGGGGAAAAACTTTTAGATAAATTAACAAAACATAATAAACACATTGGAAAACTTGCTTTACATATTAAAAAATATGGCAATAGATATACAGTAATGGCAAGATTAGAAATAGAAAATAAAGTGATTAATGCAGTTGGAAATGGATGGGATTTACCTTCATCTGTTAGTGAAGCATTAATTAACATAAAAACTATTATTGGCAAAGAAAAGAGTTTACCCTTTTAACTCTACTTTGCTAAAATATTTTTCTGCTGTTTTTTTAAACATACTTAATTCATTTTGTGAAAAAGGAGCAACATTTACTAAAGAAGAATCAATTAATGTGTTTGTTCTTTTGAAAATTTGTATTGAAAAATTATTTCCTCCAGATACCATACCTATTTTTTCGATATCCTCAATTTTATGAATTGAAGGAACAATGGTAATTCTTAATTCATATTCCAAATCACTATTTTTTAGTATTTTAATTGTCTCTTGAATATTATCAGTATTGGTATCTACACCTGTAGTAAGAGTATAATTTTCAAAAGAATTTTTAATATCCATCGCAATATAATCAACTAATTTATTTTCTATTAACTTTTTTATTATTTTAGGATTTGTACCATTAGTATCTAATTTTACTAAAAAACCTTCATTTTTTAAAGATTTAATAAAATTATATAATTCATCATACATTGTGGGTTCCCCTCCTGTAATACATACTGCAGAAACAAATTTTTTTCTTTTAATTAAAGTTGATAAAACTTGTTCTTCAGTTAAAGGATTTCTTGGAAACTCTTCAGGAAGTACTAAGGATTTATTATAACAGAAAGGACACTTAAAATTACACCCTATGGTAAATACTGTTGAACAAATATTCCCTGGATAATCTACTAGACTAGTCTTCTGTATATATGCAAATTCCATCCTTTGACCTCCCGCATTTATTTCATACACAAATAATTAAAAACATTTGTCAAAAACTTTTCTTTCCTTATATTCCTCTACCTTTCCTGCATTCCATTGTTTAACTGGTCGTATATATCCAACCACTCTACTATATACTTCACAATAATTCCTTTTTTTCTTTGTTGCTTCTAAAATTTCTTGATCTATAGTTTTACCTTGATTAAGTTGTCTTATCATGCCTGCATACCCTATTTCTTCATCACATTTAGGGCATACTTCATATTCTCCTGCAATATACCCATGAACGGGACAAACACTGAAAGTTGGAGTCAATGTAAAATACGGGAGTTTAAAATTATGTGCAATTTTTTTAACTAACTCTCTTGTCATTTTCCAATCTTGAATTTTTTCTCCTAGAAAAGTATGAAATACGGTCCCCCCAGTATACTTGGTTTGCAATTCATCTTCTATATCCAACGCGTCAAACAAATCTATTGTTGATGCAACGTGTAATTGGGTTGAATTTGTATAGTAAGGTGCTGCTCCTCTTTCCTGATAGGATTCTTCATTAGCTACAATTATGCTTGGATAATTTGTTTTATCAATTTTTGCGAGTCTGTGTGTTGTTCCTTCTCCAGGTGTTGCTTCTAAATTAAATATATTGCCTGACTCTAACTGATAGTCTTCTAATTTTTTTCTCATGTAATCTAAAATTTTTATTGCAAATTTTCTACTTTCAGTATCTAATAACCCAGAACCAAACATATTCATCATAGACTCATTCATACCAATTAATCCTATTGTACTAAAATGATTTTTCCAATATTGGTTATGAGTTTCTTTTATTTTTCTTAAATAAAATTTAGAATATGGGTACAATCCACGTTCTGTAAAACTTTCTAATACTTTTCTTTTTATTTCTAAACTAGTATATGCTAAATCCATTGCTTCATCTAATTTTTCAAAATATTCTTCTTCAGTTCTTGCTAAATATCCAATTCTTGGAAGATTAATCGTTACTACTCCTATACTGCCAGTTAGCGGATTTGCACCAAATAATCCTCCGCCTCTTTTTCTTAATTCCCTATTGTCAAGCCTAAGTCGGCAACACATACTGCGGGCATCTTCTGGTTTCATATCACTATTTATAAAATTTGAAAAATAAGGAATTCCATATTTTGCAGTCATTTCAAATACTTTTTTAACTTCTGGTGAATCCCAATCAAAATCTTTTGTAATATTATATGTAGGTATTGGAAAAGTAAAAATTCTTCCATGTGCATCTCCTTCTATCATTGCTTCAGCAAAAACTTGATTAATCATATTCATTTCTTCTTGAAAATCACCATAAACATCGTCAGTCATTTTACCCCCAATGATTACAGGTAAATTTTTATAACTAGGATGGGGAGTTAGGTCCATAGTTATATTAGAAAATGGTGTTTGAAATCCAACTCTCGTAGGTACATTCATGTTAAATAAAAATTCCTGAAAAGTTTGTTTTAATTGCTGGTAATCTAATCTATCATATCTTACAAATGGAGCTAAAAGCGTATCAAAATTACTAAATGCTTGCGCACCTGCAGTCTCACCTTGCAATGTATAAATATAATTGACTATTTGTCCTAAAACTACTCTTAAATGTTTGGGTGGTTTTGATTGTATCTTTCCTTCCACTCCTGTGAACCCTGTCATCAATACATCTTGTAAATCCCAACCTACACAATAAGCTCCTAAAGTACTTAAATCATGTATATGTATCTCTGCATTTCTATGTGCAAATGCAATTTTTGAAGGATATAATTTATCTAACCAATATTCTGCAACAACTAAACTTGCAATATGATTATTTAATCCTTGTAATGAATATGTCATATTAGCATTTTCTTTTACTCTCCAGTCTGCTTGGTCTATATACTTTTCTATTGTTTCTACTGTATTCATTAAACTAGCCATTCTTCTAACATCTGAATGCTGTTTTCTATATAAAATAAATGCTTTTGAAGTTTTAACATACTTATTTAAAATTAACACTTCTTCAATAACGTCTTGAATTTCTTCAACTGTAGGGGAAGTTGTTTTCCTAAATTTATGATTTAATAATTCAACTACTTGATCTGCTACTTCTTCTGCCCTATCTCTATCTCCTTCATTAACAGTTCTCATAGCTTTCCAAATTGCATCAATAATCTTTTGTTTATTAAACAAAACGATTGTCCCATCTCTTTTTCTTATTTGCGATACTTCCATTTTTTCACCCCTTTTTATTCTTAAGATTTTCAAGAGTTGCTTCAAAAGACTCAATATCATCAAATTCTTTATAAACTGAAGCAAATCGAATATATGCAATTGTGTCTATTACTTTTAGTTTTTTCATAACACAATCTCCTACTAAAGTTGAATTAACTTCCAATGTTTTTCGTTGCCTCAATTTTTTTTCTATTATATCAACTAATTCTTCTATTTGTTCTTGACTTATTGGTCTTTTTTCACATGCTTTTATTATGCCCGATCTTAATTTTTTTCTGTCAAAAAGCTCTCTTCTCCCATCTTTTTTAATAACATAAAACTCGACAATTTCTGCTCTTTCAAAAGTAGTGAATCTTTTTTCACATTTTTCGCACTCCCTTCTTCTTCTAACAATGTCCTCATCTTGCCTTGAATCAATAACTTTAGTATCTTCATACATACAATATGGACATCTCATAAATTACGCCTCATTTTAATCATTTTTCACACCTATTGATAAATATCTTAAAACACAATATATTGTGTTTATAAGTACTCTAATACTACAACATATAGGTTTTTAAAGCATATAGATCTTTCGAGATAATGTGCAATAATTATACTTTGATGTCTTAACAGAAATAGCAACTTTAACTTTATAAATTAAATTTATACTATTATTTTTAGATTATAAATCTAAAAGATCTTTGAAATATGGACCTGGACAATTTTTAACATATTCTACTCTTTGGTTTAACAAATCTTTTACAATCTTATCTACATCTGAATATTTAATTTCTTTTTTAACATTTTCCTTATACTTTTCGACATTACTTAATGTCAATTCACCTATCTCATTTATATCTAATAAAGGTAAATCCTGTTTTATTCTCGTCTGTTCTATTATTTCATTAACATCAGAAACTGTTGCTTCAACATGAGTAGAGACTTTTTCTATGGGATAATTAGATTTAAGAAAATCAATTAATGCACCCAATGAATATTTCATCGCTAGAGTAGGAGAAGAAGGTGAAATTAAATCTAAAAGTGCGATCCCAAATGAGTTTTCATTATGGCGTCTAACATGTGCACCTGCTACATTTATTGGAAGAGTTTGATATATTGACCCTTTTCTATCTATTATAAAATGATATGAAGGCTGATTAAATCTTGAAATTCCTATATTATAAGCTTCTTCTAAACTATGTGAATTATTTCCTGTATGGTGAATATAAATCTCCTTTGGTTTATCTTGAAAAAACTGAAAATTAAATTTATTCTTAGGATCTAATATATAAATTGCATGTAAATCATCTAGATAAACTGAAAATTGTTTCATAAAAAAAATAAGAAGATATTATTTATATTCTTATGCTATTTTAATATATTCTAAAAAATAACTGCTATAAAAATATAAAATATATATTTAAAACAAGATATAAAAACATTTATAAACATAAAAATACACAAGTTTATTATGAACATGATACAACAAGACAATCCAATAACTTTAATTACATCCTCACAAAATAGAGAAATCTCAACTATTTTAACTAATCCTAAATCAAATACAGAGAGTATTCCTTTTTGTGGAACAAACCGAGTAATCGGTTTTAGAAGAACAAATCCAAAGATACTACCAGAAATTAACAAAATGCCTTTTTTTGATAGAATCCCATATTTAATAGTTAAACCTGTATTAAACTTCTTAGATAATAAAAAAGAATTTGTAAATTCAGAGTTAAAAAAAACTTTTGGAGAGAATATTAGTTTAACTTACGAAGATTTTATTACTCAGATTACAAATACGTCTAAAATATCTAAAGAAAATGATATAACCTTTATAATAATTGCAGCACATGGAAATGGAAAAAAAATCAATCCTTATTTGAGATTAGAAGATACAAAATTAGAATATGAGACCTTATTTGATATGCTTGATGAGATAAACGGAATAAAAGTCCTTTTCATACTAAGTTGTGGATCTGGTGCTATAAAATATATTCTAGAAAACAGAGAGAAAAAAGAAGACTATTGGGCAATAACAAGTTCATACAAAACAAAAATATCAAATGATTTAATATGTAGAAAACCTTGGAAAATGCTTGACTGCATAGGAAGTACACTTGAAGAGCAGTTTAATAATTTCAAAAACAAAAAAATAAGATTTTTATGTCAAAAAGCAACATATATAAAAGGAAGAAATATACACCTTTAGTTACTTTTTTTCAGAAGGTATTTTCTTTTTCAAAATTAAATGTTCAACAAATGCTGCATATGAATACCTTGCTAATAATACTCCTAAAAATGCACCTAAGATTGTAGATGTTGCAAAACCAATAATTTCTACTAATCCTGAAAATAATAACAAAGGAAGCATTGCAACAATAATAATTGCTCTTGACCTTGTAACAATTGCATAAGCACGCTTTAGTTTAGTCCTAACATCAGAACCATCTTTTTTCATTAATTCATCTGTAATAACAATTTGTTCATCAACACTAGTACCTACTGCTGCGATTAGACCTGCAAATGCACCCAAATCAATTGTAAAATACCCAATTATACAAACTAAAATGGTTATTTGTGCTAATGAAACAATTAATATTGGAAATACTAATTTAAAATCCATATATCTTAT
Organism: Microcaldota archaeon; assembly: GCA_020854825.1. Lineage (GTDB taxonomy): Archaea > Micrarchaeota > Micrarchaeia > Anstonellales > JAHKLY01 > JAHKLY01. The sequence goes on along the minus strand of JAHKLY010000002.1, from coordinate 68,576 downwards.
ACTTACCACTAAACTTATTATTAATAATGCCACTAATCCTCCAATTGCACTCCATTCTAAAAACTTAGACCCTAATGGGGCTGGAATTGAGGTTTTACTTCCAACTGATATACCTACAGGTAATGATCCTCCTTTGAGTATTGATTGCATCTCTCTTGCTTTTAACTGAGCATTAAAATTCATCTCTTGAACTGTATTCCCTTCTCCAGGTCCAGAAATAGCATATGTTCCTCTATGTGATGCTGGGCCCCCTGCTAACGAAGGACTTAAATAAGGAACTGATACTAGTCCAATTGCATCCCATTTAACAACAGTATTATGTGTTGTGGATATTGAATATTTGGGATATAAATCTTTATCCTCCTTTTCAATTAAAATAAATCCCTTATCTCTTAATTCTTGTTTAATTTCATTAGATGTTTCTTTAGAAATTATTGCTTTTGAAGTATTTGAAATTGGAGTTAAATCTTCTTTATAATTATCAAAAGCGTCAATTAAATATAAACCAATTGAATTACCTTCTAATCTTAATGCATCATTAAGCATTGTTATTGCATCTTCAGTAGATAACTCCGTATCTTGTACTAAATGTTCTTTTGTAATAAATATAGATGCGTCTGAAGGCCTATCTAAAAACATATAAATTGGGTATCCTGCTTTTCCTTCTGAAACTTCTCCAAACTTTGTTGATGCAGCATTTGATACAGAAACACTAACAGACCACCAACCGGATCTTTCTGCTGGAATTTGAACTATGGAACCAGTATAAATTTCACTCCCTTTGAGTGCAGATTTTCCATCAAAAACTGCTAAAAATACTCCTTGTCTTTCTAATATTTCTATTGTTTGTCTTACAGTCTGATCGTCATAACTTGGAATTTCTACAATTATTTCATCATCCCCTCTGGCCCTAACTTTAATTTCAGTTAAACCAAAAGTGCTTACTCTTGTTTTAATAGTCTCAATCATTTGATCCATGACTTCTGTTGAAACCGGTCTTTCAAGTATAACAGGAATTCTTGTACCCCCACTAAAATCAATACCAAATTTTAATCCGCCAAAATAAGCTATGCTAATAGCTAATAATGTAAATATAAACAATGCAATTACTCTTTTATCTCTAATTAAACTTGAAAAACTCATATATACACCTTTTTTGTTTTTTCTAAATATATTAGTAATATAACTGCATTAAATAACCATGTTGCAATTATATCTCCTATTAATCCACAAATTGCTATTGCAGAAATTTCATAATATGTTGATATATTTGTCATTATTGCAAGAACAAATAATGCTACAAATGCAATAAAATCAGTTAAACTCATTGTTGCACCTGTCTTCATTGCTTCATATGCTCTTTCTTTTGGTGTTCCTTCATGTTGTTTTAACATTCTCATAGTTAAAAGCATATCTGTATCTAGTGAAAACCCTAACATCATTAATAATGCCGCAAATGAAGGCAAAGTAAATGGAATTTGAAATAACCCCATAGCACCTAAACAAATAATAATATCTGCTGCTGCACCAGTTAATACAAGTAAACTTGGCATAATATCTCTAAAAACAATAAATGAAAGTATAACAGCAAAAACTATTGCAATTACTGTTACAAACGTTGCTTTTTCAATAAATTTAGAACTTAGAGAGGGTGAAACAATATCTACTGTTATAGAAGAGTAATTAACATTACTTTTTAATATACTATCTAATTTATCTTCATAATCAGATTTTATATTCAGATACGCTTTAGTTACTAAACTTTTCAATTCATTTGTTGATTCTGCTTGTTCTGCTGTTTTTTCGGTATAACCAGATAACTTAAATAAATTATTTGCAATTTTATCTGCTTTGCTTCTTTCATTAGTATATTCATTAATTATAGTTTGATTTTCCCCATTTGTTTGTGCAACATATGATTCAAGTCTTGAAACATTTTCAAAAATATTTGAAAAATCAGATCTTAATTGTTCTGCTTCATATATTAATTCTTCATTTTCAATTTCAATTTCAACTACATTTCCTAATGTGGTTTTAAATTGTTTTACTGAATGTAAACTAATTCCTGCTTGTAATAAATCATTTTCTAAATTTTCTGTTTGTATTGTATAATCTGAATATAATGTAATTATAGTGCCTCCTTTAAAATCAATTCCTACTTTGATTTGAGGTATAAAAAATAACGAAATTATAATTAATAGAATTGGAAGAACCATTAGTTTTTTGTAATCTTGTTCATAAATATTTGGTATTTTCATAAAAATTCCTCATTTAATATATAAAATAAGTAATTAATTATAAAAAGAAACTTATTTAAAGTCTATCTCTCTAATCATTCCCAGTAAAGTTTTAGAAACAAAATAACTCCCTCCAAAAACTATGACTCCTGGTATCCCAATAATGGGAACTGCTGCTGCCCCTGCAATTAATCCTGCTGTTTCTGTTTTTGTTAAAATTTTAACAATTTTGGATACATTTTTTTCTACTGTTTTTGTATGGGGGTTTATTTCCATAACTTTATTTCCTTCTTTAAAAATTCTAACTACTTTATCTTGTTCTGATGCTAAAATTGCTAAACAACCAGAATTAGAAATTCCTTTTGCTGCAGAATGCCTTGTTCCAAACCCTTTAGCAGTTTCTTGTTTTAAAATTCTTGCACCATATGCTTTAATTCTGCCATCTGGATCTAAAACTATTGCGCCATCAACAATACCTAATTTAGATAAAACTTCAGTCATTCCATTATCAGTTATATAAAATTTTTTATTTTCAAAAAAATTTGGAAAATGGCATTCATAATCTTTTGTTTTTCCAATAACTATTAATCCTCCTTCTCCTTTTTTAGCAATTAAGATTGCAGTATCAATTGCTGCTTCATAAACTTTTTTCTTTAATTCTTCTTCTTTACTCGCTTTGTTTTTCTGATCCATGATTTAAATTTAAATAAACTAATTTATAAAACTTTTCTAAATTTTTTAATGAAAAATTTTAAAAAATAAAATTTTAGAAAAATTAAAAATTGAAGGAACGTTTATAAAAGTTATTGCAGAGACTAAACTATAAAAAATTTGAGGTGTTTTACAAATGGTTGTAAAAAAATGTGCAAAAAAGAAAACTGCAACAAAAAAAACTGCAGTTAAAAAAACAACAACAAAGAAAAAAACAGTAAAGAAAAAACCTGCAACAAAAAAAACTGCAGTTAAAAAAACAACAACAAAGAAAAAAACTACAAAGAAAAAGTAATATTGTTAATTTAGCGGGGGGTGTTACCCTGCGCGATTTATTTTTTAGATAAAAGTTTTAAATGTTCTAAAAATTTTTTGTAATCCTTCTGTTTAAAATAAATTGGAATAATAACATTTCCACATCCAATACATCTTGATTTTCCAGATACAGAAGATATTCCTATTTGTTCTAATCCCCCACCAACCCATTGAAAGTTTGTATTTCCACAAACAGGACATACTTTAATCTCTTCTTCCATTTTTAATCCCTTTTAAATGTTCTCGTTGTTTATCTAGGTTAAATTCATTAAAGTCTTCATTAAAAATATGTTTCCATACTCGTTTTAATTCATTTTCTAGAAATTTATTTTTATTCTGTAAATTAAAAAATAATTCCCCCACTATACAAAGCTCTTGCTGCGAAAATAAAATTCCGTTTTCCCCTGCAAAAATAAACCAATGTAAAGCTGAATTAATTCTTGATAATAATAAAGAAATATCAAAATCTACAGATAAATTCCCAGATGGGCCTTGAGTTTTTACACTCTGTTTTACTATCTCATCCATTTTGGATTCTTCAATAATTAAAAAATCATCATATACTTTATCAGAGAATCCTATATCTTCCATTTTCTTTGATAATCTTATTATTTTAAAAATTAAAATTGAACCACTTAAATTAGTTAATACTTCTGGAGTTAACCTACTTTTTACTAGATCATAAAATTCATTACAAAAATCTTGATACTTATCTGAATATTTTAAAAAAAAATCTAATGCATCAAGACAAAGTGAAATATATTCAAATTCTTTATTTTTATATATTTCAAGTTTAGAGTTATATTTTTCTTTAATTTCAAAAGCTAATGAATTTAATTGTTTAATTTCTCCACGTATATAATATTCTAAAAATAATCCTTTTAATTCTTCTATTTCTCCTGTTTGGCCCTGAATATTTCTGAGGAATACCTCATCTTCTAAGATATTTTTTTTGCGTTTAGATTTCTCAATAGGTAAAGTTCTTTTCTCCATAACCAACACCTATTTATTAAGTGTTTTTGCCTATTTAAAGGTATTTATCTGACACATTTTCAAGAAAATTAAGTATTTCCTTAGATTTTAAGGAATTAGCAAGAAAAATTAATTTTTCAAATTGCTTTTGATATTTTTCTGTTCCTTCTTTTGCTATTTTATCCGCATAAATATTTGATACTTCTTTTAAATATTTTAATGCTTCTGACTTATACTTCTTTTTTAAAAATTCTATTAAATCAATTCCTCTAGATAATTTGTAGATATTATCTGCATCTATTAACATATATCTAGCAAGTAGATATTCTTTCTCGTTCTCAATATACTTAGAATCTCCTTTTATTCCGCTATGCTTTCCAAAACTTGACTGACGCTCAGTTCTTCGAGATGTAATCTTTTTTTTTGATAAATGTGTTGGTCTGATTCCTCCATCTCCCATTAAACCACCCCCACATTGTATATATATTATATCAACTAATGTTTTTATATGTATTTATTACTATAATTACTACATGTATACTAAAATAAAGGAAACAATAGCGATAAAACTAAATAAAATTACTAATTTAGACTATCCAATATGTTATTCCTCTTTAGAAAAACCAAAAAGTTCATTTGGCGATCTAGCGTGTACTATCGCTTTTTCTATTGCTAAAAAAGATAAAACAAATCCTAATTTAATAGCAAAAAAAATAAGTAATGAATTAAAAGATAAAAATATTGAAAAAATAGACTGTATTGGCCCATACATCAATATCTATTTTTCAAATAATTTTTTTGAAGAAGTTTTGAAAAATAAAGAAAAAAATAAAAAAAATAAAAAAACAGTGATAATTGAATTCCCTTCAGTTAATCCAAATAAACCATGGCATATAGGACACTTTAGAAATGCAGTATTAGGAAATTCAGTATCAAATTTAATGTCATATTCAGGATATGATGTTATTAGAATGGATTATATTGATGATTTAGGATTACAGGTTGCACAAAGTTTATGGGGAATTCTAAACTTAAATAATAAACCAGATAGTAATCTTAAATTTGATCAATGGATGGGAAGAGAATATGTTAAAGTTGCTTTAAAAACAGAAGATCCCAATATCAAAAAAGAAATAGAAGAACTATTACATAAATTAGAACAAGGAGACGAAAAAATATCAAAAAAAGCAAGAGAAATAAGTGAAAAATGTGTTAAAGCACAATGGGAAACTGGTTTTAATTTCAATATTGAACACGAAATATTAGTATTTGAATCAGATATAATGAATACTATTTTTAATGAAGGAATCAAACACTTAAAAGAAAATAAAATAATTCATTTAGAAAAAACTGGAGAGAATAACGGATGTTATGTGATAAAAATGTCTGGGAAAGAATTTGATAAAATGAAAAATCCAGATAAAATTTTAATAAGAAGTAATGGAATTGCAACCTATACTGGGAAAGACATTATTTTTCACATGTGGAAATTTGGTTTATTAAAAAGTGATTTTAATTTTTCTAAATTTATGACACAACCCTCTAAAAAAATTGCATATATGACCAATAAAAAAGGTTCTAAGAAAAAAATTAAAGCAGATAAAATAGTAAATGTGATTGGCAATGAACAAATTTATCCTCAAAAAGTAGTTAAACATAGTTTAAATCAAATGGGTTATACAAAACAATCAGAAAATTATCATCATTTAACTTATGAACAAGTCACTTTAAAAAATATTAAATTTTCAGGAAGAAAAGGAACATGGATAGGATATTCAGTAGATGATTTTATTGAACAAGGAATAGAAAAAGCATTAGAAAAAAACTGTGAAGATAAAAAAATAGCAAAAACAATAGCAACTAACTCAATGATCTTTTACATTTTAAAATATGCACCTGAAACTAAAATTGCTTTTGATTGGGAGGAAGCTTTAAGTTTAGAAGGTGATTCTGCACCCTATGTTATGTACTCCTATGTAAGATGTAAAAGTATTCTCAAAAAGAAAAAACCAACATTCAAGATAGATATACAAAATATTAAAATAAATGATACTGAAAAAAAACTATTACTTTTACTATCAGAATTTTCAGAAATTATTGAAAAATCTGCAGACGAATTAAAACCACATCAAATATGTGATTACTTATTGCGCACTTCATCTGAATTTGCAAGTTTTTACAGCGCTGTTTCTGTTCTTAAAGAAGAAAATAAGGATGCACAGAACTTTAGATTATTAATTTTAGAAAAAACAGCAGAAACTCTTAAAACAGGAATGAATTTATTAGGCTTAACAGAATTAGAAAAAATGTAAATTAAACATGAAATTTATAACCACAGTATTTGCATTCTTTTGCGCTTTTTAAATTATCTTCACTGCAGACAGGACATTTCTTTTTCTCATCCTCCTCTTTTGTGAATTCTTCTTCAGGTTTTACAAATGAATATCCACATCTCCCACATCTTAATGCACCTACTGCATTATCTGCGCTACATTTAGGGCATTTGATTATATTTTTCATAATATCTTGTTTTTTCTTTTGTGCAAATCCTGCTTCTGCCATATAATATAAATGCAAAAGAACCTTTTTAAATGGTTATACAAATAAGATTATACAATTAATGGGCCTGTAGCTCAGCTTGGACAGAGCGGCACGATCTTTTTTCTTTTGTAAAAGAAAAAAGCTACGTTTTCCAAAAAAGAAAACTATATCACGTAAGCCTTCTAAGCTGATGGTCGAGAGTTCAATGACTTTTTTCTTTTCTTTAAAAAAGAAAATAAAAAACTCAACTAAAAAGAAAAGAAATAAACAAATAAATCTCTCCAGGCCCGCTTATTAATTGTGAGGGTGGTGAATATGACAGAAATTAATCTTAATGATATTATAGATATTATGGATGAAATTGAAGAAGATACTTCTATTCCAAAAAATATTAGAAAAACAATTACAGATGCTAAAAAAAGATTAAAAACAAATGAAGATGCTACTTTAAAAATTGGCGCAGTTGTTTATTCTCTTGAAGAGATAGCAGAAGATATAAATATTCCTTCACATGCAAGAACTCAAATTTGGACTATTTTAAGCGCATTAGAAAGCATGAAAAACGATGATTAACTTAATATCTCATTTGCTAAATCAGAAAGTTCTTTTGTTGCTTTTAATTTCTTTTTTATAACTCTACTAAAATACTCTTTTTCATTAAAGTTTTATTTTTTTCCTTTATTTTTCTTTCTTTTTGTTTCTTTTCTTTTTCGTTAACGTTTTTCTTTCTTTTTAAAAAGAAAGAAAAAGGTTATCACATGATTTACAACTCTGTTGTAAATATGTCAAATTTACAAAAGTAAATTTTACATAAATTCAGAAAGTGAGACTTGCGGGGCTTTTTCGTCTACGAAAATACTTGCAATATCTTTTTCTAATAATTCAAGGCGCTGTTTAAGATAAATAGGCAAATCATATTTTTGCGCCATTTCTTGAGATAATTTAAGATATTTAGTTACTCCTCCTTGATATACAGTTAAAACAATTTTTCCACCACATTTTCTGCATTTACCAATTAAAGGAACCCGCCTATATTTCTCATTACAATTTACACACCTAAAAGTTTGTTGTGAAAATTTTCTTAAATTACCATAAAGATCTGGTATAAAATGACTCAAAATTAATTTTTCAGCTGCATCAACTGCATCAACTGCTCTTATCTTTTTATGTAACTCAAATTGTGCACCAACTTTATCTTTCATACTCTTAAATTGAACATAAGTAGTTCTTGTTGGTCCAAGATTTATATTAGAAACATCATGTGTAAAATATATATTTTCATACTTATCTGGTTTTTCTAACTTATTTTCAATTAATTCTAAGTTAAGATTACTTGGGTTTTCAAATAATTCCGTTTTTTCATAAAATTCTAAGGGAAGTTTATTTATTGCTTCCATTACATGAACTTCATCATCAACTTCTTTAGGATTTAAGATTGTAGTTAAAACAATTGGAATATCCATAGTTCCCCCTCTTGTTTCAGGTAAGTAGCTTCTTGAAAAATTCAACAACACATCCATTAAAACCATAAAACAATTTTCATCTCCATCACAATTTCTCCTTGTACCACAAACTAAATACGGGTGCATATATGCAACTCTTCCTTTTGTATACCCAATAAGTCTTGATAAAATTCCAGCAGAAGTATGGGGGGATTGTATAACTGTCAAATGACCAATTACATCTTCATGCGTCTTAATATTATAATATGGAGGTAAATGATATAAATATACTAATATCTCATCTACAAAATTGGCTGTTTTAATAAAAAATTTTATTCCATCTTCAGAAACAATAAAATCTTGAGGAAACATTTCAATAACTTGATCTCCGTCTGTTATTTCTTTTCCTAAATAATCATGTTTATATCCTAATTCTTTTATCTTTTCAACTGAAACTCCAATTTCATTTGGTTTAAAATGAGTCATAGGTGCATCTGTAAAATCAAATCTAGAAGTCCCATCTTTAAAACAAGATAATCCATATTTTGATCTAAATACTCCTTTTTCAAGTCTTTCAGGTATTTTTGAGCTATTAATTAATCCTTTTACTCCTTTTATTTTATCTGGTAATTTATTCCCAATTCTTTCTTTTAGTTCATCCAATATATTTACAATATTAATGGATCTTGAATCATAAATACAAACCTTTCCTCCACAAGGACATTCATCCCCTACCTTTATTTCTCTCCCACATTTCGAACATATTTTTTGAGGTTCTGTTTCACTCCCACAATCACATAAATTATAAAAAGTTATTTTCCCGCATTCTTTACACTTTCTTCTCGAGATTTCTATTTTTATTCCCCTATCTTTTGTTTTTTCTTTTAATTCATTATATGTTTTAATAATATCTCTGTGTTTGCTTATATGTCCTAATGGAAATAAAACATTAACATCTGGAGTCATTTCTCTTTCTTTAGCTTTTTCAGGACGGCCCATTCTTGAACCAATATATATGGGTGCTTTATTTTTAAGTTCTATTCCAGATAATTCATTCAACATTTCCAAAACTTTTTTGTCCTCATCCCAAACTTTATTGAATTTATCTAATGAAAGGTCTTTACCATTTTTTATTCCTAATGTAGTTAAAACAGAATATGCAGTTTCTGGATCTAATATTATTTTATTTTCTCTAACTCTATGTATTACTCCTAATTCCTCTAATGTTCTTTTAACTTTTTTGTTTTCTGTTGATAATTTGAAATTAGAAATTTTACCTAAAATACCTAATGACTCAAATTCAATTTCTGCGTTTACTATTTCTTCTGATAATTCTTTTAATTGCGTAGAACTTATATCCCCCCAAAAATAAAGATATCTCGGATGTAAAGGAACTTCATTTTCTTTTGAAAATTCAAATGCATCATAAACATCAAAATCCTCTTTTATTTTACAATTTTTAGATTCACAAATTACATCCCACCACTCTTCACAAAAAGCTCCTGGTATTAATGGATGATTTGATTTTATAAAATCCCCAATTGTAATTAACATATCTCCTAAAAATAATACTTCTTCTACTTGGGATTTCAATTGTTTTGCTTCTTGTATAGAATTAACTCTAATTACATCTCCATTAGTAAGTTTAACAATAGGTGGATCTATTGAATCACAAGGCAAAACAATACACCCTTTTCCCGGCCTTTCGATTTTTAATTGAGTACCTATTGCAGGAAATTCATCTAAAATTTCCATAGTGGCAGGATGAATACATTTGGCCATTATACCACTTATTCTTGTTCTTCCATATCTTAACCTAAATCCTCCTTTTACCATAGGATATGAAAAAATAGGTCTTCCTGCAAGTATTTCACTTATATATGTATTTATTGGTTTTATTTCAACAGTTCCTTTGCTTGATGATTTAACTTTCATAATTGATTCAATCCAATCCCAATCTAATCCAATTTGTTTTGTATATTTAAAAACTTTTGGTGCTTTTTGTGCTATTCCCTCTCCTATAACTAATGCCATACCTCCCCTTAATCTATTTGTTTTTATTCTTTCCATATTCCTATATACTGCAACTTCAAATTTACTTGTTGGATCTCCTTCAATACAAACAGGACAATTTTTTACAATTGTTTTTATTTCTTGTTCTGTTGGCATATATTGTAATCGTGAATCTCTTGCATCATAAATAGTTATTTCTTCAACATATCTATCTAATTCCGTATCTGTTGGTCTATAATCCTTAATTCCAACTTCTCTTCTTGCAACATCTGCTAATACTACACTTAATGCTGCAATTGTCCCTCCTGCACTTCTAATAGGTCCTGAAAAATATATAGATAAATAATCAGTACCATCCGGATTTTGATTTATTTTTAATCCTCCTATTCCTTCTGTTGGTGCAACTAATACTCCTTCGGTTAAAATAGCAACTCCTGTTCTTACAGCTTGATCAATTGCTTTTTCAACTCCTTTTTCTTTATTTAAATTCACTAATTTTTTTACAATTTCATATGCAATAATTGTTCTTTGCATTCCTTGGTTTTCTAAAATTCTAATTTCTTCTGCAATTCCTTCCGGACCTACTAATCCTTCAACTCTTCCTGCAACATCTTGTGCAAATTTAGTTTCTACTTCCGTTTTTGGATCTAATCCTTTTTTTCTAGCTTTTTGTGCAATAGTATATTCTTTATTTAAATACATTTCAAGCATATTAAAATAATTTTCCATTTTTTTTGTAATTTCAACCATAATTAACACCAGCTACAAATTTTTTATGCACTACCTCTCCAGTTTTCATACATAAAATTGGCACTATGCCCGGAGTTGGAATATGTCCTTGTTTTATTTGAAAATTTGTACGTTCTTGAAATGTTCCTGAATTAATTATATGTGTTCCTCTATACAAAGAGTATCCATTTTTATGTACATGTCCCATATGTAAAACATCTGGTATTTGATCAATGAATAGATAATCTTTTTTTTCAGGAACAATTGGATTCCTTCCATAAATTGGAGATAAATTCCTTCTTTTTAAAAGTTCTATCATAGGCACTTCCGGATGAGTATGATCACAATTTGATAAAGAAGAAATTATTGAATCAAGTGAATCCCCATGGTAAATTAAATGTTTAAATCCTTCTAAATCAATCCAAGAAGGACTACCAACATTTAATGTTTTTCCATTAAGTAATTCCTTAGGTAACTGTGGTTGAGGTTGTGCTCTTCTTACTGCATCGTGATTTCCTGGACTTACAATAACTTTAATATAATCTGGTATTTTCTCCATTAAATCCATAAAAATTCCATATTGTTTATAAATATCTTTAACTACTAATTCATCTTCTTGTCTAGGATAAATTCCTATCCCATCAACTATATCTCCAGAAATACTAATATACTTTATCTTACCTGCTAACTCTTTATCTTCTCCATTCCCATTTATCCAATCTAAGAATTTGTTAAATTCTTTTTCCATAAATAATTTACTCCCAACATGCAGATCTGATAAATAAGCAACAGCTAGATCCTCTTCTATTGTTTTTTTATTCCTCATTATAGGTATATCTGGCCAAATAATTTCTTTTGCTATTAAAATTCCATTATAAACTCTTCCTTCAAATAATAAAATATCATCTAATACAATTTGATCTGCTAAAGCATATACATTTTCATCACTTTTCATCATAATAACTAAACATACTTCTTGTTCATCTTCAATTTCAACTATTAAATTTCCTTTTTGTGAATCTCTTTTATCAATAACCATACCTATTAATCTAACATCTGAATTGTTTCTTGTTTTTAATTCATTAATTCTAATTATTGGTGTTTCACCGATACGCTCAGATAAAACAGATTTAGTCATTAATAACCTACTTCTAAAATACATAACAAAATCTTCAGGTTTTCCAGTGCATCTTGAATTGTTTGTTATGTCTTTATCTGGATAAACTCTAATATTAAAAGCATAATCTTTTGCTATTGGTTCAAAAGAGTTTTTTCTTTTAATTTCAACTTCTGGCTCTGGAATTTTTTCATATTCTGCGATAATTGATTCTAAATCTTCTTTAGTTATTATTGTAAATCCTTCTCTTATTAAATTATCAAGAATTTTTTCTTTATCTTTTACTTCTAAAATCAACTTTGATGCTTCTGGGGTTAATCGCATTCCTTTATCTAAAATTCCTTTAATAAATTCCTCCTCATTCATAAAAAACACCAAAAATTGACGTATTAATATATTGATAAGTAGTATTTAAAAAGCGTTTGAAAACATTAAAATGAGAGTTATTTTATAACAATTATTTTTCCTTTTTTATCTATTGAAAGTGCAATTTCACCTATTTCTGGATATTCATCTACAAATGCATTTTCTAATTTAATATATTCATTTTCATATATCCCTCTGCCCCTTCCTTTCCAAATAAAAACGGGGAATTTTCCAGATTTATCAGATAATACTATTCTTAAATAATTTGAAGTTCTGGTTCCTCTTTTAATTTCTTTATTTTCAACTTCTTCAACTTTAAAAGCAGCAGTATATATATTTTTCATACCTTTTTCTAAATCTGATATTTTATCTATTTCATTACGTGTGGATCTTAATTTAGCTAATGAAAATGCGGACTTAATCTTCAATGAATATTCATGTATTGTTCGTTTCATCTCTTGATTTATTAGACTCTGTGTAATACCTGGAGTTGTTTGTAATTTAAATGCTTTTTTATAAATTGTCCTTTCAAAAATATCTGCAGTAGGTATTTTTTCTTCTTCTTCAGTTTCTTCTTCTACTTCTTCAAGCATTTCTTCTACTTCCTCTTTATCTCTATGCTCTTTAATCTTTTTGATTTTTATTTTTTTCTTTCCTTTTGAAGAAGGTGCTGACGAAAACGCAATTCTATCAATCTGTGATAATGTATCTAAATATTCCCTATATTCTGGAGGCATCTCTAATTCTTCATCTTCATCAAACAAACTCTTTTGTGTTTCTTGTTCTGATTTTTCTTCAACTAATCTTTTCTTTTCAAATGTTTGATGTCCTTTAGTTTCTAATTCTACTAACCTTTCAAAAAGCTTTTCTAACGAAGGCATTAATTTATTTTTAGTATCCTCTGATTTGAAATAATTTTCTAACGAAGGCATTAATTTTTTCTTAATTTCTTTTATTCTTTCATCTCTTTCTTCATCTTTTACTGTGCCTTCTTCAACTTTTTTCATTTTTTCAGCTAATATTTCACCTAATGGAATTATTTCTTCGTCTTCTTCTTTCCAAGAATTAATTATATCTTTAGCTAATTGTTTTACTTTTTCATCTTTATCATAAGTCAATTCATAAATAGCAAAAACAGCTGTTGGAGATTCTGGATATTCTGATAGTTCCTTTGCAGCTTTTAATCTAGTTTTTGCGTCTGCATCATATGTTAATTTAAACCAATACTCTATTTTTTTATCTGTTGTCAATTATCTCCCTCAAAATACTTTTTCCCCTATATACACTTCTAATCCAGAAGCACTAATTTTAAATGGAACTAGTTCTTCAACATGTCTTGTTCCTCTCATCTTAACTACTTCTAATGCTCTTACTCTTTTTTCTGCTCTTTGTAGATTATACAAATTAATTATTCCATCTGCAATAAACTGTTCAACTGAAAATGTCATATTATTCCTTTCATAGGATGGATACTCATATGTTAATAAAGTGGTACATTTTAATCCTCCAATTAAAGATAATAATTCCTGCATAGTTTGTCTATATTTAGAATGCTCTGAAAAAGTTGTTCTTAATACAGTAGCTGAATCAATTACTGCTCTATTTATTTTATGATCAATAATGTGTTTTTCTAAAATATCTGCTAATGCCAAAACATCTAATGATTCTGGTTTTACAATAAATATTTTTCCATTTTCTATTAGTTTATCAATATCTTTCCAATTTTTAAATGTTGCTTTCATATTTTCAAGAATTGATTCTTCATTTTCAACTAATGAAATAAAAACTCCCGGTTCTCCCCTTAGAGCCCCTCTATATATATATTCAAAACCTAATAATGTTTTACCTGTTCCTGGACCTCCACAAATGGAAATATCATGGTATTTTGGAAGCCCACCAAACAAAATCCTATCCAACCCTTCTATATCAAATGGAACTCTTTCCACTATATCACCTACTCTTTTTCTAAGTTTTTTAACTTAGAATTTAATCTTTTTTCTTGGAGTTCTAGGGTTTCTAATCGTTTAGTTATAGTCTCTTGTTTTTCTTCTAATTCTTTTTTAGCATCTTCTTTTGAAACCTCAATTAACAAATTACCTGCAGATTTATAAACTAATCCTTTAGCATTTTTTAATTCTTCTAATGCATTATCAAATTCTTTTTGTTGTGCTGATAATTGTTGTTTTTGCATATTTAAAATTTGTATTTGTTGTTGTAAATTTCCCCCTTCTGTCATATTAATCATCCTCCATTTCTTCGACTTTTTCTGTCATAGATAAAATCCGTAAATAACTATTAAGTACAGACCTTAGTGCAGTTGCATCTTTTGCTGTTATATTAATATCCACTATATTTTTAATTCTTTCAATTTTTGAAAAAAATCTATCACTATTCTGCATTTCTACTATTAATAACTTATAGATATTTTTTGCTTCTAATTCGTCATTACAATTTATCTTCAGTGAATTAATAAACTCCATACAACTCCCTAGATTATATTAAAGTTATACTTTTTAAACCTATAGTAAAAATAAAAAAAAGAATAAAAATTAATCAGTACTGACTTCTCTTGCTAAAGGTGCACGTGTTTTGTATACCATTCTATAACCACAAAAAGG
This sequence comes from Microcaldota archaeon, assembly GCA_020854825.1. Lineage (GTDB taxonomy): Archaea > Micrarchaeota > Micrarchaeia > Anstonellales > JAHKLY01 > JAHKLY01. The sequence continues at coordinate 53,515 of JAHKLY010000002.1, read as the reverse complement.
ACACCTAACAAATTTTCCGTCTTCAATTGATTTCACTTCTTTGCCACATCTTCCACAAATATACATACGGCTATCTCCTCCTTGATTAGGATTTACCCTCTAATTTCCTTTTAATATCTTTTCCTGGGGTTGTTGAAGGAGTATATGCACCTCCTGCTATTTCTGCACCACAAGAATTACATTTCCAAATTGCATTTGACACTCTTTTTAGAGACACCTTTCTGCATTCTGGACATTCATAAACACTGTTTTTCAATTTATCTATTGATTTCGCACGTTTTCTAATTTTTGTTCCGCCTCTAACTTGTTTACTTACCATATTTCACACCTCAAGCATTATCTATTAATTCTTTTAGTTCTTTTCTCTTTTTAAATGCTATGTCTATAACCTGAAAAAGTTCATCTTGAGAAAATGAACCAGACCCCCATTTTTGTATTGCACAAATAGTATTCTTATCAGTTATACCTAATGTAACTCTCGCATCCATACCTTTTTCTTCATCTAAACAAGGGTCTATAAGTAAGGTATTTCCTACTTTTGCAAAGGTATGAGTTGTTACATCTTTTAATAAATCTAATTTTCCTTCATATTCTCCTTTTACAATTTGACCATTTTCTATTTTTGGCATTCTAGTACATTGTAATGCTGCCATTGCTGCTAATCCAGCTGCATCAATTAAATTACCATCATGGTCCATAACATAAACATCAATATATACAACAAAAACTTTATTTTCACTTATATACAATTTTTTAACATCAATAATTTCTGCTGCGCGAACTCCTCTATCTACAATTCTTGCCAATTCAATTGCCTCATCACTTGGAGGACCCGGATCAAATAAATATGAAGCTAAAGGCATTAATTCTGCTGATGTGGTTAAAATTCCTTCATCTAATCTATCTGGAAATGGCTCTCCAATTCCAATCTTTATTGCACATAAAACTTGAGATTTACCAACTCTAACTAATGCTGATCCTTCTGAATATTCTAAAATATTTTTTTTAACAGAAATATCCCTATAAGAAAAATTATCTCTGTCATCTGCTCTTTTACCTGCAGATACTAAACTTTGAATTGTATCTCTTTTTAATTGATCTAAAATTTCCATAAATAATCACCTTTTATATATCTACAAATGCATCTCCTTCATTAATATGCATATACACTTCTTTTAGTGCTTCTACTTGTAATTGATGTAATCTTTCTTGGGCAATTGATGCTAATTCAAATGCTTTTTGCATATCTTCTTTAGACATTTCTCCTTCCATTTGTAATAATAATACTTCCTTATTACGATTTGCAAATGCAATTGCACAATCTGCCTGACCTTGACTATCCTCAACATAATCTAAATCTATAACAACTGTATCTTTTACTTTTCCTACTGCAACAGCAGAAACCATATCTTTCATAGGTATTCCTGCATCTGCTAATGCAACTGATGCTGCTGTTACTGCAGCACATCTTGTTCCCCCATCTCCTTGAAGAACATCTACAAATATTTCAATTGCTGCTTTTGGGAATTTTTCCCTTTCAATAACATTTTCAAATACTTGCCCAATAACCATTGAAAGCTCTCTACTTCTTCTTGAAGGTCCGCTTCTCCCATGTTCTCCTAATGAAGAAAATGGAGACATATTATAAATACATTTAACTACTGCACCATATGGACTTGCTAAATGTCTTGGTATACATTCTTTTGGACCATATACTCCAACAATAATCTTATTATTTCCCCATTCTAAATATGCTGAACCGTCTGCATCATTTAAAACATGCGCTTTTATTTTAACATGTCTTAATTCTTCAACTGTTCTCCCATCATATCTTTTTCCATTTTTGAATAATTCTACTTCTTCCATTTTATCACCTTTTAATTAGAATTCTTGAGATATTCTTGCATTTTATCTGTTAACCCCGATGTATGTGCTTCTCTTACAATTTTTCTTATTGCAGATATTGCTAATGCAGAATTCCCTTTTTCACTTATCCAAACAAATCCATTTTTACCTACAAATATACTACAATCAGTAGACTCTCTTATTAACGTAATCATAGAATTGTCTCTACCAATAACTCTTGGTATTTTAACAGCAGGAACTTCAATTATTCTGCCTTTTTTTAATACTTTAACTTGTCCTAAATCTAATTCCCCTATCTCATTAACATTCATAACTTTTGCAAAAATTACTTCTCCATGATCTAATTTTTCTCTTAACATTCTATCAGGTACAAATGCAGGATATGGAGTTTTCATTTCTATATCGTATCCTGAAAATTTTACTTCTGATACAACACCTATTATATAATCTCCAAATCTTGGTTCATATATTCCTTTTAAAGGAATTAATTTATCTTCTCTTTTTAAACCTAAAACTGTAGAATATGTTTTTTCATTTTCCACATGCCCATAAGAAAGCCTTAATGGTTTATCTGCAATCTGTGTTCCAGGCATTATAATTTCATCTTCCATAAACTTCACCTTTTTATTCTTGTAATATAAAATCTAATTTTTATACTTCCTATCTCCTTACTTTTATTCTAAAACTTTTGTTTCAACATTACCATGAGTAAATGAATTTATTTTATCATAAAACTCCATTTGTATTCCTGCCGGAATTTCTATTACTACAACTAAAGAACCAGTATTAGTCCACTGTTCTTTTTTTATACCGAACTCTTTTAAAAGCCCATAGCTCTTTTGAGAATACTCTGCAGGTACTTTTACTGCAATTTGTATCCTTTTAAATTTTATTGGTAAAACAGGTTTTAATGCATCAACAACTGAATCAACCTGTATTTCAGCAGATTTAAAAGGATCAATATGTACTTTTACTTGTTCTAATGCATTTTCCAATCTTACTCTAGTATGTGGTGCTTTTGTACGCGGATCAATTGATTCTCTCAAAATTATTGCAATAATTTTATTTGTTTTGTCTTCAATTAATTTTCTTCTTAAGTTTGTAGTTAATGGAACTTCCCCCATAGTTATAATTTGTTTAGCTATTTGTAATGGGTCAGTTGTTCCAAATGCAATAATCAAACTTTCATCTTTATGCCTTTCCCCATTCTTAGCATCTTTAAATATTTCATCAGTTGCTAAAACTTGTCTTACTTCTTTTATTTTTCCTTCTTTAAACTCATATGCTTTTTCTGCATCAACAAATATTTCAAATCTAACATTATCTTTATCATAATGCGCTATAAGCGCGTTATCCAATGATACCAAAAAATCACCTTATAAATAAGAAGCGACTTCTTTTTGTGTCAATTCTTTAAACTTTCCTTCTTTAGTAGTACAAACTGCAATTTCAACAGTTTCTTTAGTGATTGGGGATTCCCCAGTTTTTTTCAAAGCTCTAATACATAATTTAATCCCTTCTTCTATCGAAATCCCTTTTTTGTAATTTTTTTCTAAAAATTCTTCGCCTTCTTTTTTACTTCTTCCGATTACTCCTGCATTTAATCCAATTACTGAACCGCTAGGTTCTGTTTCAAATAAATAAGGTTCGTCATCTACTCCTCCTATTAATAACGAGACACCAAACGGCCGTCCTCCACCATATTGAGTATATAATTGCATAACATCCCCAATTTCTCTTGCAACGGTTTCAACTTTTGAAGGTTCATTATATGAAACTCTATGTTTTTGAGCTTCAACTCTAGCATAATCAATTAACCTTCTAGAATCTCCTACAATCCCGCTTGCTGTTGCAGCAATATGGTCATCTATTGAAAATATTTTCTTCATTGATTCTGGAACTAATAATGTAGATTGAATATTCTTAAAAGAAACTAAAATCACTCCTTCTTTACATACCATTCCAAATGCAGTAGCTCCCATTTTTACTGCTTCTTTAGCATATTCAACTTGAAATAAACGTCCATCTGGACTAAATACTGTTATGGCCCTATCATAAGCCTGTGGAGAAACAGGATACATACATTCACCTCATTTATTTATATAATTTTAATTAATAACTTCTGTGTATATTCTTTTTCTAGAACATATTATTAAAAAGTATATTTAAAAAGCTTGTGCTTATTTTTTAATACAAATATCTTAAATAAAAACATTTATAAACACCAAAGAACACTAATCTTATATGTATATTAGCAAAAATAAGTTAACTATTGAAGAAGCAAAGAAACTATTGGATAAACCCGTTTCTAGAAGTGCTAATTTAGCTTGTGGAAGTGAATTTAGATTATTTAACTTATTAATTTTAAGAAATCCTAATTTAAAACATATTGCTATTGACATTTCTAATGGAGTTGAAATAAGCTCTAAAGGATATACCATATTATATCCAAATAATTTCGAATTTGTAAAACTAGATTTGGTTACTAAAGAATTTCCAGAGAGTTGGAATAATATTTTTGATAGAGTAGATATACATATGTTTACAAATAAAAATATTGAAGGAGAAGGACATAGTGGAAATAATTTAAAAAAAATTATACCTAAAACTACTAGAATAATTAAAAAAGGAGGGATATTTGTTATTTCTTTTGATATATATGCATTTGATGATTATGAACTAGCAAATCCAGATCACATCCAAACTAATTATAAAAGAATAGAAACCATATTAAATTTAAATTTTGGTAAGACAATTATCTTTAATGGAAAAGCAGAAAATGAGAAAAAAGAGATACTCTTAAAAGAATCAGATTTTAACTTAAAAAATGAATTTTTAGAGTTAACAAGAAAATCAGAACAAGAGTGTATGAGTTTTGCTGCTATTTGTGTAAAGACGAAGTGAGGTATATAAACTTTTATATTACTAAAAAAATAACTGGCGATGTATATGGATATTATACTCCAATTTAAACAAATAAGTACATTGGTTGAAAATTCAACAGATGCAGAAGGTTTAGATATAGTTCTAAAAAAAGAAACTCCTATACATCCAGATGTTCTTGAAGTAATTAAACTTACTAAAGTTCTATTAGAAAAAGCAAAAAAAGAATGGAATCCTAATATATTAGGGGCTGCAATTTTTGGAAGTAATGCAAGAGAACCAAAAAAAACACATAATCATTCGGATGTAGATCTTGTAGTATTTGTTTCAGAAAAAATTAGTTTAGAAGAAAAAATTAAATTAATAAGATTAATGAGACAACCTCCAGGAAATAAAAAATTTGAAACCTTTGTAATCGATAATCTTGAATTACCAAACAGACATTTTGATATTCTTGAACAAAGTATAATTAATGAAAATCTAATTTTCTTCTGGAAAACATCAATATTAGAAAAAATTATTGAATGTGAACAAAAAAAAGGATTAACTGAATTAACTATTTTAAGTTTAATGCAAACAAGATTAAATAAAAATGAAAAATATTTACAAATAAAACAAAGAATAAGAAAAATAGAATGGAAACTTAACCCAGATAGAAAAGGCAACAACCAAAGAAACCCAAAAAAAACAAGAAGATTGATAATGGAATTGGATGCTTTAAGAGAAAAAATAAAAACTGGTCCTCCAGAGAATAGAGAAATAAAATCATGTTCATCAAAAGAATTAGAAAAAATTATGAGGGAATTGTTTTTTAAAAGAGAACTAAGAGAAAGAATTCTAAAAAAACATAAAGAAGAAGAAAAAGTTTCAGGCAATAAACTTTCGTTTACATCAAGATAAACTATTAAAAGTTATTCTATTATATTAATAACTACTTAAAAGGTGATTTTATATGAGATTTATTGCATTACACAGTGATTTTATTGAAATAAAGCCTGTTTCAAAAGCGCTTAAAACAGCTAAAGAAATTCCTAAAGAAATGAAAAGATTTGAAGAATGTTTAGTAGTTTTAACTTCTGTAGAAAAAGAGGATGAAGAAACAAATATTGCAGAAAAAGCAGTTAAAGAAATAAAACAGATTGCAGAACAAGTTAAAACAAAAAATATTGTTTTATATCCATGGGTCCATTTAAGTTCAAAACCCTCTTCACCAAATGAAGCTCAAAGAATATTAAAAGAAATTTCAGAAACTTTAAGTTCAGAAAAGTATATCGTTGAAAATGCACCTTTTGGGTGGTATAAAGCATTTACAATATCCTGCAAAGGACATCCTGTATCTGAATTATCTAGGGAAATTTATGCAGATACTAAAAAAGAAGAAAATAAAATTGAAGAAGAAAACGAATCAATAAAACAAGAATCAAAGAAAAAATCTGAATTTTTTATTTTAACACCAGAAGGTGAAGAAATTGATTTAAATACATTTAATTTTTCAAAATATCAAAATTTAAAGAAATTTGCTAAATATGAAGAAGGAGGAAATAGAACAGATGAAAAAGAACCTCCTCACATTAAATTAATGAAAGAACACGGAATAGCAGATTACGAACCAGGCAGTGATAGCGGTAATATGAGATGGTATCCTAATGGGACATTAATGAAAAGACTTTTAGAAAGAGAAATAACAAAATTTTGTGTTGATTATGGAGCAATGGAAGTTGAAACTCCAATAATGTATGATTTTGAACATCCAACATTAAAAAAATATTTAAACAGATTTCCAGCAAGACAATATAATGTTTTATCAGATAATAAAAAATTCTTTTTAAGATTTGCAGCATGTTTTGGAATGTTTTTAATGGCACATGATACAGTTATTTCTTATAAAAACCTACCATTAAGAATGGTTGAAATAACAAGATATTCATTTAGAAGAGAACAGCGGGGAGAATTATCCGGATTAAAAAGATTAAGAGCATTTACAATGCCAGATATGCATACATTCTGTAAAACAGTTGACTCTTCAAAACAAGAATTTGATGCTCAATTTAAAAAATCAATAGAATTTTTAAAAATTAGTGGAATTGAAAATTATGAAGCAGCATTTAGAGTACAAAATGATTTTTATAAAGAAAATAAAGACTGGTATATTTCAATGGTTAAAGAATTAGGTAGACCTGTTTTATTAGAATTATTTGATATTAGATACGCATATTTCATAACTAAATTTGAATTTAATTTTGTAGATGCGTTTTCAAAAGCAGCTGCATTATCTACTGTTCAAATAGATGTTGAAAATGCAGATACTTATGATATTTCATACATTGATTCTGATGGATCAAAAAAGAGACCATATATATTACATGCTTCAATAAGTGGGGCAATTGAACGAATAATTTATGCATTATTAGAACAAGAATTTATGAGAAAGGATGGAAAACCAATGTTTCCTGTTTGGTTATCCCCAACACAAGTAAGAATAATACCTATAAGTGAAGAACAAAAAGAATATTGTGTAAATCTATCAAAAGAATTAGAAAAAGAAAATATTAGAATAGATATGGATGATACAAATGAATCATTAGGTAAAAGAATAAGAAATGCAGAAAAAGAATGGATACCCTATGTTATTGTAATAGGAGAAAAAGAAATGGAAAAAAATATTCTTGCAGTTAATATTAGAAATAGTAATAAAAAAGAAATGAACAAAGAAGAATTAATTAAAGAAATACACGAAAAAACAAAAGACAGAAGTTTTATGCCATTAAATACTAATAAACATTTAAGTTTAAGACCAGTAATATAAAGAGGTAATTACTATGGAATTTGGAGCTAAAATTTATGGAATACTCGCTTGTTTAATTATTTTTATTATTTTTATATATTCATTTTCTTTAATCAATGAGAGTAATGAATATAAAGTCCAATATTCTTCATGTATTGATAAACATAACTTATTAGTTACTGAATATAATTCTATATTAAATACATACAATTCTTCTGCTAACGAACAAATTAATGATTATAATCTTCTTGTGGATAAATATAATGACTTATTAAATGAATATAAAATACTTGATGAAAATTCTTTAAATCCCCCATACGTCCATATTACTAACAGAACTATAAAATTAAATTTTTATTTTAAAAATGAAACAAAACTACAAGTTTGGTCTTGGCCATTAGAAAGTTTAGAAAATTCTTTTTATAAAGGCCAAATAATGAGAGAAAAAGAAATTTCTGAAATGGACAAATACTTACCTGAATTATCTAAAAAATTTAATAATACAAAATATCTATCTATAAACAATCAATTAGCTATTGATTTAAGACCTTATATTGAAAAAGAATATTTTTATACTTTTGGAAAACATATTTATAATAAATATTTAACTGATGAAGAAAGAATTGAAGCTGTTTGGTATGTAACAACTAGTTTATATAAATACACACAAGAAATTGAAGAAACTCCAAGACTTCCTTTAGAAACATTATTAGGTGCAGGAGGAGATTGTGAAGATACAGCTGTTTTAACTGCAAGTATACTTAAAGCAATGAACTCAGATTGGAAAGTATATTTAGTTTACGTTGATTTAGATAATATAGAAGATCCTAAAGAAATAAATCACGTTTTAGTTTATATAAATACTGATACATACTCAAATTACATAGAAACAACTGGAAATATAGAAATCAATCCATATGAAAAGGTTGTAGGTTATAATTTTGAAATAAAATAAATTATTTTTTTGTTTTTTCTTCTTGAGTTTTAGAAAATGCTGAAACTGCTTGATATAATTTTTCTATGCTTTTAATTTCAACATATTCAGTATCTGAATGCGCATCTCCTCCTTTTGCTCCAAATTCTATTGCATTTTTAAAATACCGCGCATCTGTAAATCCTGCATCTTTTCTTAATTTTAATTTAGTTTTTGTTGCTTTTTCAGCAATATTTTTAAAATCTAATAAATATTTATCATTTTGTTTTGTTTTAAGCGCTGGAAAAACTTTTTTATTCAACGCAGGATAACTTTTTCCATTAAATACAAAATTCTCTTTTTTAAGTTCTTTTAAAATTGGTTCTGGAGATCCAATAAATCTAATATCTAATGAAAACACTGCTTGATCTGGTAATTTATTATAAAAAGTATTTCTAGTTGAAACAGCTGCAACATTGTAAGTTGGTGAAAAATCTGATTTCTTATTATTGTATTTTTTGAATATTTTTTCTAATCTTTTCATACCTTCTTCTATTGCATTAACTCCTTTCCAAGGTTCAACTGCATGTGCACTTTTACCTCTATATTCTACATCAATCCACATTGCACCTTTTGTTTCATAAATAATATCTAAATTTGTTGCTTCACCTACAATTGCAAATTTACATGGATATTCCTTTGCTAATCTTCCAGTCCCCCATTTTCCCCCTACTTCTCCATCTGAAGTTATCATTAATCCAATACTTGAATTTGGATTTTCTTTCATAACCTGCATAAACGCAGCAACTTGGGCTTTTGAATCAAATGCACCCCTACCATACAATTTATCTCCTTTAATTCTAGGAGTAAACATAGATTCATCTGCACCTACTACGTCTATATGTGCATTTAATATTAAATTTGGCCTTACATAATTAGAAATCATAAGTGAAGGAAATCTGTTATATTGGAATCTTTTAACACGCGCGATACCATGATAATAATCCATTATAAAATCTATACATCTGTTTAATCTCCTTATGTCTCCACAAGGAGTTTTCATACCTACTAATGCTTTTGTAAGTTCTAAAATATCATTTACCATACATATTGCAACGAAAATAACATTTAAAAAGGTAAGTTAAAAATTGCAAAAGAATTTAAATCTGATTAAAGATATTTAATCATGAATCTATTTGATAAATTCTCCTCTGAACACAGCATTTTCAAAAATGAAGTTATACTAATGCCGGATTACCTACCTACGGATATTTTACATAGAGAAACTGAAATAAAGGAGATTGTAAGTTCAATAAACGTCTTAATACACGGAAGAAAAGGAGAAAATTTATTTTTAATTGGTAACCCAGGAACTGGAAAAACCTGCTGTTCTAAATACATACTAACTGAATTAGAACAGCATACCCAAAGAATTTTACCTATATATATCAATTGCTGGGAACACTCCTCAAGATTTGTAATTTTAGGATTAATTGCTAGTGAATTAGATATGCTAATACCAAGAAGAGGAATATCAGTAGATGAAGTAACTGAAAAAATAGTTGAAGGATTTAACAAAAGTTTATACAAAGGTATTGTTGTTGTTTTAGATGAAATAGATAGATTATTTGTTTCAAAAACTGGAGATAAAGAAGTCTTATATGATTTAAGCAGATCTAAAGAAAATTTAGGAGTTAATATATCAATTATTGCAATTTCAAATAATAGAGATATTTTAGCAAAATTAGATAATAGGATCAGAAGTTCATTAAATCCAAGAAGTTTAGAATTTAAATCATATGATTCAATTGCATTAAAAAATATTTTATCTAATAGGGCCAAATTAGCATTTTATCCAAATATATTAGACGAAGAAGTAATTCCTCTTTGTGCAGCAATAGGATTAAACCATAAAGGAGATGCAAGAATTGCTATAAATGCATTATGGAAAGCAGCAAAAGATGCTGAGAAAAAAGGAGAAGATAAAGTTAAAATTGAAAATGTTCAAAATATCAAAAACTCTTTAAAAACAGAAGAAGAAATTAAAAAAGAGTTAGGAAAACCTTTAGATTATTCAATATTTAATGATAATGAGAAACGAATTTTAAAAATATTAAAAAAAAATAAAGAAATTGAAAATATTGTATTATATAAAAAATTAAAATTAACTGAAAATGAAAAAAGGAATGTGCGCAATATTTTAGATAAATTTGAGAAATTAAAAATTATAATGATAAAAAATGAAGGAAAAAAACGAATTATAACCTTTTCTAGATAATAAAAATCTTTTAAAAACCTTTTAAAGATTATACTATACAAAAGGTATTTATTCATTAGAGGTCATTGTATGGAAAAAAACGAAATACAATTAAAAGTTGCTGAAGCACTACAAGCAGATGTGGGTAGAAATATAATTCGTATAGATTCAAAAACAAGGGAACAATTAGGAGTAATTAGTGGAGACATCATTGAAATTAAAGGAAAAAAATCAACTGCTGCAATTGTTTGGCAAGCACGACCTCAAGATGAAGGATTAGAAATAATAAGAATGGATGGATATATTAGACAAAATACAAAAACAGGTATAGGAGATAAAGTAAAATTAAAAAAAGCAGACTCAAAAGAAGCTAAAAAAATAACATTAGCTCCATTGCAACCTATAAAATATTCACCAGGATTTGAAGAATATGTTAAAAAAAGATTAATTGGCAGAGCAGTAACAAGAGAAGATAATTTATTTATAGGAGTTTTTGGAACTTCATTCCCATTAGTTGTTGCAAACTCACAACCAACAGGAATTGTTATAATCAATAATTCAACAGAAGTTACATTAAAATCAGAACCAATATCTACTTCTCCAATTTCACAAATATCATATGAAGATGTTGGGGGATTAAAAGAGGAGGTTCAAAAAATAAGAGAGATGGTAGAATTACCATTAAGACATCCAGAATTATTTGAAAAACTAGGAATAGACCCTCCAAAAGGAGTTTTATTACATGGCTCACCTGGAACTGGTAAAACATTATTAGCTAAAGCTGTTGCTAATGAAAGTGAAGCACATTTTATACCTATTGCAGGACCAGAACTAGTAAGCAAATTTGTTGGAGAATCAGAAGAAAAATTAAGAGAAGTATTTAGGGAAGCTGAAGAAAATGCACCTTCAATAATATTTATGGATGAATTAGATTCATTGGCTCCTAAAAGAGAAGAAGTTAGTGGAGAAGTAGAAAAAAGGATGGTTTCCCAATTATTATCTCTTATGGATGGTTTGAAAGCAAGAGGAGAAGTAATTGTTATCGGAGCTACAAATAGAGTAAATTCAATTGATCCTGCACTAAGGCGACCTGGTAGATTTGACAGAGAATTAGAAATTGGAGTACCAGATAGAAAAGATAGAAAAGAAATCTTAATGATACACACAAGAGGAATGCCTTTAGAAAAAGATGTTGATTTAGATGAATTAGCATCTATAACCCATGGGTATACTGGAGCAGATATATCTTCATTAATAAGAGAAGCTGCAATGAGGGCATTAAGAAGAATAATACCACAAATAGATTTAGAAAGTGAAACAATACCTCCAGAAATTATAGAAAATTTAAATGTTAAAAGAGATGATTTTTTTGAAGCAATTAAAGGAATAACTCCCTCTGCATTAAGAGAAGTTTTTGTTGAACATCCAAATGTAAAATGGGAAGATATTGGGGGATTAGAAAAAGAAAAAAGAGAGTTAAAAGAAGCAATTGAATTACCTTTAAAAAATCCAGATATATTTTCAAAAATGGGAATAAGACCAATTAAAGGAATACTTTTAGTAGGTTTACCTGGAACTGGTAAAACATTATTAGCTAAAGCTGTTGCTAATGAAAGTGAATCTAATTTTATATCTATAAAAGGCCCTGCAATATTATCTAAATGGGTTGGAGAAAGCGAGAAAATGGTTAGAGAAATATTTAGAAAAGCAAAATTAGCTTCACCTTGTGTAATATTTATTGATGAAATTGATGCAATTGCACCAAGAAGAGGAAGAGGTTCTGGAGATTCAGGAGTTATGGAAAGACTTGTAGATACTTTATTAACAGAAATGGATGGGTTATCCTCAATAAAAGATATCGTTGTTATAGCTGCATCTAATAGGCCAGATATTCTAGACCCTGCTTTATTAAGGCCAGGTAGATTTGATAGAGTTTTAGATATACCTATGCCAGAAGAAGATACAAGATTGGAAATATTGAAAGTTCATACTTCAAAAATGCCTTTGGATAAAAATGTAGATTTAAAAGAAATCGCATCTGAAACTGATTCATTTAGCGGAGCAGATTTGGAAAATTTATGCAGAGAAGCAGGAATGGAAGCATTAAGAGAAAATATTAAAACAAAACAAGTTTCTAAAAAGCATTTTGAAAGAGCCAAAGAAATAATAAAACCAAGCACAAAAAAAGAATATAAGGAAAGATTAGAAAAGTTTAAAGAATCCACTTCCTATATGTTTGGGTGATAAAATGGATCCATATCCCTTTCCAATTCAAAATAAATATACATTTACCTCGAGAGAAATATTAGAAATAATAATTTCTGTATTAGCTATTTCATTAGCTTTAACAATAGCAACAGGAGTAGTCAATGACCCAAACGCTGGGCTAATTGAAGTAATAACTCAAAGAATATTACAGCCTCCTGAACAATTTACATATAATTTTATGTTATTTTTGTTTGCAGTTTCACCCGCATTTATTCTTCATGAAATGGGACATAAGTTTACTGCAATAAAATATGGGTGTTATGCAGAATTTAGAGCTTGGGTATTTGGTTTAGCATTTATGTTTATAATCGGTGTTTTTGCAGGGTTTATATTTGCAGCGCCAGGTGCAGTTTATATTGCATCAGGATATTTAAGCAAAAAAGAACGAGGCCATATTGCATCTGCAGGTGCAGTTATTAATATTATCTTAGCAATTATAATGTTAATTGGATTCTTTTTGTTAACAAGTTTAACGTCAATAGGAATTATTGAAGGCGCTAATGAAGGGTTTGGAATTCAGGCAGGACAATTATTTTCAACTGGATTTTGGCTCCATGTATTAATATTTTCAGCATATATTAATGCATTTTTAGCAGCATTTAATATGGTACCTATGCATCCATTAGATGGTGGAAAAGTAATGAGTTATAATATGGGCATTTGGTTAGGTATTGTACTAATTTCAATAAGCATCTTATTTTTAATTGGAGGTGGCGGAGCTGTATCCTTTATTGTAATGATGATGTTGATGGGGTTCTTATTTAGATCTATTTTAGGTGGTCAAAGATATGCAGGAGTTTAAAGGTGCTGAAGCAATTGTTTATCCAATATCATATTTTGACCTAGATGTATTAGTAAAAGAACGTATTGAGAAATCATATAGAGAAAAAACATTAGATATTAGATTAAGAACTGAAAGAACAAGACAAGAAGCAAAATTATTAACAACTGCAAAAGAATCTGGAATATTGTGTCCTATTATATATGATATATATGAAAATAAAATAATTCTAAAAAGAGTAGAAGGTAAAATGCTTTATGATCATAAAAATATTTCTAAATCACAAATAAAACATGCAGCTGAAATACTGGCAAAACTTCATAAACTAGATATAATACACGGCGATTACACACCTGCTAATTTAATTCAAACAAAGAAGGGACTAGTAGTTATTGATTTTGGGTTAGGTTATTTCTCTAAAAAAATAGAAGATAAAGCTATGGATGTTGTCACAATGAAAAAAGCATTGGGAGAAATAAAAGGTATTTTTTTCTTAGATGAATATAAATCATTTGGAGATAAAGACGTACTAACACGCGCAGATATTATTGAAAATAGAGTAAGGTATGCAAAAAGATAAAAAAATAAAAAAGAAAAAGGATTAAATTATTTAAATCTCATTAATCCTTTTTTACCTGCTTTTGCTGCTGTCATCCACCAGTATATTATTCCTGCAATTATAATTATTCCTGCAACAATATATATACCTGTAAAATCACTTTCTTCTTGTTGTTCTTCAATTGTTGGAGGTACATATGGTTTAGTTGTATCTATTGGTTTTTCATCTGGTATTTCTTCACTTGGTTTTTCTGGTACTATTATTTCTTCTTCTAATTCTTCTTCATCTATTTGTAATTCTTCCTCTTCTTCTTCAGTTGTTATTGGACTCTGTCCTACTGGTCTTGCACCGCCACCAGTATAACTGCTTCCTCTAGGTGAGCCTCCATCTTCTTCAGTTTTTTCACCAAATAATGCATATATACTGAAATGTGGTATTTCTGCACATACTCTATTTGACCCTTGCCTTTGGAGAGTTATTATTTCCCATTCATCAGATGTTTCATTGAAATAATACATAACTAATGTATCTTCTTCTATTCCTGCATCATCTAATTCATCATCAGTATAGGTAATACAAATTGTTATAGTACCATTTATTTCATTTTCATTAATTTCTACATTTATTCCTTTGAATGGAATTAATCCTGTTGGAGAATCTCCTAATGCTTCTAATTGACCTGCATTTAATAAACCAACAAAGAATGAAATATTTGTTGTTTCATTTAATTCTAAAGTTATTATTGCATCTGAATTTTCAAACACAAATTCTTCAGATTCATTTGCTTCAACTTCTCTTTCTGGTATATAATCAGTCATGTTACCTTCTATAGACCATATTGCCCATGTTTCTGTTTCTCTGTTATATATCTCAATTGTACAGTTATCTATTTCCAAAACACCTTCATCAAAAGTTATGTAACCGTCTGCTGTGCTGATATAAATTCCGTTGTCCTTGCAATATGCATAATCATCTATGGTCCAATAAACAGTATCTGGAATGCCCCTAAACTCCTCGTATAACCCATATTCTCCATTATTTATGAATTCACTGTTCCACATAAATAATGTGGACGAAGATAAATACAATCCAGTCAGTACACATTCTTGATAATTATCTTCAAAAACTGTATCATAAACGTATGCATGATATGGGTCCTCACTGGAAGAGTAGATATACATTCCCTCACACATATTTTCATGAAGATTTGAATCCTCTACAATTGAATTGTTTGAGTCCTCAAAATAGATTCCGTAAAAGAATCCTGAAATATCACAATTTATTATTTCAGTATTATTGTATCCAGATGATAAAATTCCTGCATAATCTGCATATCCGATTAAATAGTTTCCATCACAGTCAATTGTGAGGTTATTTGCCCCGATTACCAATGCAGTAGGCCGGGGACTAAATATATCCCCTTCTTCGCAAACAATGTCTTCTGTTAAAGTTACACTTTCAGTTACTGTCTGTCCGCATAAACCTTGAATAAATGGACAAGTGGCTAATTGATCAAAATATGTTGTGTTCACTGGATCAGAGAAAGTATAAGTTGTTCTTGTCCAATCATTTCCATCAGTATAATCAATAATATCAACAATATTTGCACAAGCGAAATTGTCTATTAATGTATTATTTAAAGAACCTACGTTCATACCCGCAGTATTGCCAATTATTGTATTGTTTATTAAGGTATTTTCATCTGCTCCCTCTGATAATAATATTCCATAAGTTTCACCTATGTTTTGATTTACAGTATTCTCAATTAAGTAATTGTTAGTACTCGTACCAGTTAAATAAACCCCTACTACTATATTTTTATTTGCAGTGTTTCCAGATAATGTATTGTTTGCAGAATTACCTAAATCAATTCCGAATACATTTTCATTCGCAGTATTATCTGTCAAAGTATTATTGTGGCTAGATATTAAATAGATACCATAAAGATTGTTTAACAAAGTGTTATTGGTAAGAGTATTCAAAAACCCAAATTCCAGGTTTATGCCCGTGCCGTCATCATTTTCAACTAAATTGTTTTCAACTGTTGTATAATTGCTATTAAACATATAGATTCCGGTTTCTCCACCCATACCATTGGAATCCATATAATTGCTCATAAGTGTGCTGGAATTAGAATTAAACAAAGCAATACCTACCCCGAAATATTTGATAGTGCAATTCTTTATTGTTATATTATCCAAACTATCAACTAAAATTCCTATTCCGCCATTTATTCCATCACCATAAATTCTATATCCATTACAGTCAATTACAATGTTATCTGTGGTTACTATTAAACCGTCTTCGCAATCTTCAATATCCCTTGCTAAAACAATATCTCCGTCAATTTCATCACCGCAATTGCCATAATATGGACAAGTAATTGAACAAGTTACTTCCATGTTCATATCTTCCTCAGTATCATCAAGAACATTGCAGGTATTGTCTCCTTCATTTCCTTCGCTTGTCCCCCTAAAAAGAATATCAGATAACCTATTAGTGCAAACTGTATTATTTTCAAACAAGTTGTTAGTTGAATTTAAAATGTACAAACCAATGTCAGCATTCCAGTATATGTGATTATCATAAATCACATTATGTTCAGAATTTACAAGATGTATGCCTTGGAATAGATTATCATACACTTCATTTTCATAAACTTCATTTTCGTATGAATCTTCAAGAACAATTCCAATATCATTTTCATGAACTAAGTTGTTATATATGGCTGAATAATTCACATTATAGAAATGAATTCCAGTCATATCGGGCCCCAACATACCATTGTAATATATTATACTGTCATAAACTTCAGTACCTATAGAATCTTCAACATAAATTCCGGTCAGGAAATTTGAAACGTTGCAATTTATAATTGTAATTCCATCATAACCACTAACTTCAACTCCAATCCCTGAACCCATAAAACCAATTATTGAATATCCATTACAATCTATTGTAATATTATCAGCTTCAACTACAATTCCGGAATCTCCTATTCCTTCTTCAGTACATTCTATATCTTCAGTTAATACTATATCTTCATTTATAAATTGTCCACATACTCCTTGTTCAAAAGAACAATCCCCTACTTGTGCAAAATAAGTTGAATTATTTGGGTCTGATGAGGAATATATAGTTCTAGCCCAATTATTATTTGGAAATTCATTATCATATACATCTACTTCTGAATTTCTACATACAAAATTATTAGTTAGATTATTACCAGGACTAATAGTTAAATAAATACCAAAGTCATTGCCATTCACACTATTATCTGCTACTGTGTTATTATTTGATCCATCTATTAAAGAAATACCATAATCATGACCATATACATCATTACCAGAAACATTAATTAAGGAACTATTATCTAATGTAATTCCATTATTATTATCATAAACAGTATTATTATAAATTAATCCAATTGTAGAATCATAAAATTGTATTCCAACTGTAAAATCATGTATTATACATCCATTTATACTAACATTATCATACCCGTCATTTAAAACTCCATATCCAGTTTGACTTCCTGTGATTGTATATCCATCACAATCTATTACAATATTGTCTGCATATACTGTAAAACACGTTCCTATAGAAGTTAAATTACCATTCATTATACAGCTTTCATCTACTATATCTCCACAAATAAAGTCATATGTATTTCCACTACATTGAGGAACCCAAGCATTTACAATGCCAAAACTAAATACAATTAAAACAAATGCTACTAAAAATATATTTTTTATAATATTAGACATACACAATCATCTCCCTTTTTATTATACTTTTCTAGTATGATGAAAATACTTTGTAAAATAGATTTATAAATATTATGTTAAACTTAAAATTAGATTTATTACAATTTTTTATTCTGATAATTTAAAAAAAATAAAAATATAGGATTAGCATTCTCCTATTATCCAGGAAATAATTTTAGCTGAACAAGCTGCGCATTTATTTCCATATATTATTCCATCATCTCCACATACTGGAATATATTCCATAGTACATATCTCATTCTGTTTCTCTTCATTAGTACAAATATGTGCTTGACTACATTCTCCTCTATAGAACTCCCATTCTTCACATTCTTTTTCTCTAAATATACAATAGCCTATCTGAGATCCATCTGTTTCTGTTCGTATATCTAATTTTCCGCCATTATCTACACAAAATTTTGATGCAGGATTAACAAGAGTGGAATTATTTGTATAATCAATTTCTTGTCTTTCTATACATCCCATAAGTATTAACAATATCCCAATTCCAAATACATAAAAATATTTTTTCATACAATCACCTATTGATTAATTAAAGCTATATTTAAAAATAAATTAGTTATTGTTAGGTAATTAATTCACATCTAAAATAAGCACATTTTGATTCATATTCTGGGCAAACTGCATCACAAAGTATCTCATACTTATGCACAGTTTGATAATTAAATGTATTTAACGGTATAAATGTACAACAATTATCAATTCTATATACATGACAATCATCATCTGTTAAACAAAATGTGTCATTAGTTAAAGGATTATTATCAAATATAAAAATACCAATTAATATTATTCCTGCAAGAATAAATGCAATTAATACAGATTCTCTTTTCATTTTTTCTTAACCTCATTCAATAGTTCTATTATTCTTTCCAAAGGTATTCCTTTAAGTATATTATTATAACTTCCAGTTATAGATGAAATAAATGTACAGCTATACATATTTAATGGATCAAAACCTAACGCGAATGTAGTATAATCTTGATCTTGATTTAAATAATTATCAATTTCATCCTTACTTATTTTTCGTAATTTTGCATTTGTAATTGAAACTTCTGTTCTTGAAATATTTTTAACTAGATCTATTATATGAATTCCAGTATAAAATGAAAAAGACTGCTCAGACATTTTTTGTAATCTTAAAAAAGCTTCTTCTTTAGATTTTGGTTTTTCCAATATTTTATTATCAAAATAACCTACAGAATCAAAACCAATAACTATACCTTCAGAATAATTCTTAGCTACTGCTTCAGTTTTTAATCTTGCTAAAAATTTAACTAACTCTTCTGGATTTTTTGGTCTTATATCTATATACTCATCAACATTACTTTTTTCATAAATAAATGAGAGATTAAGTTCTTCAAAAGCTTTAATTCTATGTTTTGATCCTGTTGCTAAAATTATTTCTTGTACTATAGATTCACCTTTTTAAATTATTTTTAATTTTTGAATGAATAAAACCCATATGTAAAAGTTCTTTTGTTTTTTCAGTTCCTATTTTATCTAAATATAAATTATATATTTTTCTTATATCTTTATTATCATATGGAGTTTCCATATTTTCTTGTTTAGCATATTTTCTTAATGCATTTGCACGTTTTTTATTCTTCTCATTATTTACGGGAGTTGGTTGTCCTGGACCTCCAACACACCCAAATGGACAAGCCATTACTTCAATTAAATGTATTTCTTTTTTTTCGCATTTAATTTGTTCTATAATTTTATCTAAATTCTGCAATCCCCAAACCTTTGCGATATTCAATTTTTTTCCATCTATGTTAACAGAATATTCATTTAATGGTTTATCATCATCAATTGTTATTCTTGTTTTATCACCTTTCATTGCTGCATATGTATTTATTACTGCTTCTAAAACTCCCCCTGTCGCACCAAACTTTTTGCCTGCTTGAGTTGCATGACCTAAGTATTTATCAAAATCAGTTTTTCCACATTTTTTCAAATCAATGTTTTTATATTTTAATAAATCAGCACATTCTTTTGTTGTTAAAACAAAATTTACTTCTTCTAACCCAATTGTAGCTTCTTGTTTTGCTTCTTGTTTTTTTAATATACAAGGCATTATTGAAACTACTCCCACTTTTTTATCATCTTTAACTTTCAAATATTTAAGAAGATAACTATTTATCAATGCACCCAAAGTTATTTGCGGTGCCATACAAGTGGATAACTTCTTTAATTTTTGAGGATAAAATTGCAATCCATGATTTCTCCAACCAATACAGCAAGAAGTCATTAAAGGGAAAGGCCCATTATTTTTTATTCTTAAATCTAACTCATATGCTTCTTCCAATGTAACAACATCTGCACCAAAACAGGTATCAAAAACATAATCAAAACCTAATTGCTTTAAAGCACTTATTAATTTTTCAGTTATTTCTGTTCCTAAATTATACCCAAACTCTTCACCCATAGAAACTCTTACTGCTGGTGCTATTTGCGCCACCATAATAGTTTTTTTATTTTCAAGCATTCCCAATACTTGCTTTGAATCCTTGGATATCATAAAATCCCTATCTTAAACTTCCTGCATTATTGAACTTACAAGTATAACGCATTATATATACTACTCCCATTCCGCTAATTACTAACACTAGTAGCCCCTGTATTGTCCAACTTATCAATAATCCCAATGGAACTGCAAAAAGTAAAAACGTGTTTAATGTAGTAGGTATCCCTAATATTACAAATAATAAACATCCATAGAAAATTCCTGTTTTGAGTATTGATTCTTGTCTTATAGATTTCGCAATTACCATATAAAATAGAGTAAATATCAATCCGATTATGAATTTAAATACTAACGAAACAAAATAAAATTCAACACCCGGAGGACCCATATTTGGCATCATTATTTTGCTCCATAGGCCAAAATTATCTGAATTAGTATAATACTCCATATCCACAAATGAACCTGCAGTATATATAATTAAACTAACAAACATTACAAAAATTGCTGAAGCCAATATTTTAACATAATCCATAAATATCCCTCCTTTTATGGTTAATACTAAGAAGGAATAATTTATAAAAATTAGCTTTAACTTAAAGCTCTCCTTTTCTTCTCTTCATTCTCTTTTTAAGTCTGCGTCTTCTTTTTTGTAGCCATTTCCAACGCATTCTTCCTTTCTTCTTCCATTTTCTTGGTCGTTTTCCCAAATAGACACCTTTTAAATATTCATTTAACTTTAAATCATAAAGAGTATTTATTTATTTAAGGGAACTCTTTTTAAAGCTTTTCATATTATTAGAAAAACAAAAATTAATGAACTTTCAATACAAATAAAAATCATTTGTAATAAATATATTCTTATGAAAAGGATTGGTAATAACTATAACTGTACGCCTACACAAAAATCTAAAAGAAGAGGGTATAGAAATCCATTTTTATCTATCGTTTCATTACACACCCCTCATGAAATAAAATTAACTCCAAAACAAAAATTAATAAATAAAATATTAAAAGAATATGAGGAAAAAAAACCACTTTATCATAACTTAATTACTGTATTAAAAGAAATTATTAATAAAAAATATAATTCAATTTTTAAAAAAGATATTGAAAAAGGTGCATTTTCAAAAAATTCTGATTTTTTTAAGGATATAATAATTTTATCTAATAAAAACATCCCATTTGAAATTCAAAAAGAAATTTTATTGGAAATTCTCCCTAATTACATCTACAGCATTAAAACTGAGGAATTAGAAGATATTTGTAATAAAATAAACTCCTGTGGTCCAGTAATTAGATCAAGAATATTTTTTTATTTATTTTGTAATACTTTTAATAAAACAATCATCAGAGGAAATAACCCAGATTTAAAAAGGAGAATATATTTTTTCAAAAAAGAAAGAATTATCAACAGACTAAAAAAATTCAATGATGCATATTACAATAATGAAATTGTATTATCTAATATATTTAACAGAATCTTTAGAATTACTGAATTATTTAACCCAAATACATTTGAAGATATTTTTACTATATGTTTAGATATGATACTAAAATATAATAAAAAAAATATCAAAACGAACCATATTAGAAAAGGAAAATGTATTATGAAATATATTCTTTCTATTATGGAAAACCACAAAGGAGATTTAGAATTATTAAAAAAACTGCTTAATTTAGCAGTTAGAAAAAAGACTAGAATAAACATTGAAAAAATATTTAAAGACTTGAACCAAAAAGCACAAAAAATGAACAGTATTGAATTAATATATGAAATTGATTTAATTATCAAACAAAGAGGAAAGTAAAATGACTTACTACTCTAAACGTACACCCCCTTCAACTCTCAACTATCCCCTACCTAGTTTTATGAATATACCTGCAAAAGTTTCAACAAAACCAAAACCTCCTAGAAGAGATATATGTATATTAAGACAACTAGTTAATTCAAAACACGGAAAAATATTTGAAGAGGATATAAAAATTGAAGAATTATTTAAACGGAACTCAGATGTCAATGAAACTATTGCTGCTTTTTCAAAATCAAAAATACCCGCTGAAATCCAAGAAGAAGCATTAATACTTTTATTTAAAAAATACATTGACGGGCTTACTGCAGAAAGTATAAAACAATCTTTTAATAACATTAAAAGTTGTGGTAATTTCATAAGAGAAAAAACTGTTGGTTTTCTGTTATACCAATTTTTTAAAAGAAAAAAATCAAAAGACCTTTTCAGATTACATGACGTGATTAATACTTTTAAAAAAGAAGGAATTAAACGAGAATTGATAAAATTTGAAAGATTATATTGTGGGAATAAAGATGCATTAGATAAAACAACAGACAATATATTAAATTCTGCATATTCATTTAAACAAGAAGAGTTTGAATATATCTTTTTAGAATTACTTGATGTATCTATAAAATATGGAGACACAAAAACAAAAGGAGGAGATATACAAAAAGGTGCAGTTATTATTGCTCATATTGAAAGCATAATCAGTTATTGTCCAGATAAAAAAATATTTATTTCTTTGATGAATTTAGCTAAAAAAAAGAGACAAAATGAAGGAATTCAAAGATGGTTTAAAGAAATACAAGAAACTGCGGTTTTAGGAGAAGGAAATAAAAAAATTGAAGAATTAATTAAATACTATTCCTCAAAACAAGATTAAAGAGTATATCCAATCTTTCTTAAAAATTCTCTCCTATTTTCTTTATCTTCTTTAGATTCAACACCTTTACTTTTATTTCCATCAATTACTCCTAAAATTCCTCTGCCTTGTTCTGTTTCAGCTATTATTACTTGGACTGGGTTTTGAGTAGCACAAAAAATATTACAAACCTCTGGAACTTGTTTTATTTGATTTAAAATATTTATTGGATACATATCTTTCATTAAAATTACAAAACAATGACCTGCAGATAATTCTTTTGCAATATCAATTGCTTTTTCTTTTAAGTCTTCATCTGTTGATTCATATCTTATTAAACAAGGACCTGATGCCTCGCAAAACGCTAAACTAAATTTAGCGCCTGGCAATGTAGACATAATTATTTCATAAATATCTTTGACTGTTTTAATAAAATGTGACTGACCAATAATCATATTTAAACCTGTATTAATTTCAACTATTTCTGTTTTATAATCCATAAAATCACCTATTAATAATTAGAATAGATAAAAATAAAAAAGAATAAGAAAAAAATTAAGAAAGAGTTGGTGCTGGATTATTTGGTTGTTCTCTTGTTTCTTGTGAGTCTGGTGCTGGAACTCCTGGTATTTGCGGATCTGTACTTGGTTTGCTTACATCTGGAATCGTACCTCCTGTGTCTTTTTCTGTTTCTGGGTAAGTTGTTGAACTTGAACCACTTATGTGTTGTATATTTCCTGATCCTTCTGATTCATACCAATAAAATGATATTTCTTCACTAAATCCTCTTTGACCTGCATTATCAATTACTCTTATTTGTAAAGTATATTCTCCTTCATATGTTAATTGTAATGGGGTTAAATACATTATATTACTTACTCTTTTATCTCCAACTGGATATTTATTCCCATTTAACAATATATCAACATCTAAAATTCTGGATATGTCATCACTAATTGTATATCCTGCCATAACCATTCCATATGTTGTTTGGCCTTCTTGGGGACTTAACAATTCAACTGTAGGTATATCTCCTATTACAGTATGTGTTGCATATTCAGACCTTGGAGTTTCTCTTCCAACAATATCAATCGCTGTTGCGTAATATGTATATGTAGTTCCTTCTTTAACTTGTATATCTTTATATGAATTTCCATTCGTAGTTACAATTTTTTTGAATAATGGATTCTCTTCTGGTTGATTTGGTAAAGTAGGTGCATCTCCAGATCTCCTATAAATCTCATAGTGGTCAATTATGCCCGATATATTTCTGCTATTTGGATTAATTAATAAAGTTAAATAATTATCTTCTCCAATTACCATTGCTAAAACTGGAGCTGATACTTCTGATTGTAACAAAATTACTTCTTTAGAAACCACTGCTTCTTTATTATCATTTTTTGCTTTAAAATAAATTGTTTTTATGCCATCTCCTTCAGATAATGGAAAATCACTATATGATTTTGAATCACAATCTACTGTTATACCAAATCCATCTTCTTCATATAATTCACATATTTTAGCATTTTTAACTGAAAATAAAATATGTACAACTCCTGTTGTTGAATATTCTCTTTCATCAGATAATATTTGTAATGATAAATCTGCGGGTTCTAAAATTTTTGTTCTGCTTGAACCTCCTCCGCTTCCAGAAGGATAATCTTTATTATAATTTATTGTATCAAAAACAATAGGTGTTAATTGATTATTTTCATTTTTACATTGAAAATAAACTGTTTTTTCTCCACCAGAAGGGGTTAATACCCAATCTTTTTCCATTTTTTCTGTTTTAAAATCAAACCAGTTAACATCATAATAATCTTCATTTTCATTCCAAAGTTTACATCTATTTACTTCACTTGCTTTTAAAATTAAATTAACATTTTTGCTATCTGTATCTGAATCTCCGTCATTAATTAAAATGGATATTGGAACATCTAATTCATCAGATTCCTCTTCTTTTATCTCTTCTTTTTTAGGTTCCTCTAATTTAATTTCTTCTTTAACTGGCTGTTCTAGTATATTCTGTTCAAATGAAGAATCAATACTTTCATTTTTAAGTTCTTCAATATTTCCAAAAAGATTAAACCCTAATCCCGCAGGTAAATCGAGCACTATGCCTATTACAATTAAAATAATAGCTGCTGCTAAAATACCTGTGATTATCATAATATTCTTTTCTGCAGTTGTCATACCTATTTCTCCCATTTTAACACCTCTATTAACAATAAATACATATATCTTTTATGTGTACTTGTGTTTATAAATGTTTTTATTATATATCCTAATCAAATATGCCGGTGTGGCAGAGCGGTAATGCGCTGGTCTCGAAACATTTTTTTACATTTTATGTAAAAACTTGTATTAAACGAGATAACCAGTGTCCTTTGGACTCACAGGTTCAATTCCTGTCACCGGCGTTTAACAACCTTTTTAAGTATTTACTAATTAATATACTATACTTAATTATTCTTGATTTAGAATTATTTAAAGGTGATTGAATGGAAGAAAAGTATGTATATTTTTTTGGAGAAGGAAAAAAGGAAATGAAAGCATTATTAGGGGGAAAGGGTGCAAATTTAAGTGAAATGACAAATATTGGCATACCTGTACCTCCAGGATTCACAATTTCAACACAAGTTTGTGATGTTTATTATAAAAACAATAAAATATATCCAGAAGAAGTAAAAAAACAAGTCAATGAAAACTTAAAAAAACTTGAAGAAAAAATGGGTAAAACATTTGGGGGAGAAGATAATCCTTTATTAGTTTCTGTAAGATCAGGTGCTGCTGCTTCTATGCCAGGTATGATGGATACTGTATTAAATTTAGGTTTAAATGATAAATCTGTTCAAGGTTTGATAAATAAAACTGGAAATAAACGATTTGTAATGGATGCATATAGACGATTCTTAAACATGTTCGGGGATGTAGTTTTAGGAGTAAAACATTCTTCTTTTGAAAATGCATTACAAAATATTAAAGATCAAAAAGGAGTTCAGCAGGATACTGAATTGGATGGGGATGATTTAGAAAAAGTTGTTGAAAAATACAAATTAATTATTAAAAAAGAAACGGGTAATGATTTCCCACAAGATCCAAAAGAACAATTATGGAAATCAATTGATGCAGTTTTTAGTTCATGGAATAATGACAGAGCTATCACTTATAGAAGATTAAATGAGATCACTGGATTAATAGGAACAGCAGTAAATATTCAAGCAATGGTGTTTGGAAATATGGGAGATACTTCGGGAACAGGAGTTGCATTTACAAGAAATCCTGCAAATGGTGAAAACAAATTATATGGAGAATATTTAATGAATGCACAAGGAGAAGATGTTGTTGCAGGAATAAGAAATCCAAATCCAATTTCAGAATTAGAAATTCAAAATTCAGAAATTTATAAACAGTTTAAAACAGTTATGGAAAAATTAGAAAATCATTACAAAGATATGCAGGATGTTGAATTTACTATACAAGAAGGAACGTTATATTTTTTACAAACAAGAACTGGAAAAAGAACTGCAAAAGCAGCAGTTAAAATAGCAGTTGATATGGTTGATGAAAAATTAATAAATGAAGAAGAAGCAGTAATGAGAATTGATCCAAAACAATTAGACCAATTATTACATAAACAATTAGATGAAGTTGCAAAAAACAATGCAAATGAAATTGCAAAAGGATTACCTGCGTCTCCTGGAGGCGCAGTAGGCATCGCTGTATTTTCGGCAGAAGATGCAAAAGAAAAAACACAACAAGGAGAAAAAGTTATTTTAGTAAGAAAAGAAACTTCACCAGAAGATATTGAAGGAATGGATGCAGCACAAGGTATCTTAACTTCAACTGGAGGTATGACTTCACATGCAGCAGTAGTTGCAAGAGGAATGGGTAAATGCTGTATTGCAGGATGTAGTGACATTTCAGTAGATGAAAAAACAAAACAATTTACTACAAAAACTGGTGTTTTAATCAAAGAAGGAGATTTTATTACTTTAGATGGAACAACAGGACAAGTTTTCAAAGATAAAATAAGAGTAGTTGATCCAGAATTAAGTGAAGATTTTGAAAAACTAATGGGATGGGCAGATAAAATAAGAAAATTAGGAGTTAGAACAAATGCTGACACGCCACAAGATTCTGAAATGGCAAGAAAATTTGGTGCAGAAGGTATTGGATTATGCAGAACAGAACATATGTTTTTTGATGAAGAAAGAATTAAAGCAGTAAGAGAAATGATTTTATCTGAATCAAAAGAAGGCAGAGAAAAAGCACTTCAAAAAATTAGACCTATGCAAGAAAGCGATTTTTATAGTTTATTCAAAGTAATGAATGGATTACCTGTTACTATCAGATTACTAGATCCTCCATTACATGAATTTTTACCAAGAGAAGATAAAGATATTGAAGAACTATCAAAAGAAATGAATATTGAGAAAAAAAGATTACAAGATTTAATAAGTGAGCTTCATGAATTTAATCCAATGCTAGGACATAGAGGATGCAGACTAGCAATTACTTATCCTGAAATCGCAGTAATGCAAACACAAGCAATTATTGGTGCTGCATTAAAAGCTAAAAAAGAAGGGCTTGACGCAAAACCAGAAATCATGGTTCCATTGATTGGGGAAGTTAAAGAATTTGAATATTTACATAAAATAATAAAAGAAACTGCTGATAACTTAATTTTAGAAAGTGGACAAGAATTGAATTATAAAATTGGTACTATGATTGAAATTCCAAGAGCTTGTTTAACTGCTGATGAAATTGCAAAAGATGCAGAATTCTTTTCATTTGGTACAAATGATTTAACACAAATGACTTATGGATATTCAAGAGATGACGCAGGACGATTTATCAAAGACTATAAAGAAAAAGGAATTTTAGAAAAAGATCCTTTTGAAACTGTTGACCAAACTGGCGTTGGTAAATTAATTAAAATGACTTGTGACCTAGGAAGAAAAACAAGACCCAATATAAAAATTGGTATATGTGGAGAACAAGGCGGAGAACCAGAATCAATTGACTTTTGTCATAGAACTGGTTTAACATATGTAAGCTGTTCACCGTATAGAATACCAATCGCGCGTTTAGCTGCAGCACAATCTACAATAAGAAACAGATAATTTCTTTTATTTTTTATTCAGGCAGTTCCTCTGCTTTTTTAAAATCTTCATTTGCACCAAACATGTCCCCTATTCTTTTTTTTACATTTCCTCTGTTACTATAAAACAGTCTCTCATTTGGATCTAATTCTATTGCTCTTGTGTAATCTTCTATTGCTTCTTTGTAATCTCCTAACCCACATTTAGCATTTCCTCTGTTATTATATGTCCATGCATTACTTGGATTTAATTCTATTGCTTTATCATTATCTTCTATTGCACCTTTGTAATCTTCTAAATTATATTTGGCAATTCCTCTATTATAATATGTACCTGCACGATTTGGGTTTAATTTTATTGCTCTTGTGTAATCTTCTATTGCACCTTTGTAATCTTCTAAATTATATTTGGCAATTCCTCTATTCTCATAGGTAATTGATTGAATTTGATCTTCTGTTAATATATCATAATATCTATATTTAGATTCAAGATAATTTTTTTTATCGGTGTATAACCCATAAGTTGTTTCAAAATAAAAATTTTCTGTTTTAACAAGAACATGCTCTGGAACTAAAATCATCTGTATTTCTATGCCTAATTGTTTTGCAATATTATATACTAAAAAAGCAGAAGTTTGACAATTAAATTCATTTGTTTTTAAAGATTCATATAAAAATCCAAATTTATTACTTCCGTATTTTATATTTAAATTAGATTTCATAATTCCCCAGACTTCAGTTATAAATGCTTCTTCTCTTTTTTTTTCCTCTTTTATATCCAATTTGGTCGGAAACAACTTTTGATATATCTAAAACTAATTCCATGTATTTTCTCATTAAAACTGCTGCTTCATCTGAATCTTTACTTGATAATTCAATATATACTCTTTTTACTCCTACAAACTCATAATCTATTGATTTAGATTTAGTTGGAATTGTATCAAGGAATTCTTGAAGTTTGTGATTAATCTTATAACTATCCTCGGTTTCTACTAATTGTTGGTTTCTCATGATTTTATATACTCCTAAATATTTTTATTGTTTCTTGTTTTTAACTATCTAGTATATTCTTTAATTTGTTCTTTCGTTTAAAACCTTCTTGTATTCTTCTAATAATCCAGCTTTTTCATAAAAATATTCCCATCTATTGCCTGGATACTCTTTAGGTAATTTATACTTATTATATACTCTACCCCAATGTAAAGGGTCTTTTTTACGCATAGATATACTAGTAGTAAAAATCGTTCCTGCTGAAAAATGTTGATTTAATGATTTAATAATTCTTTCTTCTTTTGATGATGATGTATTTACACTTAAATCCTTATTTTTATATCCTTCTAAAATTCCTAATTTTTCATACATTTCTTCTAATAGTTTTATACTTTTTTTGTTTGAAGCTCTCGCATATGATCTAAATTTATAATACAAATATTTATCATTTGCTATCTTTTTAATTTGTAATAAATTTGTAAATACAAATCCCTGATTGTAATACTCAATTAATCTTTGTTTTAAAAATTCTTCTGTGTTTTCATTATTTTTAATAGGTTTATTTCTAACCTTTGCTTTACGTTTACCTGTAATCCTTTCAAGTTCTGTTGCATATTCATTTGATAATTGTAATTCTCCATAAATATACTCTAATTTAGTGCCCTTAAAATCCTCAGGAGGCTTAATTTTTTGATTAATTAATCTATATAAAGATATATTCTCTTTTAATATTTGGTTTGTATACCTAAATATAATTCCCATTTTATAATATTTAATTAATTCTTGTATAATCTTATATTCTGGTATAATCTTATCTTTAATCTTATCTTTAATCTTATCTTTAACCTTATCTTTAATCTTATCTTTAATCTTATCTTTAATCTTATCTTTAATCTTATCTTTAATCTTATCTTTACCTTTTATCTGGGGAGTTTTTACTCTTCCTTCTTTAATATCATCTGGTTTATTTACTCTGTGTTGTGAATTATTATTTGAATTTATTGGTTTTTTATTTGGAGCAATATTTTCTTTTACAGCATCAACTTCTTTAGGATTTATTTCTAAATTTTCTGGTAACCCATACATTTTTAGATCGTTTTTAGAAGGATCTCTTTTCAAGGTTCTTTTTAAAAACGTGAGGATTTTAGTTAATATTTCAATATCTTCCAATGATTCTCCTCTAATATATCCTCCTGCCTTATCTTCCCTTAAATCAATTCCTAATTCCTTACAAAATTTAAATAATGATGAAACAGGAATATAAATTTCTTCTTTCTTATTGTTAACTTCCATATTATTAGATGCTTTAGAAACATCTTCACTAGATTTTTTTTCACTAGGTTCTAGTTGTGATTTTAATCTTAAACTAACACTTTGCATATCTATATCTGATTTTAAATCATCAATTGTGATTTTACTTAGAATACCTTCTTTTTTATAATATCCTAAAACCTCTTTTAACTTTTCAGGTTTTAAGATTTCATCCAAATTATCTAATATACTTAAATAAATCTGGTTAGGTAATGAATTTTCAGAATCAGGATCTAAAAAATTCAATAAAATAATATTCTATTATTCTCTCTTTCTCCTTCTTTACACAATCTAATATCTAACTCTTGTTCTCCCATATACTGCCCCCTTCTATATCTTCTTTTATTTCAAAAAACAATATTCATAAAGTTAAAAAACCTCTGGTTTATTAAATTATATATATTTTTAATGTTTATAAATATTTAAAAATGTGGTGGTAAGTATATATAAGTGCCTTTGTAGCTCAATGGTAGAGCGACTGCTTCGTAAGCAGTAGGTTGGGGGTTCAATTGATTTGTTGAAACAAATATTTTCAGCAAAGCTGAAAATCCCCCCAAAGGCTTATGGGCCAGTGGTCTAACCCGGTAGGATATCTCGTTCGCAACGAGGGGACTGTGGGTTCAAACCTTTTCTCTTTTAAAAAAGAGAAAAACGTTTACGAAAAAGAGAGAATAGGTTGCCTAAAAATCCCACCTGGTCCATTTTTTATTTTTTATAAACAAACATTTCTTTTGGAATTTCAATTTTTCTTGATAATTTCCAATCAGAAATTGAACCTTGAAAAACAAGTCCTTCTTCAGTATAATAAAAAAACATTATTCCTTCCCAAATTAAATTTTTCCTTATTTCTTCTTTACTTTTTTCATTTAAAATTAAACCCACATTCTCAAAATCTTGGATTATTGAATCAATTCTATTTGGTCTATTTCTATATCCATCTGGATAAATCCTTACTGCATAATACTGATCCTGTTTAGAAATACAATAAAGCTCAGAAATATCATAATATAAATTACAAGATACTTTTTTTCCTAACTCCATTAATTCTTGAACTCTTGGTGCCAATATACTAACAGAATCACTATGTATTCTTACACAACCATGAGACATATCTTGACCTAATTGATGTGGTTTAATAGTTCCATGAATATAATACGGAGAATCACCTATTACTAAAATATACGGCCCTAATGGATTATTTGGGCCTGGAGGTACTGGTTTTTGCCCCCATGACCAAGAAGTTTTTGGATTTGGAGTCCACCAAGGATCTTTTTTAACTCTACTAATTTCAGTTTGCCTAATCGGAGTTTTAAAAGATTGATATGTTCCGGAATGTTTAACATAAGAACTAAACGCACCAATACAAGTAGTTGTTTGCATAATTAATGAATCATTTTCAAAATATCTTAATACAGTTCCAGGAAGATTTATTTCTATTCTAATTTTTGATGGATATACTTTAGGATCTTCTTTTTGTAATTTATTAGTAGATTCAATTATTGGTTCTGGAAAGTCCAGTTTTTTATTTAAATTTGGAGATAAACATAAAGATGCAGATAAAAAAGCCCCAGCAACAATCAATGAAATTTTATTCATGTTAGAAATTATATAAAATAGTGTTTAAAAATGTATTTAATTATAATTTTTCCTGTTTGTTTTGCCAAGCAGGCATTGTGGCCATAAAATCATCAACAAAATTTTCTGCTGCTGTTTTAGGATAATCATATTTTTCAATATAAAATTTAATAAGTGTTTCTCTTATAACTGACTTAGGTTTTAAAACACCTGTTTCATCACAACAATTTTTACAATAAGGATTATCTTGCTTTCCTCCTCCGTGATCTCCTGATTCTTCCATGCGCATACCGCATGAATCACAGAACAATCTTGGTCTATCCATAAAAACTCTCCTTAAAAAAACTCTAACACTTGATTTTCTCTTAAACTATGTTGATTAACTTGAGTTAATATCATCGAACATTGTTCTCCTCTTGATACTTGTTGCAATTCCTTTCTATCTGCTTGTATTTTAGCAACATTACATGTTTTCTCATTTATCCTAGTAAAACTCTCTTTTGTTATTGTACCAGATAATACTCTTCCTCGTACTACTGGAAAACCTTGGACTGTATAAACTTCATCTACTATAAATTTATTTCTATCAGGTACAATATTTTCTTCTATTTCTAAAATCTCTGTTTTTTCAGAAGAATTTACTCCTTTTATCCTGTCTAACCAACCCATAATACTTCACCTATTAAATGTTTTTGAATATAAAAATTTATAATCATATCTTAACTATTTTAATTTTTCTTCTTATCTTCTTCAGTTATTTTAAATGTGGTTTTATGAAAAAATACATATAAAAGTGGTATGATATATACAAAAATGCACAAATTTAAGTATATTATGGCAATAGCTTTATATTTCTATTTAGAGGAGTGATAATATTAAAAAAACTATATAGGTGATTTTGATGGGAAAAAGAGTAGGAAAAGAACAAATTGAAAGAGAAAATGGATATCTTTACTATGTAGGTAAAGATGGATATGTTTGGAGAGCTCCAATGAAACATAATAAAAGTGGAAGAAAGAAAAAAATAGGAAATGAAAAAATTGAAAAGAAAAAAGGATTTATGTATTATGTTGATGGAGACGGATATGTAAGAGAAGCAAAAATGAAAAATGCTTAAATTAATATCTCTCTTTCTTTTTTTTATTTTTTACATCTTATTTTAAATATTTTTCTGTTCTATTATTCTTTGAAATGCGACTTGGAGGAGATTTTTATGGTTTTAGGATTTGAAGGCGAAAAATGTGAAATTTGTAAAAAAGAATTAGTTAATGAAAAAACATACAAAGATGTAGATATGTTTGGATATACACATAATTTTTGTGAAAAATGTTATACTGATAAAGAAGATGAAGTTGAAAAAATATTAAAAAGAAAAAAACAAGGGATAAAGGATATAAAATATTAGTTTTTACTCTTTTTTTAAATAAAAACCAAAAATAAATGTGCTAAGTATAATAAATGCGCTTGCACACACACTTCCTTCTGTTCCTTCTTTATTTATAATACAAACATTTCCTTGACAGATTTTATTATCAATACAATCTGTATCAGAACAACATTCATATGAAATCCATCTATGGTTAAATGCATACCCACAAATATCTGTTACCTCTTCACAGAATCCATTATTACAAGTTTGAGTATTTTGACATTCATCATCAGAAGTACATACATTTCCAGGTAAACAAAACATATCTACACATTTATATCCTGAAGGACAGTCTTTAGAACTACAACACTCTGCTTCACATTCATGATTTTTTATATCTCCGCATTCACATACAACTTTTATGCATTTATGATCTTCACATTTTTCAGCATTTTGACAATCTGAATTTTTACAGCATTCATATTCAATCCATTCATGATCATCTGCATAACCACATTCTCCAGTTAATTCTATGCATTTATTATTCTCACAAACTTCATCTTTTTTACATTCTGCATCTTTAGTACATTCATAAGCAATACAAAAAGTAGGACCAGGTCTACATGTAAATCTATTATCTCCTTGTAGACAACAGTATCCTGATGCACATTCACTATTTTTAGTACAAGATGCACCTAATGCTGCTAAATCATCTTCTATCTCCACATCTAATTCGATAACAAATGTTTTTGTTTCCCTGATCTCAAAATCTTCTTCAAAATATTCTTCATCTTCATATTCTACTGTTAAATTAAATAGTACATCTGTTTCGTCTCCCCCATCATAAGACACAACCATTATCTGCTTCCATTCCGAATACCCATATTCATCAGTTTTATAACTATTAAATGGTTTTATACCTTTAGATGTTTCTAATGTAATCTCTGCATCTTTAATTGGATCTCCGTCTTCATTTTCTACTAAAAATCTGATATAATAATACATTCCATCTTCATTTTCAAGAAATATATCCTCTAAAGAAATATCAGATGAAGAACTTATACTTAATCCAGTATCTGTATCATACATTTCAATGTCTTCAATTTCAATATTTTTTGAACTTTTAATATAAATTCCAGTCCCAGATTCTCTAATTTCTAAATTTTTAATAACACATTCTTCTATTGAATTAATATATATTGCAGTTTTTGCATTTTGTATTGTTGTATCCTCAACTTTTGCTCCATCTTCATTTATTCTTACTGCAGTTTTCCCACTATCTCCCAAAATATCGCAATCTGTGATAGTAGCATCCTCTGCATCAACAGTAATACATGTATCTCCTGCATCATCACATATAGAATATCCATTACAATCAAAGAGTATATCTGATTCAGTTATTATAAAACATGATTCATTATCATCATCTAACTGTATGTCTTCAGTAATCTCTATACAAGCACTAAATACAGATATAGATATTAATAAAAGAACTAAACAAATTATTTTTTTCATTAACTCACCTTCTAATTTTATTGTATAATTTCATTAAGGGAATAAATAAAAAGGATATAGAAAGCTTTTTAAACTTAAAAAGACATAAAAAAACACAGGTGTTTTAATGGGATTTAATGGATTAACTACTAGACAATTAAAAAGAATTGATAATGAAAGAATTAAAGAACTTAAAATTCTTAAAAATGCAATAAAATCAAAAAAAGTGATTGTAGATCCTGATGATGCAAAAAAAGTATTGGCTGATGCGCTTGATTTTGCTAATAGGCCACATTTAACTGGAAGTGGAGGATATAAACGTAACACAAAAAATCAGATGATACAAGAATCAAGATTTAAACCTATTGTTAATATTAAATTATCTCCAGAACCAGAAGAATTTGAAATAAGAAAACAGCTTTACACAACAAATGAAAAAGCATTAAAAAATATTAAAAAAAGTTTTTATAATGAAGAAAAACCAGGAATATTAATAAGATTACCCTTAAATTTAATTAGAATTGGAGCGCCAATTTATGTAGTTCATTATTTTTGGACCAATGTTCCAAAAATAGAAACCCTTATTGGACTACCAAGTAAATTTAACGAAAATTTTCTTATAAAAACAGCAGGAGTAATATTAGGTACAAGTTTATTCATATTGGGTAGAATTGCTTTTAAAGAAATTAAAAGAAGAAAAGCATTTAATACTGAAATGAAAGCTTATAAATCTAGAGAATTTAATCCAATGTTTAAAACTGCCTCTTATTTAACAAGAAGAAAAAGAAAACAAGCTATAAGACTGATAGCAAAAATAGAAAACTTACTTGAAAAAACAAGAATAAATACTGAAAAACAAAAAGAGAAGATGGAAAGAAAAGAATATAAAAAAAGACAAAAGGAAATTAGAGATATTAAAAAAGAGATAAGAGCGGAACAAAGAGTTATGCACTTTGAAGAAAAAACAACAGAAATAATCAAAAACGTATTTAAAAAAGCATACTGTGCAATAAAACAAACATCTGTTGTTATATTTAAAACAGCAGGGATAATACTTTGTTTAAGCGGGTCTTTAATAACTTTAATTCCTTATCTATTAATAAGAAGTTTAAAAGCAGTAGTTAGAGAAATAAATGAAGATACACCAGAGTATGAAAAAAATAAAATTGAAAAGTATTCTGTTAAAATATCAAAAACCCTTTTTGATAATGCAGTAAAAATAACAGAGTCTATATTTAATAAATAAACTCATTCTTTTTTATTTATATTGTCTATTAACTTTAAAATTTCTAAAATAAATCGCTGTATTTAAGATAATGAAACATTTACATGAGTTTCATTTATTGCACTAATTTCCAAAATATAACTACCTGTTGGTTTAACTATATTTAGATTCGTTGATATAATCTTATAATCAGTTACTCTTACAACATCTAATTGTCCTGGGAGAATGTGTAATCTCACAACAAGCTCATCTTCCTCTGTAATTAACTCTCTAAAATTATAAGGCATCTGTATTTCTGTTTTCAATGCAGATCCAGTTCCTGTTGAGCCAACCATATTAATTGAATGCTCTATTCTTGAGGCCATTAAATAACCTTGTGAAACTCCAAAATCTTCATCCCCATCACTTTTTATATAATTAAATACAAACAAGATAGATGGAATTATTAAAATTAGTACTACTCCGATGATTACCATTAATTCAACACTAACTTGACCTTTTGTATGTTTTTGCATATCTAAATTATAAAGCAAAACAATTTATATATTATGCTCATAGATTAGAATATGAAAAAACAGAACATACTAGAAAAATGTGATATTGCTCATGAATTGGGAGATGTTTTAAGCGAGACAAGAACTTTAACAAGTATAGTTGGAGTACTTTTTGGTTTCTTACTTGCAACAACCTTCTACGCTCAAAATTTGACTGCCCTTGAACATATATTGTTGATTTGTGCTTTATTTTTTAGTATGCTTTCATTAGGCATATTTTCATTGCCTATTATATATCATCATATTGCTTTTCCATATTTTGAAATTAAAAAATACATGTTAAGAGTACATAGATTTACAGTTATAGGTTTTATACCTTTTATTTTGACCTTTTTATTTTCTACATACTTAGCATTAGAAAGATTATCTCAAGGATATGGATATATTGGGGTAATTGTGATTATATTCTCTATTTTAATCGTTTATAAATTAAGAAAATAGAATTTTTAAAAATTCCAGATTTTATCATTTAAATAATGAATACTTTGTATTACTTTGCCTTGAGTTTGGTTTTTCATATCTTCTGAATTATAAAGCGCTATGCCTAAGGCTAATGGCTTTTTTTGCACTTCTTCAATAATTAATATTAATTCACCTTTTTCTATATTTGACTCTATGTTTGTAATACCGGGGCGCATTATATCTGCTCCATTTAAAACAAATTTAATCGCACCTGTATCAACTGTTATTTTATTTAGTTTAATCTCAGCTGAGAAAACAGTTTTTAAAGTTGGAAACCATTCTTCTTTTGTTTCTCCGTCTATAATTTTATGTTTAAAAAGCAAAGATGAGTCATTTTTTAATAAAACACAACTATCCTCTGTTTCAACTACTTCTACTTTGTCTTTTTTACCTAATAATTCAACAGAGTATTTATCCTGCATATTTTGCGCTATTTTCTTAATCTCACTTCCTCTTAGAAATTGCTTTTTCATTTTATCCAACCTCCGCCTAAGATTAAATCTTTTTTGAAAAATACTGCTAATTGCCCTGGTGAAACAGCAAAAATTGGTTCATCAGACACAACTTTTACACGATTTTCTTTTTTTGCAATTTTCTCGTTTATTTTGCGTTTTTGCTGAGTAGTAATTGGGTAAATACGCGCTTTGTGTGGTGTTTGTTTATTCCTAACAATTACTTCAGCGCTTATTGGTTTTTTTAGATCTTTAAAAGCAACCCAATTAACTGCGCTTACATAAAACTCATTTGTTTTTAATTCATCGCGCGTTCCTACTGTTAAAATATTATTTTTTGTATCAATTTTTTTAACATATACGGATTTAGGTGCTGATAAACCTAAACCTTTTCTTTGACCTAAAGGATAATAGATATACCCTTTATGTTCGCCTATTTTTTCTCCTTTTGTATTCAAAATTTTGCCTTTTTTTGATTTTTTCTTTGAAACTTTCTCAATAAATTCTCCTTTACTCATTTTTGCACTATTTAAAAAACATAAATCCTGACTTTCTTCCCTATTTTTAGAATGTAAATTATATTTTTCAGCTATTTTATATATCTCTTCTTTTTTTATTTTTCCCAATGGAAAGATAGATTTAGTTAATTGTTTTTGAGTTAACATAGATAAAATAGAGGATTGATCTTTTTTAATATCTTTAGGTCTGTATACAAGCCAGCGCTTTGTTTTTCTATCCCATTTTTTTACTGCATAATGTCCTGTTGCATAATAATCTGCTTTCATTTTTTTAATTGCATAATCATATAATAAACCAAATTTAAGAAACATATTACATGGAACACATGGATTTGGTGTTCTTCCTTTCCATGATTCATCTAAAAAGTATTGAATAACTTTTTTTCTAAAATCTTTTGATAAATTAACAATTGTTAAAGTAATGTTTAATTGGTCAGCTATCTTCTGTGCATCTTCAATATCCTTCTTAGAATCTAAATAAGGAGATAAATCCATTATTACTCCTTTTACATTAGCCCCTTTTTGTTTTAATAATAAAGCCGCAACAGAACTGTCTACACCTCCACTTAAAGCTACTACTATATTTTTTCCTTTAAAATTCATAATCTCACATCTATTAAATGAATTAAGAAACTTTTAAACTTTTGTATTGAGAAACTTATCAAAAATGATAGATTACTAAATAAGAAAGTTTAATTTATCTAAAATTAACTGAAATCTATTTAAAAGGTTTTTGAAAGTATACAAAACATTTAAAAACAAAAGAAAACACAAATATTATATCTGGTGATAATGTGTTAAACAAAAAACAAATTAAACTTTCAAATAAAATAAGAACAGCAGTTTTCATAACATTTGCAGTAATTATGCCTTTAGTTTCTTCATGCAGTGCAAAAGTAGAAAAAAGAAAAGTAAGTGAAACTTATGTTTTTGAAGAAAAAGAACAATCTACTTATAATTCTTTAGAAGAAGCAAAACAAGATTTAGATGAAGAAAGAAAAATGTTGGGTATGGTACTAGATAGTTTAAAAAAATAAATTAAAATTTAAAATAAAAAAATTTAAAAAGACAAAAATATACATAATTAATAACAAATTAATAATAATTGGGAGGTAATTAATATGAATTTTGAAACATTAAACAAAAATAGTTCAACAAACTATAGAGGATCAAAAAAACCAAAAGCTTCAAGAGCAAGAAGAATTGCTGTTTGGACAGGTTTATTTTTAGGAGGAATTGCATTAACTGCTAGTACAACTAGCTGTTCTAAAGAACATAAAGAAACAAAAAAAATTGAAAAACTTGAAAAGATTAAATCTATTATGGAAGAACAAATTATGAGAGAAATTGATATAATCTATAGCACTCCAAACATTAGTGGAACACAACTCCCTCTAGGCGGTTTTATGTATACTGAAAAAGGAGAAAGAATTTATCCTTATTTAGAACTTGGAACAGTAAAAGGAACAGTAAGAATGAGAGATTATAGGTACACAATAACAAAAGAAGAAATGTTAGAAATAATAGACAGAGTTGCGGAAAATAATCCACAAGCTAAATTTGAGATAAAAGTATCTGTAAAAGGAGAGTCAAAAACATATTTATTAGTAATCTCTAAAACTAATTTTTAAGAAACTCAATATTTAGGCGCACGCCAAAACCTGTTGCGCCTTTATATGAGTATGGTTTTTCTTTTTTATGAAAAGCTGTACCTGCTATATCAATATGCGCCCATTTTGATTTTTCAACAAAATTCTTTAAAAATAAGGCAGCTGTTATTGAACCTGCTTCTCTTTTTTTACCAACATTTCTTACATCTGCAATATCACTTTTAATTAAATCTTCATATTCTTCATCTAAAGGCATTTGCCATATTTTTTCTAATGAATCTTCACTTGCACAAATTAATCTAGAAGTTAAATCAATATCATTTGAAAATAAACCTGCATTCTCACTACCCAATGCAACAACTACTGCCCCAGTTAAAGTTGCATAATCAATAATATATTTTGGAGAATAATGTTTTTCAGCATAAGATAAACAATCAGCTAATACTAATCTTCCCTCTGCATCTGTATTTAAAACTTCAATTGTTTTTCCATTATATGCTTTCAAGATATCTCCTTGTTTATATGAATCTCCAGAAAGCATGTTTTCGGCTAATCCAATTATCCCTATAATATGTTTTTTTAATTTCAATTCTTTTGCTGCAAATAAAGTGCCCACAACAGTTGCAGCTCCTGACATATCTGCTTTCATTTCTTCCATACTTGCAGAAGGTTTAATATTCAATCCTCCAGAATCAAAAGTTATTCCTTTACCTACAAAACAAATTGGTTTATCTATACTTCCCGTATATTCTAAAATAATCATTTTTGGTTCATATTTACTCCCTCGTCCAACAGCTTCAATTGCATTCATTCCTTTTTTTCTAAAATCTTTTAAAGTTAAAACTGTTGTTTTTAATTTTAATTTCTTGGCTTCTTTTAAAATCTCTTTTGAAAGTTTTTCAGGGTTTTTTTCAGAGGGGGCCAAATTAACTAAATCTC
The DNA here is from genome assembly GCA_020854825.1 of Microcaldota archaeon. Taxonomy (GTDB): domain Archaea; phylum Micrarchaeota; class Micrarchaeia; order Anstonellales; family JAHKLY01; genus JAHKLY01. The sequence goes on along the minus strand of JAHKLY010000002.1, from coordinate 12,687 downwards.
TTGCATATGAATTATAATAAGATACAATATCTGCATCATCCATTCCTTTTTCCATTTCTTTTTTGAATTCTTCAGGACTTAAAATAGATATACCTTCAAATTCATAATTACTATCTTTAGACTTAAAAGAATAATCATAAACTGAAAAATTAGATGCATAAATCAATTCATACCCTACTTCATAAGGTTCTAAAGAAGTTTCTAATGGATAAATAAATGCGCATTCTTTAAATTTGGATTTCTTAGCTGTTTGTGCTGCTTTTCCTGCTAATGCATTTAATGTTTTTTTATCTAATTTTTTATCTTCATAACCTAATAAACATAATCTTTTTGCATTTCTTTCTAATCTAAAACAAAATTTCTGTAAATATTTACCATGAAATTTATCTTCATTGCATTCTTTGGATAATCTTCCCTTATACTCTTTGTCTATTGATTTGAATAATTCATTTTTAGTATAATCTTTACTTACAAACAAAACTAACATTTCTGTTTTATAATTTAATGCAGTCTTAACAAAATCCATTAAAAACACCCCATTTTATTAAGAAAATTAGATTTATAAATTAAACCTTAAAGCTTTTGTAAAAACTCTAGAAGTTTATTTATATTTTCTCTTAATCGTTCTTTTTTAATATACCCAATTGCTTGATCTATTATCTGTCCATTATTTATAAAAATCAAAGTAGGAACTGCACGAACTTCAAACATTTGCGCTAACTCTTGCGAAACAGCTGAATTAATTTTAACAAATTTTATTTTTCCATCAAATTCATTTGATAATTCATTTAACACAGGTAAAAGCGCTCTGCATGGGCCACAAGTAGGTGAAAAAATATCTACTAATACTGGTAATTCTGAGTCTTCTACTTCAGATTTAAAATTATCTTTAGTGACGTTTATTAAAACCATAAACTAATTTAAAAAAGCAAGTTTATATAATTTGCTTTTAATATCAAAATATGAATAAAATAGAGAGGATAATCAATTTAGGAAGATTTTCAGGACAATTAAAAAATATTGTAAGAAAAGGCTGGTTAAAATATCCAATAAAATATCCTGAAAGTAATGCAGATCATTCTTTTAGAGTTGCATTTTTATCAATGGTTTTAGCTGAAGAATTAAATTTAGATGTGGATAAATGCGCTAAATTAGCTATTTTACATGAGTTTGGAGAAATTGAAAAAGGAGATCTAACTCCAGAAGAAAGAAAAAATGAAAATAAAATAATAGAAGACCAAAGTAAAATATTAAAACAAATGATGATTGAAATGGGAGGACAAAAATACTACGACTTATGGATGGAATCTGAAAAAACAACTTCAAAAGAAGCTGTTTTAGTTAAAGACGTTGATAGATTAGAAATGTGCTTGCAAGCACTTGAATACGAAGAAAAGTATGAATATAATCTACAGGAATTTTATGATTATGCTGAAAAACTATTAATTTTAGAGTTACCCAAACAGATTTTTAAAAAAATTTTAAAATTAAGGCCTAAAAACCTAAAAAAGATAAATCCCAAATATCTCCAAAAAGGAAAAATTATCTTCTCAGAAATGGATTTAATAGATTAAAAAATAAAAATATAAGTAAAAAAAATAAAAAAAAGAGGCTGTGGAAAGCCGACGTTATTTAGATATAATTCATACCTAATTGTTCTAAGAGCATTTCTTTTGATTCAGCAACACTTTGTTCATCTGCACTTTCATTATTGAAAATGTTTTGAATCTTCAAACCAGTAGCAATCATAATGACTTCTACATTTGCGCCTGCATTTTCATCTAATCTTGCGCCTACTTTTATTTGTGCATTTGGATCAAAAACTTCTGTTAGTCTTTCTCCTATTTTTATACTATCACCTAAAGTCAATGCGCTGCTTCCAGTTATATGAACTAGTGCTCCTTTTGCTCCTTCATATGAAACATCTAATAATGGATGATTTAAAGTATCTTTAACTACTCTTTCAACCTTATCAGGACCAGATGCTTCTCCAATAGAGATTAAAGAAACTCCTCCTTCTTCCATTACACTCCTTACATCTGCATAATCAATATTCATTAATGAAGGAAACATTATTGTATCACAAATACCCTTAACTGCTTTTGTTGTTATTTCATCTGCTAACATAAATGCTTTATTTACTGGTAGATTTGGTGCATAGCTTACCAATCGATTATTATCAATAATAATCAAAGTGTCTGTATATTTAGATAACTCTTTAACTCCCCATTCTGCTTTTTTGAGTCTTGCTCTTTCTAATTTAAATGGTGAAGTTACTATACCTACAACTACTGCTCCCATTTCTTTAGCCATTTTTGCAACTATTGGGGCAGAACCAGTTCCAGTTCCGCCTCCCATACCTGCACATACAAAAACTAATTCGTTTTCGCCCATAGCTTCAAGAAGTTCACTTTTAGAAAGTTCAGCACATTTGGCCCCAACTTCTGGAAATCCACCTGCACCTAAACCCCTAGTTACTGATTTTCCAATCAACACTTTTTTGTCTGCATTTATGATATCTAAATGTAGCCTATCAGTATTTACTGCTACTGTTTTTGCGCTTTTTAAACCCATGCTAACCATTCTGTTTATTGTATTGCATCCTCCTCCCCCTAATCCAATGACAGATATTCTAACTTTATCATTACTCATTAAATTATCGGTTTCAGAATTGCAATTTTCATAAACCTCATTTTTTGCTTGTTTTAAAATTTCATCAAACATTAGTTCATCACCTAACCAATGACCTCTATATCTGGGTAAAATAGATCTCTTTTATCTTCTTCTACTTCTCCGCCAAATATACTTGCGCCTCTTACTCCAGTTACAATAGCAACAATTTCTAATTTGCCTTCATAATTTGGAATTAATCTTGCGCCCCATTTTACATTGGCTTCTGGATCCATTCTCTCTGTTATAATCTCTCCTGCTTTAATTGCATCACCTAAAGTTAAATCTGCTCCACCAGAAATATGAATTAATGCTCCTTTTGCTCCTTCATAATCTACATCTAATAATTTATTCTTAAGTACACTTTCTGCTGCACTTCTAACTTTATCATTTCCTTTACCTTCACCAACTGCGATAAATCCTACACCGCCACCTTCCATAATTGATCTTACATCTGCAAAATCAATATTAATTAAAGAAGGTTGTGTAATTGTCCATACTAATCCTCCAATTGCTCTTGATAGAATTTCATCTGCAACTGCAAATGCTTCATTCATTGGCAAATTAGGGAATAATTTAACTAATCTATTATTATCTAATAAAATAACTGAATCACATACCTTTTTCAATTCTCCAATTCCTGCATCTGCTTTTATTCTTCTTGCTCTTTCTAAATTAAAAGGATATGTAACCATTGCAATCGTAATTGCACCTTGTTCTTTTGCTACATTTGCAATTACTGGGGATGCTCCTGTACCAGTTCCGCCCCCCATACCTGCACATATAAATACTAAGTGTGCTCCTTCTAATTCTTTTTCAATTGAGCCTCTATCTACTTCTGCTGCTTTTGTACCAGTTTCTGGATAACCACCAGCACCTAAACCTTTTGTTATACTTCTTCCAATAAGAACTTTTTTTGCTCTTTCATGCAACATACTAAGATGTTGTTTATCTGTATTTACAGCTACTAATTCTGTTCCTTTTACTCCAGATTTTATTAATCTGTTAATGGTGTTATTTCCACCACCACCTACACCTATTGTTACAATTTTAATTTTGTCTGAGCCCATATCAGATACTTCATTTTGAGCTGGCCCTTGCTCATTCATAACGCTCTTTACTAAACTTTCCATACTAAATCGCCTCTACACAGAGATAAAAAGACAAGATTTAAATACTTTTCGAAAGGTGCCTTTAATTTACGTCTGAAAAAAAAAATTGGAAACAACGAAGAGAATGTAAGATTATTGCACACTTATGAACGCGCGTAATTAAATATATATAAAATTAACAAAAAAATAAAAGATTAGGTTTAAATAATTTGTTAAAGAAGAGTTTGTGTGATAATTATGAAAAGACTAACAAAAAAAACAAAAAAACAAATAGAAATGGATTTTGCATTTTTTATTATTGCGATGAGTTTAGTATTATTTGCATGTATTGGTTTTGAAAAAGAAGTTATTGAACCAAAAGCAGTTTTACCTGCACCCCCAGTAAATGACACAATAAATATTACAGATACAGAAGAACCAGAATTAGTTGATATAATAACAAAAGATCCATGTAAAGGATTGGTTGGAACAAAAAAAAGAATTTGTTTATCAATAAAAGAAAATGATTTTTCTATTTGTGAAAATGATGAATGTCTATTAGAATTTGCAAAAAATAAATCAAGTGAAGAAGCATGCGGAGAAATAGAAATAAGTGCAGACCAATATTATTGTTTAAGTATTATCAAAAACAAAGAACAATGTTATCTTGCACCAAACAACAATGCAAAAGATAAATGTTTAGCAGATTATGCTTGGCATACAAAAGATGAATCTTTATGTAGAAAAATCACACAAGAAAATAGTCAATGGAAAAAACACTGCTATTTAGCTATTGCAGTTACTGAAATGGATTGTAAAAAATGTAATTTTGATACATTAGGACAAAGTTCAGAAAAAGATGAATGCAGAAGAGAATATGCAAGATTAACCGGAGATACATCTTGTTGTACTGACCTTTGGAGTAAATCATGGGAAAATGATTGTTATAGACAAGCAGCATTTGATAATAATAATCCTTCTTTATGCAATGGCATAACAAATCATTATCATAGATGGCAATGTTATCAAGGAGTTTTTAATTCGGGAAATCCAAAAGAGATAGAAGAATGCAGAAATATTTCTGATTTAGAATGGGAAGGGAGATGTATAATAAATATTGCTGTTTTGCAAAATAATTCTGAAATATGTGAAGAAATAACAACAAATCAGGAAAAGGATAACTGCTATCTAAAATTTAATTAAAAGGTAATTATATGGATGAAAAAACAAAACAAATACTTGAAGAAGTTAGGGAATTAAATAAACAAAGAAAATTTCAAGAAGCATTAGATCTAATTAATAAAAACATAGAAGACGATCCTGCTGTTTATAATGCATTAGGATTTATAAAAATGAATTTAGGAAAATATAAAGAATCATTAAAAGATTATGATGAAGCAATAAAAAGAGAAAAAAATTCTGCATTCTTATATTCAAACAAAGCATTTGTTTATTTTAGAATGCAGGATTGGAAAAATACTATTTTAGAATTAAATAATGCAATAAAAAAGAACCCAACCATTCCTGAATTTTATGAATTAAGAGCAAAAGCAAATATGTTAAACAATAATACGAAGGAATCTCTGGAGGATATTGAAGAAGCAATAAAATTAGCTCCAACTCAAGAAAAATTTTATGAAAAGAAAAAAGAAATAATAAATATTATACAACTAAAAACAGAAACTGATAATATAGCAGAAAATATTTTTGAAAATGCAAGAGAGCATTTTAAGAAAAAAGAATTTTATACTGCTGCTGCATTACTTCAAAAAGCAATTTCTATAAAAGAAACTGGAGAATTTTATGAATTAATAGGAATTTGTAAAAATAATTTAAATAATTTTGAAGAAGGACTAAAGGATTTAGAAAAAGCAAAAAAATTAGATCCAAAAAAAGATTCAATATATAGGAATATTGCAAAAACATTACTTAGTTTGGGAGGAATGACAAATTATAAAAAATCATTAAAAGAATATGATACCGCAATAAAATTAGATCCAAAACCTATCTGGTATTTTGAAAGAAGTTATGTATATATTAGACTACAAGAAAATAAGAAGGCACTTGAAGATATAAATATTACATTAAAATTTGATCCAAATAACCCTATGTTTTTAACTAGAAAAGGAGACATTTATGCATATTCTGGAAATATTGATAAAGCAATTGAATATTATGACAAAGCATTAGTGATAGACCCATTAAATAAAGAAATTTATGATAAAAAAGAAGGCGCACTCTTAGCAAAAGAGAAAAAAATTGATTTCTCACAATTTAGAGAAAAAGGAATGTATGGTTAAAAAATAATTATAACTTAAAATAAAAATTAAAAAAAGAAAGTAGAAAATTATCTACTCTGTTTTATTTTCTGATTTAGGTTCTTCAGTTTTTTCATTACTTGTATTTTCTTCAATTTTGTTTTCTTTTGTTTCTTCTTTTTCTTGTTTAGGTTTGTCTGCTTTTTGTGTGTCTTCTTTCTTTTCTGGTTTTTCTTCTTTTGGTTTTTCTAAAACAATTGTTTTTGGTTTTGCTTCTTCTTTTTCTTTTTCAGTTTTTTCACGTTTTTTCTTTGGTGGTTTTCCAATTATTTTTGGTTCGCTTTTTGGTTGTGGTTTTTCTTTTAATTCTTCTACTAATTCATTTTCTTGTTTTTTTACCTTTTCTATTTTCTTAGGTTTTTCTTGTTCATCATCAATCTGTTTTGCCATTTTAACTATTTCTTGTTCTTTCTCTTTTTCTTCTTCTCGTTTCTGTTCTTCTAATGTACCTAATTCTTTCAAAGCAATATCATTTGTAAAATCTTTTGGAGAATATTCAAATTCATCATAAGATTTAATCACTCCTTTTGCAACTAAAAATTCTCTAGCCAACAAATAAAAAATTAATCCTAATGACCTTCTACCTTTATTATTGCAAGGAACCACCCAATCTACATATTTTATTGGACTATCCACATCACACAATGCAATAACTGGAATTCCTGCTTTACCTGCTTCTCTTAAAGCTTCTTTTTCTCCTCTTGGATCAGAAACTAATAATATTTCAGGTTCAAAAAATCCAGGTCTTTGTGGATTTGTTAATGTACCAGGTATAAATCTACCTGCTAAAATTTTAATTCCAGTTATTTTACTAAAATTTGCTGCTGCAATACCAGAATAAGTTCTTGAAGCTACAACTAAAATATTTTCAGGTTCAAATCTTGCAAGTTGTTTTGCAGCTAATCTTATTCTTTCATCAATTTTTTTAAGATCTAAAACAAATAATCCATCTTTTCTTTTTCTATATATATAACTACTCATCCCACCCGATTTAATCTTAGTTCCGATGTGCACACCGGCTTCTAAATATTTATCTTGTTTTACAATCAAACCAGGTTCATTCTGTTGTTCATCTATATCTTTTTCTTTCATGTTATTACCTCTCTTCAGTTAGTTTTCATATAGAAAACCCCTTATTCAAAATGGGGGAGCCGAGATTTGAACTCGGATCACCAGCATTTCAGAACCATAAAAATTACATCACAAATTTGTTAACGTTTTTCTTTTCTGTGTTTCTTTTATTTTCTTTTGTTTTTTATCTTTGGTAAAAATCTGTTCAAAATTTCTAATTTTGAACCTCTTTTTCTTTTGAGTTTAATGTTTTTTTATTTTCTTTTGTTTTTCGTTAACGTTTTTCTTTCTTTTTTAAAAAGAAAGAAAAAGGTTACCCCAAGCTGGCAGCATACCAGGTTAACCTACTCCCCCAGTTATAAATCTAATAATCTTAGATTCTATAATTTTTTATATTTTTTAGATGTTTCAAAATCAACATAACTAATAAACATTCTTCTGCAACAATACCTTTTAACACCTAATTCATCTAGTGCTTGCTTTGGGGTTTTGTTCTCTTTTAATTTATTTACATATTTTTCGTATATATCTCCAATTGGAGCACCACATGTAAAACATCGTATAGGAAATTCCATATGTTTTTACACCTCATCTATATGATTTTTGTTTTCTTGCTCTAGCACCACGACCACCAAATTTCTTTGGTTCTGTTCTTCTTGAATCTTCAACAACCATAAATCTATCTCTATCCATAAATATCTCTTTTAATCCTTTATCATCAGAATATTCAATTAAACCAATTGCAATTGCATTTCTAATTGCTTGTGCTTGTCCAATTGAACCTCCTCCATTTACTGAAACAATAATATCGACTTCAGTACTAATTTTTGGCGCGAATAATAATGGCTCTTTTATAATTTGTCTCTGTTGTCTTGAACCATAAACTTCAAGGTTTGTATTATTTATTCTTATTATTCCTTTGCCTTTTTTAATAGAAACTCTAGCAATACTTTCTTTTCTTTTACCTCTTGCAATTGAAACTTTTGATTTAACTTTTCTTTTTGTTGGTTTTTTCTTAGTTTTTTCCATTAAAATCACCCATTATACCCAAGATATTCACATAACTGTTTAACTGTGATGAATTTCTTTAAACTTTTTGATTTTAGTTTATCATAATTTTTATCTGAAATCTTTTCTTTATATTTTTCTGGAATTCCTTCAACAACTCTTAATCTTTTATATGCTTCTCTGCCTCTTGAAGAAGAATATGGAACCATTCCTCTAACTACTCTCCTAACCAATAAATTTGGTACTCTTGGCCATTTTGGTCTATGACTTGGATTTTGTTTTGGTTTAATAGATCTTCTTTTAAGATACTTTTCCATAATATCTTTTTTATTTCCAGTTATTATTATATGTTCTGCATTTAATATTATCATCTCTTCTTTTTTTAATAATTCTTTTGCTACATGTGAAGCAAGTTTTCCTAAAATCATATCTTTACCATCAATAACAATCATTTAAATCACCTTATCAATACTAACTCTTTATCAGTTTCTTTTTCAGATATTTCAGACAATAAAATTGTCTTTCCACCTGATTTTGTTATTTTTTGTTTTGCACTTTCTGAAAAACTTAAAGCAATTACATCTACTTTATGATCCATTACTCCTGTTCCTAAAACTTTTCCTGCTACTACTGCTGTTTTTCCTTGTGCAACATATTTTGAAATTCTTGATATATTAACTGAATCTCTATTTCTTCTTGTTATTAATAATTTCTTTTTTACATCTTTCCAAATATTTTTGTTTTTACTAGCTTTGCTAACTGCAATAATTGCTTCTATTATTTCCTTACTTTCAGGTCCTTTTTTCATATATTATCACCTTTTAAAATAATGCGGGGGACGCGATTTATTCTTCCTGTTTTTTTCTTTTTAGTACAGGTTTTTCTTTTTTCTTAAAAAAGAAAAAAGTGTTTGAACGCGCGCAGGTACTAAACCACACGGCCCTCAACCGTGCGCGATTAGTCAACGATTTTCCGTTAACATCTTACACACAAAGTGGAAAAGGGTTATTGACCAGACTCCGCCACCCCCGCAAATCCATATTAATGGTGACGGACAATACTGTCCCTCCACTTATTTCAATTGTTTTTCAAATTCCTTAACATCTTGTTTAAGGAATTCCACTGCTTTTAATAAAACATCCCTTGGAGACATTTGTGAAAATGATTCAACAATAAATTCATAAGTTCCATCTTTATTTATTTCATATGCTGCAATTCCAGATTGAAATTTAGCATGTTTTCTTCCTTTATTAATTACTGCCTTGCCTTCTAATCTTAAATCTTGTCCTTCACCCAAAGTAAATACATGTATATCTGGTTTTGCAGGTTGAACATATTTATCTGAAGTTCTTAAATCTGATGCTTTAATTTCTTTTGGTCCTTTTTCATCTAAAGTAAATAAAACTTCTTCATCTCCCTTATATTTTTTTGGAGTTTTTAAAGGAATTTGTCCTATTCTATGTGCAATAAATTCATCAAACATATATGTTGAATTATCATATATAGTTATTGAATCTATAGCAAATGTTGGAACTTGACCTATTATATATCTTCGAATAGAATTAAGCGTTCCAACTTCCAAATCCTCAACTTTAAGTTTTAATACTTTTTCATCTTCAATATCTACTTTTATTTTAATTACCATAATTATACCCTCCTACCTCTTCTTCCACCAGGTCTCTTGGTAGTATCTGTTGGTACTGGAGTAACATCTTCTATTTTTCCTACTTTAATTCCCATTCTAGCTACTGCTCTAACAATTGCTTGGGCTCCTGCTCCTGGTGATTTTGGACCATGCCCTCCAGGTGCACGAATCTTTATATGTAATCCATTTATGCCTCTTGTCTTTAAAATATCTACTACATTAGTTGCAGCCTGCATTGCAGCATAAGGTTTTCCTTTATTTCTATCTTGTTTTATTACATTTCCTCCTGAACTCTTAGCTATAGTTTCAGATCCAGTTAAATCTGTAACAGTAATTAACGTATTATTTTTAGATGAATAAATATTTGCTACTGCCCACCTTATTTTTTTCTGATATCTAATTTTATTTTTATCTTCTTCTTCATTTTTTTCAACTGGTTTTTCTATTTGTTTTTCAGTTACTTTTTTATCTTCCATAAATATCACCTACTCATCTTCTCCTTCTTCTGGAATGGGCCCTACATTTTTTTCATGTTCAACAACTGCATGTGCCTTAACTTCTTCTATTATCTCTCTTTGGACGCCTGCATTTATATCAATTGTCTTAGAATAGGAAATTGTTCTTGCTTCATCCAAATTAACCATATAACTTGGTTTTGAAACTTTTTTCCCATCTACAAAAATAAATCCATGTGTTATTAATTGTCTTGCTTGTTTTACTGTTCTTGCCAATCCACTTTTGAATACTTGTGTTTGTAATCTTCTCTCTAAGAAATCTCTTGTCTTTAAATTTAATAAATCATCAATTGTTGCTTCTTGAGCTACAATTCCTAATCCTTTTAGTTTATTAATTAAATTAGTTGATTCAACAATACTTTCTTCACCTAAGGATTGGAATCTTCTTGCTTCTCTTCTTACTTTTCTTAACCCTTCTTCAGCTCTCCACAATTCTTTCATATTTTTTAAACCAAATTCTCTAACTAATCCTTTTTCTTCTTTTATTCTTTGTTTATCCCAAAGAATTCCGGGAGAACTATATCTTTTCTTTAATCTTCTTGGATCGCCCATTTATATCACCTATTTCTTTTTTCCTTTGCCACCGGCATCTTTTTTAGATTCTTTTGGCTTTGGTTGAGTTCCACCCATCTTTGCTCTTACTGATCTTCTTATAACTCCAACTGCTACTCCGCCTCTACCTGAGTTCTTAGTTTTTTGTCCCCTAACTTTTCCTTTTCTTGTTTGGTGTCTTGCACCTCTCCATGATCTTGAATTAATTTCTTTTTGAATATCTTCCCTCAAATTTAATACTAAATCATTACTAATTAAATGAACGTGATTTCCTGTTTGTGGATCTAATCTTCTATTAAATAAATAACTTGGTATTTTATATTTTTGAGGAGTTCTAATTATTTCTTCTACTCTTTCTATTTGATTTTCAGTTAAATCTCCAATTTTTGTATTAACATCTATACTTAATTCTTTTGAAATAATTTCAGAATAAACTCCAGATAAATTTATACCAACTCCTTGAACATATTTTATTGCTTTAGCTAATTCTAATGCACCATTAATATCTTTTCCACAAATACGGACAATTCCTTTAAGTTCTTTACCAAAACTTCCTGCAATGTGTCTGTGTTGTGTTTGTGGTTTTTCTTTTTCTTCTTTTTTAACTACTGCTTTTTTTGCCATTATATCACCATTGTTTTTTAAAAGCGCCGAAGGAGGGATTTGTTCATCTTGTTTTCTCTTTTTAGTAAAATTTTTTCTCTTTTTCAAAAGAGAAGAAAGTTCTTGAACCCCCAAGGTCAAAGACCACACGATTACTACAAGTTTTCTTTTCTTTAGTTAAGTTTTCTTTTCTTTTACAAAAGAAAAGAAAAGTTACTCAAGTCGTGCGCGTTACCAGGTTCCGCCACCTCGGCATTAATATGACAAGGTATTTTCATTAAATGAAAAAACCTCGACAATTCTTCTTTAAAATATTTTTTAAGCAACTACAATTCGTGTTTTCCTTTTACTATGTTCCATAACATATGCGCAACTCAGGAAAAAATTGAGTTGCGCCCCGTATTTCAGGGGCGTATTATATTTTTGTAATTATATTATGTATATGATTTTATAAATGCTTCGGTAATACTTTTATTTATTGAATTTATTTTTAAAATACAAAACCTTTTTAAATACGTGCATTTATATTAATAAACACTAAATTTACTGTGGGAGGTAATATAAATGAATAAAATTTTTTCTATGTTAGTAATAGTATTCTTGATAACATCAATAAATGCTATTTGTATTGAAAACGATGGATTTATGAATATCTTTTTCCAAGGAATAACTTTAGGCCATTTAAATGGTGAACTTGGAGCGTATTATGATTATTGTGATGGCAGTATTTTAAATGAATATATATGTATGGGAAATGATGCATATCAAATAGAAATTAATTGTGAAACCCTAGGCCTTTATTGTACAGAAGGTAGATGTACCTTTGAAGAACCTCCCCCCATTTATCAATGTATAGATTCTGAAACATATATAGACCCTTTCACATATGGTTATGTATTAGCAATAAATGAAGAGTTTGAAGGAATGGCAGAAGACTTTTGTGTAAGTGATAAAATTTTACATGAAGTTTATTGTGAAGGAATATATAATACTGCAACTGTAATTAATTGTGAAGATTATGATTTATATTGTATAAATGGTGCTTGTCAAGAATTAGAACCTTCTGAACCCACAATAAATGAAGCACCAGAAATAATTGAAATGATTATTCAACCTGAACCTTCAACACCTGGTGAAGATGATAATTTATTAGGTTGTTATGTTTTAGTAGAAGATGATAATGAAGAAGTAGATGTAACTATTAATTGGTATGT
>JAHKLY010000005.1 GCA_020854825.1 Microcaldota archaeon | reverse complement strand
TTGTTCATGTACAGATTGTGAAACTGATTGTTCAGCACCTTCAATTAATGAATATTGTGTACAAGGTGTTTGCGGTGCAGAATGTGGACTAGATGAACACTGTACAGATACAGAATGTTCTGCATTAAGTGGTTGTGTAGGACCAGATTATTATGAATACTCAGATATACCTAATGGATGTTTGTATGAATGTACATGTGAAGAAAATACTTGTGGGGAGTATACAATTTATGAAAATGATGCAAGATGTTTGAGTATAGTTGACTTAGATGATCCATTAACATTTGGGGATTTAGTTACTGAATTAAGTGGAGTATATTACATTAATGACAATGTAATTTTAGAACCTAAGATATATGAGATTGAAGGAAATAATATAGGATATGATAAAATTGCAATATCTATAAATAATTCAAATATCATTTTAGATTGTGCGGGCTCAACATTAATTGGTGCAGGCAAAGGGGTATCTACCTCAAAGTATTATGCTATCTCGATTGTAAATAAAGAAGGAGTGGAGATAAGGAATTGTGAGATTAGTGATTATACTACAGGCATGTTACTTGATAATTCAGGAGATTGTTTAATTCATAGTAATTTAATTGAAAATATACACCAAGGAATTTCCATATATAGTTCACAAGGTAATTTTATATCTGAAAATGAAATTAATGGGGCTAGAACTGCAATATTAGTACAAGGAAGTTATATGTCTGAGTCATCAGATAATATTATTAATAGTAATATAATTACAGGAATATCAGGAGAGATAAGTAATGGAGGAAAAGGTATTGAAATTCTTTATAATGCAAATACTAATTATTTAATTGGAAATGAAATACAAACTGTTTGGGATGGAATAGTAATTGGATGGCAAAATAATAATGAAATAAGAGATAATTATGTAAATAATGCAACACAAAGAGGAATTTTAAGTGTTGGAAATAATAATATTATTGGAAATAACACTGTTGAAGATTGTGGAGTATTTGGAATTTTAGTACAAGCAAGTAGATATAATATTGTTGAAAACAATACTGCAACAAACAATAGAGGTACTGGAATTGGAGTTACTTCAACAAGAGACAGTGAATTTAGGAGCAACATTGCAGATGAAAATAATAAATATGGTATATCTATATTTGATACCACTGGACAAGTAGATAACAATGTATTTGAAAATTCAAGATTCTGTAATAATGGAATAACTTATTTTGATGTTCAAGAGTCTTTTACATACTATACAGGAACAAATACATTTACTGGGTTAACATGTGGTACTTCTGATCCTCTTGGATTATGTGTATTTAGTTGTTTTGGTAAATCTAGGCCATTACCAGAGTTAAATACAACTGAGGAAGTATTTATAATAACAAAAGATGGAATTGAAAAAATAAAAACACCAAAAGAAAATGATAGAAGTATAAAGCCCAATACTTCTCCAGAAAAGTCAACATCGAATAAGGTATTCAAACCTTAATTTTTTTATTTTATATTTTTATTTTTAGAAATTAAGAATAGTATACTATTTGTTTATTGAGTATTCGCATCCACAATAAGTTTGTCTGTATAAATTTAATTCTTTTGATTTATCAACACTTTTCTTAAATCCATTTTTTTTCTTAAAATCAGCTTCATAAAATTCAATTCCCTTTTCTTTTGCTTTTTGTTTTCCAATTTTATTTATTAATTCTGCGTTTTTATGTGGACTTATTGTTAAAGTAGTAGCAAAAATATCAAAACGTTTATTTTTAGCATTATGTGAAACTTTTTCTAATCTATATTCAAAACATTTTTCACATCTTTTTCCGCCTTCTTTTTCATCTTCAAATCCAAAAACAAAACCCTTCCATTGTGCATGACTTTTATTATAACTTTTTATATCTGTTAATAATGGAACATCATAATGTTTAGCTAATTTTTCTGCACTTTCAAATCTTTTATCCCATTCTTTTTTAGGATATATGTTTGCATTATGGAAGTATAAAGTTAAATCAAATTCTTGTTTTAACTCTTCAATAATGCCTGATGCACATGGGGCACAGCATATATCTAAAAGCATCTTTTTTTTACTCATTTTTAGTCACCTTAATTTAAATTAAATTATAATTAAATTAAATAAAATTAAATAACTAATATTTATAAATAAACGGGGCAAATATTAAAGTATGATTAATGTTATTAATAAAATTGTACTAAATACAGATGGAGGTGCACGTGGAAACCCAGGACCAGGTGCAATTGGTATAGTTGTTCAAAATGAGGATCGAGATGTTTTAGAAGTATTTAAAAGAAAAATAGGAAAAGCTACAAATAATGAAGCAGAGTATAAAGCGCTTATAAAAGGATTGGAATTAGCGCTTAATTATACAAATGGGCATGTAATATGCTATTTAGACAGCGAATTAGTTCAAAAACAAGCAATAGAAGAATATCAAGTTAAAGCGCTAAATATGAAACCTCTCTTTAAGCGCTTAAAATGGACAGAAGGCCAGTTTAAAAAAGTAGAATACAAACACGTCAAGCGCGATGACAAATACCAACAGCGTGCAGACAAATTAGTAAATGATGCGCTGGGAAAAAAATAAATTTATGATAAAAAATAAAAAGAAATAAAAAAAGAAGAATTAGATTTCTCCGGATTCAATTAATTCATTTTCATAGTAGATATTATAGTTCTTGAGAGTATATTCAATTTGGATTTCCCCATTTTCAATTAATTCTTTATCTAAATAATCAAACTTTAAGAAATATTTGTGTCCACAGTTACAATCTGTTATCATATTTCCAATTTCTTTTTTATAAAGAAATATATCAATTGTATCATTATAAACAGTATATATTCCAACTAATTCCTCATTGCCACAATTTAAAGTGATGGTAACATCTAACTGAAGTCTTCCATCGTAATTTCTGTCAAAAGTTATTTTTTTTGTATTTGAAAAGTCTGATTCACTACACTCTTCTATTTTATCCCATTTTATGAAATAACCAGATTCAAAATTACTAACTTCACATTCTTGGCAAACTGCGCATTCTGGGCAATCAGTAATAAACTCTGCACATGTTTCTTCATCATAAACACAATTTGTTTGTTCTTGGTTTGTGCATCCAAACATTAAAAATGCACTTAATACAAATAAAGCAAATACAATCATAGCTTTTTTCATTTAATCAACCTCTTTTTATTTAATTATAAAAAATAAAAGAAGGAGATATATATATTTCGGTTTTTATTCGGTTAGTATTCTTCACACATTCTTTGATAATAACTTTGGTCATGTCCACATGATGGGCATTTTTCTGGTGCTTTTGGGCCTTCATACCAATATCCGCATTTTCTGCAGAACCACATAACAGGCGCATCTTTTTTAAATACAGTATTATTTTCAACTTCTTTTATTAATTTTCTAAATCTATCTCTGTGGTGTTGTTCAGCTTTAGCTATTGCTCTTAATCTTACTGCAACATCCTTTAATCCTTCTTCTTCGGCTGTTTGTGCAAATGAAGGATACATCTGTTCAAATTCATGATTTTCTCCATCAGCAGCTGATTTTAAATTATCTAAAGTTGTTTCCCATATTTGAGGAGAATCAGCTTCAACTATCATAGGTTTGTCCATTTCTTCATTAGTCATTTTTAAATCTTTTTTAATTTGTTTGATCATTTTCCATAACCATTCTGCATGTTCTATTTCATTATCTGCAGTAATTGTAAATATCTCAGATATTTGTTGATATCCTTCTTTTCTCGCAGTAGAAGCATACATTGTATATCTATTTCTTGCTTGGCTTTCTCCTATGAACGCCTTGGTTAAATTTTCTAAAGTTTTTTGCATTTATATCACCTCAATTTAATATAAAAGTAGTATAATACTAATAAAGGCAAATTATTTATAAGTTTCTATTGCTTCTTCATTTGATACATCAAATGATTGTTTGATATATCAAACGTTTATAAAATAAAACTATCTTTCAAAAAATAAAACGTTTATTAAATAATCTATATAACATATTACTTTATGAATGAATTTAATATTTTAAATAAACAAAATAAAGCTAGAACAGGCATACTTAGTTTAAAACATGGGGTAGTTGAAACTCCTGCTTTTGCTCCAGTTGCCACTAGAGCGACAGTAAAGACAATGACAAATGAAGATTTATTAGAAATGGGTTCGCAGATTTTAATGTGTAATACATATCATTTATTTTTAAAACCAACTTCAGATTTAATAGAACGATATGAGGGTTTACGTGGGTTTATGAATTGGAAAAAACCAATAATGACAGATTCTGGAGGATTTCAAGCTTTTTCATTAGGATTGGGAGCTGAATTGGGAGCTTCTAAATTTGAATATATGACAAAAGAACAAGAAGATTCAAAACATGTTAAAAATAAAATAGCAAAAGTTACGGAAGAAGGAGTTCATTTTCAATCTGTTTATAATGGAGATAAACATTTTTTTACTCCTGAAAAATCAATACAAATTCAAAAACAATTAGGTGCAGATATGATTTTTGCATTTGATGAATGTTCTCCGCCTTCTGCAGATTATGAATATACAAAACAAAGTATGGAAAGAACACATAGATGGTTAAAAAAATGTGTTTCTGAACATAAAAAATTAGAAAGTGATCAATTGCTTTTTGGAATTATTCAAGGCGGAAAATATAGAGATTTAAGAGAACAAAGCGCTAAATTTGTAAATGAACATTGTGATGCAATAGGGATAGGAGGTTCATTTGGAAAAAGGGAAATGAATGAAGTTTTAGATTGGATTTATCCTTTTATTAATGAAAATGGTAGTGAAGATAAGCCTAGACATTTATTAGGAATAGGAACAATTGAAGATATTTTTGAAGGTGTTAAAAGAGGAATTGATTTATTTGATTGTGTTGGTCCTCAAATGATTGCAAGAACAGGATATATTTATGTTGGGCCTGACAGTGAAGAAACAAAAACAGATAAAAATGAAGAAAAAACAATTGGAAATAAAGAGAATAAATTTAGATATCGTGTAAGCAATGCGAGGTATGACAATGATAATAGACCATTAGATCCAAACTGCAATTGCAAAATGTGTAAAATGTATTCACGCGCTTATTTACATCATTTATTTGATGTGAATGAATATTCAGCAAAGCGCATTGCAACTTACCATAATTTGTATTTTATTTTAAATTTAATGAAAGAAATTCGTGCTTCAATTAATGAAAATACATTTGAAGAACTCTATAATACATGGATGGGATAGTTAATTTTATAAATATGTATATACAAAATATGTAATATGAAAGATGTAATACTAACTGCAAGAGTTAATAGTTCAATTTTAGAAGAATGTAAAGAATTAGATATAAATATTTCTGAAACCGTGAGAGCAGCTTTAATTGAAAAACTTGAAAAAGAAAAACAAGAAAAATTCCAAGAATTATTAAATAAGGCATCAGATTCTGCAAAAAAACTTTCAACAAAAGATCTTGTAAAAGAAATAAGAAGAACAAGAGATGAAAGATAGAATGTATATTTATGATACAAGTGCTTTTTATGAATTAATAAAAACAAAGAAACTAGATACTGACTATTTTATAATAGATTTAACATTTTATGAAATAGGAAATGTGTTATGGAAACATTGTAATTTATTAAAAAAGAAAACAGAATTTTGTAAAAAAGATCTTGAAAATATTTTTAATGTTTTACAAAATTGGGAAAGAGTGATAAGAATTTATCCATTTGATATGAAAAGCATTTTAAATATTGCAATTAATAATAAAATAACATTTTATGATTCAGCTTATATTTATTTAGCTAAAAAATATTCACTAGGTTTATTAACTTGTGATAAAAAACTATATAAAATAAGCAAAAAAGAAAAAATAAAATCGGTTTTAATTAAACCTATAGAGTAGAGGTGTTTAGTATGGCAGATAAAAAAATAATAGTATACTCAACGAACGCATGTCCTTACTGTGTTATGTTAAAGAGTTACTTAAAACAAAAAGGAGTAAAATTTAAAGAAATAAATGTTGGGGAAGACCAGGATGCAGCAATGGAAATGATCCGCGCCACAGGACAGCAAGGAGTTCCACAGATGAAAATTGATGATAAATGGGTAGTTGGTTTTAACAAACCTAAAATCGAAGAATTACTAAAAGAGTAAAAAACTATTTTTTCAGCTACTCTTTTTTTTAGTTAATCTCTTCATTTTGTAGAATATTGTTTTATTAAAAAATTACTGTTATATTAATCCTCCAAATTTCCTAATTTCATCAGGATCATAACCCAAACTTTCAAATCCTTTAAGTGGTTTTATTAGATAAAATCCAAATATTTGACTATTAATTACTTTTGGGTCTTTCCAAATTATAAATATTTTAAGATTTTCTTTTTCAGCTTTAGCTGTTAATTGTCTTATTTCTTTAACAGTATATGATTTGGTATCATAAATATTTCCTAATCTAATTTTATTTTGACCATCAAAAGCAAAGATAGTACCATTTTCTATTAAAGTATTATTTCTAATTTTATTTGGAAATGTACGAGTTAATCTTCTATGTTTTTTTAAGTTTTCTTCAAAGTCTCTTTTCATTGATACGTCTTTATATTTTGGCATTTAATCCCCTAATGAATTAATTATATGTTATTTTTGGTGTTTTTTTAGTTTAAAAGGGTTTGCATTTTTAAACTTTTTTTATTTTTTCTAAAAATTGTTCTAAGTTTGTATCTGCGTTTTCCCAAAATCTGATATTTAAGATAGCCCCTAAACGCTTTCTTTTTTCCAAATCAAAATCAATAGTTTGTGCTATTAATTCGTCTTTTAGTTTTTCAGCCAATTCATCACCGCGCCTGTCAAAATCAGTCAAAATAAAAACTTTTTGAACCTTTTTTTCTTTTAATTTTTTAACTACGCGCCTATAATCTCCTTGTAATGTATGCACATTTTTTAGACCAATACTATTCAGCGTTTTTTTGTCTTTTTTTCCTTCAACAATTATTTCACCATTTTGAATATCTAAAAGAAGTCTATCCAATTCTTTTTTAAGGCGCTTTTTTGTTTCAAAAGATAAATGCGACATAATCTATTAAAAACATTTAAGATTATAAATTAATAACATATACTAAAAGGTTAAATTAATCTTAAAATTTTTTAATTTTTATTTTTTTCAACGATTTAATCGAAACCTTTAAAAAGAGATACACTCAATAAATAGTTACTTGTTTTTCCCGAAAGGGACATCAGCGCACTCAATGAAGTGTTGCGATGCACAAATTTTAGAATTGAGCGTCAGCTACAGCTTGACGTGATGATTTCTGGTATCCAAACAACTGTGAGGAGCCTTATATTCGCGCTTCCGAACTTGTTCGGAAGTTTACAGCGATAATGCGTATGAAGAGGTAGTTTTTTTAGTGAGTATACCAACTTGGGTATGTTACTTATACCTTACAGTGGATGGCTTGGCTCAAGTAGAGGGAGCGTGGCAAGCTGCGAAAAGCCTAGGGCAGAAGCAGGCATTCTTTGATCCTAGGATTCTCCTTATACCCGGCGAATTGAAACATCTTAGTAGCCGGAGGAAGAGAAAGCAATAGCGATCTGGTTAGTAAAGGCGATTGAAAGCCAGACAGAGCGTCCTGAATCTTTTACAGTAATGTAAAAGACATGTGGGAACCCAACTATCCTTTTGCGGAGTTGAATGTGCTGGAAAAGCACAGCCAAAGAGGGTGATAGCCCCGTAAATAAAAGTAAATGGAAGGGGGGAAGAAGAGTAGCATCTGCAGGAACGTAGGTGTGAATATAGGAGGATCAACTCCTAACTCTAAACATAACTTGAGACCGATAGCGAAGTAGTAGCGTGAGCAAAAGCTGAAAAGGACCCCGAAAGGGGAGTTAAAAGAACCTGAAACTGTAAGGTTACATTTTGGTGCAGCATGAAAGGAATGATCTTTCCAGAAGCAATTGTCAGTAATGTCAAAAGCGAAGGAAAAGCTACCAGTGTTGCATCGTCCTTCTCGAAGCAAGGGCCAAGGAGTTTATGGTAGTGGCGAGACGAGAGTCAAAGGGAAACCAAAAATCTGCAACTGCCTTGTGCAGTGAGAGATATCCTGTGAAAGTGGGATTAGTCACTATTGTAAGACCCGAAGCGAGTGCGATCTATGCGTGGGCAAGGTGAAGTCGTCTTGACGGACGGTGGAGGCCTTCAACCGGTGGTAGTCTATCCTCCTCGGGTGATCCATGTATAGGGGTGAAAGTCCAGTCGAGCCTCGCAATAGCGGGTTCCTTCCGAAGTGTGTCTTAGCACAGCCCTGTCTGAGGTTGATGCCGGGGTAGAGCACTGATTGAGAGTCACGGGGAAGAAATTCTTCAACTTTCTGTCAAACTCCGAATCCGGTTTCACTGTAGAAGACAGGAGTGGGGTTCAGTCGGGTAAGCCGATTGGCCATTATGGGAATGACCAGGACTGAGGTTAAGGTCCTTAAATTCTGGCTAAGTGTTAATCTAAAGGATGTTCCTCTCCAAAACAGTCGGAACGTAGGCTTAGAAGCAGCCATCGTTTAACCAACGCGTAATAGCGGACCGACCGAGAGGGCAGCCTCTTAAAATGTCCGGGGCTATAGCCAGGTACCGATACCTTGGGGTACATAATAACTTTATGTAATCCGGTAGGAAGGCGAACTGATTGGGTAGAAACAAGGCTGAAAAGTCTTGCGGACCGATTAGTTATGAATATCTTGGTGTTAGTAACAGCAATACCCAGGTAAGAATCCTGGGCGCCGAATAGCACTCGGGTTCCTTGTCAACGATTATCAGACAAGGGTAAGCCGATCCTAAGTTTGAGGCTAATCACCTTCAAACGAAAGGGAAACAGGTTAATATTCCTGTGCCATGTGAATAGATGCGGTGACGCTAGATATATTCTTGACGCTTTGGGGTAGACCATACTGGAGAGATCCAGACTAAGGAATATAAGGCTATGGAGACTTGTTATGAGGAGAAATAGCCTAAAGTTTTGAATGGAGAAATTATGGTTAAGCCCTGGGGTCCATGAAAAGAGAATATATTCGATTTCATATGATCGTACCTAGAACCAGTACAGGTGCTGCTGGCGGAAAAAGCCAAGGCGTGTCAGGGTAACCGAAGCAAGGGAAGTCGGCAAGTTAGTGTCGTACCTTTGGTATAAGGCATGCCTGCTGTTTTTAACGGAACGGCAGGTCTCAGTGACAAGGGGGGAGCGACTGTTTATCAAAAACACAGGTCACTGCAAATCCGTAAGGACTAGTATAGTGGCTGACGTCTGCTCACTGCTGGTAAGTTAAACTCGGGTTCAACTGAGCAAAGCTCCAGTAAAGAGCGGGCCTAACTCTGAGGCTCTTAAGGTAGCGTAATACCTCGCCGCTTAATTGGTGGCTTAAGAGAGAGTTCCTTATTTTATTTATGAAACTCTTTCTGCCAAAGCATGAATGGCGTAACGACTCTCCCACTGTCCCTGCTTTGGGCCTGGTGAACTCACTACGCGGTGAATATGCCGGGGACTCCTAGTGGGAAAAGAAGACCCCGTGGAGCTTTACTACAGTTTGTTGTTGGTATATGTGGGCTGTTGCAGAGCGTAAGTGGGAGCTGTTATGCTACTAGTTTCGGTTAGTAGATAGGCAACAATGTAACACCACTCAATAGTCTGCGTATGTCTAATCTAAATAAGAGACAGCAGCAGATGGGTAGTTCGGCTGGGGCGGTACACCCTCGAAAATGTAACAAGGGTGCCCAATGTTCAACTTAGAAGGGTCAGAAATCCTTCTTAAAGGGACAAAGACAAATGTTGGACTGACTGCGTTTCTAACAAAATCAAACGCAGAGACGAAAGTCGGGCTTAACGAACCTTGGAATCCTATTGATGAGGGCCCAAGCTGTCAGACAAGCTACCCCGGGGGTAACCGACTTGTCGCGGGCGAGAGTACCCATCGACCTCGCGGTTTGGTATTTAGGTGAGTCATAGCGATATCTCACCTAACTAAAACATCGCTGTCGGCTTAGGCTATCCTGGAGGTGCATTCGCTTCCAAGGGTTGGGTTGTTCATCCATCAAAAGCCTACATGAGCTGGGTTCAGTACGTCGCGAGACAGTACGGTAGTATCTACTGGGAGCGTTTCCACTTGAGAGGAAGGTCCAAAAAGTACGAAAGGAACCTTGGATCGATGCCTCTGGTCTATCAGTTGTGACATTGCATTGCTGAGTAGCTACGCATCATAGGATAAGAGCTGAAAGCATCTAAGCTCGAAGTCTATCTCAAGACTAGGTGGAGTAGGCGGTTATAATAGATAACTTTGATAGAATGGGGATGTAAGCATTGAGCTCACGCGAGATGTTCAGTCTACCATCACTAAAGCCGTTTATACCCAAGTGAGGTGTCTCAAAAAAAAACTACCTCTTTCATGCTTACGCATTTTTTTAATAAAAGCTTAGCGTAAGCTTAAAATGAAGATAAGAAAAATTAATTTGTTAGTGGAAACTTTTAAATAGGAATAAGATAATACATATAATATGAATCCAAAGTTTAATGAAATTAAAGAAGCCACTAAAGAAAATTTAAATCAAAATTATGAAATTTTTTTAATAAAATTTAATCATATTGGTTCTCCAATAAAAGAGTCAAGAGTATTGTTATTTAAAGATGGAAATTTTTTTGATTCCACATCACCAAACTTTATTTTTCCTTCTTTAACTATTTGGGCTGAAAAAAATAATATAAATTCTTTTTCTTTATCTGTTGAAAAAATTGAACTTTCTAATATTACTATGTTTAGAAATTCAGATTTAGAGGCAAAATTAGCAATTCAACTAGAAATTGAGGATATTAAGACACAAGCACAATTAGAAAATATGATAGAAAAATATCCAGGTTGGTGGGATGAAAAATGTTCCATATCTAATTATGGTCCTGAAGCAGAAAAAAACGCAAAAAAATTAATTGAAAGATTTGAGGATATGGATGAAAAAAATTCAAGATTAATTACTATTTCATATTCCCATAATCAGAATGAAGTAAAAAGAGTTTTAATTGAAATGAAAACACCAACTGGTAGAAAATTCTATAAAGATCCGTATTTACCTTGGTTTTGGAAAAGTTTTAAAAGCTTAGAGGAATGGAAGAAATTTATACTTGCAGATGACGAAGAGTATATTAAAATTAGGAATACTTATTCTATTTATTCAACTCCTATTAACATCCCAAAAAATATTCTAGAATTACATAATTCTCCTCCTTTAAGAGAGGAGTATATTTATAAATATTCACGAATACACCCCACAGTTTATTTAACTATTCATGAGAATGAAATACATAAATTTGGATTTAAAACAGTTGAATCTGCTTTAAATATGCAAGGTACCATTAAGTTAAAGGATGGAACTTATTTAAATTGGATATCCAATGGTAAATCAGTTATAAGAGATAAACCATTAGTTGCTAAACCAGGAGAAATAGCAGTGCCTTTTTATACAATTGCAGTACCTAAAGAAATTCCATTAGGTTCTTGGATTTATATTGAAGGGTTTAGAAATTCAAATTATGATGGTTGGTATAAAGCTGTAGATAGGGGCGCATGGATAACTTTAGAAAATGGAGTGTTGGATATTGATTTTTATGCAGGTGAAACTTCAAAAGAATATCATGATTTTTTAAGTAGTTTAAGAGGTGCGAATTTAACTGCATATGTTTTTAATAAAAGTGAATATCCTCCAACACATAATAGGGAGGTTGTTGGAGTAACTTATGAATAACTCAAAATAAATTGTAGTTTAAATTTATTATCTAATCTTGCATAACCAATCTTTTCAAAATTAGTTATCCCTCCTTCTTTTAATTTTTCAGCCTTTGTTTCAACTTTGCCTTCAAATCTTTTACCTTCAGAAGTTAATAAAATTGCATTAATTGAGTCTTCTTTTTTAATCCAAGGGATTATCACAATTTTATCAGATTTTTTATCTTCTAATTTTTCTCCTTTTAAATTTATTTTTGCATTCATTAAATTTTTCATTCTAACTTCTTTTCCTTTATTATTCTCAAAATCTTCATTTTCAATAAAATATTTTTCTCCATTAATTTCAATTTCTTTTGGAGTTTTAATAAATATCAAATTAACTGCCTTTTCTTTAATATATTTTGTATTTATTTTATATAAAATATTCCAATCTAAATTAGAATCTGTTGGTTTTAGACCTATATTTATCATATATTCTCTTATTGCTTCTGGTTGTATTCCTCTTCTTTTTAATGCTCCAAGAGTGGGTAGTTGAATATCCTCCCATCCGGAAATTTCACCTTTTTGAATAGCATTTCTAATGTCTGATTTATGTGCAAATTTATCTGATAGTTTAAGGATTCCCGATTCCCTAAAATAAGGTTCTTTCCATTTAAAGTATTTATAAATGTATTTTTGTTTTAATCCATTTAATTCATGTTCTTTACCCCGTATTACTAATGTAATTTCTGTTAAATGATCATCAATTGCACAAGAAAAATTATATAATGGCCAAACACGATATTTATTTTTTGTGATTGGATGTTCTTCTGTAATTATTCTAAATGCTGGCCAATCACGTATTGAAGAATTAGGATGTTTCATATCTGTTTTAATTCTTAAAACTGCTTCTCCTTCTCTATAATTTATTTTCATTTTTTCCCATTTGTTTAAATTTTCTTCGATTGTTCTTTGTCTACATGAACAGGCAATTCCTTTTTCTCTATTTATTTTCATATCCTCATGTAAACACGTGCAGACATATGCTTTATCCATTTTTATTAGTTTTTCTGCATATTCATAATATATTTCCATTCTTTCGCTTTGTTTTATTGTATCTTTAACTTTACAACCCAACCATTCAATATCTTGAGGTATTTTTTTATATGCTTCTAGCAATGGTTTTTTAGTTTTAGGATCAGTGTCTTCTAATCTAACATAAAATTTACCATTATACATTTTTGCATATTCATCACACAAAACAATTTGTTTTGCATGTCCTAAATGTAAAATTCCTCCTGGATTAGGAGCAATTCTTGTGTTTACTTGTTCTCCTTTTTCACCAAAATCTAATTGTGGTAATCCTTCTCTCTCTCTTTTTTCAGTTATATAATTATATTTTTTCATTTCATTTTCTATTTCTTCTTTCTTCATTTTGTTTATTTTTTCTATTTCTTTTGTAATTACTTGCATAGTATTTTTCATATCACGTTTACATTCTGGATAATCTGCAATAACTTTTCCAATTATATTTCCTGCTTGTGCTTTACCATATTCATATGCGTTTTGTAAAGTATATTTTCTAATAATGTCTAAAAATTTTATGTCATTCATATAATATTTTTATTTAAATAATCTTAAAAGGGTTTACTTAGATAAGTGAAAGAAGAATTGTTGCTATTATTAAATAAATGCCTAAACTTGATAAGTCTAGAAAAGCAGTAATTAACGGTCCAGATCCATTTGCTGGATCTTTTCCCAGTTTTTTTAAAACAAAGGGTGTAGATATACCAGTAATTAATCCCATTAATGCAGCAAAAAATAGAGAAATAGAAATTATTATGCTAAGATATAAGTCACAATGCAGCATGTATGTTATTATCGCCAAAATAAATGCACACACAAAGGCCATAATTACTCCTATTTTGATCTCTTTAAGAAAATATGATATTATGTTTGATATTTTATCTAATGCATCATTTTTTATAAAGATTATATTTGCTTGATTTCCAATAGACCCACTTACGTTCATCATTACTGGAAAATACATTGTTAGAATTATGAATGTTTCTAAAATATCTTCAAAAAGAGTTATTACTAATGCAGCAAGAATTCCCCAAAATAAACCAAATATTATCCAAGGCGTTCTTGATTTTAAATTATTTATTGTTGAAGTAGGAAGAACATTGCTTTTTTTTATACCTGCAATTTTTAAGATATCTTCCATATGTTCTTCGTGTAGAATTTCGAGTAATGTACGTGTTTTTATGGCACCTAAAAGTGTTTTATTTTTATTAACTACTGGAATTACTTTTAGTTTATTATTTATTGCTTTAACAACTGAAGTTTCTTGGGGGTCGTTTTCGTAAACATAAATTAAATTTGTTTTCATAATATTTGAACTTTGTTTAGAGGGGTCAGCTGTTAGTAATTCCTTAAATGAGATAATTCCTTCTAAAAGTTTATTTTTATTTATTATATAAATATATTCTATAGTATCATAGTTATGTATATTAGTATAGATTTCTGTTTTTATTTTATCAATTCTATCTTCTTTTTTAAATATCGGTATTTTACTAGTTAATTTATCCTTACATTTAATCATTTCCAACCCTCAATGTAACAATGAATATTTAGCAATATATATCTGAGTTTGGAGTATAATTAAAAAAGGCATTACAAGTAAAGCATTAAGAGTTAGTATTAATATAGATTCCATTCCTCCTAATTCTAGGTTTAATATTACGAATGTAATCGAGGATAAGAGAATAAATCCAATTATCAAAAATGAAATAAAATCTATCCATTTTCGTTTTATGTGTATGAGTGAATATTTAATTGCTCTTTCTGGACTTGTATCATCAATAACTAATGCTGCAGGGGCATAAAAGAAAGGTAATGATGCTAATAATCCCAATATAGGTGCTAAAATATTTTGCATTTCTAATCTATAAGATAATAATTGAATTAAAAATAATATCAAAGTAAATGTTATATATAATAAAAATATATTAATTGTAGAAGTTCCTAGTCTACTTAATACCTCTTTTTTAATATTTAGAGTTGTTCTTTGAGATTTTACTATTAAATTTATATTTACAATTGCCATTGATATTAGATATAATGATAAAAGATATGAAAATAACATGATAAGTATATCAAACATATTTAGATCAGGTAAACTTCCAGTTCTTAAATACATTCCTCCTGCAGTAGGGAATGTAGGAAGTTGAATAAATAAAGGAATTAAAAAAGCAATAACTAAAGGTATTGAAAAGAATAAAACTAAGTTAAAGTTTTTTGTATATGTTGTAATACTATGTTTGATTGTTTTTAACATAAAATTCCCCTATTTTTTTACGAACATAACATATTTAAATGCTGGTCCTTAATAAATATTCTACAATTTATATATTTTATATAGATAGAGATAGAAATATATTAAGTAATATTGATGCCGCGGTTCTTTTTCATTTGTATGAAAATCCCGCTGCATAGTAATGCCGCGGTAGCTCAGTCTGGGAGAGCACTCCGCTGAAGACGGAGGTGTCGCTGGTTCAAATGAATCCCTTTTTCTTTTAGAAAAAGAAAAAGGTCTTCACCCCAAAAAGAAAACGGGGTATATGAAAATCCGGCCCGTGGCATTTTTTACCTTTGGTAAAAAAGCACGCATTTGATTGTTATCAAATAGCGTGGCATTTTTGCACTTTTTTCTTTCTTTTCAAAAAAGAAAGAAAAATCCGTACTAAAAAAAAGAAAACAAGAAAGAAAACAAAGTAAAAATGTATAAATTAATAGGTGATAAGGGTAATATAAATAAAGTGTGTTTATTGCGGCTGTAGTCTAGTAACCTTTTCTTTCTTGGAAGAAAGAAAAGCTTAAACAAAAGAAAGAACCAAGAAAGGAGTTTGGACAATCTGGTTAGGATGCTGGCCTTCCAAGCCAACGACCCGGGTTCGAATCCCGGCAGCCGCATTTTTACCTTTTCGGTAAAAAGGGCACATTTAACTTTGTTAAATTGTTGCCGCATTTTTTGCCTTTTGGCAAAAATTGGTGCATTTGATTATATCAAATAGCGCCGCATTTTAAACTTTTTCTTTCTTTAAAAAAGAAAGAAAAATTTTAATCAAAAAAAAAAGAAATTAGTAAGAGTATATTCATAAATGCGGTGGTAGTATAGTCTGGTTAGTATACGACGTTGCCAACGTTGAGTCCCGGGTGGCCTTTCTTTTCTTTTAAGAAAAGAAAATTTAGGGAAAATCCTGTAGGTCCGAGAATTCGAAACTTTGGTTGACGTGAATCATGTCAACAGGGAGAAAATCCCGGCCGCCGCATTTTTACCTTCGGTAAAAAGGGCACATTTAACTTTGTTAAATTGTTGCCGCATTTTTCATTTATCAATGAAAAATTGGCGCATTTGATTATATCAAATAGCGCCGCATTTTTCGTTTTAGCAAAAAAGGACACATTTAATTTCATTAAAATGTCGCTGCATTTTTAATTTTTGATAAATCTAGAAATCAAATAATCTTTTTTGTTTTAATATCTTGCTTTGTGCTTCATATTTTTTTATTGAAACGCGTAAACGAGAATTCATGTCATCTAATGCTTCTTGCAAAGTTGAAAATTTTTTTCTGTTTTTTATTGCGTGTTTAACTCCTTCACGCACCTGCCATACACCAACAGGTATTTGATATCCTTCATAAATTTCTCTTATTGCTAAAACTCGAGCTTGTTTTCGTATTTCATTTAAACTTTCACAAACTCCATAACGTGAAGCATAGTAGCCTCCTACTTGTTTATCTGCATATTTTTTTCTTCCTGTATATGGTTCATATTCTTCAGTTATAAAAACATTTGATGCTCCTTCAGACCATAAAGTACCAGGTGCCCATGACTCAAAATTTTCAAATTCCCATGAACCTGGCATTAATAACACTTCATAATGATTATCTAAATACTCAGAAGAACAAACATAATAATTCGAAATAGAATCAAAATATTTTATTTTTTCTATTTTTTGTTTAGCAAGCATATCATCCATAGCAGTAATTGACCATCTTAATGGAACTAGTTTTTTTCTTTCTTGATGACCAAGTAAACCTCCACTAAATAATTTTGTTAAATAATACTCGTCTAATCCATATTCATTTAATTCAAAAATAGCATCTTGTGCGAGCATCTTCTTTTCTTCTACTATAGAATCAACTTTTTTAGGAATCTTAGGATTATCAACGACTTTAAAATCTTTTAAAGGTGCATATCCTCCCATAGGTTGAGTTATAGATGAAAAATTTAAATTAAAACTTGGTTTTCTTTTAAAATTAATCTCCATATCTAATGTTTTTATAGACATTATTGCATCTTGAGCTTCTTTTAAATTTTTATCATTTCTTTCCTTTATGTGCGCTTTTTTTCTTCCTGTAATTAATAGAGATCTCTGTTTTATTATTTCATAATATGATTTTCCATACCATTGTGAAGGGTTATCATCAATAGTTTCTAATGCAACCATAGGCCCCCAATTAACTTGCGGCCACCCATATGAACCCACAAACATATTAGGGGGAGAAGGGCCAAAAACAGATTCTTTAATATTTTTTGTTAAATCTGTTTCATAATATAATTTTTTTAATTTAGGACAAAAGTTAGCACCACATAATTTTTTTGTACCTTTACAAAACACACAAATAGTTTCTGTATTCATTAAAATATTTTATTCAGCAAAGTTTAAATACTCCTTGTTAAAAATTAATTTATGGGGCAGTTTATATCAATTGAACTCCCAGATTAGATAAAATTTAGAGTAAACGAAATAAAAAAAATATTACAAAAATAACTAGTTAATTTAACAAATTTAGATCAGATGAATATTACTTTAAAATTTTTAGAGGATTTTCCAGATAATAGGATTGATGAAATAGTTACTATAATTTCTAAAATAAAATTTAATAAATTTGATCTCTAAGTTAAAGATATTGGGTTTTTTCCAACTTAAGAATTTGTAAGAATTATCTGGATAGGTTCTATTTCTAAAGAACAAAATAAATTAGCTGAAGAAATTAATAAAGCACTTAAACCTTTAAGGATTAAACAAGATGCTTTCAAAGGACATATCACATTAGTTCGTGTTTATAGAAAAATAAATATAACAGAAATTAAAGAAGAATACAGAAATATAAATTTAGGAAAATTTACACCCGATAAAGTTTATTTAATGCAGCATTTTGCAAAAACTGAGAGCAGTACATTAAAAAATAAAAATATTTATTTTGTCATAATTTCATACCCTTTTTCTAAAACGGAGGTATAACATTCAATAGCAAATTCCCATTCTTTATCTGTTAAAGTGTGTTCTGGCGTTTCTCTTAAACCCCCTATATCTAATCGCATTAATTTTCCACCAAATATATTTTTAGCAGAATTTAAAGTTTTTATTAATTGAGGCAATGTAAGTTCAGAATCATTTGTCCATAGTCTTTCAGCAGGAAAATCGTTTACAATATCTAAGTCAATAGTATATGCGATATTTTGTACAAAATCCAGTTTTTCTCCATTAAGAAGAATTAATCTCCCATTACTAAATCTATGGAAATGTTTATTGCAGAAGATAAGTATATTTAAATTATGCCTTTTTGCTGAATGGTATATGTGGCTTAAATATAAATGGTATAATCTTGAAGTTCTACTTTCTGTATCTGTGTGTGCATCAAAATTTATTTTTAAATTCACGTCTTTTGTATCAAAAAAGAAAGATTCTCCATGATTAAAACCTGAACCCCATAAGTAAATCGCAGGATTATCTTTAGGAATTCTTCTGAGTTCCTTATACCTTTTTCCTCTATCTGAAGGTAATGGGTTTATATCTTTAAAATTAGACCTTAAATGTTGAATAATTTTTTCCATTCTAGGGGCTGGTTCATACACGATAATAGGTTCCATAGAATCTACCTAATAGTAATAAAATAAGAGTTTTTGTGTTTTTAAACCTTTCTTTTTATATGTCTTTTCCATAATAAGGGAGTTTTACATAATAAACTCCATCATAATCCTTTAAAATAATTAAGTCCTTTATAACTGAATCTAAGTTAATTTCAAATATTCCTTTGTTTACTATAGTTATATTCTCTAATTTTCCTTCATTGTTTATTTTTTCATTGTCCCTATTTTTTTCATTTTTAATTTTCACAAAAATTTGAGACCCGCACGAACATTCTTCTTTATCAAAATCAGTTAATAATCTTCCACAAACCGCACATTTATATGTCATTAAATTACCTCGTTTTTGCTTCTGCAACTATTGTTTGATACAAATTGTGCATATTGTGACCAGTTAGAGCAGATACTTCAACAATAGGATAATCTGGAAAAGTTTTTTTAATTTCATTAGAATTTGCATTTTCTAAGTCCATTTTGTTGGCAACTAATATAATCGGGATTCCTCTTGCTTCTAAGTTTCCCAATAATGTTATATTTACTTGATTTAAAGGTTCTTTTGTTGAATCTAGGATTACTAATGCAGAGTCAACTTTATCAAGCCATTTCAGTGCTTCAACAATTCCCTTTGTTGCTTCTTTAGCTCTTTCTTGTGCATCCCCTATACTTAAACCATAATTTAAAAAATCCCTATAATCAACCTTTACTGCTAATCCGGGCATATCAAGTAAATTCATATTGAGAGTACAATTTTTTAATTTAATTGAAACTTGTTCTTTTTTTTGTACTATTCTAGTTTCGTGAGGTATTACAGATACTTGTCCTAAGGGACTACCAGTTAAATCCATACTTATTCTATTAGCTAAGGAAGTTTTTCCTGCATTAGGACTACCATAGAATCCTAAGCTTATATTTTTTTTAGAGTGAAACAATTCTCTAAACCAGTTAATTATTTTGTTAAACATATATACTCCTCATTATAATCGTAGATTAATTATTAATATAAAATTTTATAAACCCTACCCACAAAACTATTTGTATGCAAATAATTGGAATTCCAAAAAAGAGAGTAAAATATTTAAAAGAAAATATTAAATTACTCGAAAGCGATCTTTTGGTTAGTATTAGATTTAAAGAGGATTTAATAGAGATAGAAGGTGAAGAATTCCAAGAATATATTGCAAAAAAAATAGTTCATGCGATAGGACAAGGATTTAATGTTAGTACTTCTTTAAATCTTATAGATGAGGAAAATGTAATGAAGATAATAGAATTAGGAGAATTTTTACCTGAAAGAGTAATTCAAAGACAGATTGGGAGAATTGTTGGCGAAAAAGGTAAGTTTAAAAAGATTATTGAAGAAGAAGGAAAGGTTTATATAAATATTCAAGATGAAGATGTTTCCATAATTGGACAATTTGAAGATGTTGAGATAGCAGTAAATGCAATACAAAAATTAATTGGGGGAACTCCTCATTCAAATGTGCGTAAGTATTTATGTGACGCACAAGCAAAAAAATCAGGAAGATTATAGGTAGATAAAATGACAGATGTTTTTTCAGAGTTTAAAGAGCACTCAATAGCAGAGTTTTTTAAAAAAAATAGGCAAATGTTAGGATTTTCAGGAAAAACTAGGTCTTTAACTACTATTATCCATGAATTAGTTACTAATTCATTAGATGCATCAGAAGAAGAAAGAATACTGCCGGAAATACATGTGAAAATAGAGGAATTAGATAAAGAAGAAGGGAGATATAAAATTTATGTAAATGATAATGGAAGTGGGATACCTGAGAAGCATTTAGGAAAAGCAATGGCTATGATGCTTGCAGGTACAAAATTTCATAGATTCGTACAACAAAGAGGACAGCAAGGAATTGGTGCTGCTGGAGTTACTATGTATGCTCAATTAACAACTGGTAAAGAAGTGCATTTAGTATCTGGATATAAAGGAGATAAATTAGAATGTGATATTTCAATTGATTTTAAAACAAATAAACCAATAATTAAAAATATTAAAAAAGAAAAAACAGATTGGCATGGTTTAAGTTATGAAGCAGAAGTTTCTGATGTTAAATATGATAAAAGTACGTATGGAGTTTATGAATATTTAAAAAGAACAGCAATTGCAAATCCTCATACTCAAATTTTATTAACTGAGCCAGATGGAACAGAACAGTTATTTCCTAGGTCTATTGATATTATTCCTCCCAAACCTAAAGAAGTACAGCCACATCCTTTAGGTATTACAACTAGTGATTTGATTGATTTTGCACATCATGATAAAGACAATTCAACATTACGACAGTTTTTACAATCTAATTTTTCTAGATTAAGTTCTTCCAAAGTTCAAGAACTTGATGAAATTTGTCCAGATATTGATTTTAAGAAAGCACCAGGAAAACTTGAATGGAGAGATGCAGAAAAACTAGTTAAAGCATTTCAAGAAGTTAAATGGATAGCACCTTCCATAGAAGGAATTCATCCAATTGGTGAAAAACAAATTGAAAAATCAATGATTAATATTTTAAATCCAGAGTTTATTGAAGTTGTTGAAAGAAAACCAGCTATTTTTAGAGGAGGAATCCCATTTATTGTAGAAGTTGGATTAGCATATGGTGGCGATGCAGGCAGAGCAGTTGCAGATAGATATTCAAATGATATAATGAGATTTGCTAATAGAGCTCCATTATTGTTTGATGGAGGAGGGTGTGCGATCACAGAAGCGGTTAAAAATGTTGAATGGAAAAGGTATTCATTAAGAAAATTTGATGAAGAACCAATTTCTGTTTTAGTTAATATTTCTTCTGTTCATATTCCATATACTGGGGCAGGTAAACAAGCAATTTCAAATGAAAAAGAGATGGTTGAAGAAATAAGAAATGCATTAATGGAAGCAGCAAGAAAATTAAAAAAACATTTACATGGTAAAATAAGAGATAAAGAGAGAAAAGCAAGAAAAAAGGCTGTTGAAAAATATGTTGAACAATTATCCCAAGATTTAGCAGATTTAGCAGAATATAAAAAACCAGAAGTATTAAAGGAAAATTTAAGTAAATTAGTTGAAGAAAAGTATATTGGGTGAATAAATGTCTGATAAAGAAATTATAGAAAAATTAACAAATTTAGGAAAGAAAATGGTTTCAGAAGTTGAAGAGGGTGAATCTCCTAGTTTTCAAACAATCACTAGGGGAAGAGCAAATGTATTATATGATGAAGGAGTTGGGTATATTAGATTAGGAGATAAATCAGAAGAAAGACGTTTCATCAATGTAGGTCAAGCAAAGAAATTTATGCAAACAGTTGCAATTGCAAATAAATGCAAAAAATTCTTAAAAGAAGATGCTCATACATCAATCAGAGGTCTTTATTATCAATTGAAATTTTCATTGGGTGAAAATTTAGATGAAGATTTATTTTCAGATCAAACGGAGTCAAACCCTTTAATTGAAGATTTAGAATTAGCATTGGGTGTTAAAAGAGAAGATTTGAATTTAAATGCAAATAGAAAAGGTGCAGTAGCAGGGCATTTAATTTTAAGAGATAAATTTGGCGGTTCAACAACAAAAATAGATTGTAGAAAACAAGGAAGATCTGGTTGGATGATTCCGTCAGATGTTGATAATGGAATGGAGATTGAAGAATTAAATGTTGATTATGTTTTAGTAATAGAAAAAGATGCTCTTTGGCAAAGATTAAATGAAGACGAATATTGGAAAAAAGAAAAATGTTTAATTGTTACTCCCATGGGGCAAGCATCAAGAGGATGCAGACGTTTATTAAGAAAGTTAGCAGATAAAAAAGTTCCAATTTATGTAGCAACTGATTGTGATGCTTGGGGATGGTATATTTATTGGGCAATAAAAACAGGTTCAATGAATTTAGCTTATTTAGGTTCTGAAATTGCAGTTCCAGAAGCGCGTTTTATTGGAGTAACAATGCAGGATATAAAAGATTATGATTTTCTTGGAAAATTAACAATTAAAGCAAAAGGAGTTGATTTGAAAAGAGCAAAAGAAATGCTTGATTACCCATGGATAAATAGACATAAAGAATGGGTTAAAGAATTAAAAGAAGTTTTAAATACAAAACAAAAACTTGAATTAGATGCGCTTCAAGGCCCGCGCCTTTCATTTATTGGAGAATATTTAAGCGAGAAAATTAAGAATAAACGATTACTTCCTTGAAAGTGTTTTCAATTTTTTTTGCGCATAAAAGAAACATATATATATCTTTTATTTTTATAATTTAATATGATTAAAATAAAATATGTATTTATATTAATAGTTTTTTTGAGTTTTTTTGTTTTTGCAGATGACGATTTAGATCAATTTATAGATTCTATTAATCCTATAAATACTTTTGATTCAAGTTTTATCTCTGCTAATCCTTCTTTATCCACTGGAAATTTATTTTTATCTGAGAAAATAACAGATGTGTCAGATAATATTGGTTTAGCACAAGATATAAGTTTAATGTATTCAACAAATAAATTTGAACCTGAATATACTGATTTTTCTTCATATTCCTCTCCTTTGTATTATGCTAATCCTAATGAGTTAGGAATTGGATGGGATATGAATTTTCCATATATTCAAGCACGACCAAATACTTTTGTGGGTGAGTCAAAAGATTTTTACTTATATAAATTATTTATAAATGGACGGAATTATGATTTAGTTGTTTCTAATTGGACAACAGATTATAAAGAGTATAAAACAAAAGAATATTCTAATCTTAAAATTACTAAATATAAAATAACAGATATAACCTCATATTGGATTATTTTAGATACGCAAGGGACTGAATATACATTTAATCATTCTATTATAAGTTTACTTCCTTCTGCAAATGAAAGTTTTCCTAATGAATGGTGTTATCAAGAAGGAGAAGAAGGAAAAGTAAGATGTAATGGTGGAGAAGCAGATTATATTACTATAGATTGGGATGGACATTCTGCATTTAATTATTGGAATGCTTATGATTCTAATTGGTCTACCTATGCACAAGGAACAGATGGCGCAACCTTATATATAAATTATACAAAACCTGGAAATGCATTACCAAGTAGTCTTTGGAAAGTAAAAAACGCAGGAGGATTTGGATCAGCAAGAACACAAAATTTATCTATACCAGAACAATGCTGGAGTTATACTGATACTTTACAATTCAGAGCAAGAATACAAAATAATTATACTATTTTGGTGCCTGCTTGGAATGAGACTGAGGAAGTTCCTGTTTTATCTATTGATGGAAGAATTATAGGTTATGAAACAGTTGTTATTGAACACGAAGCAGATTGGGGATATAATACATCATTAAATTGGGAATGCTATGCACTAGATGATCTTGGTGTATCAACAGGTTATTGGTATACAATACTAAGTGTTCCAGATGTGCAAGATATTTATGAAGAAGCTATGTGGTGGCATTTAAATATCACTGAACCAGAACCAGTAGAAGAAATTGATTTTGATTTTGAAGTAGGTTTTCCAGAAACCATAGAGGGTTCAGATTCAGAAATACGAGTATTGAGTACTACAGATATGCCTCGTCTTCCAGATCCATGCGGATTACACGAACTAGCTGATTGTCCCAGCACCAATGGTGGAAATTATTATTATTATTATATTAATTATACTTCTAGATGGGATATAACAAAAATAAAAGATAAAGATAATAATGAATTAAATTTTGAATATGATGATGAAATTAAAACAAAAGAGTATACAATATGTCTTGCTTGGAGTATTGGAAACTGTTTTATTGATAAATATGTTCCTCATAATATTAAAACCCGCTGCGTAGAATGTAGGAGAGGACAATATGACGGGTATAATAATCGCATAAATTTAGAGACTGATTTTTGTAATAAGTATTATAATAGACAAGAAGGGGAAAAAGAATTGGAATCTAAGGTATTGAATTCTGATTGTGTTAGTGAAGGATGCAACACACTGACAAATTGTGCAAATTTTGATGACGATTATCTTAAATGTATTTTACGTTGGGCTGTAATTAACGCATCATGCGATTTAGATCAGTCAGTTGCTTATTCTTGTGGAGGATGTGTAGTTAAAGACACACATCATATTAATTACACTCAATCATCAAAAATATCTAAAATAACTGATTCTTATGGCCATGAAATCGAATTTAATTATGATACTTTAAATTATGATAGTGGTTTTTGTTTTAGAGGCTTTGATAGATATAACCGTAATAATTGTTATAGATTAAATTCAATTAAAAAATATTTAACTAAAGATGGAGATAAAACTTTAATAGAAAACAATATTTTAACTTATAATATATTAGATATAACTGAAGATGGTTTGGGTGTTGAACTTTTAATAGATGGAAAAATAAAACAAAGATTAGCTGATTCTGGAGGATATGAACTGAATAAACAATAAAAAATATCTCTTTACTTTCAAAAATTGAAAAATGCTATGATGAAGAAGGAGAAAATTGTTTACTAGTAAAAGAATTTGAATATTATGATCAACCAAGAGACGAATTTTTAGGTTTGATAAAAAGTACAACAAACATTAATGGTGGTGTTTCTTTATTTGAATATGAATTAAGAAATGAAACAAATGTCCCTAGGGTGTTTAAAACTTATTATGAAGGTAACGAGCCAAACATAACTACATATTCTGAAGATTTTACTAATTTTACTTTTGGCTGGAATTTAAAAAAGATAATTAATCATGATCCAATAAAAGAAAAATATATATTAACAGAATATAATTATTATAATCCTAAATTAACTTTAGAATTATTGCCAACAAGTTTTGAGTATGATGGTACGATTTTTAAAGGAGAGGAGGATGAAAGATATGCTAATATTTTCTATAATAAAACAGAAACAATTTATGAAGAAAATGGTAAAAAAATAAATTATTTTTATAATGGGCCAACTGAATCAGGAGATAGAGAAGGAGATTTATTAAAAGGCACAAATTACAAAACAGAATTATATTCAGAAGATGATGAATTGATATATTCCCATATAAATAATTACAAGGTTAATGAGAAAGCTTCTAATCCAACAATATATAGTATTTTATTAAAAAATCAAACAACAAATAATAAAGAATATATTCAATACAAAGAAATAGAATATAATGAATTTGATCAGCCAATAGTTGAAACTATTGGTTATGGAGAAAATAAAGTAAAAACATATACTAAATATTTACATGAAAATAATCCAGAAATTTTAGATGAAAATTTATTTAGATTAGTGGAATATAATGCTCAAGGAAATGAAGATACCTCAATTAGTGATATTGAATTAAATAAAAAATTATTAGACTCATTAATAAAACAAGAATTCGAATACATAACTCCTTCTAATCTAAGATCATTATCTTTAAATTCAATTAAAATTTATGATAAAAATACAAATAGATTCATTGAACAAGATACCTACAATTATACATTAAATGGGTTGATAAAAGAACAAACTTCAAATGGAGTTAAAACAGAATTTACTTATACAGATACTAATTTAATTGAACAAACTAAAACGCTTATAGGGACACAAAAAAATATTTATGATAATAAAGATAATTTAATTCAAAAAATAGGTTTGAATGATGAAAAAACTAATTATGTCTATGATGATTTTAATAGAATAAAAGCAATATATCTTCCTGGAGAAGAGGTAGCATATCAA
Source organism: Microcaldota archaeon (assembly GCA_020854825.1). Lineage (GTDB taxonomy): Archaea > Micrarchaeota > Micrarchaeia > Anstonellales > JAHKLY01 > JAHKLY01. The sequence goes on along the minus strand of JAHKLY010000005.1, from coordinate 26,477 downwards.
ACTTATTCATATAAGGAGTATAATAAAATTGAAAGTAGTTATACAGATGAAGATCATGAGTATGAAACTATAACTATTGATACATCCATACACAATCCCTCAAATATTATTACTAATGAGTATATTACTTTAGATAAATTAAAAACAACAAAAACTTATTATGATGGTTTTGGAAATCAGATAGCAGTTGATACTAATAAAGGAGATTGTAAATTTGAAAGATGTTCAGAAATTTTAAGAACATATATAGGCCATGATAGGTTTGGAAATATATTAAAACAAAGCAAACCTATTTCTATTTTAAGAACAGATAATTCTTTTATTTTTCCAGAAGATATTGAATTTATTAAACACGAATATTCAAATGATCCATTAGCAGAATTAGAAAAATCTTACGATTTTTCAGGAACTTTAGTTTCTTCAAAAATTGAATATGGATTAGGAGAGAAATTAATAACTGAAACAACAGATGCTTTAGGAAATACTATTAAAACAACAAACGATAATTTTGGAAGAACTATAGAAGTAGAGGATTCTCTAGGAAGAAAACAAGTTTTTGAATATTCGGATACCTCTACTAATATAAAAACATATATTGATCCATTAAACAGAGATACAAATAATATTTATGATTTTAGAGGAAATAATATTTATTCATATGATCCAGATAGAGGATATTTAACAAATTTTTATGATGATAACAATAATTTAGTTTATACCTCTATAAATAATTTTATTATTGATTCTGGTTTTGAGTTAGAAAATGAAAAATATTTCAATAGTAATGAATTTTCATTTGGTCCTTCTTATAATATAGAATATCTTTCAAGTGGTTGTTATTCTGGTAAATGTCTTAGATTATTAGGTATGGGAAAAATAGATTATATTTATGAAATTCCATTTAATCAAAAAGAAGAAGTTATTATTGGCACTTATGCTAAAGGAGGAGGGGTATTATTTGAAATTGAATATTTAGATTCTAATTTAGATATTATAACAACTCAAAGGAGAGGAAATAGTTTAACTTCGGATTGGAAAAATTATACATATAATTTAACTTCCCCACTAAATACAGAGTATATAAAATTAAAAATCCAAACATTTGGGACTGTTTATTTAGATAATTTATATCTAACTTCAAATAAAGCAGAAAAAATAGATTATTTAGTTTTTTATAAAACTTATGATAATTTAAATAGAATAAAAGCAACTCATTTGTTAGAAAGATATAGTATTGATGAAAAAGAATATGGGGATGAAGGAGTGGTAGAAGGGGGAAGCCCCATTTGTGAAAATGGTATAGGAAAGATATGTTATCAAGCAACAGATAATCAAATAATACATTTTGAATATAATGAAAAAGGATTTTTAGAAAAACAAATAATACAAAATAAATTAGATACTACAAATATTGAACAAATAGAGGTAATTAATACATTTAGTTTGGCTTCATTGATTAATAAAGAAATAAACGAGAAGAATATTAAGTATATATATGACAATTTAGGCAGAATAACGGAAATTAAATATATTGATAAAGATATTGCCTCTTTTGATATAGATGATCAGGGAAGATTAAAAAAATTAAGTTATGGCAACGAATTTGAAAATGAATATGAGTATGATATTAATAATAGATTAATAGAATTAAGAACAGCTAAAAATTCTATTAACTATTTTGCAAGACAATATGTTTATGATGATTTATCAAATATTATTTCAATTAATAAATTAAGTCCAATATTTGGAAGTTCTGCTATTGGTATTTCAGAAGATGGTGAAACAACAGTGTCTACTTCATACGAATGGCAGAATTTAGTGAGATTTAGATATGATGAAGCAAATAGATTAACAGATACCCTTTCAAATGATCCAAGTCTTTTTGAAGATGCAAGTTATGTTTATGACGAATTAGATAATCGTTTAATTAAATATTCAAGAGAAGGAACAACAAATTATGAATATGAATTTTATGATGGAGGAAACTCAGTAATTTTAAATTCAGCAAATACTCCAGAAGGAGAATATATTTATGAATATGATAATATGAATAGATTAATTTCAAAGAAATTAAAAAATCCATCTGTTTCATTTGCAGGACCTACTACTGGAGGTCCTTTAGTTGAAGGAGCAAATGAAACAATATATGAAATCACATATGATGATAAAGGTAATTTAAAAACAATTAATGGTTCTTTTGGAAATGAAGAATATTATTATTCTGTAAATGGTAAACGGATTATAAACATAATAAATAATTCAGAAGTAATTTATTATTTTTGGGATGGAGATAAAACAATATATGAAATAACTAAAAAATTAAAAGACGTTGAAGAACCTGTTTCTACAATAATAACTATTCCTTTAGATATTGGTTGGAATATGGTTTCTGTAGGTGCCTTTAAAGAATTAGATAATTCATTATACAAAACTGCATATTATTATGATTCTTCTACTGGGAGATATGGAACAATTGATGAAAAAACAGACTTAGATTTATTAAGTGGTGTTTGGGTTTATATGAATAAACCTACAAAAGTTTCATTTGAAACTTATGATTCAAAGAATTTGAAAACTACAAATTCAAAATTTGAGATGATTAGTTTTAATTCTCAAAAAGATATTGATTCTTTTGAAAAAAATACTGTGAATACAAAAATATCTATTTATTCTATGGATCCAAAAACAGGAAGATATTCACTAGTTTCAGCAGATGAATTAGAACCAGGTTTAGGATACTGGGTGTATACAGATACTTCAACTATAATAAAACCAAGTTTGGATATTGAAACAGGAGAATCAGGCAAACCACCTTCTTTAGAAGGAGATGAAACTTTGTATATTTATGCAGGACAAAACTTAATTTCAAGAGTAGATTTTGATTCACCAGAATCATTAGTTCATGCACCATTAGATCCTAAAATTTATTATTATCATAATGACCATAGATTAAATCCAAGATTAATTACAGATGAGAATGGATCTGTAGTTATGAAAACAGATTATGATATTTTCGGCGCACAATTAAATTTAGCGCAAGAGATTGAAAATAGAAAAGATTTTGTTGGCCATGAACAAGATTCATCAGGCTTGCAATATTTTGGCGCAAGATTTTATGACCCACAATTAGGGCGCTTTATAAGTCCAGACCCAATAAAAGATGGTTTGAATCCTTTTGTGTACGCGCAAAATAATCCGATGAAATACGTTGATTTAAATGGGAATGAAATGTATCCTATAGGTTTTTCCAATTATCCTCCTCATGTTATGGAAATGGAACGGAATACTCAAATATTAATACAAATGGTACATAATGCTCATGAGATATTTTATAATGGTTTTAACTCTGAATTTATAGATAACACTAGAATAACTACAAACGAAATGTATATACAAGTAAACTCTTTAAATCCTGAATTAGATGGAAAATGGAGAGTAGTTGATCATACTTTTTCTAATGGAGGGGACCCACAAAATCAAAATATATATGAGGTAATGGATAGTTTATCTGCTGAAGTTCCTATTGATTGGACAAATGAAATGAATATGCTTTACTATCCAGAGGAAATGGCTGATATTTTTGCTGCAGGCAAATTTACGGCAGATATGTCTCTTAATTTTATGTTGGGCAGGTTTACGCCTTCTTGTGGTCCACTTGTTGATTTTGTTATGTCTTTATTGGGCCCCGGATACTCTAATAATCCTTCTGGGCTTGCAGCAGCAGGGATGCACATGAGTTTAAAAATATATAGAAGGGGAAAACAAGAAAAAGAGGGAGTAACGGAGGTAAATCATAACCCTTATCCTAGTAATTACATACCTGATTTTATGGGTAGTAATCCTATGGGTTTAAGAGAGTAGTATTATTATTTGAGATGGGAAAATATATACTTAAATAGAAATGGGTTTTTTTTCTTTTAAATTTTTAATTATTTTTTCCATAGGTAAGTAAAAATTTTCATAATAATAAATAAGATTTGGGAATCTTAATTCCAATAACATTGCTTTAATTGCGCTTGGTTTTTGAGTATATTCTTCTATCTCTTCTTTCCATGTAGTATCAAGATTTGCAGTATTATGAAGTTCTACTATTTTTTCTAAAATATCAGACAAATACCTTGTTCCTTTGGTACTTTCATCTCTTGAATAAATAGCACCAGTTGATTTTTGTACTGTTAAGTTTTCCCAAATATCCAATTTTATATTTTTATTCATTTTTTCTGAAGTTTTTAACCATAAATCCATTGATTCATTATTTTGTTCTATTTTTAATATTATATATCTAGGTTTTCCATCAAATGTTTTTCTAAATCCTATATATGTATCAGTTGTTTCAACTGCTAATTTCCCTCCCAACGTGCCTTTTAAAAATAATATCAGTTCTGACTCATTAAATAAAGTGATTAATTCTTCTGGAGTTAGTTGTGTTGCATTTAAAATAAATTTTTTATTTCTTGATTTAGTGTATATTTTTTTAAAAGTCATAACTCATCAAATAATATATATCCTGCGCGCTTTTTATTCTTTTCTATTTTAAAAAACATTCTAAAAACCAAAACGTATTTATATAATTGTGTGCAATTAATATACTATACAAAAATATGCGCTTGCGCAAAAAAAAGGAGAATAAATATGGAAAATTCATTTAATTTTATAATACGCGCCAATGAATATTTGGATAATATTAAATCAACAGATGATAAAATACAGATTGAATCACATATACTAGAATTAAGTGATATGAAGAAAGAGATGGAGAGGAGGGGATTCAAAAATCCCAACATAAGTTTTTCAAATCTGAATTTAGATTTAGATATAAGTCAAGAAGAAAGTGCAGATCTAAAAAAACAATTATCTGTATTAAAGTATTATGAATATATTAAAAGAATAACGTTATTACGTGTTAAAATTGCATTATCTTCTTTTTTAATATTAAGAAAATTAAGGGAATTGGATCCAGAAATTATACCTCATTTGCCCATTGATGGAAATCACATAAGCAGAATAATAAAGTCGGGAAAATATGGATTAAATGCATTTACAAGAATGAATACATTATTATCAGGAAAAGATATGCCTCAGTATTTAATTGCAAAAGTAGAATATGAAGAGAATGGAAAAAGAATCCATAAGTCTATTAGAGTAATAAAAAAAGATAATCTAGAAGAAAGAATAAAAAAAGACTTTGGAAAAAATGCTAGAGTGATAAAAACAAGAATTGTTAAACAACCAGGATTAATTACAAGTGATTCTGCAAGAATTTCAATTATTCTTTCTTTTGTATCTAAAGCATCACAAGAAGTTAAACAAATAATGAATGAACAAGAACAAGGCAAAATAAGAGAATATAATGAGCTACTAAGAAAAAATAAGTTAATTCCAGATTCAAGATTAGATTTAGTAGAAGGATTTGAAAATGTTAAATCTGAATTGATAGAAAGGAATTTTTTAGTACAAACAGAAGAAGAATTAACTATGGATGAAGAATTAAAATCTCAGATAACTAAAAGGAATTCTTTAGGAAATTTATTAACTGAAAAAAAAGCGATAAGAGATTTATTATTAACAATATATAAATTTTATATTTTAAATTCAAAAACACAAAGACAAGAAAATAATTTATTACCTACCTTAACAATTGAACCTGAAGAATCACATTTAGAAGTTTTTAATATTTTAGAACATGGAGAAAATAAAATTGAGAATGCCACAAAAATATTAAAACAGAAATTAGAATATGAAAATTTAATCCCTAGAATGGACCCAAAAATATTTGGTGCATCCTTCTTTGTATATAAATCAAATAATATGGATTGGGGTATCAAGTTTTTTAATATTTCAAATGAAGATTTAACAGCAGGTATAAATGAGATAAAACTTGTTTTAGAAAAAGGTAGAGGTAAAGAATTTCTAGAGGCGGTAAGGGATGCTGATTCTTAAAGGAACAAGAAAAGAAATCAAAGAAACAATTGATAATAGTTCTAATGAAAGAATAGTAGTAATAAAAGTTAAACCAAGCAGTTATATTTTAGCATATTTACTAAATAATACAAAAGTAGATACAATTTATTGTTCTAAAGGTATTTATGATACCTTATCATTAAAAGTAATAAAAGTTTTAAGAAGAATGAATGTAAATGTGATTAAAAGAAATTTAAAAAGAGGAAGACCATATAAATTATCAGAATCAACTATTGAAAGAGCAAAAAAATTAAAAGAAACAGGAATGTCTGTTAGAGAAATTGCAAAAAAACTTGAAGTTAGTTGGAGAACACTATATTATAGATTAGAAATTAGACAAAACATTTAAATATACAACCACTAAAATTATTTTACTATTTTTAAGCCCCGGTAGCTTAGAGTTTTACGTATGCAATAAGCACACTAAAACGAGCAACGGTAGAGCGTCCGGCTGTTAACCGGAAGGCCAACGGTTCGATCCCGTTCCGGGGCGTAGTTTTTTAAAGATTGAACACAGTATATATTTATGAAATCTATATTAAATTCTAAATATATTGTAGTTATTCTATTTTTATTTTTGGCAAGTTTTGCCTTTTCAATTGATTGTGTTAATTCAGGTTGTGGAGACGGATACGCAGCTTATGAAGTTGGTGATAGTTTAAGAACTGATAGTTATACAGTTGTTTTTTCAATAGTTATGCCTTCTGATGGAAGTGTTAATTTTGCAATTTGGGATGCAACAGCAACCACTATGCTTGAGTTAGTAAATGTTCCTAGTACTTCAACTTATGAGTATGGAGATTTAACAATTTATCTTTGTGAAACAGAAAGAATTCCAAGACAAGAGGCATGTATTAAAGTAAAAGAACATTCTCCATTAATTGTTATTCCTTCAGAAGGGAGAATTACAGAAGAGTTAATATGTGGCGTTAATATCACTTTATCTAAGGGGTGGAATTTATTTTCATCTCCAGTTATAGGAAAAGAAGTTGATGAGATTATATTTAATTCAGATCTTAAGATTTATAGTTATTCTCAAGAAGGGAAATATACAGATGTTAAAACAATTAAACCTTTGATGGGTTATTGGGTTTATTCAGAAAAAGACCAAACAATTTTTTTAACTGGAGATCCAGTTTGCGGGGGTAAGATAGAATTAACGAATGCAGGATGGAATTTAATTGGAATGCCATATGGTGGTTTTACAAAAGAACATATATCTATTTTAGAAAAATACAATATTAAAAATTTATATTCTTACAATTTAGATACAGGAAATTATGAAACAACAACTGCATTAACAGTAGGAGTATATACTAATGAAGGAGTTTTTGTTAAAAATCCAAATAAAGAAAAATTAACAATTTCAATTCCTCCTACTTCTTTATGTGCTGAAGAGTGCAGAGAAAGACCTACAACTGAACATTGTGGAAATGGAATATTAGAAATACATTTGGGTGAAAGTTGTGATGATGGCAATTTAATAAATGGTGATGATTGCAGTGAAAATTGTTTAGTAGAATGTTCTGGAACTGTTCCTTTAGATATTATGTTAGTTATAGATACATCTAATAGTATGAATATGAGAGAAATTGGTGCTCCCTTATCAAGATTAGATTATGCAAAAGAAAGTGCAGTTTTTTTTATTTCAACTTTAAATTCAACAAATGATAAAGTAGGTCTTGTAACTTTTGGTGATTATGCATATTTAAGACATGTTTTAACTTTTGAACACTCAAGTGTTATTGTTCATATTAATATTTTAACTGCATCAGGATTAACAAATTTAAGAGACGCAATTGCTTTAGCCCATGAACAATTTACATCTAGTCATTCAAGAGCAGATGCGAATAAAGTTATGATAATTTTATCTGATGGCGCACCAAGTTATTATGCTTGGGATGAAGCAGATGCAGCAAAAGCAGATGGAATAATCATATACACCATAGATTTAGTAACTTCTGGCATACCCCATCTAAGTGAGATTGCATCAAGTCCAAGTCATTATTATTCTGCACCCCATGAATCTGATTTAATAGGAATTTACGAACAAATTTCAGAACATATAACTGATTGTTGTGGGGATGGAATTCATAATGAAGGAGAAGAATGTGATTATATGAATCCAAGTGGACCTCCATGCGATGAAGAATGTAATTTAATTCCTATTCCAAAATACTGTGGAGATGAATATATTCAATCTCCAAATGATGATGGACAATTAGAAACCTGTGATCCACCAGATTCATTAACAAGTCCCCATTTATATCCTTGTAGAACTGATTGTACTTTTTGTGGAGATGGAAAAATTGATATTTATTTTGAAGAATGTGATGATGCAAATACAGATAATACAGATAATTGTTTAAATACATGTTTATTGTCCTATTGTGGTGATGGATATGTTCAAACACCTAATAGTTTAGGATTTATTGAAACATGTGATCCAAATTTAGAAGGAGTAATTGTTTGGGGGCCATGGGATAATCCATGTAGAACAACTTGTACATATTGTGGTGATGGTGAAGTTCAATTAGATTATGGAGAAACCTGTGATAATATATTAGATCCATTATGCAGAACTGATTGTACTTATTGTGGAGATGGAAATATTGATTTTTCAGAAGAATGTGATGATGAAAATATTGATCCAACAGATTTATGTCATGAATGTATGTTAACATATTGTGGTGATGGAATAGTTCAATCACCAAATGGATACGGATTCCTGGAAGAATGTGACGGAGGTTCTGGTTGTTTTGAAGATTGTACTTTAATGCCAATAATTTATTGTGGAGATAATGATATTGATCCAGGTGAATCTTGTGAACCCCCAGGAAGTCTTGGTTGGGGGCCACATGAAAATGTGTGTAGAGAAGATTGTACTTATTGTGGTGATGGAACAACACAAACAACAGCAGGAGAAGAATGTGATGATGGAAATGCAAATGAAAATGATTTGTGTTTAAATGATTGTAAATTTAATATTTGTGGAGATGAAATAATAAATGAAAATTTATTCAAAATAGCAACAGGAGATATTTCAATTCCATTTATTTTTATGCCTTATGAAACATGTGATCCACCTGGGGAAGAAATGCCAAATGATAATTACTGCAGAGAAGATTGTACTTATTGTGGTGATGGTTATATTCAATCAATTTGGTTTGAAACCTGTGATAGTGAAGACTATTGTAGAACTGATTGTACTTATTGTGGAGATGGAATAACTCAAAGAGAACATGGAGAATCTTGTGATGGTGAATCTTGGTGTAGGGAAGACTGTACATACTGTGGGGATATGAGAGTACAAGAAATACATGGGGAATCTTGTGACAGCCAAGAATGGTGTAGAGAAGACTGTACATACTGTGGAGATGAAGTTATTGATTATATGTGGGAAGATTGCGATGATGGAAATGATAATAATTATGATGATTGTACAAATGAATGTTTGTTGCCAAGATGCGGGGATGAATATTTACATTTAAATTTAGATGAAACCTGTGACCCGCCCGGAACTGAAACTGGACCTTATAATAATCCTTGTAGAAATGATTGTACATATTGTGGTGATGGAATAATACAACCCACACTTGGATTTTGGATAAATTTAGAATCATCAGGACCAGAATATATTATTTTTTATGAAGGTGAATCTTGTGAACCTATGTTAAATAAATCTTGTAGAACTGATTGTACTTATTGTGGAGATGGAATAACTCAAAGAGAACATGGAGAATCTTGTGATGGTGACTCTTGGTGTAGGGAAGACTGTACATACTGTGGGGATATGAGAGTACAAGAAATAAATGGAGAAGAATGTGATGATGGCAATAGATATAATGAGGATGAATGTTTAGATAATTGTCAAAGGCCCTATTGTGGAGATGGATATATTCAAAGTGGAATTATGTATTATACTGAAGCAGGAGAAATAATTAATTTAGATGAAACTTGTGATGGTGAAGAATATTGCAGAGATGATTGTACTTTTTGTGGAGATGGAATAATACAAGATGGTGAAGCATGCGATGGTGAAGAATATTGCAGAGATGATTGTACTATGTGCGGAGACGAACAATTACAATTAGAATATGGGGAAGAATGTGATGATGGAAATACAGATAATACAGATTATTGTACAAACGAATGTAAATTAGCAACATGTGGGGATGGATATATTCAAGAAATATTAGGTGAAACTTGTGATGGAGAAGATATCTCATCATGTAGGGATTTTATTATTAATGGAATAGAAATGACTGTTGAAGGATGTGAATGCTGCAATTGTTTGTATGATGTAGAATTATATAATGCCTCATATTTTGACTGTTCAGTAGAACCAATAGGAGAATGTTTCTATAATGATGATTGTTTATTATATCCATATGAAGTTTGTGTTAGAGACACACATAATTTTGCAAGTTGTGAATTTGTGAATATTTTTGGGAGTGATTTAGATATTTATATGGATCCAACTAATACTCTAATTTATTATGATAATTTAATAAAACATAATTCAAGAAGAAATACATTCATTAGTAAACTAAATGAATTAACATATGAAATAAGTTGGGAAGATGGGGGGAGAGGAACTTGTGATGATGTTGGAACTTCAATATATAGATATGGAGGGTTTATACAATTAATTTTAAACAATATAAGTTGTGATTATAATAATAGTATATTAACAAAGTTACATTACTCCGATATTAAGAGATTAGAATTTGATTCAGATTATGCAACTCCTTTTATAGATGAGAATAATAGATTTTTAATACAATTATGGGACGATGTACATGATGTGCCTTTAAATTCTAAATTTAATTTTACAATTAATGAAACTTCAGATTGTAAATGTGGGAATGGTATTTTAGAAGCAGGAGAAGATTGTGATGAAGGATTAAATAATGGTATGCCTTGTGTACCTTTCTTTAATGGAACATGTAATATGTGCAGTAATTTATGTACTTATGAAGAATTATCTTATGAAGATGAAAATGTTTGGTTAGTAAGAGAAGATATTAAATTAGAACGCGGAAAAACATATACAAATCAATTTAAAATTGTAAATAATAATTTAGTTTTTGATTGTAATGGTGCTGTATTGAATGGATACCCATTACCAAGTTATAAAATAGGAATTGAAGTTTTTGAACAAAATAATATAACAATAAAAAATTGTCATATCCAACATTATGATATTGGTCTTTATGCATTTAATTCAGATTATTTAAAATTAGAAAATAATCATGTTGCTGAAAATAATGAACAAGGAATTTATGTTTTAGATTCAGAACATATTTTTATGAATGGAAATGAAGCAGGCGGAAATACGAGGGAAGGAATATATTTAAAAGAAGTTGATCATTCTATAATTAATCATACAACTACAATAGGAAATATACAAATAGGATTAAGATTAGATAATTCACATAATAACAGATTTAATTATATAACATCAAATAATAATTTAAATTCTGTATTATTATCTAGCTCTAATGATAATATAATTAATGGTGTATATATCTCAAATAATATACAAACTGGATTATCATTAGTAACATCTTCAAATAACTTTATTTCAGAAGGATATTCAAATAGTAATAATATTGGAGTAGGGTTAACTTATGGAAGTATAAGTAATGAAATTAAAAATTTAGAAATAGTAAATAATTTTAGAGACGGAGTTTCAATAAGAAGAGAGTCAAACAATAATAAGTTTATTGATAATAATGTTTGTGATAATTTAAGATATGCCTTCCATACTTCAGTTAATGCAACTTATAATATAGGAAATAATATTTGTAATAACGAAAAAATATTAGATGATGTTGGGACAAATACAATTTATTGTTCAACAAGATGTTCTTAGAGAGGTGAGAAAAATGACAGAAATAACATTTGTTAGTAATTATAAAAAGTATGAATGGGTTGATTTAATAAAATTTGAATTTGAAGATGATGATGAAAAAGCAGTTTATGCACTTTCAAAAATAGATAAGTTGGTTTCTGATAGATCTTACGAGTTGTTAGGTGATTTAAAAGATATAGATTTATTTCTTGATAAATTATTAAAAGAACATAATCAGGATTTAGTTGAAGTGTTAAATATTATAAAACCAAAAGACATCAAACAGGTTTTAGATAAATTCCCAAAAGAATACAAACCCTTTTTAGAGGCATATATATTAAGGAGGTTATTAGAAAAAACAAAAACTTATGCCTGGTTAAAAGACTATGAGATAAAAAATAAACCCCCTCAATCAAAAGCAGAGGCTTTAGAATATGAAGGAGTTGCATTATTTATAAAACACAAAAAATATTTTGCAGTTAAAAGAATGAGTATCATCAAAGATACATCTATGGAAGAAATTTTACAAACCCTTGTGAGTGCATATAACACAATTTATAGAAAAGCATTTGATTTCACAAATTTAAGTTATAAAGAAGTAAATGAAAAAGCAAAAAGTATTACGAAAGGGAAGAAAAAAGGTTATCAAACATTGGCGGAACTATTGAAAACAAATAGAGAATTAAATTCAAATTCCTATTTATTAAACTGTGTTTTAGAGAGTATGAAGATGTATCCATATATAGATATTGATTCTTTCAATAAAGTATTCCCAAAATTTAAAATGAAAAAGCAAAAAAAGAAATAGAGGTTAGAAAACCTTACGAAACATTTTTAAATACTTATAGTTAAATTAAGTACACTAAATTCTGTCGTATTTGCAGAACTATTAGAAGTTTTTTTCAAAAAATATAAAGTGGAGGTGCTATTAATGGCAGAGAAAGAACATATGAATTTAATTTTTATTGGTCACGTCGACCATGGTAAGTCTACTACAGTAGGTAGAATCCTATTTGATACTAAGGCATTACCAGAACAACAATTAAAAAAATTAAAAGAAGAAGCAGAAAAATTTGGTAAAGCAACTTTTGAGTTTGCTTATACTATGGATACATTGAAAGCAGAAAGAGAGAGAGGAGTTACAATTGAAGTAAATCATAAAGAGTTCAAAACAGATAAATATTATTTTACAATTATTGATGCCCCTGGGCATAGAGATTTTGTTAAGAACATGATTACAGGTGCTTCCCAAGCAGATGCAGCAGTTTTAGTTGTATCAGCAAGAGAAGGTCCAATGCCACAAACAAAAGAACACGCTTTCTTATCAAAAGTATTAGGTATAAATCAAATTATGATCGCAGTTAATAAGATGGATGTAGTAAATTATGATGAAGGGAAATTCAATGAAATTAAAGAAGAAATGTCTAAAATGTTAAAATCCATTGGATATGATGTTAGTAAAATAAATTTTGTTCCAATTTCTGGGTATAAAGGAGACAATATCGCAGCAAAAAGTGAAAATATGGCTTGGTATAAAGGAGATTGTTTAGTAAAATTATTAGATACTTTTGTAGTTCCACCAAAGCCAATTGACAAGGATTTGAGATTACCTATCCAAGATGTATTTACAATCACAGGACATGGAACAGTTCCAGTAGGTAGAGTTGAAACAGGAGTAATAAAACCAGGGATGGCTATTTCAATTATGCCTTCTGGAGTAAAGTCTGATGTAAAGAAAATGGAAATGCATCATCAAGAATTATCCTCTGCAGGACCTGGAGATAATATTGGATTTAATCTTAAAGGAGTAGATAAAAATGCAATAAAAAGAGGATATGTTGTTGGACCAGCAGATAGGCCACCAACAGTAGCTGAAACATTCACAGCACAAGTTGTTGTTTTAGATCATCCAACAGCTATTGGAAAAGGATATACTCCTGTATTCCATATCCACACAGCACAATTACCATGTCAAGTAATTGAAATTTTGGAGAAAAAAGATCCTAAAACAGGTGCAACAGCAGCTCAAAATCCTGATTTTGTAAAAACAGGAGATATTGCAATAATTAAGTTCAAACCTCTAAAGCCAGTTGTCGTTGAAACATACAAAGATTATGGTCCATTAGGTAGATTTGCTATCAGAGATATGGGACAAACCGTTGCAGCTGGAGTTGTATTAGAAGTAGAACCTAAAAAACAATAAGTGATTCTATGGCAAATGCACGTATAAAACTCATAGGTAAGGATCCAGACAAATTAATGGATGTTTGTAATCAAATAGTTGAAATTGCTAAAATTACAGGAGTTCCAATAAAAGGACCAATCCCATTACCTACTAAAAAGATGAAAGTAGGAACAAGAAAAAGTCCTTGTGGGGATGGAACTGAAACCTATGAACATTGGGAAATGCGTATTCATAAGCGTCTCATAGATGTAAAAGGAGATGAAAGAACCTTAAGACAAATTATGCGTGTTAAAGTTCCTGATGATGTATACGTAAGAATTACTTTAGATTAACTTTTTCTTTTCTTTTTAAAAAAGAAAAGAAAAAATTAACAAAAAGAAAAGAAAACTAATACTTTTTTTATTTTATTCCTTTTTTATTTTATCTAGTTATACAAACATTTATAAACACATAAAAACACATCTTTTATATGAATTCACAAAGAATATCTAAAGAAAAGTTTAACCGAATAATAGCGATTGTGCCTGTGTATAATGAGGCACAAAATTTACATGATGTACTTAATCCTTTAATTGATATGATTGCAAAAGGGAAAATAGATAATGTAATTGCTATTAATGATGGATCAATAGATAATTCTCAAAAAGAGTTAGAAGTTTATTTAGAAAATCCTGGTTTTATTAATATGGTTTTACCTAAAAATTATGGAAAATCATATGCGTTTTACTGCGCAGCAAAAGCATCTTATCAAATGGGCGCAGACGTAATTTTAATTTTAGATGCAGATTTAGTAGATATTTCAGAAAATCAAATAGACCTACTTGTTAGTCCAATATTAACACAACCAGAAATAAATATGACAATTGGAACAGTAGATGGATGTTCTTTATTTTGTAGTGGTCAAAGAGCATTAAGAGCAACTGCATTAGCTCCAATTTTAGATGAAAAACAAATTGATATTAAATGGGAGTATATTGTTTCTGGAGTTTATACAACTAAAACTGGTAAAAAATCTTTAAGAAGAAGAGTAGGCTATGGATTAGAATGGGCATTAAATGATTATATAGAACAAGAGTTCCTTTTTATGACTGATTTTTCAGATTATTCAAAAAAAATTTTTAAACATATTTATAAAGCAAAAACTAACTTTTATTCTAGAGTTCCTTCATTTTATGAAGAAAGATATGGATATACTCCATCAAGAGCACAAAATCTAAATAGGGAAACGATAGGAATAATTACTAAACTTAAAAAACATTTTGGGATTGAAGAACCAGGTTTTTTTTGAATTCATATTCTTTCCTACCATTCAATTTTTAAAGTCTTATTTATATAATTTTTACATATATAGATAGTAATGCCGAGGTTAAGTAAAAACTTTGTTTTTACAGCCCTCGTCATATATTACATTAATGCCGAGGTCAGTTTTCATTTCATGAAAATCCCTCGTTATATATTACATTAATGCCGAGGTCAGTTTTCATTTCATGAAAATCCCTCGTCATATATTACATTGATGCCGAGGTCAAACAAAACATTCGTTTTGTAATTCTCGTCATATTAATGCCGAGGTCGCATAATCTGGTAGTGCGCACGACTGGAATAACCTTTCTTTTCTTTTGAAAAAGAAGAGAAAGTTTAAACAAAGAAAAGAAAACAAAACAAGAAATCGTGTGTCTTCACGGACATGGGGGTTCAAACACCTTCTTTCTTTGGAAAAAGAAAGAAGCTGTACCAAGAAAGAAACTTGGTGTATGAAAATCCCTCCCTCGGCGTTTTTATTTTAATTTTTCACACCAAAACCTTTTTAAACACAGAAAACTATAGTATAATTTATACTTTTTTAAAGGAGGTTATTAAATGATTAACTTAAACCATGAAAAAAAATTGAATATATCAGAAATTCCTTTTATAGGTAGGGCAACAATTTTTATTGATTCTTTATTTCAAGGAAATATTTCATTTTCAGAACACAGATTCGAAGTAGCAAAAAGAAAAAGTGCCCTATTAAAACATAAAAGTGCAGCAAGAATTTGTTTGAAAAGAGCAGAAAGATTATCAATGGATCCAACGACTATTGAAAGAAAATTATTAGCTAAAAAAATGTTATTATTTGCTGAACAATGTTATATAAAAATAGATTTTAAAGAAAAAAGTAAGAATATAAAAAAGTTTAATATGTTAATGAATAATTTAAAAGATATACCTTTATCAGATGAAGATTTAAAAGAAGTTCGAACTACAGCACTTAAATCAATATATGAATTTCAAATGTGGTGATTAAATGAGAAATAATTTTATAGATGCAACTTGTATTAAAGTAGTTACTAGTTACTATCCAATTCCAGTAGTTGATAGAATAAAACAAATATTTTTAAGAGCAAAATTAACTAGTGCTAAATTAGCAGGTTCAAATTCTGAGATGACGAAATGTAGTTTATCTACTCATCTGTTTGAAATGGCAAAATATTCAGCAGAATGTAAAAAGTTCAAAAGAGCCATAGAATTAACTAGAAGATCCTTAAAATTATTAACAATAAATTCTAATTGTTCACATACAGAATATGTTGAAAGAACAATTTTTCTTTTAAATTGTAATGTAGATTTAGCAAGTTATTCTGTTTTTTACAAAAAACCAAAGGTGGCTTCATATGTATTGGAGGATGCATTAGAAATATTTAATATAGTAATTAAGGATGCAGAATTAACAACCAAACAACATAAAGAAATAGAACCAATATTTAATAGAGTATTACAAGGATTTCTCAATATAGTTCATTATTATCATATTAAATCTCAAGAAGCAAGCAACAAAAATAGATTAATCTCAGAAATGAAGTATTTACACTTAAGATATATTTCAAAACAGAGGTTAATATATTTATTGGATTTAAGTAAGGAGATAAAGAATGTTGATCCAAAATTAATAGATAGTTCAAATAAATTATTACAAAAAATAATTAAAAGTTGTTAATTTATTCTTTCTCTTAATTTTTTTAAACTTCCACTTGTACTTAAAGGTTTTAAACGTGTTTCATACTTTTCAATATTTTTAATAAAAGCAAAACAAGCAATTCCTTTATTTAATTTTTGTCTTCTAAAACGAACTATCCCTTTTTTTGTTTCTGGTTTGAATTCAATTAATCTAAAACCTAAATCAGCAAAACCTATTTCTCCATATAATTGATTTAATATTTTATAAAAAGCATATTTGATTTCAGTTTCATTTATATTATTTGCATCTTTTCCAATAAGTTCAAAAGCAATATATCTTTTTTTCATTCTTACTGTTGGTTTAATTCCCATATTATCCTCTTATATGAATTTGATTTAGCAAAATTATTTCTTTAAATCTTTAATTTTTATAAATGCGTCTTTAGCTTGTTTATGTTTTAAACCTAATAACGTACCTAACGCAATTCCTTCTTTTAATGTTCTTAATTCTGATTCATTGGAAGCTAAAAAACACATTATAAATTCAACTTTGTATTTTATACATAATCTTAAAAATAATTTTATATTATTTATAGTTTTACTTCTATTTGATCCTTCCTCATTTATAATATCTAATAGATTTATTAAAAATATACTTTTTTTTTCCTTTGCTTTTTGAATAATCTCCATAGAAGGATCATATGTTTCTAAATATATTATCTGATTTTTTTTACAATTTGAAGCTGCGATTCTAGTATTATTTGTTTTAAAAATAGAAAAAGAATTATAAAGAAAAAGTTCTACATAATCAAACTTTTTCTCTATTTTATTTAAAGTTATATTATACATAGTAGATCCTATCGTACAGGCCTATCTGTGCCTTTTCCTCTATGTCTTATTCCTCTGTGTTTTTTACCTGTACTTGTTAATCCCCTAAATGCTCTACCTTTTTTATTAATTAATTCTTTTGGTAATGAATTAGACAATGGATCATACATGATAATCTCAAAATATTTGTGTTGTCCATCTTCACCAACCCAATAGGAATTTAAAACTTCTTTATTTGGATATTTTCTTGCTGATTTTTCTTCTGCAATTGCTTGATAGGATTTTCCAGGAGAAATATATTTATAATTTTTACTTGGTTTTCTACCCCCAACTGGGGCTTTTCTTGCTCTTCTTCCTTTTCTAGTTTTAACTCTAACTACAAAATATCCTTCTTTTGCTTTATATCCTAATGATCTTGCTCTTGCTAAATTAGTTGGTTTTCCAACATAATTAATAACACCTTCTTTTCTCCAATCTTGAATTCTTTTTTTATACTCTGGACTATTTGTTTTGTATTCTTTTTGAAAACTTTTTTTTATCCATGTATATAATCCCATGGTATTCACCTCTTGAATTAGTCGATTCAAGCTTAAAGCTCACATCTCGATATATTTATTAGTAAATAGATGTTTTTAAACTTATGCTTTGAGGATAAATGAGTGGTTTTTTGTTTTAATTTGGTTTTTTTCGAATATTTTTTCTATTATATTAACAACAATATTATTTCCTTGTTTTTTTACATCCATAACTAATGGAGAATTTAAATTAGTTATCGGGATTCCAAACAATTCTTTAATTTTGAATATTTCTTCAATTTCTTTTTTTGATTTTTCTGTTTCGTATTGAAGTTTTGTTGACTCACTTAATATTATTAAATTTTTTTTATCTAATAAAATCCTTATTTCTTTTCCAGGTTTTAGTGGAGCAGTTATAGCTCTTAATAACACCTGTTTTTTTGCTTTTGAGATTTTGTGTTCAATCTCTTCTAATACTACTTGTTCTATAGTGTGTCTTTTAATTGGTGGTCTTGATTCAATTTGTGTATATTGATGTAATCGTTCATGAGTTTTTTTAAGTAATTCTTGATAAAATTCTCCTTTTGAATCAATAGTATTAAGTTTTTGTAATAAGACCTGAGTTTTTTCAATTTTTTTTCTTATTCTCTTTTTTCTATCGAGCAATGAAGCAAAAGAAAAAGCATAACACAATTCATTTACTTTTTGCTTTGCTAGTTGTCCTCTTTCTTCTGCTTCCATAAGTGTTTTTGAACTTTCAATTGTTTTTAAAAGTAGTCTTAATTTTAATTTTTCAAGTTCTAACTCTTCAAAATCCTCCTTACCTTGGCTAACACTTGTGTATTTATTTAATATATCTTCTACTTCTTTATCCCAAATAAACATCTTCTCGCCGAGTTTATTACAATAAAAAAATTTAAAAAGGAGAGCCCTGTTTTTGGCTTATTTTACTAATTTATCCCCTAATCCAATATATGAGATTAATAGAATTGGATTAATAAATAAAGCAGATATAAAGATAGATATATAATATAAATAGGTTGGAATTTCTCCTGTTAAAAATATTATAATTATATACAGTAAACTCAAGGTTAGTAGTATTAGTCCCCATACTAGTATAAAGGATAGGCAGATTTTAAAATTGTTTTTTACTGTCTTATAGCTTAAGTTAATTGATTTAGTGATCCCTGAGTTTTTAAGTACTATATAATAACTTGAAAACATTGTTACAAATAGTAAGATTAAGTAAATTAATATGCATATACCTCCTAATATCCCAAAGGTTATTAAATCATTAAGGAATGCTCCGAGGAGTATTAAAACGATTCCTAATATTAAAGTTATAAATATAATTATAGAAATAACAAGTTGTTTAAGTGTATTAATAAATTGTTTTTTAAAATGTGTTTTCCAATTACTTATTTTTGTCTTTTTCATTGTTTCTTGTATTGGAGTATATACAGAGAACTCAAGCATTTGATTTATAAATCCAAAAATAATACTTAAGATCATAATTAAAATTGAAAATCCTAAATCTTCTCCTATCCTTGATATTGCTAAATCTGGATTTGTTTGTGAAGTATTTGTTATTTCTTCATTCATTTTATTTAAATCATTACTCATGACAGATAGAGTATCTGGATTTGTTTGTGAAGTATTTGTTATTTCTTCATTCATTTTATTTAAATCATTACTCATGACAGATAGAGTTAATGAAAGTAAAAAAATAATTACAAAAGGCATAATTATTTGTTTTTTATATTTTTTAAATAAATTTATACTATTTTTTATTATTTGTACTATTGATATCTCCATTTATTTCACCTCAACCTTTTACAACACCTATTGGTTTTAATTTTACAACAATATCACTTATGCCGGATAATGCAACGCTTTTAACTACTTCGTCTACGTCTTTGTATGCTCCAGATGCTTCTTCTTGTGCTACGGTTTTGTCTGCAGCTAATAATTTTATTCCTTTATTTTCCATTTCTTTTTTAACTTGATCAAATGTAAATGATCTTATTGCTTCAGATCTAGACATTACTCTTCCCGCACCGTGGCAGGTTGATCCAAATGAAACTTGCATTCCTTTTTCTTTTCCTACTAGTACATAAGATGCTGTTCCCATACTTCCAGGTATTAAAACCGGTTGTCCAATGTCTATATATGTTTTAGGTAATTCTTTTCTTCCTTTTGCAAAGGCTCTTGTTGCTCCTTTTCTGTGTACACATACTTTCATTGTTTTCCCGTCTACTTCATGTTCTTCTATTTTTGCAATATTATGTGCAACATCATAAACTAAGTGCATATTTTCACTTGTTTTATTCCCAAATACTTCATCAAAAGTTTCTCTTACCCAATGCATTATTACTTGTCTGTTTGTGAATGCATAATTAACAGCACACTTCATAGCTTTCAAATAATTTTGAGCTTCTTCTGATTTTAAAGGTGCACAACATAATTCTCTATCTGGTAAATTTATTTTATATTTTTCAGAGGCCCTAAGCATAATGTCAATGTAGTCTCCGCATACTTGATGGCCAAATCCTCTTGAACCGCAATGTATCATTACAACTACTTCATCTTTTTTTAATTTGAATTTCTCAGCAATATCTGGTAATACTATTTCATCAACTTTTTGAATTTCTAAGAAATGGTTTCCTGCACCTAGTGTTCCAAATTGAGGTTTTCCTCTTTTCATGGCGTTTTTAGATACTGCAGATGGATCTGCACCTTCCATTTTTCCATATTCTTCACAATGTTCAATATCTTCTTCTCTACCATATCCATTTTTAACCGCCCATTGTACTCCATTTATTAAAGCATTTTTTAATTGAGTTTCATCCACTCTTAATTTACTTTTTGCACCTACTCCCGAAGGTACATTATTGAAGAGTTTTTTGATTAATTCATCTAATTTAGGAGTAACTTGTTCCACAGTTAAACCAGTTGTAACTAACCTTACCCCGCAGTTAGATACAATAATTCCATTAGCAACAAAATTATGATCTTTTTCTATAGTGAAATCATATACTTTGCCTTTGTATTCTTTTTCTTTTATTGTATCAATTTCTGCCACTAATGCACCATATATTCTCAAGTAACCTTTTTGTTTTTTTACAAATTCTTCAAAAGAAGGAAAATTTAATGAGATTCGTGTTCCTGCATTTTCATATAATGCACGTTCAATGAATCTATTATTTATTTCTCCTTTTAATATTTTTTTAAGTTCCTTTGATTTAAAACCTTGCTTCCTTTTCTTTTTTATCCATTTTGCTAATTCACTCCTTTCTTTTCTATGTTTAATTTTTTTTCTTAAATATAATATTGCACATTTTGCTAAAAATTCTCTTTTTTTATTATATTCAAAACCTATTTTTGAATAAAGTTTTATTAGATTTTCAGCTTTACCATTAATAAGAATTCTCATCCGAATTTTTTTACTATCTTTTTCAACTGTTGTTATTTTAGATACTTCAATTTCAAATTCTTCTAAAATTTTACTGAGTTGCAGCATAAAAAATCTAAGATTATTTTCATTCTTCGCTTCTTTTGTCATAGTTACATCTGGTAAATATAAACAGGTTTTACTCATGCTTTTTGGTTTAGACATTTCAGCTCCAAAATATCCTGCCAAAAATTGTCTTTTTATCCAAAGAGGACCTTCCATTATCCAATTTGGAATGTTAGTAGTAGTTTTAGTTTTATTTCCTAAAGGCATCCCCAAACCAATCAATTCATTAATAAACTCTTTTGAGTAAATATGTAATTCCCAATTATCTGCTTCAAATTGTTTTCCATTTATATTATGGGTTCTTAGTCTATGATATGTTTTTGAAGCGTATCCAATAGATTTTAGATCAGTCATCATTTTTTTTAGATCTTCTTCTTTACCATATGCAACAGCATAAAATTTATTGTTAGATTTGTAAACAACACCGTCTCCTATAAGATATCCAAATATTTTTGTAATTATAGATAATCTTTTGTCTTCTTCCAAACTTTTATATTTTTTATATTCTACTCCAATAATTGGATTTGTGAGTATACCTTGTTCTGTATTTATATTTTTTGCACATTTTTTTCCTTCTGTTGTATAAATAGGATGCTCACCAGTACAAGTTATAGTCCCTCCAGTACTTTTTATTTTATATATTTTTCCTTTGTGTTCCCTATACATAAAATTTTTAACTTTAGATATTCCTTGTTTTGATAATACTGAATATGTTTGGGTTGTACTAAAAAGATAGGTATTCCCATTAGTTGTTAGTTCTATATTTGATAAAAAATTATGCTCTTTGATAGACATATACCAACCATATGGAGTTGGGATTTTTGTATTCCCAGTTAAGCAGTTAATGTCATAGCCGACTCCCCCTGGGGAAATAATTCCATTTTCTATGTCAAATGCAGCAACTCCGCCGATAGGGAAACCATACCCTTCGTGTCCATCAGGCATTACTAATGCGTGTTTGACAATTCCAGGTAATGAAGCTACATTTTTTATTTGATTTAATGTTCTATCTCTCTTCATTTGTTCAACAATTTTTTCTGTTCCAATAATAGTTATAGGTACTTTCATGTTTCCTTCTTTATCTACTTGCCACTCTGCTTCATTAATTTTTTTCATATCTATCTACCTTTTAACTTCTATATATTTTTACTAAATTAATGTATTTAAACCTATGTTTGGTAGCCTTATTTACATTTTTCCCAACCTGTTCCGCAGTCGTTGCATACTTTTGTACCAGATAAACAAGGAGTTAATGCACAAGTGTATTCTTTGCTAGGTATGCACACAACTTTATTTTTGTAGCAATTAGTCCATTTTCCATTTTTACAATATTGTGTTCCATCACAATTATATTCTGTTATACATTCTTTTTCTTCTCCTTCAAGACATCTAGATAATTCTATTTTAGTATTATTTTCAATAAGGGGTATTTCTTTGTTTAAATCTTCTGTTTTTTTAATTCCTATTACTGTGATTGCTAAAATAGATATAATAATTATTACTAAAACGAAAATTTTATCAGTTTTTTTGGTTTTTTTCTTTTTCATAAGCAATTTAATACTTTTTATTATTATAAATATATGGTTTTTCATTTTATTCAATTATTTATATTTATTTTGCCCGCATATGTAGCAAATTCTTTACCTGTATTATTGGGGCATGGAACTCCTATTGATTTAAATAAAAATTTCATAGACGGAAAGAGAATATTTGGTCCTGGTAAAACAGTTAGGGGATTTGTATCTGCGGTTGTTGGTGGATTTTTTATAGGTGGAATATTAGGTTTGTTTATTTTTAATACTCCATATAATATATTTAATTCTCAGATGTCATATATTTATTCAGGAGTATTATTAGGTTTTGGTGCTATTTTTGGAGATCTTTGCGGAAGTTTTCTAAAAAGAAGATTTAATAGAGAAAGGGGCACGTCTATGTTTTTTATTGATGAAATAATTTTTCTTTTAATAGCCTTGCTATTTGGAAGTTTTGTTTTTGATAGTCTTCTATTCACATTATCCTTTGTAGACGTATTGATTTTAATTATAATAACATTTACACTCCATAAAATAGCAAATTTACTTGCATATATTTTTAAATTAAAAAATGTACCTTGGTAATGTATATGAAAGCAATAATTTTTGATATGGATGGAGTTATAGTAGATTCAGAACCTATTTGGAAAATTATAAATTTTCGAGTATATAAAGAATTTGATATCCCTATGGATGATAAACTATATTCAATAATTATTGGGAAGACAGAAGATGAGGTTTTCAAACCTTTTTTAGAGAAAAAAGGACATAAAGGTAAAGAATTAGAAGATTTAAATCAAAAAGCTATTCAAAGAAGAAGAAAATTATTCATTGAAACTGCTAAAGATAAATTAGAATTATTTCCAAAAGCTAAAGAGAAAATAATTGAGCTTAATAAAAAAGGATATAAATTAGCAATTGCAACTTCTTCTTTTAAGCAGTTAATGGATTTAGTTGTTAATAAATTTCATATTAGAAAATATTTTGAGGTTTTATATTCTGGTGAAGATGTTGTTAACGGAAAACCTAATCCTGAGATTTATTTAAAAACTATGAAAAAACTAGGTGTCAAAGCGCATGAAACAGTTATTATTGAAGATTCTATTCAAGGTTTAAAAGCTGCAAAAGATTCTGGCGCGTATTGTATAGCAGTTGAAACAACTAATCCTAAAGATAAATTATCAAGTGCAGATAAGATAATCAAAGATATTTCATATTTACCTGCTGATTTTGACTATTAAATTAGTATTTATTATTAATATTATTTTACTAGATACTAGGGTATCCATATTGGGGTTAGTATATATACCTTTTTAAACTCTGAAGGGTCTATTTTAGTATAATTTTCTTAAAAGTGAGATTATGAAATCAATAAATCAATACTATTATAATTTGCCTTCAGAATTAATTGCGCAAAATCCAGTTAATAAAAGACATGAATCACGTTTGTTAATTTATGATTTTAAAGAGGGTAAAATAAACCATAGAAACTTTTTTGAACTTATTGAGTATTTAAAAAAAGGAGATATACTTGTAGTTAATGAAACTAAAGTAGTCAATACTAAATTAGAAGGACAAAAGGAATCTGGGGGGCATGTATCAATAACTATAATAAATAAAAAATCTTCTAAACAGTATGAAGCGTTTGTTAAATGTAAAAATCCACAAATTGGTAATAAATTATTTTTTCAAGACGGAGTAATTGCAGAGATTGTATCTAAAATTGATTTTCATTTTTTATTAAATTTTAATCAATCTATTGAAGAAGTTCTTAAACAAAAGGGAGATTTCACTTTACCAGGGTATATACATAATGAATCTTATGATAGAAAGAGGTATCAAACTGTTTTTGCTTTTAAAGATGGATCAGTTGCTGCACCAACTGCAGGATTACATTTTAGTAAAACATTACTTGATAGGCTAGAAGAAAAAGGAATTAATGTTGAAAAAGTTTGTTTACATGTAGGATTAGGTACTTTTGCTGAAATAAGAGATGAAGATTATACTAAATATAAAATGCATTCAGAATGGTTTGAAATATCTAAAAAAACAGCCGATAGTATAAATAAACGAAAAGGCGCTTTATATGTAGTTGGTACTACATCATTACGTGCATTAGAAAGTGCATCTCAAAAAAATGGTAAAGTTAAGGCTTGCGCTAAAGAAACTTCTTTATTTGTTTATCCAGGCTATAAGTTTAATCTTAATTTTGATGGTTTAATAACTAATTTTCATCTTCCGCGCACTAGTTTGCTTTTATTAGTCGCTTCTCTTATAGGAGATAAATGGCACGATATTTATGAAAGCGCTATAAAGTATAAATATAGGTTTTACTCATTTGGAGATGCAATGTTCATACGTTTTTGAGAGTATAGATTTTGAGAGTATAGAAAAGAATATATATATGATTAAATTAATTTGGTGATTTTATGGAAAAATATGCTAAATTATTTGGGATTGCAATACTTTGTTTTGTTATTTCCTTTGGATCATTTATGTTTCAAATGTCTTCTGGGATAAAAGAAAGCGCACTTCCTACTATAGGATTTTTATTAATGATTGGATTTTTTATTTTTGGAATTTGGGGAGTACTAGCTTATACAAAAAGAAAAAAGAAATAGTTTTTTTCTTTTTCTTGTTTTTTGTTTTGTATTTTATTTATCCTTTAAATCTTAATTAGTTATACCTTTTTTGTTAGACATTAATTATTTAAACTTTATTTATTTTTTAAACCTTGTTTATCAATTAAACTTTGTTTTGTTTCCTTTGTTTTTGTTTTGATTTTTTGGCAGTGCTTTTGAATAAGTAGGAAAGATAGTAAAAAAGAGATAATTATAGGATAATTGTCAGGATTTTTTTTCAGAACCTGGAGCACTGATGTTATGTGGGATGGGTGCTCGGTATTTAAAAATATCTGTATGTATCTATAAACATGAATGCTGAAACTAAAACTGGGAAAATTATTATTGAGGGAGACATAATTAGACTTGAAAGGACCGGGATTCTTGGAGCTCTTGCTTCAATAAACGAAATTATATTTTTCCCTTTGTATTTTTTGATGGGGGTTAATATAGATACGGAAATTGAAATCAAAAAAATTGAAAAAGTTGAATATTCCTATGGAATACCAAATATACTTAGGCCACAT